>JBIQHJ010000019.1:0-58326 GCA_044508625.1 Alcaligenaceae bacterium
TGCGCGGTGAGCGCAGGCCGTCGAACAGGTTGCGGGATTCTTCGAGGCTTTCCCGTGTGCCGGTGTCATAGAGCAGCTCCAGCACTGCACGTTCGGGCACTGCCACCCGCAGTCCAGCAGGCTGTCCGGGTGGGGTGTGCAGGGTCTTGCTGGCGAGGTCATCGTCGGGCCAGTCGAACAGCCTTGCATTGACGTAGCGCGATGGAAACCGTGTGGTGAACCAGGCAGGCAACGCAAAGCGCGCCTCACCCCAGAGCACCAAGGTTTCCCTGGGGACCAGGTTGTGCCGAACCCCTTGCAGCACCAAGGAGCTTTTGCCGCCGATGTGCAGCCCGGCGACCCGCCCTTGTAGGAGCCGCAGCGCACCGCTGGCGTCAAAGTTGTCGTTGGGATAGGCATAGACGCCGTACCCCAGGCGCACCAGCCAACCGCTCTCGGCGTAGCGGGCAGCCAGTTTGGGCGACACGCCGAAGGTTTCCAGCATGGCGAGATCGAACGGTGCTCCCCGAGGAAGTTCCGCCTGCAGTCGCTTGATTATCTGATGTCGCGAATGTTCACTCATGTGAGAAATATAAATCAAAATCTAATCATGCACCACTGAAATTTATAGATTTTTCTCTAAAATTCATCCCATGGTGGAACTTCACGCTCAAATCCAATCATAACCGACCAGGTTGAAAACCGTGGCCAAGATAGGCCCACCACAACTGAAAGGCGGTTCCGGCTATTCTTCCGGCAAGACTCGAAGGCAAAGATCATCGTCCATGCTTAGGTCAACGATGAATCATCGGGCAACCTCATGCAAGACATCTGCCTCAGCGATGACGGCTGATGCGGCTTGGCGCGATACATGGATGCCAGCGGAAGCCACTGGATGCAGGTGGACAGCCGACGTTGACGCTGCGAAATAGTTAGTCCACAATCTAGTCCATCCAGTCATTCTGGATGAGATTATTTCATTTTTAATCAACGAGTTATGGCTTCGTCCTGGAGCCCGTTTCCCGCTCCAATTTTTGATCTACAGAGTTCCACTGGCGTCTGTAATTCGTTGAAAAGAGGGGCTTCGGTCCCTTTTTTCATTCCAGCGAGCGCCAGCATCAGGATCGATAAGATCGAGCAGGAATGTCCGGATTGCGGGCTGATTGGGGAAATAGTCCTTGCCGCTTTCCCGCACGGTCGCCACGGCATCCGCACCTTCCTCGGCAAATGCCTGCGCCAGCCCGCGGCCCAGGCCGCGGGAAGCACCGGCGATCAATACCCGCATGCCCGGCTTCCCCGGTTCCAGCGCCCGACCGGTTCAGGCAAGACCATCAGGCGTTCAGAACATGGTATTGGCATTGGCTGCCTCCTCGGGCACGTCCTGGATGGCGTCCCAGTGCTCCACGATCTTGCCGTCCTTGACGCGGAAAAGGTCCAGCACCAGCGCACGGCTGGCGTCTTCAACCGCCAGGTCACGGACAGCCGGTCCGCTGGCGGAAGCCGGGCCCGCGGTCGCCAGCATTGCGCAGGCGAACAGGAACGAGGACAGTAATCCGGCGGCTCCCAGCATGGCCTGTCCTCTCATCAATAACCGACGGTAAAGCGTCGGCGCGAATGCGCCGGGCGCTCGATTTCGTCGACCAGGGCAACGGCAAAGTCTTCGAACGAGATGCGGCTACCTTGATCGCTGGTCAGCAACTGATCGCCGCCCAGGCGGAACTTGCCGGTACGTTCCCCCGGTACGAATTCCGCCGACGGGGAAAGGAAGGTCCAGTCAAGAGCCGTCTCGGCGCGCAGAACGTCAAGGAATTCGGCTCCCTTGCTGGCCTCGGGCCGGTAGGCTTCGGGAAAGTCGGGCTGGTCGATCAGCCGCTTGCCCGGGGCGATTTCGAGACTGCCAGCGCCTCCCACCACGAGGTAACGCCGCACCCCGGACGCGCGCACGGCGTCGATCAGCGTGCGCGGGTTGGTGTTTGCAAACTTGACCGCGCTGATTGCCGCATCATGGCCCGCCAGCAAGCGGACCAGGGCTTCCTTGTCGGTGGCATCGCCCGACTGTGCAGTGACGTGCGGCAGCGCAGGGATTTTCTCCGGGTGCCGGGCAATGGCCGTAACCGTATGACCGCGATCCGAGAGTTCCTTGAGGATGCGCGAGCCGACCTGTCCCGACGCGCCGATGAGTGCAATACGTGCCATGAGAGCTCCTTTTTGACGATAATCCATACCAGGTCTCAATAATGGACTAATGGCTATGGCGATGCTACATTTGCGCCCGCATCGAAGCAAGAAGTCACTTCGAAGTCATCAAGTCACTTCCAGATGACCATCGAAAACCAAGCAAGGTAATTCATGTCCGAAAATCTCCCGCAGCAACTTGTAGTGTTCGAGCAGCCATGTCCGATTCGAGACGTGCTTGATCGCATCGGCGATCAGTGGAGCTTGCTGATACTGGAGGCGCTGAATGAACGCATACTTCGGTTCAACGAACTTCACCGGGAGATTGGCGATGTATCGCGTCAGGTGCTCTCGCGCACGCTCAAACGCCTCGAGGCCGATGGCTACGTCAGCCGCACCCTGTATGCTGAAGTACCGCCTCGCGTGGAGTATGCCTTGACCGAGCTTGGAACATCGTTTCTCGAACCCATGCAGAAACTCATTCAGTGGGCTGATGAGAACCATGCTGCCATCTGCCTTTCTCGCCGGCGATCGGCGTCAAACGACGAATTTTGAAGAGCTCCCGGCTCCGCTTTTGCTTCGGGCGGTCGCCGGCGATGAGGGAACTCAAGCATTGCCCAGAGACCGCCGCGTTGGCCCAAGCAGCATAAGACTGCCACCACGGGCGTTGGCGATACTGGTCCGATGTGCACCGAAGCCCCCGATGCGACAGTCCCATGGTCACGACGCAGGCCGTGGTCAGGGCATGAATTCGTCCATGGAAGTCACGGCGGATGATGATCGGCACCAGTACGTTGCCGATGGCAATGCCCGCAGACAGCAAGACCGTTCCCGCAAAAAGACTGGTTGCCGACCCCTGGGAACGAAGCAGGGTTCCAACGACAAGTAAAGCCAGTGCGGCCAGGACCGTTCTTTCGGCGCCGCAGCGGCGTTGCAGATGTCCGAGCGGAGCCAGCGCGCCCAGGGCCAGCAGCGGCAGGCTGGTTAACACTCCCAGCGCCGACGGTGAGATATCCGTCGCATGCCGGATCTGATCTAGCAATGGCCCGACGCTGGTCAGAGCGGGACGCAGGTTGGCCGCCAAAAGCAACAATGCGGCAAGGGATGTTGTGGTCGCAATGACCGAAGTTGACTTCTTCATGTCCATCTATGCAATACGCCTCGTTTCAATCACTGCCTCGGCTTGTCTTCAAGCAGCACATCAGGCAAACACAGCACTTTATTGAGTGGGCTATTGGCTGTATATATGTATTTATGACATAAAATACATAAATTCAGACAGCCTTGCGGAAGGAATGCGATCATGCCGCATGTACCGGTGGAGCAGAATTTCCACGGCTATCCAGTCACTGCGCTGAGCGTCACACTCCGCCAGAACCAGGAGGAAATACCGCCGCATACGCACCCAAGCGGGCAGATCATCTTCACGCTGGACGGGGCCGTTACTTGTGAAGTTCCAGGTTCTCTCTGGATCGTTCCGCCCGACTGCGCGGTCTGGATACCGTGCGGCATTCGGCATAGTTGCCGACCTACCTCCAATGCCAGAGCATGCTTCCTGTTCGTCCAACCAGGAGCTGCAGCTTTGCCAGACACATGCTGCACGATCGAGATTTCACCAATGGTGAGGGAAATGATGCTGCATCTGGCCAAGCATGCTCCAGAGCAGCCTGGCGATGGCCATTTGCAAAGAATCATGCGGGTGCTGCTCAGCGAACTGGAAAGAATGCCGCTCACATCGTTCGAACTGCGCATGCCGGGTCATCCCGGACTCAGACAGATTGTCGATACTCTGGTGCATGACCCAGCGAATCGGAGCACGCTTTCTCAATGGGCCAAGCAGTTGGCAATGAGCGAACGAACGCTCGCACGGCTCGTGATCAGGGAAACCGGCATGAACTTCGGGCAGTGGAAGCGGCAACTTCATCTGCTCATGGCTCTGCGCATGCTCGCTTCCGGCTCGCGGGTACAGCAGGTTTCCGACGCGCTCGGCTATAGTTCCGCGAACGCTTTTATCGCGATGTTCAAAACGGCGACGGGAACGACACCAAGCGCATATTTCCGATATAGATCGCTGCCGTAGCAGCCAAAATGGCGTCTGTCCGGTGAAGACATGTCCCGCGTCCGAACCTTGACCTGGCTGGCCTCGTGCTCGGCGATCAGCTTGGTGTCGCCAAGGCCTTTGCTGCGGATCAGCCGTGTCTGTACGCCAAGGCGTTCGGCGCGTTGCGCAATGGCGGCCAGTTCCTGGTTGATTGCCTGTAATGCCTGATCGCGTGGAGCCCGATCCCGGCCCGGCGAAACCGGAGGACGAAGCGACCTACCCTTTCCCAATCGCGCGTCGTTTCTTCCCGGGCCGCGTTTCCCGCCACGCGATATACAGGCCGCTGCCGACGATGAATGCCGCGCCGAGGCTATCGAGCACATCGGGGCTATCCTGCCACACCAGCCATCCCAGCAGCGATGCCCACAGCAGGCCCGTGTAATCGAAGGGCGCGACCACCGACGCGGGTCCGATACGGAATCCCTGGGTGATGAAGGTCAGCCCCAGCGTACTGAACAATGCGATGCCGGCAAAGAACGGCAGGTGCGGCCAGGCCGGCGGCGTCCAGAACGCGGGCACGGCGACCGCGCTGCAGACCAGTTGACCCACCACGATGTACAACATCGTCGTCAGCATGCTCTCGGCCGCATCGATGGCGCGGGCGGTCAGCATCATGACGGCATACAGCGCCGCGGTCGCCAGCGGCAGCAGCGCCGCCATCTGGAAGCTGGCGGCGCCAGGCCGCACGATGACCAGCACGCCGGCGAACCCGGCCCCCACCGCCAGCCAGCGCCTGCCGTCCACGCGCTCTTTCAGCACCAGCACCGATAGCGCGGTAACGAACAAGGGCGCGGAAAACGCAATGGCGGTGGCCTCCGCCAAGGGCAGCGACTGCAGACTCAGATAGAACAGCGATGCCGAAACGATATTGAGCGCGCCACGCGCCAGGTGCAGCTTCGCATGATGCGTGCGCAACGCGGGCCGCCCGCCCAGGGCGAGGACCAGCACCAGCACCACCGGCAAGGCGATCGCCGCCCGCAGGAACAGGATCTGCACCGGGCTGTAGTACTGGCCCACCCACTTGGCGAGGGCGTCGCTGCAGGTCAGAAACAGGATGCCCGCGGACACGCAGGCGATGCCCGCGAGAGGGGATGCATGGGAAGCGGTTTTGGCCGACGGCGGATTCATGGCCCGTATGCTACTGCCTGTCCAGCGCGAACTCCAATCGAAGGGAATCGTGGCCTTCGCCGGGACAAGGAATGCACCGATGCGGACGCAGTCGGGAATCCCCGCACTTTCATTCCCATCCCACCCTCCCGCCGTGGGAAACCCGCTGCGGCTGCCGGTCAATAAAGTACAGGCCGCCGCCAATATCTTGCATTCATGGCGACTTCGGCCCTGCCTATAATCACATTCGTAGTCGATGGAAAAATCGACCCTATCTAATACGGGCGACTCAGACCCGGGAAAGGAGACAACATGGAACGCAAGCTGGGACAGGCCTTGCCGGGCATACTGGCGACCACCCTCGTGATGACCGCGGGCTTCACCGTTTCGTCTTCGGCGCTCGCCGAAGACATAAAGATCGGCGTGATCGCACCCTTCAATACCCCTGCTGGAGAGGGGCTGCTCAATGCGGCCAAGATGGCTGCGGAGGAGATCAATGCGGCCGGCGGCATCGACGGAAAACAAATCGAGCTGATTCTCGCCAACGACGAATACAAGCCGGAGGTCGGGGCCAACGCCTACAAGCGCCTGGCGCTGTCCGACAAGGCCGTGGCGGTCGTGGGCACCGCCTCGAGCGGCGTGGCCATGGCCATCGTCGACCAGATGGCGCGGTACAAAGTACCGTTCCTGACGACCGGCGCCGCAAGCAATCAGCTTTCGGAAAGAGTCTCGTCCGACTATGACAAGACCAAGTACTTTTTCCGTGTGATGCACAGCAGTGAGGACATGGGGGTCGCCCTCGGAGACTGGGCAATCAACTTCCTGCACAAGGAAAAGGGCTATAGCCGCGCGGGCCTCCTGGTCGAGGACGCTCTGTGGACGCGAGGTATCGTCGAGATCCTGAAGAAAGACCTGGAAAACGCCGGCGTCACGATCGCGATCGAGGAAAAGTTCGATCACGAAACCAAGGACTTCAAGCCTTCCTTCGCCAAGATCACCAACGCCAAGGTCGACTATATCCTCGACATATCGTCTCAGGTGGATGGGGCAATCTATGCCAAGCAGTGGGCCGAGCTCAACGGCCCCCCCATGTCCGGAATCAATGCCTCCGGCACATCCTCACGATTCTGGAAGGATACCGATCAGAAAGCGGTCGGCCATGCCAACCTGATCCAGGGCAGCTATCGCACGTCCCTGACGCCAAAGACGATCGAGTGGTTCGACCGCTACGTCGACACCTGGAAGGTCTCGCCGGACTACACCAGCGGCTATACCTACGACGCGATATACATCCTGAAGGACGCCATCGAGCGCGCCAAGGACCTCAAGCCCGACGCGCTGGTCAAGGCGCTGGAGGAAACCGATTATGTGGGGGTCTCCGCCCGCTGGGTCTTTGAAGACAATCACAATTCGAAATTCGGGTCCGGCTATCGCGTGATGGGCATGTTCCAATGGCGCCAGGACGGATCTCGCGAGGTCGTCTGGCCACCCGCGGTCAAGACCGGCGAGTTCATCCTGCCGCCATGGGTCAAGCAAAAGCAATGATCCATGGAAATAATCATATTGACACTCACGCGCGGTGCGATATACGCCTTGGTGGCGGTGGGGTTCGTGCTGGTTTTTTCCGTGGGCGGCATATTGAACCTCGCCCACGGAACCCTTTTCATGCTGGGCGCCTACTTCACGCACATATTCTATAACTACCTGTTTGGCGGAGGCGGCCTGGGCGTCCTGCTCGTGGCCATGGCGTTCGCGGTGCTGTTCGTATGCCTCTTTGCATTGTTCCTGTATTTCGGCCTCTTTCGCCGGCGCGTGGATTCGGTGCCCTACGTCATGGTCATTTCCCTGGCCATTGCCCTGTTCGCCGAGCAGGTACTGAGGCTGGCCTTGGGTGCCACCAGCACCGGCGTGCCTTCGATCATCGCGGGGAACGTCGACATCCTCGGTGTCAGGATACTCTGGTCGGAACTGCTGATCCTTCCCGTGTCGGCATTCCTCCTCGTCGGGCTGTGGTTCTTTCTGCGCCATACGAAGCGCGGGAGGGCGATCGAGGCCGTCGCGCAGGACCGCGACGGTGCAATCCTGTGCGGCGTCCAGATCAACAGGACGCTGGCCCTCACGATAACGATTTCGGCGATGCTCGCCGCCATTGCGGGGATTCTCGTCTCATCCCTCCTGACCGTCACGCCCAATGTCTGGGGCTACTGGCTCATCAAGGCCTTCGCCATAGCGATATTGGGCGGCCTGGGCAGCCTGCCGGGCGCCGTGCTGGCGGCGTTCATATTGAGCTTCTTTGAGGTCGCAACCACCTTCGCGTACTCGGCCCATTATGCGGACCTGGTCACCCTGATGATCATCGTGCTGGCGCTGGTGTTCAAGCCATCGGGTTTGCTGGGTATTCGAAAGGCATAACACACAAGGAAGGAAAATGGCTTGGCACAGTCCCGGGGCGAGCGAAACGGCGGGCCACATCGCCCGCACCGCGTTCCACCTCTCCCCTGCTTTCTACATCCTTCTGCTGCTCATCGCCTATTTCGCGATATTCTCGGACAGCATCTACCTGGTCGAGATGTTCCTGTTCATCCTGCTCTACATGCAGTACGTGGCGAGCTGGGACATTCTTTCCGGATATACGCAGCAAGACAACTATGGCCACGCGATGTTCATCGGCGGCGCGGGCTATCTGGCCGCCATGGGCAGCCGATACCTCGATCTTTCCCCCTGGGTCGCGACCCCGCTCGCCGCCACCTTGACGGCGCTTTTCGGCCTGGCGGTGGGCTATCTCACACTGCGCCTGCGTGGCCCGTATTTCGCCCTTTCCACCATCGCGTTCGCCGCCGTGCTTCTCAAGCTGGTCAATATCTTTTCTGAAACGACGGGAGGCGACGAGGGCCTGTCCGGAATCGGGTCATACACGGATGCCATCGGCTCTGACATCGTGGTGGCCATCCTGGTGGTCCTGGTGTCGATCATATTGATCAAGGCGTTTTCCAGGTCCCACTATGGGCTGATTCTGCGCTCGACCCAGCACAACGAGGACGCCGCCCAGGCATCCGGGATCAATACGGCGCGCTACAAGATCATCGCGTTCGTGATCAGCGGTTTTTTCGCCGGCCTCGGGGGGGCGATGTATGCCCACCTCAACATGCAGGTCAACCCTGGCGTCCTGACGGCCCAGTTGTCGGTGCTGATCGTGCTGCTCTGCATCGTCGGGGGGCGTGGAACGATATTGGGCCCGGTCCTGGTCTCCGCGGCTTTCACCTTCTTCCATGAATGGCTGCGTGTCGTCGAAGCATACCGGGGCGTCATCTTCACCGGCTCGCTCATCCTGCTGGTCTACCTGAACCCGGACGGGTTCGCCCACGCAAGGATCTTCAAGCGATATCCCGCCTTCGGGAAATTCCTGTTCGGCAGGGAGGACTGACATGGCGGTACTGAAAGTCTCCGGTCTCCACAAGCGATTCGGCGGAATCAAGGCGGTCGACGACGTCAGCCTCGAGCTCGAGGACAACACCGTGCTGGGAATCATCGGTCCGAACGGGGCAGGCAAGACAACGCTGTTCAACCTGCTGACCGGTTTCCTGCGGGCCGATTCCGGATCCGTGGTCTTCGAGGGAAAGGAAATCCTGAAAAAGCCGGTCCATCAATTGGTGGAAATGGGATTGGCCCGCAGTTTTCAGTTGGTGAAGCCTTTCTTCGGGATGACGGCGCTCGAGACATTGATGCTGCCGTCCTGGGCTCCCCGCATGCGGCAGCGCAAACTGTCGCACGAAGACATCCAAAAAGAGGCCCGGGCGCTGCTGTCGCGCATCGGCCTGGGCGCCAAGGCCGACGCGCTGGTCGACCAGCTATCCCAGGGCGAACTGCGCCTGCTCGACATCGGCCGCGCGCTTGCAACCCATCCGAGAGTGCTCTTTCTGGACGAGCCTTTTTCGGGCCTCAGCCATGAGGAAACCAGGACCTTGTCCGACCTGATCAGGAACCTGAAGGCGGGCGGCCTGAGCATCGTGATCATCGAGCATCGCCTGCGAGAGCTCATGGCTCTTGCCGAGCGAGTCGTCGTCATCAATTTCGGCACCAAGCTGGCTGAAGGGCTGCCCGCGGACATCGTCAGAAATGAGCGTGTCATCGAGGCCTATCTTGGAAAGAGAGCGCACGATGTCGCAACAGTTGTCAATTGAAGGCCTGAGCGCCGGCTACGGTTCCATCAGGGTGCTCCACGACGTATCGCTTGCGGTTTCCCAGGGCCGGATCGTCGCGCTGGTGGGGCCGAACGGCGCCGGCAAGACCACCTTGCTCAGGGCGATTTCCTGCCTCATCCCCAGCCATGGACGAATGATCTTCGAAGGCAGTGATCTCGTGGGCCAGATGCCGCACAAGGTGGTGCAGCTCGGGGTGGTCCAATGCGCGGATGACCGGAAACTATTCCCCTACATGAGCGTGCACGCCAACCTGCTGATGGGGGCATACCTGAGGACCGACAAGGCCGAGATTGCCGAGAGCCTCGAGCGCGTGTTCTCCATTTTCCCGATATTGGCCGAACGCAGGAATCAGCAGGCGGGAACCCTCAGCGGCGGCGAGCAGCAGATGGCCAGCATCGGCCGCGCATTGATGGCCCGGCCGCGGCTGCTCCTGCTCGACGAGCCTTCCTTCGGGATAGCGCCAATCATGGTGGACCGCATATTCGAAGCCATAACCCAGCTCAACTCGGAGGGGCTCAGTGTGCTGCTGATCGAGCAGAACGTGAATCTTGCCCTGGAGATCTCCTCATGGGGTTATGTGCTCGAGAATGGCCGTATCGTCTTGAGCGGCCCCAGCAAGGAGGTGGCCGAAAACGAAATGGTCCACAAGGCATACCTGGGGCTGTAGATCACGAGGTGCATTCCAAGCAAAGGAGGCTTTTCATGCCGGCCAGTATCGTGCAACCGCGCCAGATGGTGATCGGGGCTGGCGCCATCGACCAGGTGCTCCCGATCCTCCAAAACAGGGGGCTGCATAGGCCCATCATCGTGACCGACGCCTTCATGCTGCGGTGTGGAAACGTGGATCGCCTGCGCATCCCCCTGGAGCACGCGGGAATGCCTTGCCATGTATTCGCGGACGTGGCGCCCGATCCGACCTCCTCATCGATCGAGCAAGGCCTGAAGGCGCTGACGGAGCATGGTGCCGACTGTGTCATCGCCCTGGGGGGCGGCAGTCCGATCGACAGCGCCAAGGCGATTGCCTTCCTGGCCAAGTGGGGCGGCACCATGCGCGACTACAAGGTCCCGGTCACGAGCAATGCGCCGGGCCTGCCGGTGATCGCCATTCCCACGACCGCGGGAACGGGGTCGGAAGTCACTCGCTTCACCATCATCACGGACGAGGCGAACGACGAGAAAATGCTGTGCGCCGGAATGGCATTCTGCCCGGATGTCGCCGTCATCGATTATGAACTCACCCTCAGCAAACCGCGGCGCCTGACCGCGGACACGGGCCTGGATGCATTGACGCACGCCATCGAGGCGTACGTGAGCCGACGGCGCAACCCCTTTTCCGACGGCATGGCGCAACTGGCGATGCGTTCCCTGGGGCGCCATTTGCGCACCGTATACAGGCAGCCGGACAATCGGGACGCACGTGAAGCCGTGATGCTCGCCGCCACCTGGGCGGGCCTGGCCTTCTCGAATTCATCGGTCTGCCTCGTCCATGGGATGAGCCGGCCTCTCGGGGCTTTCTTTCACATTCCCCACGGGCTGTCCAATGCCATGCTGCTGCCCCGGATCACGGAGTTTTCCGTGGAGGCGGCCAGGCCGCTCTATGCCGATTGCGCGCGCTTCATGGGAATCGCGGCCGGTACGGACAGCGACGAGGCCGCCAGCGCAAAACTCATCGACGAACTGCGCCAGCTCAATTCCGACCTGGATGTGCCTGCTCTCGGGGAGCTGGGCATCGACGAGAGCGAATACTTTTCATTATTGCCCGTGATGGCCGAGCAGGCCCACGCATCAGGGTCTCCCGGAAACAATCCGCGGGTTCCGAGCATGGAGGAAACGATTTCCCTGTATACGGAAGCCTGGCGATGATGGCGTTGGAGGCAAGGCCGTCAGTCGTACCGTTTTTTACGGAACTGGCTGGGGGGCATGCCGATGATCTGCCGGAAGACCCTCGAGAAATAATAGGGATCCCGGTAGCCCATGACCTCGGCGACCTGGGCAACGGTCTGGTCCGTGGCATCGAGCAACTGGCATGCCCGCTGCATCTTCAAATACAGGTAGTACCGGTAGGGGGAAACGCCGGTCAGCGTCTTGTAGCGTCTGGAAAACGCATGGCGCGACATATTGGCGGTCTGGGCCAGGGTGTCGAGATCGAGGTCTATGTGGAGGCTTTTGTGCATGAATGCGTGAATGGCATCGACACTGAAGCTGCTGCTGCTCTCTTGGCTCTTGTCGCGCATGACCTTCAACAGGGTCAGAATCTCACGCAGCAGGTTGGAACCATAGATCAGGGAGTTCTCGAGCAGGTCCCTGCTCGCGATCTTGATCAGGGATTCCATGGATCCGCTCAGGCGAGCGGTCACCCCGACGTGGGTGGCGAACCCCCTGCCGATGCAGCCCAGATGGCGCCAGAACGCCTCCGCGTCCGTGCCGGAAAAGTGCATCCAATACACGGTCCACGGGCGCTCGGAGGATGCGCCGTAGGAATGGGGCACACCGCGCGGAAGCAGCAGCACATCCCCCTTGGCGACCTTGTATGTTTGCTCGCCGGTGCTCAGGCTGCCCTCGCCGCCGACACAGTAGAGCACCAGGTCGTCGGTGTGCTCATCGCGGTTCACATAGTGCCCGCGGGCGTTGGGGTAATAACCCATTGCACGTAGATACAGCCCGCGGGTCAAGTCGTTGTTTTGCAATGCGCTGACCAGCGAATGCGGAACGATGAAACGTACCCCGTCTTCTGGTAGAGGCCAGTCAGAAGGACCGCTCATGGCTCTCTCCATTGTTCGAGCTGGACACACCATGTTCCAGTCCATTCAGCACGTTGTCAACCTACGGGGGCAGGCATGCCTGATCGAAACAAGAATCATGGGCTCGATACGGCGCACAGGGCGATCGATCCGGAGCTGGCCTCGTTCTTTCAGGAGGCGGCCAATCTCGAGCCGCTCGAATACCCCGACGGCTATCCCGAGTACATGAGAATCCGCGACTCCATGGAAAGGGAGGCCATGCATGGCAAGGCGAGTCCCCATATCCCTGCGCGGGTCCAGACCAGGGATGGCATCATCACCCTGCCCGGGCGGGAACTCGCATACCGCC
Organism: Alcaligenaceae bacterium; assembly: GCA_044508625.1. GTDB lineage: Bacteria > Pseudomonadota > Gammaproteobacteria > Burkholderiales > Burkholderiaceae_B > Castellaniella. The sequence goes on from JBIQHJ010000019.1 coordinate 12,655, forward strand.
TGTATCGCCCCATTTTCCCGACGTCCCCATCGCCCGCGATCCTGTATGCGCACGGGGGAGGCTGGGTCGCGGGCAGCATATACACGCATGATGCCTTATGCGCGGAGATTTCATTGCGCACCGCGAGGACCGTGATCAGCATTCAATATCGCCGGGCGCCGGAGAACCCTTTTCCCGCCGCCCATGAAGACCTATGGGACGCCTGGAACTGGGTGCACGCCTACGGGCAAGCACTGGGCGTGGATACGCGCGCCATCGCATTGTCGGGTGACAGCGCGGGCGGACACCTGGCCCTGGGCTGCGCGCTGCGGCACCGCCTCGAGGGGGCCGGCATTCCCGCCCCCGACAAGCTGCTGCTCTGGTATCCGAATACGGATCGCCGGCCGGACACGATGAGCAGGAAGGAGTATTCCCAGGGTTACGGGCTGACGGCAAGCCGCATGGATTATTTCTGGGAATGCCACGAAGGCGCGGCGCCACATGATTCCAGCAACTATCTGCTCTACCCCGGCCACGTTCCGGTTCCGGAAGGCCTGCCGCCCACGGTCATCGTGACCGCCGAGCACGACCTGCTGCGGGATGAGGCGGAACACTACGCCGAGCGCATGAGGGCCGCAAACAAGCACGTGACGCTGGTACGCGCCGAGAGGATGCTGCACGGGTTTGCACGGCTGCATGAGGAAAGCAAGGCCGCAAACCTCTGGGTGCGGCGCGGCTGTATGGCTTTCATGCGCTCGGGGACGGCCGGCATCGGCGCCCCGCCGGCGGCATGAAATGGAACGACGCGCCCCGCCCCGGCGCGTCGAGCGGGCGGATCTCGCCAGGCTCATGCTCGCCTGGGCTTGATGCCGATCGGCAGCGGCACCATGACGGCCTGGCCGGGCGCCGCGCAGCCGGCGTCGCAGCAGCGGCCAGGCTGGCGGTTTTTCGTGATGGGGCGGTTCTCGTCATGCAGGATGTCGCGCTCGAGCAGGCGCTCTACCAGTTCGACCTTCGAGCCCACGGGATAGTTGCGCCAGATTTCCTGCTTCATCGCGGCCGGCGATCCGCCGCCATGCAGGCTGATCACCGAATACCAGCCGCCCTGGTAGGACGCGGTCAGGTCTTCGATGAAGCGCGCCGTCTGGATGCGCTGCTCGTAGGGGATGCCGGGATTGGCCTGCAGCACTTCGGACAGCTTTGCCGCCGTCGCCGGATTGTGATCCTCGTCCGGGCCGGGCAGCGCCACGATCAGGCCGCCGGATACCTCGTGCGCGATACGGTGCACGTCATAGATCTGCGTGGACAGCAGCAGCTTGCCGATATTGCTGAACACCGGCTCGGGCATGAATGAACCACTGTGCTCGTCGCGCGTGGCGTACACGCTGGCCGCGACGCCGCAGGCGTAGAAGCCCTCCGTGATCTTGATCAGCTCGACCATCGGGTCGCGCAGACTGCTCTTTTTCGCCGGATCGAGCCCGTTCGCCTCGCACATCAGCGCGCCCGCGCCGATCAGCAGGTCGCCGAACCCGGCCCGGGCCGCGATGCAGCTATGTCGGTGATGGTTGGCGTAGCTGTAGGTCAGCACGTGGCTGTGCTGCCACTCGCCCGCGTAGAACACGCGCTCCCAGGGCACGAAGACGCGATCGAAGATGACGACGGCCGTGGACTGGCCGTACTTGCGCGAGAACAGCGCATCGCCATGCTCAAGCTTTTCGCCGGGCCGGCCGGCGGGCCGCGAAACGATGGTGATGCCGGGTTCATCCACCCGCACGGCGCAGCACACGGCGAAAGCCTCGTCCTCGCGGCCCATGTTGCGGCTGGGCATGACCAGCAGCTCGTGCATGTAGGGCCCGCCCGTCACGATGGCCTTGGTTCCGCTGATGACGATGCCCTTGCCGTTCTTTTCGACGACATGCACGTAAGTGTCGGGGTTGGCTTGCTGGTGGGGCTTTTTGCTGCGGTCGCCCTTGGCGTCCGTCATCGCGACGCCGAGCGACAGATCGGCGTCCTGCACGTGCGCGAGGTAGGACTCGAAGCGTGCGCGGTGTTCGGTGGTCCCGCGCGCATCGTCGATGTGCGACACGGCCTGGCAGATGCCATTGAGCGCATCGTGGGCGAGGTAGCGCTGGGCACAGCCGGTCTCCTGGCACAGCACGCGCACGGCCTCCAGCTTGTTCAGCAGGTCGCCGGACGACTCGTTGACATGGAGCATGCGGCTGACCACGCGATTGCGGCTGTGCTGCGTGGCCAGGGCGATCGGCTCCAGCTCCGGGCGCAGGGCGTAGTCGTAGGTGAAGGCCAGCGCATTGACCCCGGGGCGAAAGGCCGGATCGTCGGCGACGCAGCCGACCTCGCGCCCGTCGACGAAGACCTTGGGCTTGTACCGGCGCAGGGATTCCCGATACTCGTCCCCCGACATGAGATCGACTCTGCTGGCTGCTGCGGCCTGGCTGGGTGCATTCATCTCGACCTCCATTAAACTATGTTTTACTAATTTGAACAGTGTTCAATATGTTTGTCAACGTTTATACTATGGAGCATGCGTTCATCCACCACACCCGGCCTCCCCCGCCGCGGGGCCGCCAAGAAGGCCAAGACAGCGGACGACCCTCGCCAGCTCAGGCACCAGGCGCTCGCCGACGTCAGGCGCGAGCTCGTGCTGGACGCCGCCCGCTCGGCGTTCTTCGAACTGGGGATGGAAAAAACGAGCATCCGCGAGATCGCGCAGCGCGCCGGCTACACGCCGGGCGCCATCTACAGCTACTTCGCCAGCAAGGAGGAGCTGTACGGCACGCTGCTCGGCGAATCCCTCGACAGGCTCAACGCGCGCGTCCAAGAGGCGCTGGAGGGAGACCCGGCCGGGCCTGGCCGGCTGCGGGCGACGGCAACGGCGTTCTTCGACTTCTACCGCGAAAACCCCCGCGACCTGGACCTCGGTTTCTATCTGTTCCAGGGGATGCAGCCCCGGGGTCTCACCCCCGAGCTGAACGAGGCGCTCAACGCGCGCCTGCGAGCCGCCCTGCAACCGACGCAAGATGCTCTGCAATCCCTCGGAATGCCGGCGCAACAGGCACTAAAAGAAACCACCGCGCTGTTCGCCCACATGGTGGGGCTGCTGGTGCTCAGCCACACCGGACGCATCCGCATGTTCAGGCAGGCATCCCAGGACCTGTTTGAAGGATACCTGGAACAGCTCATCGCCCGGGCCGAAACGGCTGCCAGGGGGTAAGGGGCATTCCCGGAGACGCTACTCGGGGCGAGGCTCCTCCCGCGTCATCCGAGTCTTGGATCCTCGATCAGGGAATCGGCCACTGCCTCCTCGGCGACGGCCAGGCCATGGCGGTGCATGGCGGAAGCAAGCTGCGGATCCCAAGAGGCAACGATCCGGGATGATGCGAGGTCGCGTTTCCTGTGCGGAGCAGCCCGCACGGCGGCCTCGTAGTCCCTGGCGTGCATTCGCCAGGGCCGCGCCGGCCAGCGGCGCAGGACGTGATTGGCGATCCGCAGTCCGGGCCAATCGAAATCGCCGTGGTAGTACAGGCGCGCGCCGGCTCCCGCAAGCTGGTCGAGCAGCGTGCGCTGCGCAGCCGCCGGCATGCCGTCGGTGCAGACGAACGGCGCGCAGCACGCACCCAGGCGGTCCGCGGCGATGGCGAGAAGGTTGGGGTTCTCGCAGACGTAGATGTCACGGCTTTGAACGGCCCAGCGGGGCGGATCCCGCAGCAGCCGACGCAGCGAAAGGTAGGCGGGCTCCCCCTGTTCGAACAAGGGCGCTCCCCTCACCGGCAGGTTGAGCAATAGCACGGGGCGGGCCAGTTCGTTGACCAGGACGCCGGCGCGGGCCCAGACGCTGCGCGCACGTTCCTCGTCAGCGCGCTCATCACCGCCATGTGCGGCTGGAACGTCCGTGCCCGGGACCGCGCCGTGGTGGTGGGCGCCGCCACGCCGCAGGGCGGCCAGCACCAGACTGGCCACGGGCTGGCCCGCGTCGAGCGCATGGGCATTGCCGAGCACCTGTGCGGCCAGTTGGGCACGAGGCAGGCCGGACGCGGGCAGGCGCCGCATCACCGCATCGGCTTGTGCGAGCAGGGCCTCGGCAAGGACGGCGTCTCGCCGGGCGAGGCGCTTGAGCAACGCGCGTGCGGCGGAGGTTTGCAGCCAGGCCAGCAGGCGCGGATCGCGGCCCGTTCGCTGCAACATGGCGGCCCAGGCCTGCTTGGCGGCCGTGCGCAAGGCCGTCCGATTCTCGATCGGGCCGTCCAGCCGTTCCAGCGCTTCGCGCAGGGAATCGCACAGGCCCGCGGCCTGCATAGCGGCGTCGATGGCGGCGAGGTCGATGCGGGCCGAGCGGGCCGTGCTCACGGGACGGCCGGTCAGCAAGGCCAGTGCTTCGCGTTCGGCGGGCTCGAGTCCGCCGAGATGCAGTATCCGCCCCGTATCCGGCTCGATTTGCCGCTCGAAGTGGCGCCGCAGGCGCTGGCGCAGCGCCGCCAGGCCGGGGCCGCCCAGCAAGCGTTCGAGGCGCGCGTCGGGACGGTTCATGGGACGGGCGGAAAGCGGCGGCCCGGATCGTCTTCGCGCCGGCAGGCGCGGCCGTCCCAGGTCCAGCGGGAAACATATACGGCATCGATGTCTTCACGCCGCTGCAACTGCGCGATGGCGACGCCGGGCAGCGCGGCATAGCAGGCCCACTCGCGCTCGCTGGTGATGACGAAGTCGAGGTCGAACTCCCGGATCAAGGCCATGCAGTGCGCGCGGGCGGCATCGTCGATGCCGGCGAAGGCTTCGTCCAGCAGCACGAGGCGCGGCGCGTGGACGGTGTCGGCCTGGCTGTAATAGCTCGAGACGGCGGCCTGGCGCGCGGTGCCGCGCTCGTCCAGCGTGCTTGCCGCGTCCTCGGTTTTCTGTTCGGCCCTGGCGCGCGCTTCGCCAGCCTTGCGCAGGACCTCGCTGCGTTCGTCGACGGCTTTTTCATGGGCACCGACGGCCGCGCGGGCGGCGCTCAGGCGCTGCTGCAGCTCCTCGACCTCGGCACCCACGGATTCGCGCAGCGTCTCGAAACGGATGCGGGCCTCCTCGGCCAGCGCTTCGCGCTCGTCCGCTTGTTCCCCGGCCCGCACGGCATCGGCAGCCCCGGCAAGCCGCCGCGCAACCATAGCTCCAGCCCAATCGCGCCGCAGGCGCTCTCGAAATAGTCCCATTTCAATGCAAGGACGGCGCCGCAGCGCGGCGGCTGCACTGAGGGATCCGTACTATCCCCAATTGCTTCCCCTCATCCTCAGATTTAACATTGTCTCAATGAATGAGACAAACGCCCACTGAGTGAGACAAACACAAATGAGCATGGTGGACAAACCGGTCGGCATCCTTGAAAAAGCGGCTCGCATGCTCGAGGCGCTCGCCGAATCCGGCGAACTCAAAAGCGCGCAACTCGCCGAACGCATGGGCGAGCCGCGCAGCAGTGTTTACCGGTACCTCAAGATGATGGAAAACGTGGGTTGGATAGAGCCAGCTTCCACCAAAGGTAGCTGGCGGATCAGCCTGCGCTTGTTTCGCTTGAGCTCCAGCGTCTTGCGGCGCTCCGACCTGTACAGCATCGCCCACCCGCATCTGCAAGAGCTCAACGCCCGGACCGAGCAGACCGTATTCCTCTGCGTGCGCGAGGACTGGAGCGCCGTGTGCGTCGATCGCATCGCCGGGCTCAAGGTCGCCAACGTGGCACTGCGCCTGGGGGGCACGATGCCCCTGCATCAGGGGGCTGCTCCGCAGATCCTGCTGGCGTTTGCCGAGCATTCCGTACGCCGGCAGTGGCTGGACCTCGTCGCCGCGGGCGAGCTGCCGACGGACTCCCTTTGCGGGACCCGGAGCGTACAAGAGCTGACACGGGACCTGGACGAGATCCGCGCGCGCGGCTATTCCATTTCCGATCAGGACGTCACAAGGGGGATCGTATCCATAGGCGCGCCCATATTGGATGCGCGAGGCAAGATCGTCGCGGCAATATCGCTCAGCGGCTTGCGCGAGCAGATCGTCAGGGCGGATGACCCGACCAAGATCGAAAGCTCGATGGTCGAGAACCTGTTGCTGACCGCCCAGGAAATATCAGAGGAATTCTCATGCCTGTAGTCCAGCACCACTGCATCGTTTCCAGCGTTACGGAAACCGCGTAAAGAACGCCTTCAGGAAAACCGGATCATGACGGAACGACACACTGGCCAAACAGAAATGCAAGGCGCCTCCGAGATGAGCGACACCCTGCAACGGATGCTGCGGGACAAGGCGCTGCTCGTGCGGCGCGAGACCATACGGCTCATCTCCATCGCCAAGACGGGGCATTATGCGTCGACGTTTTCCTGCGCCGAGATCCTCGCCTGCCTCTATTACGCGGTCATGAACCTGCGGCAGGGCGACCCCAGGTGGGCCGACCGGGACCGTTTCGTGATCGGAAAGGGCCATGCCGCCGTCGGGCTTTATCCCATCCTGGCCGACCTCGGATTCCTGGATCCCGAGCTGCTGGACTCGTACACGCGCCTGGGCAATCCGCTGGGCGACCATCCCGACATGACGACCGTGCCCGGCATCGATTTTTCGTCCGGGACCCTCGGGCATGCGCTTTCTACCTCTCTGGGCATGGCCCTGGCGGCGCGCGTCGAGCACAAGAGCTACACGACGTTCGCCTTGCTGGGGGATGGCGAGCTGCACGAGGGGCAGATCTGGGAGGCCGCCTCCTGCGCCAGCCACTACCGCCTGTCCAACCTCGTCGCCATCGTCGACCGGAACGAGTTCTCGCTCGATGGGCGTGTCGATGACGTCATCAATATCGAGCCACTGGCGGATCGCTGGGCGGCTTTCGGCTGGGAGGTCCACGAGGTCGACGGCCACGACGTCGGCGCCCTGGGCAAGCTCCTGCGCGCCTTGAAGCGAAGGGGTGACGGACAGCGCCCGGCGGTCGTGATCGCCCATACGGTCAAGGGAAAAGGGGTGGGATTCATGGAAAAAGAGTTCGGCTGGCACCTGGGCTGGCTCGACCAGCAGGACGAGGCCGAGGCCCTCCGGGAACTCGGCACCCACTGACTGACGGATGATGACGATGAGCGAAAAAGCCGCCTACGGATCGCGGGGCAATTCCTGGAAACTCGAAAGCCTGCTGCAGCAGGCTCCGGGCCTCGAGAGCCTGTCCAGTACCTTGATCGAGCTGACGGAAAACGGCGTGCCCATCGTCGTCGGGACGGCCGATTTGAAATATTCGAACGGGCTGGTGCGCTATCAGGAACGCTATCCCGACCGTTTCTTTCAATTCGGGATTTCCGAACAGAACATGGTGAGCGCCGCCGCCGGAATGGCCTCGGTGGGCCTGCAGCCGTTCGTGGCGACCTTCGCCAGTTTCATGTCCCTGTTGTGCGTCGAGCAGATGAGGACCGACACGGCATACACGAATCTGCCGGTGCGGCTGATCAGCCACCATGCCGGCTTCACGCTCGGTTTCTATGGCTCGTCCCATCATGCCACCGAGGACCTGGCGATCAGCCGCTCCATCGCCAACATGACGGTGCTGGCCCCGGCGGACGCACTCCAGTTGCGGTATCTGCTGCGGGAAAGCGTGCATGTGCCGGGGCCCGTCTACATCCGCATGGGCCGTGGCCGCGAACCCGACGTCTATACCGATGCCGAGGCCGGAAAAACCAGGATCGGCAAGGCCATCACGCACTATACCGGTCGCGACATCACGGTGGTGGCCACCGGAACCATGGTGCACCCCGCCCGTGAGGCGGTGCTGGCTCTGCGGCAGGAAGGAATCGATGCGGGGCTGGTCGACATGCACACCATCAAGCCGCTGGATGCCGAGGCCATCGAGGGGCTGGCATCCGAGACCCGATGCCTGCTGACGGTGGAAGAACACAACGTGCTGGGGGGGCTTGGGGGCGCCGTCGCCGAAGTCATCGCCGGGCTGGGCCTGCCGGTCAGGCTCGTCCGCCATGGCGTGGAGGACCGTTACGTCCCGGTCGGCCCCCCGACACATCTGTACCGCCACCTGAAGCTGGACGCGGATGGCATTCGCGCAAAGGCGCTCGACACCTTGAAGGAAATCCAGACCCATGTCCATCATCACTTCGATCGACATTGACACGTGCCGCCTGCCGCTCGATCACGTCATCAAATTTCGATGGCACCAGATCAGCTACCGGGACTACACCGTCGTACGGCTGAACACCCGGGATGGCAATTGCGGCGTGGCGATCGGCCTGAGCCGGTCCGCGCCCATCGACTTCGCCATTCACGACCTCATCGCCCCGGCGGTGCTGGGCCTCGACGCCACGCAAGTAGGCCTGCTGAACCAGATGGTGGCCAGGACGACGGGCGCGCTCGATCAGGGCGGCGTATTCGCCCTGGCCCGTTCGCTGGTCGATATCGCATGCTGGGACATCAAGAGCAAAGCCCTGGAGGTTCCGCTCTGGCAGCTCTTTGGCGGGGACTCGACGCCGGCCGACGTGCTGCTCGTCGAAGGCTACGAGATCCCCGGTGAATCCGACGAGGCGTTCGCCCGACGGCTGGCGGCCCGGGTCGCGGAAGGCTACCGCCTGATCAAGATCGAGGCCTCGGGCTATCGGGACATCCAGGTCTTGCGACGCCGGATCGAATTGGTGCGTGAATACAGCACCCCGCATCGGGTGGGCCTGATCGTCGACGTCAACGGCGGATGGTCGACGATCATCGAAGCGGTGCGGGCCATCGAGGGCATGGCCGATACCACCCTGAGTTGGGTGGAAGACCCATTTCCGCGTCCCCGGATCAGCGATACGGGAAAGCTGCGGCGCCGCGTGGCGGTGCCCGTGGGCACCGGCGACGAGATCACCGACCCGCGGGTGCTCATGGAGCTGATGATACGAGACGCGGTGGACGTCATCCGCGTGGACACCACCACCCTGGGCGGATACGACGCCACCCGCGACGTGGTGGGCTTGGCGCGCCACCTGGGGATCCCCGTATCCACGCACGCGCATCCCGTCGTCCATCAGCACCTGGCGTTCGCCTGGCCCGATGTCGTGGGGCACGTCGAGGTGTTTCCGGACAACCTGCCGTTCGAACCGTCGTACAAGCTGCTCGAATCGCCCATCTACCCCCGCGTGGCCGAGGGCAAGCTGCCGGCCCCGCTGGAGCCCGGTGTCGGCTTTGCCTTGAACATGAAAGTCGTCGAGGAAACCAGCATACGCAAGTTGACCGCGCGCCTTTGAGCATCAGGGGCGCGTGCCCCTTCACTACTACAGAACAGACGTATTCGATGGAGGATACCATGGAGACAAAGACATTATTACGAGTCGCCGGCGCACTGCTGATTGGAACGGTTTATTTCTCGACCGGTGTCGCCGCGGCCAAGGACGCGACAGAGCTGCGCCTGAACCTGACCATCTCGAACCAGGATCCGGTATATCCGCTATGGGAGGATTTTTCCAAGCGTGTCGAGGACGCGTCCGATGGAACGCTCAAGATATCGGTCTATCCGACCGAGACACTGGGCAAGACGACGGACATGATCCAGGCGATTTCCCGGGGCGCGCCCATATTGCAAGATTCGGACCCCAGCTTCCTGACCGATTATGTGCCGGATTTCGGCATCTATATGGCCCCGTACCTGTTCAAGCGGCCCGGCGACATCAACACGGTCGACCAGTCGCCGATCGGCCAGCGCATGGAAAAGGCGCTCGAGAAACAGGGCCTGCGCATCGTGACCCTGGTGTATTTCGGAACCCGAAACATGATGTGCCGCAACCCCGTCCGATCGCGCAAGGACACGGCCAACATGAAGGTCCGCACGGCCCAGACGCGCATGTGGAACTGGGTGAATACGGTGCTTGGCGGGATCCGCGTCAACACGGCCTGGAGCGAGGTATATACGGCGCTGTCCGAAGGGGTGGCCGACTGCGTTGAATCGCCGGCCAACGTGGTCTATGGGATGAAGTTCCACGAGCTGCTTCGCAACTACAACCTGACCCAGCACCTGGTCGCGCCGACATCGATCGTCATGTCGCAGAAGATCTACGAGTCGCTGCCCCCCAAGGCGCAACAGGCGCTGGACGAGGTCGGCAAGTCGTATCCGCCGATCCGCGCAGCCGCCGTCGAGAAAATCGAGAAAAAGTATCTCGACAAGCTGGAGGCCGCTGGAGTCAACGTCGAGCGGAATGTCGACAAGAGCGGCTTCGAGAAGGTGGCAAGCACGGTGGGCAAGGAATTCCCTGAATGGACGCCCAACCTGTACCAAGACATCCAGAACATCATCAAGTAATGCCGAGGGCTTGGCGTGACGGCCCGGACAGCGGCCATCACGCCCGGCTATCGACAGCCAGGCCAGCGCGCGACCGCTCGTGCGTGCCGGCCGCATCGGGAAAGAATCATGCGATGGCTCCTGAAGAATTTCGAGTTGCTGATCAGCGGCGTGGCTTTTTCAGTCATGGTGCTCGTGATCTGCCTCAACGTCATTTCGCGCGCCGTATTCAGCTATTCCCTGCCTTTCGCCGAAGAACTCGCCTACCTGGGATTCGATTATTCCGTGTTCTTCGGCGCTTGCGCGCTCTACCGGATGCACGCCCTGATCGCCGTCACCATCGTGGCGGACCACTTGCCGGCGCGATGGCGTCATTACCTCGCGCTGTTGAACTTCGTGTTCGTCAGTGCGAGCAGCGCCTATCTGAGCTATTTGTCCTGGTCGCTCGCCGCGGGTAGCTGGGTCAGGCGCTCGCCCTACCTGCAGTACCCGTATTTCTACGTGTACATCGCACCGACGATCGCCCTGGCGCTCATGTCCCTCTACAGCGTGTATTTCCTGGTCGTTCATTCCAGAAAGGGGCCAGCCCACCTGGAGCCGGACGTCGCAAGCCCTACCCTCGACGCGTCCTGAAATCGGGCGGCCATGGCGGCATGGCCCGGGAACGCCATACGTCTGTAACGCCTTAGCGGAGCACTCGACATGCTAGAGTATTTTCCAGTCGCGCTGATGTTCATTCTGTTCATACTGCGCATACCCGTCGCCTTCGCGATCCTGATTTCCGCAACCAGCTATTTCGCGTTCATCGATACGACGTTTCCAGTGGAGCTGGTCGTCCAGCAACTGGTTGCCTCGACCGAATCATTCCCGTACCTCGCCATCCCGTTTTTCGTCTGCGCCGGCGTCGTCTTCAACTATACGGGGATCACGAATCGCCTGATGCGCCTGGCCGACCTGCTGGTGGGCCATATGAGGGGCGGCATGGGCCAGGTCAGCGTCCTGATCAGCGCACTGATGGGCGGCCTGTCGGGGTCGGCCAATGCAGATGCCGCGATGCAGGCAAAGATCATCGTCCCACAGATGGTGAAACTGGGCTATTCGGGCGGGTTCGCCGCCACGCTGGCCACCGCGTCCTCGTGCATCACCCCGATCATTCCGCCGGGGATCATACTCATCCTGTACGGTCTGATAGCCAATGTGTCGATCGCACGGATGTTCTTCGCGGGCATCCTGCCCGGCATCGTGCTCACCATCGTTCTGATGATCACGGTGGGCTACCTGGCGCGCAAGCGTGGCTATCTGCCGGCCCGCGAGAAAAAGGCCACCCCCGCCGAAATCTGGCGCCAGTTCCTGGATTCGATCTGGGCCTTGTTCCTGCCCCTGGGCATATTGCTGGGCCTGCGGGCCGGGATATTCACCCCGACCGAGGCGGGCGCGGTGTCCGTGCTCTACGCATTGTTCGTGGGGGCGGTCATCTATCGCGAGCTGAAATGGGAAGCCATACCAAAGATCATCCACGAGTCGGTGCTGGCCACCGCGGGGGTCATGTTCATCATCGCGGCTGCGATCGCCTTTGGGCAGTACCTGACCTGGAGCGGCTTTCCGAAAGCGATCGCGGAACTGCTGATCCAGAACATCAGCGGGCAAATCACGCTGGTCATCGTGATCAACCTGATTCTGCTGGTGGTGGGCTGCTTTTTCGAGGGCGGCGCGGCCATGATTCTGTTCGCCCCCATCTTCGTGCCCGCCATCCTCCAACTGGGCATCGATCCGATCTATTTCGGCATCGTGATGTCGCTCAACCTCACCATCGCCGGATACACGCCGCCCTTCGGCACGATGATGTTCGTGGTGACGTCGGTGGCGAATATTTCCCTCGAGGACTACATCAAAGAGTGCCTGCCATTCCTGTTCGCCCTGCTGTTCACCCTGGCGCTGTGCATCGCGATCCCCCAGCTCAGCCTGATCGTGCCCAATCTCGTGTATGGAGCCTCACCATGATCCGCAGGTCCGGCCGGGCGCATGCACGTTTCTCCAAGCAGCAGCTTCCGATGAAGCTTCCCATGAAAATCGATCCGAGGAGTCCACGATGAAACTCGATGAAAAAAACCGCAGGCTGGGCGACGTCTCCGGCCGCACCGTATTGGTCACCGGAGCCAGCAGCGGCATCGGCCTGGCAACCGTACGCGCCCTGCTCGCGGGGGGCGCCAAAGTGCATGCCGTGGCGCGGCATGTCGACGCCTTGTCGCGCGATTTCCCAGCCGAGGCCGGCGCGGGCGAACTGGTTCCGCATTCCCTGGACGTCGCGGACGGTGCGGCGGTGCAGCGGCTCGCGGACGAGCTTGCCGCCTCGGACTCGCTGGACACCGTCGTGCTGGCGGCGGGACAGAACATCAATCCCCGCACTTTCGGCGACGTGGATTTCGACGCATTCGACAAGCTGATGCGCGTGAACTTGAACGGCGTCTTCTATGTGCTGCGGTCCATGATCAAGCAGCTCCGGGAAAACAGGGGCGACGCCATCATCATTTCGAGCGTGGCCGCCTTCTGGCCCGATCACAGCGGCGCGGCATACCAGGCTTCGAAGGCGGGCATCTCGGCGCTGGCGCGGGGCGCAGCCTGGGATGAGCACGGGCGAGGGGTGCGCTTCACCACGATCTACCCGGGCGTGGTGAACACCCCCATTCTCGACAAGCGGCCCACGCCGCCCCCCGCGAATATCCGGCAATGGTTCATTCAGCCCGAGGACGTCGCCAATGTCATCATTTCGTCGATGACGATTCCCGGCCGGACGACGGTATCCGAGGTCACCTTGGTGGCGACCCGCCTGCAGTCCATCGGCAACACGCAGCAGGCCACCCCGGTCATTCCGGAAGGCCTGGAATAGCCTCCCGCAAAGGCGCGCCTCGCCGCAGGCCGGGCGCGCCGCGGGATATCATGGCAGGGAGTGTCCTGTGTCGAACTATCTCGTCGTGGGCGGTGCCAGCGGCATCGGCCATGCCACCGGCGCCAGGCTGTGCGCCCTGGGTCATCGGGTCCTGATCGCCGACTTGAACTTCGAACAGGCCCGGGCGGCCTGCTCGACGATGAACGGCGCCTGCGAAGCGCTGCACGTGAATGTACGCGACAGCATGTCCGTGCATGACATGGCGCGCGACGTCGGCGACCGATTCCCCCGGCTGGATGGCGTGGCCATCTGTGCCGGCATCATCGAACCCGCCGTCTCCAGCGAGATCAGCGATGAGTCCCTGCTTCGAGTACTGGACGTGCATCTCGTGGGCATGGTGCGTGTCGTGCGCGCACTGTTTCCCCAGCTCAGCGGCCATCCGGACGGCGCGAGCGTGGTGGCGATGTCCTCGATGGGCGCGCACCTGGGCCTGTCGGAGCGCCTGGCATACTGCGCCGCCAAGGGGGGCGTGGAAGCCGCCATCAAGACGCTGGCTGTCGAATGGGCCCGGCATGCCGTGCGCCTGAACGCGGTTGCGCCCGCTTGGGTAAAAACACCCGCCGTCCAGGCCATCATCGAGTCGGGTGTACTGGACCCGGAGCCGGTTCTCCGCAGGACGCCGCTGGGGCGGCTTGCCGAGCCCGCCGAGATCGCTGAACTGATCGCATTCCTGCTGTCCGACCGGGCCAGCTACATGACCGGAACGACGGTATTCATCGATGGGGGCATGATGGTCCAGGGGCCTTACTGAGGATTGTTCGATGGCGGGGGCTGTCGGATTCCCAGCAGCGCGGCCCCCCGATCCCATCCTGAAAAACGGAGGACCTATGAAAGCACTCGTTTTCCATCCCGACGAACCCGCGGGTGTCGTCGATCGCCCGATCCCCGAGCCGGCAAGCGGCCAGGTAAGGATCCGCATGCAATATGTGGGCCTGTGCGGCTCGGACATCCATTATTACTATCACGGCCGCAACGGATCCGCGGTGATCCGCGAGCCGTTCACCATAGGCCACGAGCTCGTAGGCACGGTCGACCTCGACGCCAGCGGGCAGCTCGAGCCCGGCACGCCGGCCGCGATATTCCCGGCCCGTTTCGGCGCGGAAGACCCGCGATTTCCCGACAAGCCGCAGCTATGGACGGGAGGATCCTATCTGGGAAGCGCCGCTCATCTGCCCCATCGGCAAGGGGGCGCTTGCGAATACCTGATCGTGGACGCCGACGCGCTGCGGATACTGCCAAGGGGGCTGCCGCTCAGGGTGGCCGCGCTGTGCGAGCCGCTGGCCGTCGCCCTGCATGCGGTCCATCGCGCGGGGCCCGTGGGGTCCAAGCGGTGCCTGATCCTGGGGGCGGGTTCCATCGGCATGCTGGTCGCGGCGGCGCTGCGCGAACAAGGGGCCGCGGACATCGGCGTCTGCGACCTCGTGCCCGAGGCGCTCGCGCGCGCGAAAGACATCCTCGATGTACGCGGCCTGACGCCGGCCGACCTGGCCGCGAACGGCGGCTCGTTCGACGTGGTCTTTGAATGCTCGGGGGCCGCGGCCGCCGTCACGGCCGCCGTCGATGCGGTGCGCCCCAGCGGCCGGATCGTTCTCGTCGGCGTCCTGCCGGACGAGGAGCGCCCGTACAATCTCGCAGGCCTCATCAACAAAGAGGTCGAGCTCCATGGCAGCCTGCGCTTCGCAGACGAAATGGACGAGGCGATCGGGCTGCTCCAGCGGCAGCCGGAACTCGCGAGAATCGTGACGCACACGTTCCGCCTCGATGCCTTCGACGAGGCGTTCCAGACAGCGCGCGACGCGGCCCGCTCCGGCAAGGTGCTGCTCGATCTTTCGTGATGCCCATGCGCGTGCGCCGCCACGCGCAACGCCGCCGCGATGGAATCCGCAGCGGAATATCGCGCTGGTCCGGTGCGCGGCGGTTTCCCACCCGAGAGATCAGAGCAGCAGGTTCCCGATCAAGGCGCGCGTGTTGTCGGCATTGAATTTTCTCAGCAGGCGGCTGCGATGTATTTCCACGGTCCGGTGGCTGATCCCGAGCACTTTCCCGATCTCCTTGGCGGTCAGGTTCTGTATCAGCAAGGCGGCCACATCGCGTTCCCGGGCAGTCATCGCCCCTCTTGCCACGCCACTGGGGGTCGCGAGCACGCGATGGGGCGCCTGCGCGGACTCTTGCGTCCTCGCCTCGTGGAACACCCAGAACGCCTCCGCATAGGGATCCTCCCGATTCTCGGTATAGCCTTCGACCTCCACCCAGAAAAGCTCGCCGCTCGCACGCCGCATCACCCTTGAATCCATGAACTGCCCCTGCGCGGCGAGAATATGCTTCACGCGCTCTCCCGACATTTCGAAGTCGGTCTGGGTGGGATACAAAAAACGAACGTTGCGCTCCAGCAGTTCGGATCGCGGGAGCTGGAACATCCTCGCAAACGCTTCACTGCAATCGACGACGACCCGATGCCTCGTCACCATCTGCGCGACCGGCATGTTCCGGAACAAATACTCATAGTTCAAATCCGGCTTCGACATAAACCTCCCCTATCGCTCTGAGACAGTGCGCATGCCATCCTCCGCCCCACCCGCAAGATAGCCCATCCAAAACCTTCTCACACTAGGAGAACCCCCTACGTGATTGATACGTATTGAAGTAGGTAGTTCTGACACCTACACTCTTACGTGTATAAGCATTTTACCAATGTCAACGGAGAAACCTATGGATGACTACAAGAATCGATCGTACGGTGCGGTTCCCATCGGCATGAAAGGCAAAGTCGGGATCGTCGTCATCGACTACCAGCTCGCTTTCACCGACAAGCAATACCCACTTGGTGGCGCCCCCCTCGTCATGCGCGGCCTGGAAAACACGTCGCGCCTGCTGAAGGTTGCGCGCGAGCACAATATCCCGATCGCTTCGTGCTTCACCGCCTACAAGTCCGAGCGGGACATGCCCCACTGGAAAATCACCGCCGTGCGCGAACAGTTCCGCCTGGATCATCCAAGCTCGGCGCTCGATCCGAAGATCCACGACAGCAGCTATGATGTCGTGGTCTGCAAGACCGGCCCGTCGATCTTCTTCCAGACGTCGGTCGTTCCCTACTTCATCAAGGAAGGCGTCGAAACCGTCATCATCACCGGCTGCAATACCAGCGGGTGCATCCGCGCGTCCACGATCGACAGCTTCCAGTGGGGCTTCCGTACGATCGTCCCCGAAGACTGCGTCGGCGACATCGAGGAAGGCCCGCACCGCGACAACCTGCGCGACGTCGGACGCCGCTACGCGGACATTTCGACCGCTGATGAAGTCATCAACTACATCAAGAACCAGAAGGCCTGATCCGGACGGCTTCTCAGTAGAGCCAGCCAGCAGCTTCCAGATAGGAAAATATGATGAATAACCGTGAAGTCAATACCGAACGCCGTCGTCTATGCATTGCAGGAACCGCTTTGCTGGGAAGCTCTTTTCTCCCATCGATAGTCAATGCGCAGGACTCCGGCACCTTCCGCATCGGCGCCTTGAATTCCATCACCGGCTCGGGATCGAGCTATGGGGTGGGCATGCAGAAAATCATCATCGCGATGGCCGAACACATCAATGCGCTCGGCGGCGCGGGCGGACGCAAGCTCGAAGTATTCGCGGAAGACGACCAGACCAAGCCGGAAGCCGCCGTACTCGCAGCGAAAAAGCTCCTGGACGTCAACAAGGTCGGCGCGATCCTTGGCACGTTTTCCTCGGGCGTGACCCTGGCCGTCATGCCGCTGACCGATGCGGCGGACGCCATCCTGATGAACACATCGGGCGCGCCTTCGATCTCCGAGCGCAACACCAAGGGCTTTTCCTGGAGATTCGAGGCCACGAACGACCGGTATGGCCGCGCATTCGCCCAGGCGACCAAAAACAATGGATTCAAGCGGCCGGCCACCATGGCCTTCAACAATGCATCGGGGCTGAGCAACACCCAGGGCTTCAAGGCAGCCTGGGAGGCCGCCGGCGGCAAGGTCGTGGAATCGGTCGTCTACGAACCCAACCGGCCCAGCTACCGCAGCGAAGTCCAGAAAATCATCGAGGCGAAACCCGACGTGGTCGTCATGGGTTCGTACCTGCAGGACACCACGATCATCCTGCGCGAGTGGTACCAATCCGGCTATGACCTGCGCTGGATCATGCCCAACTGGGCCGGCAATGAAGCGCTGATCAAGGCCCTGGGCAAGGAGGTCTGCGAAGGCGTGCTGACCGTCGGCACGATCTCGAACGAAGGTTCGCCCGCACTGGAAGACTTCAACACCCTGTACCAGAAACTGACGGGAAATCCCGGATCCACCAACTCATATGCCTCGATGTGCTATGACATGGTCGTCGTCCTGGCGCTCGCCATGGAGGTCGCCGGCCCCGACGCAAGCTCAGCGGAAATCAACGCAAGGATCCGGGAAGTCGCCGGCGCGGACGGAACCATCGTCCACTCCTTCGAAGAAGGCCGGGAAAAACTGAAATCCGGAAAGATCAGCTACCAGGGCGCCTCATCGAAGCTCAATTTCGACAAGCGCGGAGACGCCTCCCCCGACTTCAGCATCAACATCATCAAGAACGGCGTCATCGAACGCCAAAGCAGGGTCCAGGTGTAAAAAGCATTGCAGTGACGCTGCGGCCTGCGCCATGCCGGCCGCCACTCAACTCATCGCGGCATGTGGGCAACGTGACATTCATTTCGCTTCTGAATTATTCACTGAACGGTCTGGTGGAAGGCTTGCTGATCGCATTGCCAGCGCTGGCGCTGACGCTGGTCATGGGCGTGGCGCGTTTCGCCAACGCCGCCACCGGAGACTACATGACGGTCTCCGCCTACGGCGCCGTCGCCGCGCAGAAAGCGATCGCCGCCTCCGCCTCGGCGGCAATGCTGGGCGCACTGACCATCGGCATCATGGTTTCCGTTCTGGCGGGGTGGCTGGTCTTCCGGCGGTTGAGAGGCAGATCCTTCGTCACCAGCCTCGTTGCTTCGATCGGCGTCGCGCTGCTGACACGCGCGATATTGACTTACTTCGTCGGCCAAGACCCGCAAACCATCGGGATCCCGCTGATGCGTGCCTGGAACTACTGGGGCGTACGCATCCTTCCCACGGACATTGCCGTCGCTTCGATTGCATTGCTGGCCATGGCGCTCGTCTTCGTGGTCCTGTACCTGACTCCGCTGGGGCGGGAAATGCGGGCCGTCGCCGACAACCCCGATCTGGCACGGGCCAGCGGCATCAAGGCGGACCGGGTCTGGATCACCTTGTGGGTGATCGTGGGCATTCTCTGCGCATTCGGCGGCGTACTGTACGGCGCCAAGGCCGTCGTCGTGCCCGAACTGGGGTGGGAACTCCTGATTCCCGCATTTGCGGCCATGGTCGCCGGAGGGGTCGGCAATCCTGTCGGTGCGGTGCTGGCCGGGGTCCTGCTGGGCGTCATACAGGAGCTTTCCGTGCCGTTCGTGGGCCCCTCCTACAAGATCGCCATGTCTTTCCTGGTTCTCCTGATTGTGCTGCTGTTCCGGCCGAGGGGCTTGTTCGGCGTATCCGTTTCGACGAGGTAGCAATGGAAAGCTATTTGATCGCCATCGGCACGGTGGCATTGATCTATGCCCTGCTGGCAATCGGCCTGAACCTCCAGTACGGTTTCATCGGCATGGTGAATTTCGGCCATGTCGCCTTCTTCGCGATCGGAGCGTACACGTCCGCCCTGCTCTCCGCCGAGGGCGTCCCCATCCTCATCGGCATGCTGGCAGGGGCAGTCCTTGCCGCGCTATCGGCCCTCCCCCTCAGCATGCTGTCGGCGCGGCTGTCGGACGACTACCTGGCCATCGTGACGCTGGGCTTCTCGGAAACCGTCCGGATCTTCATACAGGAAGAAAACTGGCTGACCGGCGGCATACAGGGCCTTCCCGGGATCCCACCCCTGTTCGGCTCGGCGTCTTTCGGCCCCACGGGGCTGCTGACGCTGATTGCCATATCGGCCTGCGTTGCCTGCGTCTACTACGCCATTCGCCACCTCACGCGGAGTCCCTACGGCAGGCTGATACAGGCCATCCGGGACAACGAGGCCGCAGTCCAGTCCCTGGGCAAGAACACCTCGTGGCTGAAGATCCAGGTGTTCATGCTCGGCGCGGCATTGGCGGGCATCGCCGGGGGATTCTATGCCCACTTCATGTCCTACCTGTCCGCCGATCAATTCGTTCCCCTGGTGACATTCTATGTATGGGTCGCGATCATCATCGGCGGCGTGGGCAGGATGTCGGGCGCACTGGTCGGCTCGCTGCTGCTGATCGCCTTCCTGGAAGGCTCGCGTTTCGCCCGGGACATCCTGCCCGGAATCGCCGAGGTCGAAATGGCCAGCGTACGGCTGGGGCTGATCGGATTGGCCCTCATTCTATGCACCATTTACTTCCCCAACGGGATCATGGGCAAAGAACGGACCTGACGCCATGCTAGCCTTGAACCATATCCATAAGTCGTTCGGCGGTTTCCACGTGCTGGACGATGTCTCCATCCACATCCCCGCCGGGGGGCTGGTGGGAGTGGCAGGTACGAACGGCGCCGGGAAAAGCACCATGTTCGCCGTCGCCTGCGGCCAGATCGCCCCTGACGCCGGCACGGTGCATTTTCTCGGGGAAGACATCACGCAGCTTCCTCCCAGGAAAAGGGCAATGAAGGGATTGGGCCGAACGTTCCAGATCCCCAAAGAATTCGGCAGCCTGAGCGTGCTTGAAAACCTGCTGGTCGCCAGCCCCCGCGCAAGGGGAGAATCGCTGTATTCGGTGTATTTCCATCCCAAGGCGATCAGGCTGGAAGAAAGCCTCATTCGCGAGCGCGCGGAAGAAGTGCTGGAATTCCTGAACCTCACCCCCGCCGCCAGCAAATCGGCGGCCGGGCTGTCGGGAGGACAGAAAAAGCTGCTCGAGCTGGGGCGGGCATTATTGCTGCAGCCCTCCTGCATCCTTCTCGACGAACCTTTTGCCGGGGTCAACCCCGTGCTGATCGAGCAACTGTCGGAGAGAATCCTTCAGTTGAACAAAGAGAAGAACATTGCGTTCATGATCATCGAACACCACCTGGAAGCCCTCAGGACGCTCAGCAATGATCTCTACATCATGGATCAGGGCAAGGTGATTGCGCATGGCGATCCCAGCACTGTCCTGGACAACCCATCCGTCCAGGAAGCCTATATGGGAGGTATCGTCTGATGCTGCTGCAAGTCTCATCGCTGACGGCGGGATATGGCGGCGCCGACATCATCAAAGGCATCGACATCGAGGTCCGGCAAGGCGAAATCGTGACCATCGCCGGCACGAACGGCGCCGGAAAATCCACGCTGTCCAAGTCCATTGTCGGCCTGGTTCCCAAGGTCAGCGGCACCATTCTCCTGAACGGCCGGGACCTGCTCAAGGTTCCGCCTGAAAACCGCAGCGCCCTCGGCCTGGGCTATGTACCCCAGGTCTCCAATGTATTCGGCTCGTTGACCGTGCTCGACAACCTGAAGGTGGTCCACAATGTCAAAGACAAGCCCCGCAAGATCCAGGAGATGATCGCGCTGTTTCCTCCGCTCGGCGCAAAGCTCAAGCTGCCGGCGCAGACGCTGTCCGGAGGCGAGCGGCAAATGCTTGCCGTCGCGCGCGCATTGATGGCCGACCCCACGCTGGTCATCCTGGACGAGCCGACCGCGGCCTTGTCGCCGGCCCTGGTCGAGCAAGTCTTCAGGCTGGTCGCCCGCCTGCCGGAGCAAGGCGTGGCGGTCCTGATGGTCGAACAGCGCGCCCGCCAGGCCTTGGACATCAGCCATCGCGGCTATATTTTGGACCAGGGAACCGTAGTGCTTTTCGGTACCAGCGAAGAACTGCTCTCCGATTCCCGGATGGCCCAGCTTTACCTGGGCCGCCATTAGCGGCGGTCCCCGCCCTCAACCGCCCTCCCCGCCCCGCTCATTTCCCGTCGCGGCGGACCGCAACGCCGCGACCTCCATCGCTCGCGCCCCGCAGGCTTGCACGAATTCCTCGTCATGGCTGGCGAACAGCACGACGCGGTTGCGGGACCAGGCCCTGAACTGTTCGGCCAGCGCGGCGCGGGCCTGCGCGTCGAGGCCGTTGCTGGGGCCGTCCGCGATGATGACGGCCGGATCGCCCAGGGCGGCGGCCGTGAGAAAGACTTTGCGGCGCGTGCCGGTGGACATTTGTTCGAAGCGCTTGTCGAGATGCGGTTCCAGTCCCAGGCGGCGGGCCAGGTCGAGCACGGTATCGTCGAGCGCCGCGTTCTTTTCCAGGGCGACTCGATCGAGCAGCGCACGCCCGGTCAGGGAGGGGAAGACCAGGCAATCGTCGGGGACGTAGGCGAGGCGGGCCTTGGCCCGCAGCGGCGCCTGTGCCAGGGAATGCCCGTCGATCCAGACGTCTCCGGTATCGGGCGCGATGGCGCCCGCGATGATGCCCAGCAGGCTGGATTTGCCGGTGCTGCTTTGTTCGCATAGCGCCACGCATCCGGGCGGGAAGGTGTGGGTGAGTCCCTGGAATACGAGATGGTCGCCGTAGCGCTTGCCGAGGTTATCGATGCGTAGCATGCCGGGAAGTGTACGCATGAATGCGGCGCGCGGCCAAGCCGCACTCGAATGCGATGCGCGATACGAATGCGATACGCGACCAGGCTACGCACGCATGCGGCGCGCGGCCAGGCTACCCATGGATGCGGCGATGCACGGCCAGGCCAAGGCGCGCATCCATGGACTCGTGCTCTCGCGTGCGGAAATTTTCGCGTGCGGAAAGGACCGCGCAGGCGCCTATGGCCACGGCTGCGCGGATAAGGGGCGTTGCTCCTCGCATTGCCGCGGCGGGGATGGCCGATAATGCCTGGGTTCCCGGCGCCGATGGGCCCGCGATGGGCCCGTGCACTCGCGCCGGCGGTGCTGCCCCACTCTCATCGACTGCCTTGCCTGATGACCAGAGTACGCTACCCCAGGGCGCGCTTCACGCGGGCGCTCGAAAAGATCTGCGCGGTGCTGGAGGCGTCGCCGGTGCGTGGCGTGTCTCACAAGGATTTCCTGGATCGTCCCCGGGTGACTCGGGTGCAGGCCCGAGCGCTGTGGGTCGCGGGGTCCTATGCCCGCGGCGCCCTGGAATGCGGGGATCTCGACCTGGTGCTGGATGCGGTGGGCCTGGACCATGGGCTGCCCCGCATCAAGGACGTGGCGCGAGGCTTTTTCGGGGCGGCGCCCGGGGTGGCTTTTTATGGGGGAACGCCCGACAGCAATAGCTCGGGGGTCGCGTTTCCAGAGGCCATGCTGATCTGGTCGGCGGACCGGCCCGATTGGCGTCAGGCCATCGTGAGTATCGCCGAGGACGCCGGCGCCGGGCATTTCGAGCGGCCCAGCGATCATCTGCCGCTCATCCCCGAGCAGATGCGCGGCAGCATCGATGCCGCCAAAGAGCTGCTGCTCAGCCGCGATGCGGGGCTGCTGCGCTGGCATCACATCGATTTCGCGGGCGATCATCGTTCGCAAGCCAAGGTCCCGCCACGATTCGCAGAGGTCTACGATCGCTGCGCCACTCTCGGCAAGGCGACGCGCCATGCGCTGGCGCATTTTCTCGCGGCCTGCGAGGAATGCCCCTGGGCGGATGATGATTTATCCAAGGATTGGAACAACCGCACGGCGTTTCGCCTGGGCGGCGCCCGGATCCATGTCGGCAGGCCCCTGCTGCCCGTGCGCCCGCTCGAAAGCGCCTCCAGGAACCGGCTCGTGCTCGTGCCGCACCTCACCGCCCGAGGCCCCAACCGGGCCTGGGTCATCGAGCGGGGTCCGGCGCATCCCCTGGTGCGAAAGGCCAAGAGGCGGGTGGCCTACGTGCTCGCCTGCTCGGGCCGGCCCATGGACATCATGGCACAGCTTGCGGGCTGGCACTGGGTGCGGGTGCTGGGGCTGTTCACCGCGCGGGCCGCCGCGGAATCCGCGGCCGCCGAGATGGACGAATCCGACGAGGAGGTGGCCTTGGGCGAAGCCGAGCCCACGCAGGTCATGGCGCTGTCGGGGGAACGCCTGCTGGAGTCCATCGCGCGCGTGGACTGCCTCGAGATCGTGCACCATGCGTCCGAAAAGGGCAAAATCTTCAATATGGGGACGTTCGACTACCATGATGCCGACCCCCACGCTCTTTTCGATGAGCTCATGGCGCTATTGCCGCTGCGGGGGCGTGGATAGCACGAAAGAGGGAAAGTGGACCTTACATTGACGTTGCTGGTGGCCGCGGGGGCGTGGCTGGTGCTGCGCGCGCATTACCAGCGCACGCACATCGCCTTGCTGGGGCGCCATCTGGCCGGCTTGCAGCTCGAGCGCCACATGGAAATGCTGACGCAGGGCTATACCCAAGCCATCCACGAGGAAACCGAGGCGCGCCAGGTCCAGATGCTGGAGACCTTCGCCCAGGCCGAACGCACCGTGGCGGCGCAGGCGCAATCGCTGGCCGACGCGATGCAAAAGGAAAGCGCGCAGGCGACCGGCATGGGCACTTTCACATTCTGCGTGCCGTACGTCGAGCGCCTGCTGCCGGCGGCGACGCGGGACTTTCGCGAGCTGCTGCGCATCCATGCGGCGGGCCTGCGCCACGTGGTGGACAACGAGGGCGGCTGGGATGCGAAAAGCCGCGCCTACCACCTCTCGGCCGAGCTATACCTGCTGCAGCACAGTTGCCACTGGTTCTGCAAATCGCGCGCCGTGGCCAATGCGCGGCTGCTGCTGCGGCACCAGGTCGATCACCGCAAGGTGCTGGATTCGGTGTCCCCCGCGACCCGCTCGGCGTACCAGCGGTGGCTGCGAGGCGGTGGGCGGTAGCCCCACGCCCCAGGGCCGGGTCCCAGGCCCAGGTTCCAGGCTCAGGTCGAGGTCCCAGGTCCCGCGTGGCCCGGCTACCGCGCCACGATCCAGGCGGCGATCTTCTGGACGACGTCCTGTTCCAGGCCATTGAAGCCATGGTGGGCGGAGGCCTTGCACGGATCGCCTCTGCTGGTCCCGCCCTTGAAGGACAGCAGTTGGCTGCGGGGCGCGTGGCCGAGCTTGGCCATCAAGGCCGGAACCTCGGCGAAGGGGCAGTGATCGCAGCCGTCTTGCTCGTGGTGCACCACCAGCACGGGCACGCGGAGCTGGTCCACCGCCATGGCCGGCACGGGACGCGACTTGCCGTCCGTCAGGATCGTGGCGGTGAGGACGAGGCCATCCGGACCCTCGGGGCCGGCCAGCGCGATGGCCGCGTGGGCGGCGGACTGGGTGCCGCGGCTGGTGCCGACGAGCCAGACGGGAACCTTTGCGCGGTCGCGCGCCCACGCGATGACGGCCTTGACATCGGCGGCGTGCTCGGGCGACAGGCGGAAGCCGCTCAGGAAAGGCGGGGATTGCCGGTCGGATGGGGCGTCGACGACGATGACCAGCAGGCCCTGCTCGGCGAATCTCTGCCGCGATCGCACGAGAAAGTTGTCCTCGCCCCACTTGATGGCACCGCTGGCGAACAGTTGCAAGCCGCCATGGCCGCCGGGAAACAGGATCACCGCCGCCTTTGGATCGGGCGGCGAGAGCACGAGCATGCGCTGCGTGACCCCGGGCCTGGTGGGAATGTCGACCACTTTCTGGGCGGTCTGGGCCCAGGCGCAGGGTTGCGTGCCGAGCAACAGCGCCACGAAAAGAAGGATGAGCCTGCGCATGATGGATTCCCCGGTGCCCGATGTGGGATTTTCTCATTTTTGCTTCACGGCATTCCTTGATTTATTGCAAGGCGGCAAGGGGCACAGGCGCCGTTCGAGCGGCGGGCCTCACGGGCGCCTTTTCGCCGCAAGCCGGGGCGCGCGGCCGCGGCGGCCGGGCGGCGTGAACGCGCCGCATATTTCCACGAGAAAGTCCAGGAGCGCCCGCACCCGCGGCGACAACAGGCGGCGGCCCGGATAGACGGCGGTCAGGCGCGCGCTGGCGCGGCCGAGGCGGATGTGCGGCAGTACCTCGACGAGCCGGCCGTCGGCGAGAGGCTCGGCGCAGTATTGGTGGGGCAGCATCGACAGGCCGCCGCCGCCCATGACCACGCGGCGCACCACCAGGGGATCGTTGACCCGCGTGATGCCCCGCGCCAGGTCGATGGTCGCCGCCTCGCCCCGTATCTCGACCGGCGTGCGCCGCAGCGCGTAGCGCGCCTCGCAGATCTGGATCTGGGCGCGCACCTCGTCCAGGGTGGCGCCCGGCCGGTGGCCGGCCAGCCATCGGGGGCTGGCCACCCAGATCAGCTTCCCCTCGATCAGCGTGCGCGAGACGAGCTCGCTGTCCTCCAGCGGGCCCACCACCACGGCCAGGTCGACGCGGTCGCGCACGAGGGCCGCCCCCTGGCTGGTGACCACGATGTCGAGTTCCAGGCCGGGATGGCGGGCGCGGAACTCGGGCAGGCGCGGCGCCACCACCTCGAGGCTGAACGCCGGCGGCAGCGCCACCGAGACCCGGCCCGTCGGCGCCGACCCCAGCCCCGCCATCAGCTCGTCCGCCTCGCGGGCCTGCTCGAGGATCAGCAGCGCCTGGCGGTGGAAGGCCTCGCCCTCGGCGGTGACGCGCAGGCTGCGCGAGGACCGGTCGATCAAGCGCAGCCCCAGGGCCCGCTCGAGCCGCGCCAGGGCGGCGCTGACCGTGGATTTCGGCATGCCGAGCTCGCGCGCGGCAGCCGAGATGCCGTCCTGGCCGATGACGGCCACGAACACCGGCAGATCGTCGAGGCTCCATTTCATGAGCGGCATTATCGTCCAGAAATCTGGACGAAGCATCCAGATCCAGATGATTGTCCAGGAAATACTATATCACTAACATATTCGCTTCATGGCCCTTTCACAACAGGAGACAGACATGGCTCGCATCGTCGGCGGCATCGGCGCCTCGCACTCCCCCACCATCGGCTACGCCAAGGACACCGGCAAGCAGGACAGCCCGGCGTGGAAGCCGATATTCGAGGGCTTCGACCGCATTCGCGCCTGGGTCGAGGACAATCGCATCGACGTGCTGTTCATGATCTACAACGACCACATCACGTCCTTCTTTTTCGACCACTACTCGGCCTTCGCCCTCGGCATCGACGAGCTGTACGTGGCCGCCGACGAGGGCGGCGGCCCCCGCGAGGTGGCGCCCGCGCACGGCCACCCGGGCCTGTCGCAGCACATCGCCATGTCGCTGATGGCCGACGAGTTCGACATGTCGATCTTCCAGGGCAAGCCGGTCGACCACGGCATCCTGTCGCCGCTGTCCATGCTGGGCGACGAGCGGGGCCCATGGGCCGGCAAGGTCGTGCCGCTGCAGGTCGGCGTGCTGCAGTTCCCCATTCCCAGCGCCAAGCGCATGTGGAAGCTCGGCAGGACCCTGCGCAAGGCGATCGAGAGCTACCCCGAGGACCTCAACGTCGCCATCATGGCCACCGGCGGCCTGTCCCACCAGGTGCACGGCGAGCGCGCCGGGTTCATCAACGAGGCCTGGGACGATGAGTTCCTCGACCTGCTGGAAAAGGCGCCGGAAAAGCTGGTCGAGATGCGCATCGCTGAATTCGCGGCCAAGGGCGGCATGGAGGGCGCCGAGGTCGTCATGTGGCTGATCATGCGCGGCGCGCTGTCCGAGCAGGTGCGGCGGGTGCACCGGCAGACCTACGCCCCCTCGGTCACCAACATCGCCACGCTGATCTTCGAGGACCTGGGCGGCGCCCCAGACCCGGCCGCGGTCGAGGCCTATCGCCGGCACATCGGCCACGAACTCGAAGGCGCGGGCGACATCCCGGGCTCGTACCCCCTCACCCATGCGCGCAGCCAGGCCAACCTGCGCATCAACAGCTTCCTGCACGACCTGGTCAAGCCCGAGCATCGCGCGCGCTTCGTCGCCGATTTCGAGGCCCTGGCGAGCGAGCGCGGACTGTCCGACGAGGAAAAGGACCTGATCCGCAAGCGGAAATGGATCGAGATGGTGCGGCGCGGGGTGAGCTTCTTCGTGCTGGAAAAGATGGCCGCGGTGCTCGGCGTCTCGAACCCCGAGGTCTATGCCGCCTTCCGCGGCGAGTCGCTGGAGCAGTTCCTCGCGACGCGCAAGGTGCCGATCACGTACTCGGTCGCGGGCGGCGACAAGGCGCGGGAGATGGACAAGGCCTGAAGGAAGGGGGCGCCGGGGGCTGCCGCCCGGCGGCGTATAATGCACCCGGCGTCTCCATCATGGGTTCCCTAACCCCATCCATCAAAAAGGTCCACATGAAAACCGCAACCGTCCCGCAACCGCGGGTTTCGCTCCAGCTCGCCCTGCTGGTCGCATTCCACATCCTCATCATCATCGCCAGCAACTACCTGGTGCAGTTGCCCATCGATCTGTTCGGCTTCCACAGCACCTGGGGCGCGTTCAGCTTTCCCTTCATCTTCCTGGCGACGGACCTGACCGTGCGCCTGATCGGCAAGGCCGAGGCGCGGCGGGTGATCACGCGCGCCATGATCCCGGCGCTGGTCGCCTCCTACATCGTCTCGGTGCTGTTCCACGAGGGCGCCTTCAACGGCCTGGCCGCGCTGGGCGACTTCAACGGCTTCGTGTTCCGCATCGCCTTTGCCAGCTTCGCCGCCTATGTCCTGGGCCAGTTGCTGGACGTGCACGTGTTCGATCGCATGCGCCGCGGCTACGTGCAGTGGTGGGTCGCGCCGGCGGCCTCCTCCGTGGTGGGGCAGGCGCTCGACACGGCCGCGTTCTTCAGCATCGCCTTCTGGCGCAGCGACAACCCCTTCATGGCCGCGCACTGGGGGGAAATCGCGCTCGTGGACTACGCCATCAAGCTGTCCGTCAGCCTGCTGCTGTTCGTGCCGATGTACGGCATCGCCTTGAACGCCCTGGTCCAGCTCATGAAGCGGCGCGGCGCCCAGCCGGTCGCGATTTGAGGAAGAACCGCCTGGCGTGCTCCGCCGCCGAGCGGGCGCGCTCGCGGGCGGACCAGGCACGCTCGCTTTCCACCGGCGTTTCGATGACCATCTGAATGCCCGCGGGCAACCTCTCGATGATCTCGCGCAGCGGGATGACGCCTTGCCCCGGATGGAGGCGCGCGCCGCGCGCCTCGGCGGGGAGGCCGGCGATGTCCGGGGCGGCCGCCACGCAATCGGACAACTGGGCGTATGCGATGCGATCGGCGGGTATGCCGTCGAGGTCGGAAGGCTGGGAGCCGGCCCGGAAGAAATGCAGCGTGTCGATGATCAGGCCGGCGTTCCTGCGCCCCGCGGCCTCGATCATCCTCGAGGCGTCACGCCAATCGCGAATGTCCCGGTAGAGCATGAACTCGACGCCCACGGTCAGGCCGAACTCGGCCGCCTGGTCGCACAGCCGCGCGAACAGCTCCACCCGTTGCTCGTCGCCCAGCAGGCCTGCGCCGGGCGACGGCTGCGTATCGGCGGCTGAAAGGCCCGTGCCGGGAGACGGCTGCGCACCGGCGGCCGAATGGCTGCCCGCACCGGCGGCTGGAAAACCGGCCGGCCATTGCGTGCCGATGGCGGAAAGGTGCGTGGCGCCCAGCTCGGCCCCGAGCGCCATGGCCGTCCTGAAGCGCGCCAGGTCGGTGTCGGGGGACAGCACGAAGGCTTCGATGTCGAAGGCCCGGATGCCGTTGGACCGGAGGGCGGCCTTGGTCTCGCGGATGGCCGCCGGATTGCCGATCAGCTCGTGTTCCAGGGGCTGCGGCGTGGCGGTCATGATCAGCAGGCCGACCGCGCCAAAGCCGGCCTCGGCGGCCGCCTCGATCAGCTCCGTTTGAGGGATCCGGCCGACCGTGAGATTGGCGAGGGAAAACCGCCGCAAATCGAAGTCTCGTTCCAGGGTCATCGCGTGCTCCGGGTACAGGGTCATCGCGGCTCAGTAGGTCGCCCGGCCGCCCGAGAGGTCGAAGGTGAAGCCGGTGGTGAAGCTGCACTCGGGGCTCGCGATCCACGATACCATGGCCGCGACCTCGTCCACCTCCAGGAAGCGCCCCATGGGAATCTTGGCCTTGGTGGCCGCGATGAACTCGGGCGTCATCTGCTTCAGCAGGTCGGTCTGGGCCATGGTGGGCGCGATGCAGTTGACCAGGATGCCTTCCCGGGCCAGCTCTTTCGAAAGCGATTTGGTGAAGGTGATCACCCCGCCCTTGGAGGTGGAATAGGCGCAGCTATTGGGATTGCCTTCCTTGCCGGCGATCGAGGCGATGTTGACGATGCGGCCATGGCCGCGCGCCCGCATGTGGGGCACCACCGTGCGGCAGCAATTGAAGACGCCGGTCAGGTTCGTGCGGATCACCCGGTCCCATTGCTCCGGCGGATAGTCCCAGGTCGTCGCGATGGGCCCGTTGATCCCCGCGCTGTTCACGAGGACGTCGACGGATTCGGCCGCCGCCTCGACCTCGGCGAAGGCGTCCGTCACGGAACGCAGGTCGCCCACGTCGACGGTCTGCGCCAGCAGGGGCGTGAAGCCGGCCGCGCCGGGATCGAAATCCGCGAGGTTCATGTCCCACACGACGACACGCCGGCCCTCGGCCGCCAGGCGCCGGGCAATGCCCAGGCCCAGGCCGCGGGCGCCCCCCGTCACGATTGCCGTGCCGGGCCGGATATCAGAAGAATTCATGCTGCATCGAGTCCTGTTTCAGTGTCAGCCGTGAGGCACGGCTGGAGTTTCCGTGGAATGTCCGATGAAATGAAAGGAGATCTACTTGACCATGTACACGCTGTATTCGGGCCCGTCCGGGTGCCTCACGCCGATCCCGACGGTCACGACATTGTTGAGCCAGGCGTAGCGTTCCGCCTTCGTGTCGAAGATCGGACTGATGGCGAAATAGTACTGGTCCCGCTCCACGCTCAGCCCCTTGCTCAGCCTCTCGATGACGTCCTGCGGACCATGCCGGTAGCCGTGGTATTGCATCCCTATGGGCGCGCCGTCGTCCGTGCGCAGGACCAGCCGCACGTCGAACAAGAGCGCGCCATCCGCACGCTTCTCTATCCAGTCCGAGCCGCCCGGATCCACGGTGCCCGACCACTCGTTCCCCGCGGGGTCCTTGCCGGAAAAATGCCCGTGGCTGATGGCCACCACGGTCCGATTTCCGAGCTCGACAGGCGGCCCGACGTAGAGCCTCAGAGTAAACAGGTAAAGCAGGCGGTCATCGATGGAATTTTGCACGCTCATTCCGGTTCCAGTATTTCCGATTGAATCCGATCAAGGGAGGCATCCCGTGGATGCCTCCATGGAGGCGGGCGCGCCGCCGGGGCCGGCCCGCACGCGACGCGGCCGAGGCCGGCCTCAGGCGACCTTGATGTCGACGATGGGGGCGATGAACTTGTTGAACGCCTCCCTGCCCTCCGCATCCGTCCGCCCCGCCCACCACGGCACGATGTTCTCGGTGCTGATCTGCTTGAGGGTGGGACGCCATTCGGGCTTGCTGGGCAACTGGATCGTCATGTTGTTCTTGCGCGCGAGCGCCAGGCCGGTATCGACGTTCTCTTGCCCCATGGCCCAGCCCATGTCGGTCAGCTCGGGCGCGATCTCGGTGACGACTTTCTGCAGGTCCGCCGGGAGCTTGCCCCAGCCCTTCTTGCTGACGACGATATAGCAGCCCAGGGGGGCGATGTGGATGTCGGAGACGTGGGTCGCGATCTCCCACATCTTCATGCCTTCGACCCATTCGAAACCGGTGATCAGGCCGTCCATCACGCCGCGCTGCAGCGCGCTGTACACGTCCGAGATCGGCATGCTGAGCGGCTCGCCGCCCAGGGCGGTGATGTAGCGCGACTGGGCCGGCGAAAACACCCGGATCTTCTTGCCCTTGAGCGCGTCCAGCGAGTCCATCGGGAACCGGGTAAAGAGCGGCATCGTCCCGTAGGAGAACGTGGCGATCGCCGTGCCGCCCATGCGGTCCTCGTGCTTGCGCACGAAGTCCTTCACCCAGACATCATAAATCTGGCGCGACTGCTCGGTGCTCGAGATCAGGCCCGGCAATTCGGGCGCCTCCATCACCGGGTAGTCGCTGGCCACGTAGCCGCTGAGCACCTCGGCGATGTCGATCAGGCCCGACTTCATGACGCGCAGCATCTCGGCGCCGGTCAGGCCGAGTTCCGGGATGGTGGTGAGCTCGAGCGCCAGCCGACCGTCGGTGCGCTTGGGCAGCTCGGTCTCGAGCCACAGCCATTTCTTGTATTGCGCGCCGTTGCGGTGCTGGAGCACGGCCTTCCACGTCACTTCCGGCTTGCCCGCCGCCAGGGAAATGCCGGGAACGGCACCCAGTGCGGCCGCCCCGGCGCCCATGCCCGCCTTCACGAGGAAGGAACGGCGGGCGGCGCGCGCTTGCGCCGCCGATGATCGATTCTGCTTATTGTCCACGACTCTCTCCTTTGATTGGAAAACGACACGCAAAGATTGGCGGATGCGTCCGCCCCGCTATTTCATGGCGTGCACCAGATGCATCGCCACGCCAGGCCAGACAATGATCACGACCAGGACCGCCAGCATCGCGATGACGAACGGCAGCGAGCCGACGTACAGGTCGGTGATCGGACGCGCCCGCGACGACTGGTCCAGCCGGCTCCTGACCCCTTGCAGCACGAACAGGTTCATGCCCACGGGAGGCGTGATGAGCGAGACCTCGACCATGATCGTGACGATGATGCCGAACCAGACCAGGTCCACGCCCATGGCCGAGAGAATGGGCACCACGATCGGCACCGTCATGACGACCATGGCCAGGCTCTCGAGGAACATGCCCAGGATCAGGTAGATGAAGCACAGCAGGGCGATGAGCTCGAGCTGCGACAGGCCCAGCCCGATCGTCCACTTGGACAGGGCCACCGGCACGCCGCTCATCGACAGCACGAATTGCAACAGGAAGGCGCCGATGAGGATCAGGATGATCAGGCCCGTGGTCGCGGCCGTATGGGAAAAGGCGTCCTTCAGCATCGCCCAGCTCACCCGGCGTTTCGCCAATGCGACGACGAACGCGCCGCAGGCCCCGAACGCCGCCGCCTCCGTGGCGGTGGCGATGCCCAGGTAGATCGTCCCCATCACCAGGCCCAGCAGGACGATGATGGGCAGGATGACCAGCAGGCCACGCATCGTGCCGACGGCCAGCAGGACGGCCTTTTCGAGCTTGGGCGCCTTGGACGGCGCGACGATCGCGAAAACCAGGATGACCAGCGAAAACACCACCATCATCAGCAGGCCCGGAACGACGCCCGCGATGTACAACTGCCCGATGGAGACTTCCGCCAGCAGGCCGTACACGATCATGATGATGCTGGGAGGGATCAGGATGCCCAGGGTGCCGCCCGAGGCCAGCGAACCCAGGGCCAGGCGCTCGTCGTAGCCGTACTTGCGCATGGACGGCATCGCCGCCGCCCCGATCGTGCTGGCGGTGGCGACGCTCGATCCGCTGATCGAGGAAAACAGGCCGCAAGCCAGGATGTTCGTATGCAGCAGCCCGCCCGGGACGCGCGCGAGCAGCCTCGCCAGGACCTCGTAGAGCTCGTCCGTCACGCCGCTGCGCAGCAGCAGCTCGCCCATCAGGATGAACAGCGGGACGATGATGAGCGTCGATCCGCTGTTGACATTCCAGGGAATCTGGCCAAAGAAGGACCAGACGTCGCCCACGAAAATCAGCCCCACCAGCAAGGCCGTCAGGCCCAGCGCGACCGCCACATACGAGCCCAGGGCGAACATCGCCAGCAGTATCGCCAGCAGGGAAAACGTGACTGTCGTCATACGGCCTCCTGGACCTGCCCATCGTCCGGCAGAGCGCCGGAAGCGAGGGACGACACGCACAGCAGAAAGGCCTGGACGGCGAGCAGGGCGAAACCCACGGCGGTGAGCGCCTGCGGCACGGACAGCGGGAACGGGATCATCGATTGCGGCACGAGCGCGCCGATTTCATACGAAGCGTAGGCCAGCGCCGCGGTCTGGCAAGCCAGCACGGTCGCGAACACGCCCATCGCGAAGAACGCCAGGATCTGGCAGAGGCGATTGAGCGCCCGGGGAAAAAGATTGGAGACCACGTCGATGCGCACGTGGCTTTTCATGTTCAGCGCATGCGCCAGGGACCACGTGCCGCCCAGCGCCATGACCAGCGACGCGATCTGGTCCATGAAACCCGTGAAGGGCCCGCCGAAATGCCGGCTGGCGGTCTCGGCCGCCATCATGAACGCCAGCAGCAGGAACATGGCGCCGCTCAACACTCCCAATGCCGAGGTGAGCCTGCCCAACCGTCTATTCAAAGTGTCATGCGAACGCTTGCCCATTGTGTACCCCGATGGAAGATGATCGGCCTTGGCTTGTCATCCTATCGTTCAGCTATTCGCAAGCTACGAAATTTTGGAAAGCGAGCGTTCAATCGGCGGCAGCCCGCGCATTGCGCGGGCTTGGAGATGCCGGTCGCGCATATTGTCAAAAATATTTCGACATACTGTTAAAATCAGTTGGGATTGTAAAAGAAAATCATATGGTTAATCATGCTCCTGCAGTGTGGCGGCGGGCAGTTTGCACGG
Source organism: Alcaligenaceae bacterium (assembly GCA_044508625.1). GTDB lineage: Bacteria > Pseudomonadota > Gammaproteobacteria > Burkholderiales > Burkholderiaceae_B > Castellaniella. The sequence continues at coordinate 46,370 of JBIQHJ010000019.1, forward strand.
TCCGCACATTTTGAGTAGGCCAGAATAAATGGAGGTGGCATGAATAAGTTTTCTCTTTCCGTGGCGATGGCGGCCTGCATGGGAGCCCAATTGTTCTCTCAGCCGGCATTCGCCGTGGAGCCGGTCAGGATCGGGGTCCTGGTCGACATGAGCGGTCCCTATTCCGCCTTCGGCGGGCCGGGCGTGGCGCTGGCCACCGAAATGGCGGTGAAGGATTTCGGGGGGACGGTGCTCGATCGCCCCATCGAGGTCCTGACGGCCGATTACCAGAACAAGATCGACATCACGTCGACGCGGGCGCGCGAGTGGTACGACCGCGACAAGGTCGACATGATCATCGAATCCACGGACTCCTCGTCGGCCCTGCTGCTCCAGAAACTGGCCGCGGAAAAGGAAAAAGTCGTCATATTCGCCGGCTCGGGCACGTCCCGGCTGACGAACGAGGACTGCTCACCCTACGGCGTCCATTACGTGTTCGATACCTACTCGCTGGCGAACTCGACGGCCAAGGCCCTGACGCAGGCGGGGAACAAGAGCTGGTATTTCATCACGGTCGACTATGCCTTCGGCAACTCGCTGCAGGCCGACGCCACCAAGGCCATCGAGGAACTCGGCGGCAAGGTCCTGGGCAGCTCCAAGCATCCGGCCTCCTCGGCGGACTTCGGCGCGTTCCTGATGCAGGCCCAGGGATCCGGCGCCAATGTCGTCGCCTTGGCGAACGCGGGCAAGGACTTGCAGAACACCCTCCGCCAGGCGTCCGAATTCGGCATCTCCGCCAAGCAGATCATCGCACCCTTCTATATCTTCGAGACCGACATCAAGGGCGTCGGACTCGATCTGGTGCAGGGCGCCCAATACACCACGGGCTTCTACTGGGACCGCGACGACCAGACCCGCGAATGGTCGAACCGCTTCTATGAAAAGCACAAGGCGATGCCGACGATGATCCAGGCGGGCGCCTATTCGGCCGTCATGCATTACCTGCAGTCGATCAAGGCCGCGGGCACCGCCGATGCCGCACCGGTCCTCAAAAAGATGAAAGAACTGCCGATCAACGACATGTTCGCCCGGAACGGATACATTCGCGAGGATGGCCGCATGGTCCATGACATGTATCTCATGAAGATCAAGGCGCCCGCCGAATCCAAGGGAGAATGGGACCTGGCCACCGTGCAGACGGTCGTGAAGGGCGACGACGCCTACCGCCCCCTGTCCGAGAGCACCTGCTCCCTGATCAAAAAGAGCTGATCGCGCCGGAATGGCTATACAAGGAGATCTCGAATGAATCGTCTAGAAGGAAAGGTCGCGCTGATCACGGGAGGCGGCGCGGGGATCGGCCGGGCGAGCGCCCTGCTGTTCGCCCGCGAGGGGGCCACCGTGGTCGTCGCCGAGCGAGACACGGAAGCCGGCCAAGAGACCGTGGCCCAGATCCAGGGGGACGGAGGGGAAGCCCTGTTCATCCAGACCGACGTCACCGAGGCCGCGGAGGTCGAGCGCGCCGTCGCCTCGGCCGTCCAGCGCTACGGACGATTCGACGTGATCTACAACAACGCGGGCGGCTCCACCGTGCGGGACTCGCGCGTCACCGACGCCCCCATCGAGGAATTCTGGAGCAAGATCAAGCTGGACCTGTTCGGCACCTGGCTGGGCTGCCGCTATGGGATCCAGGCGATGATGGATGCCGGCAACGGAGGCTCGGTCATCAACTGCACCTCGATCTTTGCCCTGATCGGTACGCACGGCAAGGATGCCTATACCGCGGCCAAAGGCGCGGTCAGCGCCCTGACGCGGTCCATGGCGGTCGAATACGCGCAATACAATATCCGCGTCAACGCGGTCGCGCCGGGCGCCACGGCCACCGCGCGGGTCCTGAAACTCCTGCAAGAGGACAAGGTCACGTCGAAATCCCTGGACGGGCAACTGTTCGGCATCATCAAGCCCGAGGACGTGGCCTACGCCGCGCTGTACCTGGCCTCGGACGAGTCGAAATCGACCACCGGCCACATCCTTTCCGTGGACGGCGGGCTGACGATCTCGTGACCCGCGCCCCCGGAATCACCGAGGAAACCATGTTCCACCACATCGTCATGCTGAGCCTGCGCGAGCCGCTGTCGCCAAAGGACCACGAGGAAATCGACGAGGCATGCGCCCTCATGCTGCGCGAGCTGCCGGGCATCGTCAGTCTGCGGTTCGTTCGCAATCATTCGGACCGCTCGCCCGCCTACACCCATGCCTTCGTCTCCAGCTTCGTCGACGAGGCCGCGCACGACCTCTACCAGCAGACGCCGCTGCACGCGCCCCTCAAGCAGAAGGTCAAGGAAATCACCGATCACCTCATCGTCCTGGACTACGAGACCTGATCGCACGGAGGCACACGCCATGGACATGCAACTCGCAGGCAAGAAGGTCCTGATCACCGGCGCGTCCCGGGGCATAGGCGCCGGGCTCGCCGACGCGTTCGCCCAGGAGGGCTGCTCCCTGATGCTGGTCGCCCGCTCCGCGGCCTCCCTGAAAACCCTGCGCGACGATCTTCGCACGCGCCATGGGATCGCCATCGAGACCCTGGCGCTCGACCTGACGTCGCCGCGGGCGCCCGAGAGCCTTGCCCAGGCCTTCGGCGAGGCCGATATCCTGGTCAACAATGCGGGGGCGATTCCGGGCGGCGACCTATGGCGCGTCGACGCCCGGCGCTGGCGCGAGGCCTGGGAACTGAAAGTCATGGGCTACATCGACGTCACCCGGGAATTCTATGCGCGCATGCGCGAACGCGGACACGGCGTGATCCTGAACAATATCGGCAGCGGCGGCGAAACCTTCGATTTCAACTACATCGCGGGCACCACCGGCAACGCCGCCCTCATGGCCTTCACGCGCGCCCTGGGCGGCCGCAGCCTGCGCGACGGGATCCGGGTGCTGGGCGTCAACCCGGGGCCGGTCGCGACGCCGCGGATCGTGGACCTGATGCGCACCCGCGCGCAAGAGCAGTTCGGCGATCCCGAGGAATACGCCCGGCTCTTTGAAAAACTGCCCCTGGGCCGCCCCGCCCACGTGCGCGAGGTCGCCGACCTGTTCGTCTTCCTGGCCTCGCCCCGGTCCTCGTACACGTCCGGGACCATATTCACGATCGATGGCGGCATGACCTCGAACCAATCCATAAGCTGAGGCCAAGGATTCGTCCAGCCCCCAACCCGACAGAACCCACCGACCCCCTGGAGCAGCCATGTCTCAGAACGCCAGATATTCGGGCTATACGCACATCAATTTCGACACCCCGGCGCCGCACGTGCTGCGCCTGACGCTCGACAAGCCCGAGACCATGAATTCGCTGGATGCCGTCGGGCACCGCGAGATCGCCGAGGTCTGGAAAGAGATCGACACCGATCCCGACGTCAGCGCCGTCATCCTGCGCGGCGCCGGCCGCGGCTTTTCGGCCGGCGGCGATTTCGAGATGATCCAGGAGATGCTCGACCACCACGAGGCGCGCGCCCGCGTATGGCGCGAAGCGCGCGACCTCGTCTACAACATCATCGACTGCTCCAAGCCCATCGTCTCGGCGATCCACGGGCCCGCGGTCGGCGCCGGCCTCGTGGCCGCCCTGCTGGCCGACATCTCCATCGCCGCCAACAATGCCAAGATCGTCGACGGCCACACGCGCCTGGGCGTGGCGGCGGGGGATCACGCGGCCATCATCTGGCCGCTGCTGTGCGGCATGGCCAAGGCCAAGTACTACCTGCTGCTGTGCGATCCTCTCACGGGCCAGAAGGCCGAGGAAATCGGCCTGGTTTCACTGGCCGTGGACGAGGCCGAACTGCAGGACAAGGCGCTCGAAGTCGCCACCAGGCTCGCCGCGGGATCTCCTTCGGCGATCCGCTGGACCAAGTACGCCCTGAACAACTGGCTGCGCCAGGCGGGCCCGATCTTCGATACCTCCCTGGCGCTGGAAATGCTCGGCTTCGGCGGACCCGACGCCCGCGAGGGCCTGCAGTCGCACCGGGAACGCCGCAAGCCGGCATTCCCGCAATCCTCGCCGTTCTGAGGGATCGCCCTTCAGATCCGTTCGAGCACGACGGCGATCCCCTGGCCCACCCCAATGCACATGGTCGCAAGCGCATAGCGCCCGCCGGTCGCATGCAAGCGGTTGATCGCGGTCGTGGCCAGGCGGGCGCCGCTCGCCCCCAGGGGATGCCCCAGGGCGATGGCCCCGCCCCATGCGTTCACCCGCGCGTCGTCATCGGCCAGCCCCAGCAGGCGCAGCACGGCGAGACCTTGCGCGGCGAATGCCTCGTTGAGCTCGATCACGTCGATCTGGTCCAGGCTCAGGCCGGTCTGGGCCAGCACCTTTTGCGTGGCCGGCGCCGGGCCGATTCCCATCACGCGCGGCGCCACGCCGGCCACCGCCATGCCGACGACGCGCGCGCGGGGCTCGAGCCCGAATCGCGCCGCGCAATCCTCGTCGGCCAGCAGCAATGCGCAGGCGCCGTCGTTGACGCCGCTGGCATTGCCGGCCGTGACGGTGCCGTCGGGCCGCACTACGCCTTTCAACCGGGCCAGGACTTCCAGGCTGGTCACCCGGGGATGCTCGTCCTTGTCCACCGAGACCGGCTCGCCCTTTTTCCGCGGCACCAGGACGGGCGTGATTTCCCGGGCGAAGTGCCCGGCCGCCTGCGCAGCCAGGGACTTTTCCTGGCTCGCCAGGGCCATGCGGTCCTGGGATTCGCGGCTGATGCCGTATTCGGCGGCCACGTTCTCGGCCGTCTCGGGCATGGAATCGACCCCGTACTGCGCCTTCATGAGGGGATTGACGAACCGCCAGCCGATCGTCGTGTCGTGGACCGCATTGGCGCGCGCAAAGGCGCTCTCGGCCTTGGGCATCACGAACGGCGCGCGGCTCATGCTCTCGACGCCGCCGGCCAGCACCAGCCCGGCCTCGCCGGCCTTGATGGCGCGGGCGGCGGTGCCCACCGCGTCCAGGCCGGAACCGCACAGGCGATTGATGGTCGCCCCGGGCACGGATACGGGCAAGCCCGCGAGCAGCGCGGCCATGCGCGCCACGTTCCGGTTGTCTTCGCCGGCCTGGTTGGCGCAGCCGAGCAGCACATCGGACAGCGATTCCCAGTCCACGCCGGGATTGCGCGCCACGAGAGCCCGCAGCGGCACGGCCGCGAGGTCGTCCGCCCGCACGGAGGACAGAGCGCCCCCATACCGGCCAAAGGGGGTTCGCACCGCATCGCAAATCAGCGCCTGGCTGCTCATGGGAAAGCTCCTGTGGATCGATTGCCAAAAAAGACGGAAAGATCGGCGCGCACGAACCCGTGGCCAGCCGCCTCGCCCAATGCCCGCAACTCGGCCTCCAGGCGGTCCGCCGGCTGGTGCCGCGCCCAGAACACGGGGCCGCCGAGCGCTCGCGGAAAGCCATAGCCTTCCGTCAGCACCACATCGACGTCGCCCGGCCTCAGCGCGATGCCCTCTGCGAGCAGCAGCCCGGCTTCGTTGGCCATGGCGAGCAGCGCCCTGCGCTGGATGGTCTCGGGCGCGAGCGGCCGGCGGACGATTCCGCGCCGGGCGCTGGCCTGCTCGATCACGCCCCGGACCGCGCCGTCCGTCACCGCCGAGGCCTTGCCATCGGCATAGTGATAGTAGCCGGCGCCGGTCTTGCGGCCCAGGCGGCCCAGCTCGCACAAATGGTCCAGTATCGGCACATGGCGCTCGCGCGGATCGCGCGTGGCCGCGCGTGCACGGCGCATGCGCCAGGCGATGTCGAGCCCCGACAGGTCCGCCACGGCGAATGGCCCCATGGCGAAACCCATCGCCGTCAGGGCCCGGTCCACGTCCTCGGGCCAGGCGCCGTCCTCGAGCATGAACTCGCATTCGCGGCGATAGGCGTTGTAGATCCTGTTGCCGATGAAGCCGAAGGCATTGCCGGCCAGCACGGGCACTTTCCCGAGCCGGGTCCCCAGCGCCATGCCCGTGGCGATCGCCGCGGGGGACGTCCGCGCGGCCCGCACCACCTCGAGCAGCTTCATGACGTGCGCGGGGCTGAAGAAATGCAGGCCCAGGACACTGCCGGGGCGCAGGGTCGCGGCGGCGATGTCGTCGATGTCCAGGTAGGACGTATTGGTCGCCAATATCGCGTCCTCGCGGGCCAGTGCGTCGATCCGGCGAAAGACGTCCTGCTTGATCGCGAGGTCTTCGTATACGGCCTCGATCACCAGGTCGGCTCCGGCGAGGCTCGCCCAGTCCGCGGTGACCGCCAGCGCGGACCCGCGCGCACCGGCCGCCGCGGCCTCGATCTTCCCCGCCGCCACCCGCCGTTCATAGTGCCGAAGGATATGCCGCCGGCCCCGCCGGGCGGCATCGCCGTCCTGATCGATCAGGACGACGTCCAGGCCCGCATCCAGCAGGGCAATGGCGATCCCGGTGCCCATGGTGCCCGCGCCGATGACCGCGACGCGGCGGATGGGTAGCGGTTCGGCCTGCAGCGCCCGCGGCAGGCGGCTCGCCTCGCGGCGGGCGGCCGCGAGATGAGCCAGCGCCTCGGCCTCGACGATGGGATGAGGGTTGACAGCCATGGATGGAGGACTCTGCGAAGGAAGGACCGGGGCACCTACTCGGAACGCATCAGGTGCTTGCCGATGACGAGCTGCTGGATCTGCGTCGTGCCCTCGTACAGGCGCAGCAGGCGCACATCCCGGTAGAAACGCTCGACCTTGTACTCGTTGATGTAGCCGGCCCCTCCGTGGATCTGGACCCCGCGGTCGGCGACCCGGCCGACCATTTCGGTGGCGTACATCTTGGCGCAGGAGGCCTGCATGCTGATCTCGGGATCGCTGGCGCCCGCCGGCTTTCCGTCATAGCGGCGCGCGCAGGCCTGCACCAGCGACCAGGCGGCCAGAAGCTCGGCCTGGCTGTCGGCCAGCATGGCCTGGACGAGCTGGAATTCCCCGATGCGCTTGCCGAACTGCTTGCGCTGCTGGGCATATGCGACGCTCTCGTGCTGGATGCGGCTGGCCATCCCGCAAGCCAGGGCGGAGATGTGCAGGCGTCCGCGATCCAGGACCTTCATGGCCGTCTTGAATCCCTTGCCGGGCACGCCTCCGATGATGTTGGCCGCCGGCACGCGCACCTCGTCCAGGTGGACGTCGCAGGTCTTGGTCCCGCGCTGGCCCATTTTCCTGTCCGGCTTGCCGAGCGACAGGCCCGGCAGGCCGGCGGGCACGAGGAACGCGGTAATGCCCTTGGCGCCCGATTCCCCGGTACGGGCCATGAGGGTGAAGGCGCCGGCGCGCGGCGCGTTGGTGATGAAGCGCTTGGTGCCGCTGAGCAGGTAGTCGCCGCCATCGGGCACCGCGCGCGCCTTCAACGATGCCGCATCGGAACCGGCTTCCGGCTCGGTGAGCGCAAAAGAGACGATCAATTCGCCGCTCGCGATGGCGGGCAGGTATTTCGCTTTCTGTTCCTCTGTCCCGTCCATCAATATGCCCTGGGACCCGATGCCGATATTGGTGCCCACGACCGAGCGGAAGGCCAGCGCCGTGTGCCCCAGGGCATACGCCACTTCGCACTCCTGGCTCATCGACAGGCCGATCCCGCCGTACTCCTCCGGAATCGACAATCCAAAGAGCCCCAGCTCTCTCATGTCGTCCACGATGTCCGAGGGGACCTCGTCGCTTTCCTCGACGATGTCCTCCGCGGGCATCAGCCGCTCCCGGATGAAGCGATCCAGGCTCATCTTGAGCAGCTCGAACGATTCTTGGTCAAGAGCCACGCCGCACTCCTATCATGTCGGGAAGGCCGATTTTGAAGTATTCTATGTTATTAGACAATCAGAAATAATATGAACATTCTGTCAAAGGATATTGACCATTGGACTCACTCAACGCCCAGTCTCTGATCCTCCTCGTGGACATCGTGGACGCCGGCAACCTCAGCAAGGCCGCGCGGAAACTCAAGATGAGCCGCGCCAACATCAGCTATCACCTCACGCAGTTCGAGCAATCCCTGGGCCTGCAATTGCTGCGGCGCACGACGCGCCGCATCGAGCCCACGGAAGTCGGCCTGAAGCTCTACCAGCACGGATGCGTCATTCGCGATGAATTGCTCGCCGCGCGCGAATCGGTCGATTCGCTGGGCAGGGGGCTGCACGGCTCGGTGCGCCTGAGCCTGCCGACGGGTTTCGGGCACCTGGTCATGTCGGACTGGATGATCGAATTCAAGCGCACCTATCCGGACATCGCTCTGGACGTCGTGTTCGAGAACCGCATCGACGACCTGCTGCGCGAGGAAATCGACATCGCCATCCGGGTCATGTCGGAACCGCCCCTCCAGATGGTCGCGCACGAACTCTGCCGGGTGCGCTACGTCATCTGCGCATCGGAGCAATACGCCCGCGAGCACGGCATGCCCGAGCGGCTGGAGGATCTGCCGGGCGTACCCCTGATCACCTCCACCGTCGATGGCCGCGACCTGCGCCTTTCCGCCTACCAGGGCAATGAGCGGCAGGAAATCCTGCTCAAGCCCACGCTGGCCTCCGAGAATTTCCAGTTCCTCCGCGAGGCCATCCTGGCGGGGCTGGGCGTCGGGCTGGTGCCCGACTATCTGGTGACCTCGGCCGTCGCCGAGCGGCGCATCGTCCTGGCGCTGCGCGACTGGCGGCTGAGCGTGTTCGGCACGCGCATGTTCCTGCTGCGCATGCCGGGCCGCTACCAGACGCTGGCCGCCCGTACCCTGATCGACTTCACGATCCAGCGCGTGCGCGCATGGGCCCGGTCCTGAACTCCACGCGCCCTGGCCGTCCGCCCGCCGAGGCCGCCCGGCACGGAGGCCTCAGCGGCGGAAGCATCGCGGGTCGTCCGTGACGGCCTGCTGGATGAAGTCCCAGACCAGGCGCACCCGCTTGGTCCTGAAGAGATCGTTGGGGGCCGCCAGCCACAGCTTGCGAGTGATCTGCGGCCGCCCGGGCAGGACGCAGACCAGGTCCGACCGCCCCTCGACCACATAAGGCGTCAGCAGGATCAATCCCATTCCGGAGGCCGCCGCCGCGCGCTGCGCCAGGATGCTGCTCGAGGTCATGACACGCCGCGGCTGGGACACCACCTCCTCGAGCACGAGGAACCGGTCGCTCATGGAGCCGTCGTGCACGTAGTCGACGAAAGGGTGCGCGCCCAGGTCATCCGGGCTTTCGATGGGCGGATGGCTCGCCAGATAGGCGGGCGAGCCATAGACGAAATAGTCGATTTCCGCCAGGCGCGCGATGGTGTAGCGCCCTGCCTGGGGTGGATCCAGCGTCACGACCACGTCGACCTCGCGCGCCACGAGGCTGGGATATTGCGGCTGGGCAATGAGCTCGACGTGCAGTTCGGGCTGGACCGCGTGCAGTTGCTCCAGCCGGGGCGCGAGCACGCACACGCCGAACGCCTCGGGCGTGCCGACGCGCACCGTGCCGACCACGCGGCTCGACCGCGCGGCGGTGCTCTCGATGGCATCGTGGAGCGCCGATTCCATGGCCTCGACGTGATTGACGAGAGAGCGGCCCGCATCGGTCAAGGTGTAGCCGCTGCGGCTGCGATCGAAAAGCACGGCGCCCACCAGCGCCTCCAGGCGGTCGATCCGGCGCGATACCGTCGAATGCTCCACGCCCAGGCGCTGGCCGGCCTTGGAAATCTTTCCGGCCCGGGCCACCGCCAGAAAAAACTGGAAATCCGTCCAGTCCTGGAATTTAGACATAGGCTCTGAAAGTGTTTTTTTGCACAATAAGTTTGCATATTTTCCCATTGTCGTGCAAAAAAATATACTCATAATGGGCGTCGACGGCACACACGAGATCCGTCCACTGGACCGGAAAGCCATGACCCCATCAGACACCACCATTCCCATGCGGCCCGAAGGCGCCGCCTCCCGCTGGCAGCCCCGGGCAGCCTACACCGCCCGATCGGGCGCGCACGCGCTCATGCGGCGCCTGGGCCTCGCAAGCTATGACGATCTGTACCAGCTTTCGATACGGGACCCCGAGGCATTCTGGAAAGCCCTCGGCGAGTTCTGCGGGGTGGTCTGGACCAAGCCTTACGAAAGACTGGCCGACTTGTCCGCGGGCGTCGAGCATCCGCAATGGTTTCCGGGCGGACGATTGAACTGGGTCGATACCGCGTTCAAATGGGCCGACGACCCAGGGCACGGCAAAAGGACGGCCATCATCGCCGAGCACGAGTCGGGCGGCCATGAAACGCTCAGCTACGCGCAACTGCGCGACGAGGTCCGGTCCTTTGCCGCGGGCCTCGATCGGCTGGGCATCCGGCGAGGCGAGCGGGTCGGGCTGCTCATCGAGCCCGGCCTGGAAGCCTACGTCGCCTACCTCGCCATCATCTACCTCGGCGGCATCGTCGTGCCCCTGTTCTCGGGCTATGGCGTCGACGCCATCGTGGCCCGCCTTTCGGCATCGCAGGCGCGCATGCTGATCGCCTCGACCGGCTTTTCGCGCCGCGGCAAGCGCATCGATCTGGTGCCGCTGGTCGAGGAGGCGGCCCGCGGGCTCCCCGCGCTGGAGACCATCATATGGAAGCCGCGCAAGGCGGGGGATCCCATCCCCGGCGGGCTCTGCTTCTTCGAGATCGGCGGGACGCCGCCGGACTCGCTGCGCTGCGCGGCGACCGATCCGAACGATCCATTCCTGCTGATCTACACGTCCGGAACCACCGGCAAGCCCAAGGGCGCCGTCCATACGCACGGAAGCTTCGCCCTGCGCATCCTCAGCGATGCCGCCATGCACCTCGACATGGGTCCCGATTCGGTGCTGTTCTGGCTGGCCGACATGGGATGGATCGTCGGGTCGATCGTGCCCGTGGCCGCCTTGATGCTCGGGGCCACGATGGTGACATACGACGGCGCTCCCGATTTCCCGGACTGGTCCCGCCTGGGCCGCATCATCGAGCGGCATCGCGCGACGCACTTCGGCGCCTCCCCGACGCTCATCCGCGCACTGGCCGCCCATGAGGACGAGGCGCTGAAGGGCGACACCTCGACGCTCCAGATCCTGGTCACCGCGGGCGAAACCATTGATCCCGAACATTTCTCGTGGTTCCACTCCACTTTCGGCAGGGGAATCGCACCGGTCCTCAACTACACCGGGGGCACGGAAGTCAGCGGCGCGCTGCTGACCAGCACCGTCCTGCGCCCGATAGATCCCGGATCCTTCAACACGCCCAGCCTGGGCGTCCCGCTGGACGTGGTCGACGCCGATACCGGCACGCCGCTGACCGGCGAAGTGGGCGACCTGGTCATTCGCGGCCCCTTCATCGGAATGACGCGGTCGTTCTGGAACGACGACGAGCGCTACCTGGATGCCTACTGGCGCCGCATCCCCGGCGTGTGGGTGCATGGCGACCTGGCCTTGCGCGACGCGGAGGGTTTCTTTTACATCCGGGGCCGCGCCGACGACACCATCAAGGTGGCGGGCAAGCGCCTGGGGCCGGCCGAGGTCGAGGAAGCCGTGCTCGAGCTGGATGCCGTCGAGGACGCGGCCGCCGTCGGGGTGGAGGACATGGCGACGGGCCAGCGCATCGTGGTTTTCGCCGTTCCCGGGCAGGCCGTCCCGGATGGGGAGGCCGACGGGCTGGCGGAGAGCATCAAGGAACAGGTCGCGCGAAAGCTCGGGCGCCCCTTCCGGCCCAGCGAAGTCCACCTGGTCGGGCAATTGCCCCGGACGCGCAGTTCGAAAGTCATGCGCCGGGTCATTCGAAACCTGTATGACGGCAGGCCATTGGGCGATCTTTCGTCCCTGGAAAACCCGGCATCCATCGACGCGATCCGGGACGCTTTGCGCCTGGCGCGCTAGCGGCACCTCAGAACCATCCGGCAGCTAATTTTCAGGCAGATATTCCAATGGGCGACTACATACTCGAGACCCGGAGGCTGAGCAAGGCCTTTCGCGGCTTCGTCGCGGTCGACGACGTCAACCTGCGGGT
>JBIQHJ010000002.1:0-231043 GCA_044508625.1 Alcaligenaceae bacterium
GTCCTGAGCGGCCTGGCGGCACTGTCCTGAGCAGCTTGGCGGCACTGTCCTGCGCAGCCTGGCGCGGCCGTCTCGCGGCCACCCGGGCGGCCAGCGGCGCCGGCCGCGGGTCGGCTCAGCGCTGGTAGGCGGTCTCGCCATGGTCGGCCTGGTCCAGGCCGCGCTGCTCGTCCTCGGGCGCGCAGCGCATGCCGCACACCTTGTCCGCGATCCGGTAGGCGATCCAGGCGGCGACGGCGGACCAGGCGATGGTCGCCAGCACGCCCTCGAACTGTAGCCACACCTGCGCGAGCATGTGGCTCGCGCCCGCCGCGCCGGGCCCGCCCAGCGAGCCCGAATTGAAGACCCCCGTCAGCAGCGCGCCCACGATCCCGCACACCCCGTGGATGCCGAACACGTCGAACGTGTCGTCGGCATGCAGCAGGCGCTTGAGGCCATTGACGCCGCAGAAGCCCGCCGCCGCGGCGAGGATGCCGATCAGCAGCGCCCCGCCCGGCGCGACCAGGCCCGCGGCCGGCGTGATGCCCACCAGCCCCGCGATGGCACCCGAGGTGGCGCCCAGCAGCGACGCCTTGCCTTTTGCCAGGCGCTCGATCAGCGACCATGCGAGGACGGCACCCGCCGTGGCCAGCAGGGTGTTGACGAACGCCAGCGCCGCCACCTCGTTGATGCCCAGCGCCGAGCCGGCATTGAAGCCGAACCAGCCCACCCACAGCAGGGCCGCGCCGGTCATGTTCATCGGCAGGTTGTGCGGCGGCATGGCCTCGCGCCCGTAGCCCTTGCGCGGCCCGATCAGGCATGCGCACACCAGCCCGGCCACGCCGGCATTGATGTGCACCACCGTACCGCCGGCGAAATCGAGCGCGCCGCGCCGCAGCAGCCAGCCGTCCGGCGCCCACACCATGTGGGCGATCGGCAGGTAGGCGAGGGTGAGCCACAGGCCCGTGAACAGCATGATGCCGCCGAAGCGTGCGCGCTCGGCCACGCTGCCCGTGATCAGCGCGCAGGTGATGCCGGCGAAAGTCGCCTGGAAGGCGGCGAACGCCATTTCCGGGATGGCGCCGGCAAGCGGCATCGTGCTCGCCCCGCCCGGCGCGTACAGCCCCGAGAACAGCGCCCTGGAAAAGCCGCCGATCACCCCCGAGCCGGTGGTGAAGGCCAGGGAATAGCCATACAGGAACCACAGCACGAGCGCGAGCGCGCAAGTCCCCAGCACCTGCGTGAGCACCGACAGCACATTGCGGGCGCGCGCCATGCCGCCATAGAACAGGGCCAGGCCGGGGACGGTCATCATCAAGACCAGCAGCGTGGATGCCGTCACCCAGGCCAGATCGCTTTTGTCCATCTCGATACTCCTTGTGAGGGGTTGGAACGTCGTTAGAGGCCGCCGGGCTGTGCCGGACTGACGGACTGCGCAGAGCCGCTGAGCCGCAGGGCTGCGCCGGGCCGCCGTCAGAGCGCCGATTCGCCGGATTCGCCGGTGCGGATGCGGACCACCTGCTCCAGCGGGGTGACGAAGACCTTGCCGTCGCCGATCTTCCCGGTCCGCGCCGAGGCGCAGAGGCTTTCGATGACGAGTTCGACCTGCTCGTCCGCGACCGCCACCTGGACTTCCAGCTTGGGCAGGAAGTCCACGCTGTACTCGGCTCCGCGGTAGAGCTCGGTATGGCCCTTCTGACGCCCGAAGCCCTTGACCTCGATGACGGTCAGGCCCTGGACGCCGGCCTGGACGAGGGCCTCGTGGACCTCGTCGAGCTTGAAGGGCTTGATGATCGCAGTGATCAGTTTCATGGTGTTTTCCTCGTGCTTGGATGGCATGGGATGCCAAGCAAAAGCCATGCCAGATCGGAATGCGAGGGAAGGGCGCTCGAGAGCGGCGGATGGCACGCCCCGCCGCACCGGTTCAGGGCGGCATGCACCCTATCGGTGCGGGGAGGCGGCCCGGTGCGGCAAAGCAGCCCGCCACGCCGGCAGCCCGGCAGCCCGGCGCAGCGGCGAAGTCGGTGTGGCGCGACGAGGCCGATGCGCGGTGACGAGAGGGCGGTGACGAGAGGCGGTGACGAGGGACGGTGACGAGGGACGGTGACGAGGGGCGGTGACGAGGGGCGGTGACGAGAGGGCGAGGGAGCGAGGGCAAGGGAGCGAGGGCAAGGGCAAAGCCGCGAGGACGAAGGCGCAGGGGCGAAGGCGCAGGGACGAAGGCGCAGGGACGAAGGCGCAGGGATGGGGGTGCGGCGGCTGGCGTGGCGGGCAGGGGTGGCTGGCGGAGGTGGCGGCCGTGGTGTGAAAGGCACGGAAAGGCGGTGGGGCTGTAACCAGTGCTTAGAGAGGAGCCATCATTTGTATCTGGATATTAGTGCGGCGCGCGCTGGGGGCGGTGCGAGGCCGCATGGAACTCGCTGGTGGCTCGGGAAGTTTTGCCTGCCACTAAATCTGGAAGTATGAAATTAGTATTTACACGAGGTCGCTGTCCCGGATTCAGGGGGTGGCTAGAATTGTAACCAAGCCGGTTGTAACAAGCCGGTCTTCGATTGCACTCCGCCGGTTGCGGAACTTTGAATAGGGATGATCATGAATATGACGCGTAAAACGTTGACTATGGCCGCGATGGTCGCCGCTTTGGGCCTGCTCGGCGCATGCTCCAAGAGCGAAGACGCGCCGGTCCCGCCCGCCGCGCCCACTACTCCGCCCGCCGCTCCCGCGCCTTCCACCACGCCGACGCCGGCGCCCGTGCCGCCCGGTCCGCAGGATCAGTCTCCGGCCACTCCGCCTTCGTCCGATCAGCAGTCCATGAGCGAAAAGCTCGAGGACTCCGCCGCCGTCGCCAAGGAGAAGGTCGCCGCGGCCGGCTCCGCCATTTCCGAGGGCGCCTCGAAGCTCGCCGACAAGGCGGGCGAAGCCGCCACCAGTGCCCGCGAATCGGTCGCCGAGGGCGCGGCCAAGGCGGATGCCGCCATCCAGAAATCCGTCGGCAACGGATCCTCGGCCTCGAAGTCCGAGTGAGCTGAGAGCGGATCCCGCCCTCCGGCGCGGGCTCCTTGGCCCTCCGGAGTGAGGTCCCCGGCTCTCCAGAGTGGGGTCCCCGGCCCGGCGCCCCGATCGATCCGCCCGGATGGCGGCGGGCGGCGATCCGGGCCGAGTGCGAGATTCGATCCAGGCCGAATGCGAGATTCGTGATCCGGCCAGTCGCGGAGAAGGCCCGTGAGCCGGCCACGCCGCGGAAGGCCCGCCGGCTCGCAGAGGCCAGTGATCCGGCCACGTGGCAGGATGGCCGGTGATCCGCCGGAGGGTCGCCACGACCCGCCGGAAATCCGCCTTCTGGGCCCTCGCGGCATTTCCCGATGGCCATTTCGATCCCAGGGCGCTCCGCGCGGCGGGGCCTTGGAGGCATACTCTGGAGTCTGGACGGCGAGGCGGCGGGACGGCGGCGGCGATGGCGGGCCCGCGGCCTGGCGGGCCGTCCCGGCGTCGACTCCTGGAGGTTCCACCCCATGTCCCTGGCCGTGCTCTCGAGCCGCGCCCTGTCGGGCTTGCAGGCCCATGCCGTGCGCGTCGAGGTCCATGTGGGGACCGGGCTGCCGGCCTTCCACCTGGTGGGCCTGCCGGGTGCCGACGTGCGCGAGAGTCGGGCGCGGGTGCGCTCGGCCATCCTCAACAGCGGCTTCGAATTCCCGGCCGGGCGCATCACGGCCAACCTGGCGCCGGCCGACCTGCCCAAGGAATCCGGCCGCTTCGACCTGCCCATCGCGCTGGGCGTCCTGCTGGCGTCCGGGCAGGTGGTGGCGCCCGACGGAGGGCCGCCCGACCTGCGCCCCTATGTGTTCGCCGGGGAATTGTCCCTGACCGGCGCGATCACCGCCGCCGGCGCGCCGCTCGCCATCGCGCTCGAGGTGGCGCGGGACGGCCCGGGCGCCGTCCTCGTCATGCCGCCCGCCGCCGCCTCGCTCGCCGCCCAGGTCCCGGGACTCACGGTCTTGCGCGCCGGCAGCCTGTCCGAGGTGGTGGCGCATTTCAGCGGACAGGGCGCCCTGGCCGCCGCGGTCCCGCCCGAGCCCGCCGCGGCGTCCGGCCGCAGCGAGGTCCCCTGCCTCTCGGACGTGCGCGGCCAGCCCATCGCGCGGCGCGCGCTCGAGATCGCCGCCGCCGGGCGCCACAGCCTGCTGATGTCCGGGCCGCCGGGGGTGGGCAAGAGCATGCTGGCCCAGCGGCTGCCGGGCATCCTGCCGCCGCTGCCGGCGGCCCAGGCGCTCGAGGTGGCCGCCGTCCTGGGCGCCGGCGGGATCGAGTGCGCGTACCCGGCGGTGCCGCCGTTCAGGGCGCCGCACCATTCCGCCTCGATGGCGGCCCTGGTGGGCGGGGGCGCCCGCCCGCGTCCGGGTGAAATCAGCCTGGCCCATCACGGCGTGCTGTTCCTCGACGAGTTGCCCGAGTTCGAGCGGCGCGCGCTCGAGGCCCTGCGCGAGCCCCTGGAAACCGGCCATGTGTCGATCGCCCGCGCCTCGGGGACCTGCCGGTTCCCGGCGGATTTCCAGCTGGTCGCCGCCATGAACCCCTGTCCCTGCGGCTGGCGCGGCCATCCCCGCCAGGCCTGCCGCTGCACGCCCGAGCGCATCGAGCGCTACCGGGCGCGCGTATCCGGCCCCTTGCTCGACCGCATCGACCTGCATCTCGAGCTGGCGCCGGAGGAGGTCTGGGCCCAGGCCCCCGCCGGCGAGCCTTCGGCGCCGGTGCTGCGGCGGGTGGTGGCGGCGCGGCGCGCGCAGCTCGAGCGGCAGGGCGCGCCCAATGCCGTGCTGGGCGCCGCGGCCTTGCGGCGGCACGCCCGGCTGGACGAGGAGGGCGGGGCCCTGCTGGCCGAGGCGGGGCGCCGCTGGGCCTGGTCGGCGCGCGGCGCCGATCGCGTGCTGCGCGTGGCCCTGACCATCGCCGACCTGGCCGGCGATCGCGGCATCCGCCCCGGGCACCTGGCGGAGGCCATCCGCTACCGGCCTCCGGGGGACGGCGCCGGCACGGCCTGAGCGGGTAGAATGGAGGGCCGAAACACTACTCCGGATGGAGGCCCCATGATCGCTCCCAATCAATGGCTGGATGACTTCCAAAAGAACATGTCCGAGCTGCTGGCCAAGACGCCGGCCGCCGACATCGAGCGCAACATGAAGGCGCTGATGGCCCAGACTTTCGCCCGCATGGATCTCATCACCCGCGAGGAGTTCGACGTGCAGGCCGCCTTGCTGGCCCGCGCCATCGAGCGCATCGAGGCGCTCGAGGCCCGCGTCCAGTCGCTCGAGCAACTCGACAAGCCCGAATAATCCGTCCTATAATCAATGGCTTTTCCTTGGTCGCCAGCGCGATTGCGTTTGGCCCCAGGGGGAAAAATCCGCCCGAGGCATCGAGCCCTCGAGGGGATGGCCCGGATCCCTGCCGCAGGTTGCGCGGCCCGATCCGGGGGCTTGTAGCGCGAATCCCAGGTCGATGAAGCACCCATGCCGGATCGGCGGGTCACCTGGCTTCGTAAGTCAACAGAGTATCGTCATGCCCAAGATGAAGAGCAAGAAAGGCGCCTCCAAGCGCTTTAAGGTTCGCGGCAGTGGTTCCATCAAGCGCGGCCAGGCTTTCAAGCGTCATATCCTGACCAAGAAAACCACCAAGAACAAACGTCAGCTACGCGGCTCGGCCGCCGTCCATGACACGAACGTCGCCTCGGTAAAGGCGATGCTTCCTTTCGCCTGATCGGAGAATCACATGCCTCGCGTCAAACGCGGCGTCACCGCACGTGCACGCCATAAAAAAGTCCTCAAGGCCGCCAAGGGCTACCGCGGCCGCCGCGGCAACGTATTCCGGGTCGCCAAGCAGGCGGTCATGCGCGCCGGGCAGTACGCCTATCGCGATCGCCGCAACAAAAAGCGCACCTTCCGCGCCCTCTGGATCACCCGCATCAACGCGGCCTGCCGCGAGCTCGGGGTGTCCTACAGCGTGTTCATCGCCGGCCTGAAAAAGGCCTCGATCGACCTGGACCGCAAGGTCCTGGCCGACATGGCCGTCCACGACAAGGCAGGCTTCGCCGCCGTCGTCGCCCAAGCCAAGTCCGCGCTGGCAGCCTGACCGACACAGTTTCGTTTCCGATTCTGTATCATTGCGAACGGGGCTCAAGGGGCTCCGTTCGCATTTATGGATGATGTCATGACCACTACGCTCGACGAGCTGATCGCCCAGGCCGGGGAACGGTTCGCCCGGGCGGCCGACGCGGCCGCCCTCGAAAACGAAAAAGCCGCTTTCCTCGGCAAGCAGGGTTCGCTGACCGCGCTGCTCAAGGGCCTCGCGGGGCTGGGCCCCGACGAGAAGCGCGAGCGCGGGGCGCGGATCAACCAGGCCAAGCAGCGCATCGAGGGCCTGCTCAACACCCGCCGCGCCGAGCTCGCGCAGGCCGTGCTCGACCAGCGGCTGGCGGCCGAGACCATCGACGTGACGCTGCCCGGCCGCGGGCGCCCGACGGGCGGCATCCATCCGGTGATCCGCACCTGGCAGCGCGTCGAGGCGATCTTTCGTTCCATCGGCTTCGACGTCGCCGACGGGCCCGAGATCGAAAACGACTGGACCAACTTCACCGCGCTGAACAACCCGGAAAACCACCCCGCGCGCTCGATGCAGGACACCTTCTACGTGGACATGAAGGACGCGAACGGCCTGCCGCTGGTGCTGCGCACCCATACCAGCCCCATGCAGGTGCGCTACGCCCGCATGAACAAGCCGCCGATCAAGGTCATCGCCCCGGGACGGACGTATCGCGTCGACAGCGACGCGACCCACTCTCCGATGTTTCACCAGGTCGAGGGCCTGTGGATTGCCGAGGACATCTCCTTTGCCGACCTCAAGGGCGTCTACACCGATTTCCTGCGCGCGTTCTTCGAGACCGACGACCTGACGCTGCGCTTCCGGCCCTCGTTCTTCCCGTTCACCGAGCCCTCGGCCGAGATCGACATGATGTTCACCTCGGGGCCCAACCAGGGCCGCTGGCTCGAGATCTCGGGCTCCGGCCAGGTGCACCCCCAGGTGGTGCGCAATTTCGGCCTCGATCCCGAGCACCACATCGGATTCGCCTTCGGCTCGGGCCTCGAGCGCCTGACCATGCTGCGCTACGGGGTCGACGACCTGCGGCAGTTCTTCGAGGGCGACCTGCGTTTCCTGCGTCAGTTCAATCACTAGGGCCTGGCTCCCGGCCATTCCCCCGACGGAATCCGAATCATGCAATTTCCCGAATCCTGGCTGCGAGCCTGGGCCAACCCGGACATCGACACGGACGAGCTCTCGCATCGCCTGACCATGGCCGGCCTCGAGGTCGAGGAGGCCGAACCCTTCGCGCCGCCGTTCTCCGGCGTCGTCGTGGCGCGCATCCTCGAGGTCGAACCCCATCCCGGTGCCGACAAGCTGCGCGTGTGCCGGGTGGATGACGGATCCGGCGTGCCCCTGCAGATCGTGTGCGGCGCGCCCAATGCCGCCCCCGGCCTGGTGGCGCCGCTCGCGCGGGTGGGCGCGCAATTGCCGGGCGACATGCGCATCGGGCCGGTCAAGATGCGCGGGGTCGAATCGATGGGCATGCTGTGCTCGGCCCGCGAGCTGGGCCTGTCGCAGGACCATGCCGGCCTGCTCGAGCTCGATCCGGGCCTGGTCCCCGGCCGGCCGCTGCGCGAGGCGCTGGACCTGGACGATACGATCTTCACCGTCAAGCTCACGCCCAACCGCGCCGACTGCCTGTCGATCCTGGGCGTCGCGCGCGAGGTCTCGGCCCTCACGGGCTGCGCCCTGCGCACGCTCGAGGTCCCCGAGGTCCCGGCCACCATCCCCGACCGCCTGCCGGTCGAGGTCCGGGCCCCCGACCTGTGCGGCCGCTTCGCCGGGCGCATCGTGCGCGGCGTCGACGCGCGCGCGGCCACGCCCGCCTGGATGAAGGCCCGCCTCGAGCGCGCCGGCCAGCGCAGCGTGTCGGCGCTGGTCGACATCTCGAACTACGTCATGCTGGAGCTCGGCCGCCCCACCCACGTCTTCGACCTGCGGCGCATCCACGGCGGCCTGACCGTGCGCTGGGCCCGCGCGGGCGAGACCCTGGAATTGCTCAATGGCCAGACCATCGAGCTCGCGCCCGACGTGGGCGTGATCGGCACGGACGACGCGATCGAGAGCATGGCCGGCATCATGGGGGGCGAGGCCAGCGCCGTGACGCTGGACACCACCGACATCTACATCGAGGCGGCGTTCTGGTGGCCCGAGGCCATCATGGGGCGCGCGCGCCGCTACAAGCTCGCCTCCGAAGCCAGCCATCGCTTCGAGCGCGGCGTGGACTACGCCTCGATCGCCGAGCATCTCCAGGTGATGACGCGCCTGGTGCTGGACATCTGCGGCGGCGAGGCCGGCCCCATCGACGACCAGGTGCTGCGGCTGCCCGAGCGCGCCCCGGTGCGCATGCGGCTGGCGCGCTGCCGGCGGGTGCTGGGCGTGCCCCTCGAAGGCGAGGCCGTGGCCGGGGTGTTCTCCAGCCTGGGCTTCGAGTTCCGCCGCGAGGGCGAGGACTTCATCGTCACCCCGCCTTCGGCGCGCTTCGACCTCGCCATCGAGGAGGACCTGATCGAGGAGGTCGCCCGCATCCACGGCTTCGACCGCATTCCCGACCGGCCGCCGGTCGCCCCGGCCAAGATGCGCGTCGTCCCCGAAACCCTGTACGGCCCGCACGCCATGCGCGCGGCGATGGCGGCGCTGGACTACCAGGAGGTCATCAACTTCTCGTTCGTCGAGGAGGCCTGGGAACGCCACTACGCCGGCAACGCCGATCCCATCCGCCTGCTCAATCCCATCGCCAGCCAGCTCGCGGTGATGCGCTCGAGCCTGATCGGCGGCCTGCTCGACAACATCGCCTACAACGCCAAGCGCAAGCAGAGCCGCGTGCGGGTGTTCGAACTGGGACGGGTGTTCGCCCGCGATCCCCGCGTGGCCGACGGCGATCTCGAGGTGGCCGGCGTGGCCCAGCCGATCCGCCTGGCGTGCGCCGCCTGGGGCCCCGCCGTGCCCGAGCAATGGGGGGAGGCCGCGCGCGCCGTCGATTTCTTCGACGTCAAGCGCGATCTCGAGTCCCTGCTGGGCGCACGCGCCGCCGGTCTGCGCTGCGAGGCGGCCGTGCATCCGGCGCTGCACCCGGGGCGTTCGGCGCGCCTCATGCTCGACGGGCTGGCGATCGGCTGGCTGGGCGAGGTCCATCCGCGCTGGGCGCAGGCCCTGGACCTGGCGCATGCGCCGGTGGTCTTCGAGGTCGATGCGCGCCAGATCGGCGAGCGGGTCTTCCCGCGTCCCGCCGAGCTCTCCCGGCAGCCGGTCGTGGTGCGCGACCTGGCCGTCTGGGTGGACGCCGGCCTCGCCTGGCAGGCCGTGCTTGACACACTTTTACACCAGATCGCCACCGATGTTGCGCTCTCGGTGGTCAAAGACATTAAACTGTTCGACATCTGGCGCGACAAGAACGACGCCCAGGCCAAGAGCCTCGCGCTGCGGTTCTGGTTCCAGGGGCACGACGCGACGCTGGACGACCGTCAGATCGATTACTGCACGCAACGCCTGCTGGATGCGCTGGTGCAGGCGCATGGGGCTCGCTTGCGTTCCTAGGAGGGCTGTTTGTGAATACGGATCGTACCCTGACCAAGGCCGACCTGGCCGAACTCCTGTTCGAGCGGGTGGGGCTGAACAAGCGCGAGGCCAAGGACGTGGTCGACACCTTCTTTGCCGAGATCCGCGACGCGCTGGTGCGCGGCACCGAGGTCAAGCTCTCGGGCTTCGGCAGCTTCCAGGTGCGCAACAAGCCTCCGCGCCCGGGCCGCAATCCCAAGACCGGCGAGGTCATCCCCATCGCGGCGCGCCGCGTCGTGACCTTCCACGCAAGCCAGAAGCTCAAGGACGGCGTCAGCCAGGCGGAGGGTGAGCGCGCATGAGCACCAGCGGTTCCGGGCCCGTCGTCCTGCCGCCGATACCGGCGAAACGCTATTTCACCATCGGCGAGGTCAGCGAGCTGTGCTGCGTCAAGCCGCACATCCTGCGCTACTGGGAGCAGGAATTCACCCAGCTCAAGCCGGTCAAGCGCCGGGGCAACCGGCGCTACTACCAGCACCACGAGGTCCTGCTGGTGCGCCGCATCCGCGACCTGCTCTACGAGCAGGGCTTCACGATCGCGGGGGCGCGCAACCGCCTGGGCGACGGCGGCGAGATGCCGCGCGACCAGGACGCCGCGGTGCGGCTGACGGGCGCCGAGCTCCAGGCCCTGCGCGGCGACCTGCAGAACATCCGCGAGCGGCTCGCCCAGGCGCTGGCGGACTCCACGCCCGCGGCCCAGCAGGCGAGCGGCCTGCTCGATCTCTGATCCGTTCCGACCATCGGCCTCGCCGCCGGCGCCTCAGCGCGCGGGCGGCTGGGATGCCGGCAATGCCGGATTGACCGGTGCGAGCTGCAGCGCGCGCTCGGTTTGCTGCTGCGGGGCGGGGCGCAGCAGCGCCATGCCCAGCACGGCCGCGAGAATCACGCCGACCAGGACGGCCGCCACGGCGGCGACCCGGCCGCGGCGCAGCCGCGGGGCCCGCCGCGCGCGCGTGCGCCGCGGCCGGGGGGCGTCGGCGGCGCGGCTCTCGACCATGACGGGCGCCTCCGCCGCGCCGTCCGCGAACCCGAGGGTCGCCTGTATCCGGGCCTGCAATCCCGGCGGAGGCGGCACGCCGGGGAGGCCGTCGGCGATCTCGAGCAGGTAGGCCTCCCACTTGAGGGCGCATGCGGCGGCGGCGTTGTCCTGGGCGAGCCAGGCCTGGATCGCCGCGGCCTCCTCGGTCGAGGCCAGGCCCAGGACGTATTCGGCGATGTCGAGATCGCTGCGGGGGCCGTGGCCGGAATGCCTCATGCCAGGACCGCCTGGTCGAGGCGCCCGAGCGCCTGGCGGATCTCGCCGCGCACCGCGTCGCGGGACCGGCCGAGCCGGGTGGCGAGCTGGGCATAATCCAGCCCATGCAGGTAGGCCAGCCGCAGGGCGTCCCGCGAGCTCTCGGGCAATTGGCCCAGGGCCTGGGTCAGGCGGGTCGGCGTCCGGGATCCGGAGGGCGCGGGCAGGGGCCTCGCGGGATCGGGATGCGGGCCGCGTCCCTGCCGCAGGCGCGCCAGGGCCCGGTAGCGCAGGATGCTGTAGATCCATGCCCTGGCCGTGCCGATCGCCGGGCTGTAGCCGGCCGCGTTGCGCCAGATGAGCACGAAGGTCTCGTGCACGAGATCCTCGGCCCCGTCCTCGCCCACCATGGCGCGGCCCAGGGCCAGCATGGCGGGCGCCTCGTGCGCGTAGAGCGCATCGAAGGCCGCCCGGTCGCCGGCGGCGCAGGCCGAGAGCTCGCCCTCGTAGTCGAATACGGAAACAGTCATACAATCTCCCCAGCCGATTTTGCGCATGCCGATTCCCGTATTGTATGCGCTGCCCGCTTTCTTCCGTGGTCCTTCATGCCTTCTTTCCATACCGGTCCGGCGCCCGCGCGGCGCGATGATTGGCAAGCCCTGCGCGCGCTCTGGCCCTACGTCTGGGCCTTCCGAGGGCGGGTCTCGCTCGCCTTCGCCTGCCTGGTGCTGGCCAAGCTCGCCAATGTCTCGACGCCTCTCTACCTCAAGGACCTGGTCGACGCCCTGGGGGTGCCGCAGGGCCTGGCGATGCTGCCCGTGGCGGCCCTGCTGGGCTACGGCCTGGCGCGCCTGGCCACCACCCTGTTCGGCGAGCTGCGCGACGTCCTGTTCGCGCGCGTGACCCAAGGGGCCATCCGACGGGTGGCGAGCCGGGTGTTCGAGCATCTGCTGTCCCTGTCGCTGCGCTTCCACATGCAGCGCCGCACCGGCGGCCTGAGCCGGGACATCGAGCGCGGCACCAAGGGCATCGGCTTCCTGCTGAACTTCACGGTCTTCAACATCCTGCCCACCCTGCTCGAGATCGCCATGGTGGCCGGCATCCTGCTGTGGCGCTACGACTGGATCTTCGCCGCCCTCACGCTGGGGACGATCGGCGCGTACGTGGGCTTCACCCTGCTGGTGACCGAGCGGCGCATGGTCTACCGGCGCAGCATGAACGCGCTCGACAGCCAGGCCAGCGCCAAGGCGGTCGATGCGCTGATCAACTACGAGACGGTCAAGTATTTCGGCAACGAGGCCTACGAGCACCAGCGCTACGATGGCGACATGGCGCGCTGGGCCGATTCCGCGGTGCGCAACCAGGTGTCGCTGAACCTGCTGAACATGGGGCAGGGCATGATCATCACCCTGGGCATCACGGCGCTCCTGTGGCGCTCGGCGGCCGGCGTGGTGGAGGGCACCATGACGGTGGGCGACGTGGTGCTGGTCTCGGCCTACCTGACCCAGCTCTATGCGCCGCTGAATTTCCTGGGCTTCGTCTACCGCGAGATCAAGCACGCCCTGGCCGACATGGAGCGCATGTTCGACCTGCTGCGCAATGCCCAGGAGGTCGCCGACCGGCCCGGCGCGCGTGCGCTGTCCACGCGCCGGGCGGCGCTGCGGTTCCAGGACGTGGACTTCGGCTACGAGCCCGACCGGCGCATCCTGCACGGGGTGAGCTTCGACATCCCCGCCGGCGCCACGGTGGCGGTGGTGGGCGCCTCGGGCGCCGGGAAATCCACGCTGTCGCGCCTGCTGTTCCGTTTCTACGACGTCGATGGCGGCGCCGTGATGGTCGACGGGCGCGACGTGCGCGACTACACGCAGGCGAGCCTGCGCGCCCACATCGGCATCGTGCCCCAGGATACCGTGCTGTTCAACGACACCATCGCCTACAACATCGCCTACGGCCGCCCCGGCGCCAGCCAGGCCGACATCGAGCGCGCGGCCCGGGCCGCCCACATCCACGCCTTCATCCTTTCCCTGCCCAAGGGTTATGACACGCCGGTGGGCGAACGTGGGCTAAAATTGTCCGGCGGCGAAAAACAGCGGGTCGCCATCGCCCGCACGCTGCTCAAGGATCCGCCCATCCTGGTGTTCGACGAGGCGACCAGCGCGCTGGACACGCGCACCGAGCGCGCCATCCAGGACGAGCTCGCCCAGATCGCCCGCGACCGCACCACCCTGATCATCGCGCACCGGCTGTCCACCGTCGTGGACGCGGACCGGATCATCGTGCTCGAGGCGGGGCGCGTGGCCGAGGAGGGCGATCACGCGAGCCTCCTGGCCCTGGGCGGCCGCTACGCCCGGATGTGGCGACTGCAACAATCCAGGCAGGAAAATGGCTCCGCGGATTTGACCGATACAGTACCGAAGTAGTACTATTTAGCCGTCAATCCACCAGCCCCCCGGTTCCATTTCATGCTGCGTATCAGCAAGATCGTCGACTACGGCATCATCGTGCTCACGCACATGGCGGCCCATCCGACGCACGTGTGCAGCGCGGCCGAGCTGGCCGGCACCCTGGGCCTGGGCCAGCCGGTCGTCAGCAAGGTCCTCAAGCTCCTCGGCCAGCGCGGCCTGGTGGCGAGCACCCGCGGCGCCCATGGCGGCTACCGGCTGGGCCTGCCGGCCGAGCGGATCAGCATCGCCCAGATCATCGACGCCCTCGAGGACCAGCCCTTCGGCCTGACCGAATGCACGGCCGTCCCCGGCGTGTGCAGCGTCGAGGACGCCTGTCACATCCGCCCGCACTGGCAGCGCATCAACCTGATGGTGCGCCGCACCCTCGAGGCCGTGTCCGTGGCCGACATGATCGGGGGCGAACCCATCCATACTGCGCGCGCCCCGGTCGGGGTGCGCATCACCGCGGTCAATGCCCCGACCTGGAGTCTGCCCAAATGAGTACCGTCAACGACAAGCTCGATTCCTTCCTCGTTCGTGACTACGAGGCGGGTTTCGTCACGGAGATCGAGTCCGACACCTTTCCCAAGGGACTGGACGAGGGGGTCATCCGCCGCCTGTCGGCCCTCAAGCGTGAGCCCGAGTTCATGCTCGAGTGGCGCCTGAACGCCTACCGGGAATGGCTCAAGATGTCCCAGCCCAGGTGGGCCAAGGTCGATTTCCCCGAGCCCGATTTCCAGGACATCAGCTATTACTCCGCCCCCAAGTCCAAGAAGGACGGCCCCAAGAGCCTGGACGAGGTCGATCCCGAGCTCTTGCGCACCTATGAAAAGCTCGGCGTGCCGCTGCACGAGCGCGCCAAGCTCGCCGGCGTCGCCGTCGACGCGGTATTCGACTCGGTGTCGGTCGCCACGACCTTCCGCAAGCAGCTCGCCGACGCGGGCGTGATCTTCTGTTCGTTCTCGGAGGCGGTGCGCAGCCACCCCGATCTCGTGCGCAAGTACATGGGCTCGGTCGTGCCCCCGGGCGACAATTTCTACGCCGCCCTCAACTCGGCGGTGTTCTCGGACGGGTCCTTCGTCTACATCCCCAAGGGCGTGCGATGCCCGATGGAGCTTTCCACGTATTTCCGCATCAACGCGGCCGACACCGGCCAGTTCGAGCGCACGCTGATCATCGCCGACGAGGGCGCGGTGGTCAGCTACCTCGAGGGCTGTACGGCGCCGATGCGCGATGAGAACCAGCTCCACGCCGCGGTGGTCGAGCTGGTGGCGCTCGAGGATGCCAAGATCAAGTACTCCACCGTGCAAAACTGGTATCCCGGCGACGAGAACGGCGTGGGCGGGATCTACAACTTCGTGACCAAGCGCGGCGATTGCCGGGGCGCGCGTTCGCGGATTTCCTGGACCCAGGTCGAGACCGGCTCGGCGATCACCTGGAAATATCCCAGCGTGATCCTGCGCGGCGACGATTCGACCGGTGAATTCTATTCCGTGGCGCTCAGCAACCACTACCAGCAGGCCGACACCGGCACCAAGATGATCCACATGGGCCGCAACACGCGCAGCACCATCATTTCCAAGGGGATCTCGGCGGGCCACGGCAGCAACACGTTCCGGGGCCTGGTGCGCATGACGCCCAAGGCCGAGAACGCCCGCAACTACACGCAGTGCGACTCGCTGCTGATCGGCAAGGAATGCGCCGCGCATACCTTCCCGACCATCGAGGTCCAGCACCCCAGCGCCAGCGTCGAGCACGAGGCCACGGCCTCGCGCATCGCCGAGGATCAACTGTTCTACGCCATGCAGCGCGGCCTTTCGGCCGAGGACGCCGTCTCGATGATCGTCAACGGCTTCTGCAAGGAGGTTTTCAAGGAATTGCCCATGGAGTTCGCCGTCGAAGCACAGAATCTGCTCGGCGTGAGCCTGGAAGGCAGCGTCGGTTAAGGAGCCCACTACTCATGCTGAACATCAAGAATCTGCACGCCTCGGTCGAAGACAAGGCAATCCTCCATGGCCTGGACCTCGAGGTCAAGGCGGGCGAGGTCCACGCCATCATGGGCCCCAACGGCTCGGGCAAGAGCACGCTTTCGCAGGTGCTGGCCGGCCGCGAGGACTACAAGGTCACCGAGGGCTCGGTCGAGTTCGAGGGCCGCGACCTGCTGTCCATGCCCGTCGAGGACCGCGCCCGCGCCGGCATCTTCCTCGCCTTCCAGTACCCGATCGAGATTCCCGGCGTCTCCAACGCCTATTTCCTGCGCGCGGCGGTCAATGCCGTGCGGCGCCAGCGCGGCCTGCCCGAGCTCGACGCCATGGATTTCGTCAAGCGTGCCAAGGCCGAGATGAAGCTCGTCGGCATGCGCGACGAGTTCCTGTACCGCGCCGTCAACGAGGGCTTCTCGGGCGGCGAGAAAAAGCGCAACGAGGTCCTGCAGATGACCCTGCTCGAGCCCAAGCTCGCCATCCTCGACGAGACCGACTCGGGCCTGGACATCGACGCGCTCAAGATCGTGGCCGACGGCGTCAACCGCCTGCGCTCGCCCGATCGCGCCATGATCGTGATCACCCACTACCAGCGCCTGCTGGACTACATCGTGCCGGACTACGTGCACGTGCTGGCCCATGGCCGCATCGTGCGCTCGGGCGGCCGCGAGCTCGCCCTCGAGCTCGAGCAGCGCGGCTACGGCTGGATCGAGGGCCTGGCCGGGCAGCCGGCAAAGGGCGCCGCGACGAAGGGCGCCGCCGCAAAGGGGGCCGCGGCATGAGCGCCGGACTGCAAGCCTGGACCGAGGCCTTCGGCCGCCGCGCGGGCGAGCTGCCCGGCGCGCGCATCCCCTGGCTCGCGGGCCTGCGGCGCGAGGCCATGGACCGCTTCGCCGCCGAGGGCTGGCCGCATACCCGCCTCGAGGCCTGGCGCCACACCTCGCTCGCGGCGCTGGCCGAGCAATCCTTCGAGGAGGGCGGCGCGCAGCCGGTCGCCGGCCTGGTCGAGGAGCTGCGCGCGGGCGAGCCCGGCCACTGGCTGGTGTTCGTCGACGGGCGCTTCGATCCCGCCCTGTCGCTCGTCGGGACCCTGCCCGAGGGCGCCGTCCTGCAGCCGCTGTCGCAGGCGATCGCCGCGCACGCGGAGGAGATCCAGCCGGTGCTCGGGCAGGCCGGCGACGGCGCCAGCACCTCGGCGCTGAACCTGGCCCTGGCCAGCGACGGCGCCTTCCTCAAGCTGCCGCGCGGCGCGGTGGTCGCCGAGCCCGTGCACCTGGTCTGCGTGGCCGCCTCGCCGCGCGCCTCGCAGTTCCTGCGGCACGTGGTGATCGCCGGGGACGCGGCGCAGGCCACCGTGGTCGAGCACTACGTCGGCGTGCCGGGGGCCGCCAACCTCAGCCACGCGGCCACGCGCCTGAGCCTCGGCCGCGACGCGCGCATCACGCATCTCAAGCTGCAGCGCGAATCCGAGCAGGCCTGGCACCTGGGCGACATCGACGCGAGCCAGGCCCAGGGCTCGTATTTCGCGTCGCATTCGATGTCCCTGGGCGCGCGCCTGGCGCGCCATGACATCGCCACCCGCTTCACCGGACAGCGCTGCGAGACCCTGCTCAATGGCCTGTACTACGTGGACAAGCGCCGCCACGTCGATCACCACACGCTGATCGGCCACGAGCAGCCGCGCTGCGTCAGCCACGAATCCTACCGCGGCATCATGGCCGACACCTCGCATGGCGTGTTCAGCGGCCGCATCCTCGTCGCGCCCGGCGCCGACGGCACCGACGCGGTCCAGCGCAACGACAGCCTGCTGCTGTCGCGCCTGGCCAAGTCCGACGCCCGGCCCGAGCTCGAGATCTACGCCGACGACGTCAAGTGCGCGCACGGCGCCACGGTGGGGCAGATCGACGCCGACAGCCTGTTCTACCTGCGCTCGCGCGGGCTGGACGAGGCGCGCGCGCGCGACATCCTGATCTATGCCTTCGCGGCGGCCAGCGTCGCCCGCATCGAAGCCGAGCCCCTGCGCAAGCGCGTCGAGCGCGCGGTGCGCGCGATCCTGCCGGGCGACATCGCCACCGAGGTGGCCGCATGAACGCGCCGGCACCCATCTTCGGCCCCGCGCTGCTGGACCTGGCAGGCGATTTCCCCATCCTCGCGCGGCCCGTGCGCGGCCGCCGGCTCGCCTACCTCGACAACGGCGCCACCACGCAAAAGCCGCGGGCGGTCATCGACGCGATGGAGGCGTTCTACGGACAGTCGAACGCCAACATCCACCGCGGCGTCCATTGGCTCTCGCAACATGCCACCGACCTCTACGAGCAGGCGCGCGAGCGGGTGCGCGTGCTGCTGAACGCGGCCGACGCCCAGGAGATCGTCTTCACGCGCGGCACGACGGAATCGATCAACCTGGTGGCCCAGACCTGGGGCCAGCGGCTGCGGGCCGGCGACGAGATTCTCGTCACCACCCTCGAGCATCATTCCAACATCGTCCCCTGGCAACTGCTGTGCGAGCGCACGGGCGCGGTGCTGCGCGCCGCGGCGGTCACCGATACGGGCGAGATCGACATGGCCGATTTCCGGGCCCTGCTCGGTCCGCGCACGCGCCTGGTGGCCGTGGCCCATGTCTCCAACGCCCTGGGCACCGTCAATCCCGTCGACGAGATCGTGCGCCTGGCGCGCGAGGCCGGCGCGCTGGTGCTGATCGACGGGGCCCAGGCCGTGGCCCACCAGGCGGTGGACGTCCAGGCCCTGGATTGCGATTTCTATGCCTTCTCGGGCCACAAGCTCTACGGCCCGACGGGGATCGGCGCGCTCTACGCGCGCGCCTCGATCCTGGCCGAGCTGCCGCCCTGGCAGGGCGGGGGCGACATGATCCGCACGGTCAGCTTCGAGGGCACGACCTATGCCGACGGCCCGCAGCGCTTCGAGGCGGGCACGCCCAACATCGGCGGCTCCATCGTGATGGGCGCGGCCATCGATTACCTGCTCGAGGTCGGCCTAGATCGCGTCGCCGCCCATGAATCGGCGCTGCTGGCCGAGGCCACCGAGCGCATGCTCGAGCTGCCGGGCATCCGGATCGTGGGGACCGCGCCGCGCAAGGCGGGGATCCTGTCCTTCCTGGTCGAGGGCATCCATCCCCACGACCTGGGCACGATCCTCGACACCGAAGGGGTGGCCATCCGGGCGGGCCACCACTGCGCCATGCCCCTGATGACCCGGTTCGGCATCCCCGGCACCGTCCGCGCCTCCTTCGCCCTGTACAACGAGAGCCGGGACATCGACGCCCTGGTGGCCGGCGTGCGCAAGGCGCAGAAACTGTTTGGAGTCTGAGCGGATGGACGAGCAACACGATGGCCTGCGCGAGCTCTACCAGGAGGTCATCTTCGACCACAATCGCAATCCGCGCAATTTCCATGCGATGGCGGACGCCTCGCATCGCGCGGACGGCCACAATCCGCTGTGCGGAGACCAGCTCACCGTGTACGCGCGCCTGCGCGACGGCGTGATCGACGAGGTCAGCTTCGTCGGCCACGGCTGTGCGATCTCCAAGGCCTCGGCCTCGCTGATGACCGAGGCGGTGCGCGGCTGCCGCGTCGAGGAGGCCGAGGCGCTGTTCCGCGACGTGCACGCCATGCTGACCGAGGCGCATCCCGATTGCGACCTGGGCAAGCTCGAGGTGCTCTCGGGCGTGCGGGAATTCCCCTCGCGCGTCAAGTGCGCCACCCTGGCCTGGCATACGCTGCACAACGCCATCACGCTGGCCCGGGACACCGCCCGCACCGAATAGAGTAGAGGAATGCCATGAGCTACACACGCCAAGAAGTCGTCGTCAGCCGGGACGTGCCGGCGGTCACCGTGCCCTACGGCTCGCCCGTGACCATCGAGGCCGGTTGCGACGCGGTCATCACCCAGCAACTGGGCGGCACCTTCACCGTCATGGTCGAGGGCAACCTGTACCGCATCGAGGGGGTCGACGCCGACGCGCTGGGCTTCGAGCCGATCGAGGAGGTCTCCCACACCCATGACGGGCCGGCCACCGCCGAGTCCGTCGAGGCGGCGGCCTGGACCATGCTGTCGACCTGCTACGACCCCGAGATTCCCGTCGACATCGTCAACCTGGGGCTGGTCTATAGCTGCAAGATCCTGCCCGCGGGCGCGCCCGAGCGTTTCCGCATCGAGGTCCAGATGACGCTCACCGCCCCGGGCTGCGGCATGGGCACCATGATCGCCGACGAGGCGCGCAACAAGCTGCTGAACATCGAGGGGGTGGACGAGGTCACGGTCGATCTGGTCTGGGATCCGCCCTGGAGCCGCGAGATGATCAGCGAGCCGGCCCGCCTGCAGCTCGGCCTGCTCTGAGGGCGGCAGGGCCGGCCAGGCCCGCGGCCGTCTCGCGGACGCCCCGGTCGGGGGAGGGGAAGCCCCGGGCGTCTTGATGGCGGTCATTGACTCGCCATCCAGAGATTGTATAGTGACGTCGGAGTTTTTCAGACGTCGGCGAGGGTATTCCGCTGCCGGACTCCGATCGCCGATTTCGCACCCCATGCCAGGAAACGCCCTCGAATCCGACCCAGGCGCCACCGCGGTGCCGTCCGATGCCCTGCGCAGGCAGGTGGATGACATCCTGGATGCAGGCCTGGACCCGGTCTTCCAGCCGATCGCGCGGATGCGGCACGCGAGCCTCCTGGGCTACGAGGGCCTGATCCGGGGGCCGGCCAACAATCCCCTGCACATGCCCGACGCCCTGTTCCGGGCGGCCCGCGCCGCGGGCCGCGGCATCGAGCTCGAGCTCGCCTGCTGCCGCGTGCTCCTCGAGCGCTTCGGGGCGCTCAAGCTGCCCGGAAAGCTGTTCCTCAACATCAGCCCGTCCGCCCTCATCGCCTCGCAGGCCGCCCGCGCCGATTTCCTGGACTGGCTGCGGCAGGCCGGGGTGGATCCGGGCAGCGTGGTGTTCGAGATCACCGAGCAGCGCGAGGAATCCGACGAGCGCGAGCTGGCCGGTGCCGCCGCCTGGTATCGGGGCATCGGATTGCAGTTCGCCATCGACGACCTGGGCGAGGGATATTCCAGCCTGGGCCGCTGGCTCGACCTCAAGCCCGAATTCGTCAAGGCCGACAAGCGCTTCGTCCGCGGCATCGAGGCCGACCCGCTGCGCCAGCAATTCATCCGATCGTTGTGCGACATGGCCAAGGCCACGGGCGCCCAGGTGGTCGCCGAGGGGATCGAGACCCAGGACGAGCTGGGCTGCCTGGCCGAACAAGGCATCAATTGCGGCCAGGGCTACTACATCGCGCGCCCCGGCTCGGCGCCGCCGGCCGCGCTCGAGCCCGAGGTCGCGCGCCAGCTTGCCGGCGGCGCGGCCTGGCCCATCGGCCCGTTCCCGCCGGGCGAGGCGGCGGATCCATCCGAGGACGGCCGGGTCCTGCGGCTGCTGCGGCGGGTGCCCTCGGTCGAGCCCACGGTCTCCAATCACGCCGTGAGCGAGGTCTTTCGCGCCCACCCGCAGTTGCACACCATCCCCGTCGTCCACGAAGGCGTGCCGGTCGGCGTGATCACCCGCAGCGCGCTCATCGAACGCTTCGCCCAGCCCTACCAGCGCGAGATCTTCGGCGGCAAGCCGTGTTCACTGATCATGGACGACAAGCCCGTGATCGCCGACATGAACACCTCGCTGACCGCGCTCAGCCGCCAGCTCGTCCAGGCCGACGGCTATGGCCTGGCCAACGATTTCATCATCACGGGCCACGGGCACTACCTGGGCATCGGGACCAGCCAGGACCTGCTGCGCTCGCTCAACGAGCTGCAGGTGCGTGCGGCGCGCCACGCCAATCCCCTGACGCAGCTTCCTGGCAACGTCCCCATCGGTCGCCAGATCCAGCACCTGCTGGACAGGGGCCAGCGCTTCGCGGCGTGCTATGCCGACCTGGACCACTTCAAGCCCTTCAACGACGTGTTCGGCTACCAGCGCGGCGACGAGATCATCCAGCTCACCGGCCGCATCCTCGCGCGCCACGTCGACCACGGGCTGGATTTCCTCGGGCACATCGGCGGCGACGATTTCCTGATCCTGTTCCGCAGCGTGGACTGGGAGGCGCGCTGCCGCGCCATCCTGGCCGATTTCCCGGGCGCCATGGACGAGCACATGCGGGCGCACGACCCCGCCGGCGATTTCTCGCAAGGCTACATGGCCGAGGACCGCATCGGCCATCGCCGCCGCTACGCGCTGCCCAGCCTGTCGCTGGGCATCGTGCGGGTCGAGCCGGGCTGGTACGACTCGCACCACCAGATCGCCCGCGCCGCCACCGAGGCCAAGTCGCAGGCCAAGAAGCACGGCGGCAACACCTTGTTCGTCGACCGCCGCAAGGCCACGCGCCTCTCGCGCATCGTTTGAAGGGCGCCGGGGCGATGGTCGCCGCAGGGGCCATGGCCGCCGCCGGGCGATCGGACGGCGGCTCGGGCTTGTCCAGAAAAGGACAAGGGCTTACAGAGAAATCTCTGTAAGCCCTTGTTTTTACTGGTCGGGACGGCGGGATTCGAACTCGCGACCCCTTGCACCCCATGCAAGTGCGCTACCAGGCTGCGCTACGCCCCGAAAGACAGGCATTCTAGCATAAAAAAGAACGTCCACTGTTGGCCTGCGGAGCGTCCACCACTGACCCGCGGAACATCCACCGCTGACTCGCGGAAGGTTGAGCCGTGGCGCGGGCGGGCATGCGGCTTGCTCGCCTCGAATTCGCCAGGCATGTCCCCGTGGGCCGAGCCGCGTGCGGGCCATGCCGGGATCCCATGCGGGCGAGATGGCAAGGAGGCATGGACGCTCATGAATCAGCCGCAAGCAGCAACTGAACCCCGCGCGTCGGGCGCGTCGCCGCAGGCGGCGCTGGCCGGCCAGCCGGCGCTCGTCACGGGCGCCAGTTCGGGCATTGGGCGCGCGGTGGCGCTGGGCCTGGCCCAGGCGGGCGCCGACGTGGCGATCAACTTCGTCGATCAGGCCGAGGCGGCCGAGCAGGTGGCCGACCAGGTCGCGCGGCTGGGGCGCCGGGCGATGGTGGTGCGCGCCGACGTGAGCCAGGAAGACCAGGTCGAGCGGATGGTCGGCCAGGTGATCGGGCATTTCGGCACGATGCACATCCTGGTGAGCAATGCCGGCCTGCAACGGGATGCCGCTTTCGAGGACATGACGCTCGCGGAGTGGAACACGGTGATCGGCGTCAACCTGACGGGGCAGTTCCTGTGCTGTCGCGCGGCGGTCCGCGAGTTCCTGCGCCGGGGGCTGGTGCCCTCGGTGTCCGCGGCGGCGGGGAAGATCCTGTGCACCAGTTCGGTGCACCAGGCGATCCCCTGGGCGGGGCACGCGAACTATGCGGCCTCCAAGGGCGGGGTGATGCAGCTCATGCAGAGCATGGCCCAGGAATTCGCGCCGCGCCGCATCCGCGTGAACGCGATCGCGCCCGGCGCGATACGCACGTCCATCAACGCGGCCGCCTGGGGCACCGAGGCCGCCTACCAGGACCTCATGAGCCTGGTGCCGTACGGGCGCATCGGCGAGCCCGAGGACGTGGCGCGGGCGGCGGTGTGGCTGGTGTCGGACGCCGCCGATTACGTGACGGGCACCACCTTGTTCGTCGATGGCGGCATGATGCTCTATCCGGGCTTCGCGTCCGGCGGCTGAGCCATGGCGGACCGCGCACGCTACGATGTGGTCATTGTCGGGAGCGGTCCTGGCGGCGCCGCGGTGGCCCAGCGCCTGGCGCCCACCGGCAAGCGGATCCTGATCCTGGAGCGCGGGGGCTGGCTCGAGCGCTCGGCGGAAAACTGGAACGCGGCCAAGGTGTTCATCGAAAACGCCTACCGGGCGGACGAGACCTGGTACGACCGGCGGGGCGCCGCCTTCCACCCCGGCCTGCATTACTTCGTGGGCGGGAACTCCAAGGTGTACGGCGCCGCCCTGTTCCGCATGCGCGAACGCGATTTCGAGGCCCTGCGGCACGCCGGCGGCCTCTCGCCGGAATGGCCGGTGAAATACGACGTCTTTGCCCCCTACTATGACGAGGCCGAGCGGCTCTATCGCGTCCATGCCGCGGCGGGCGAGGACCCGACCGAGCCGCCCCGCTCGGGACCCTACCCGTATCCGCCGCTGGCGCACGAGCCGCGCCTGCAGGCCCTGTCCGACGCCCTGGCGCGCCAGGGCCTGCATCCCTTCCACATGCCGATCGGGGTGATGCTGGACCAGGGCAGCCTGCTGGCCGAGCGTCAGAGCGCGTTCGTGCGCAATCCCTATTTCGACGGCTATCCCAGCCCCACCAACGGCAAGGCCGACGCCGAGGTCGTCAGCATCGTGCCGACGCTCGCGGCGCATCCGAACGTGACGCTGCGCGTGGGCGCCCGCGTGGCGCGGCTTTCCACCGATCCAGGCGGCCATTGCGTGACGGAGATCCACGCCCTGTGCGAGGGCGCGCCGGAGCGCTATGCGGCCGACATCGTGGTGCTGGCCTGCGGCGCCCTGTCCACGGCCTTGCTGCTGCTGCGATCGGCGGACGAGCGCCACCCGCAGGGTCTGGCCAACGGTTCCGGGCAGGTGGGGCGCAACTACATGCGCCACAACCAGTCGGCCATGCTGGCGGTGGGCCGCGAGCCCAATGACACGGTGTTCCAGAAGACGCTGGCGCTCAGCGACTTCTATTTCGGCGCGGACGATTGGGACTGTCCCCTGGGCCTGATCCAGATGACGGGCAAGTCGCACGCCGACACGCTGCGCGGCGAGGTGCTGCCGCCCTGGCTGGAATGGCTGCCCCGCATGCCTTTCGATTGCGTGGCCCGGCATGCCCTGGATTTCTGGCTCTCGAGCGAGGACCTGCCGCGGCCCGAGAACCGCATCCGCTACGTGCGCGACCGGGTGGTGCTCGAACAGCACGACAACAATATGGAGGCGCACCGCCGCCTGCGCGGCAAGCTGCGTGGCGTGCTGGCGCGCATCGATGCGTCGGCCCGCCTGGTGGATAGGCGCCACCTGCTGGGCATGCGCATCCCCATCGGCGGCACGGCCCACCAGGCGGGAACGGCACGCTTCGGCACGGATCCGCGCAGCTCGGTGCTGGATACGGCCTGCAAGGCGCACGAACTGGACAATCTGTATGTGGCGGATGCGAGCTTCTTTCCTTCGATCAGCGCGGTGAATCCGACCCTGACCATCGTGGCCAATGCCTTGCGCGTGGCCGATGGCATCGCCGAGCGGCTGGGCGCCCTGCGAGTCCGCGAGCCGGCGCAGGGGGACGGAGGCGGCGATCCCGCGCGCGCGGCGGCGGCCGCTCCGGAGGCCCGCCATGCTTGAACAGGTCCTGTTCCCGTTCATCGTCAGGCTGTGCCTGGTGGCCCTGTTTCCCTTCAGTGCGCTGCACAAGCTGCTGTTCTGGCGGGAGGCCCTGGAGCAGGCGAGATCCTCGTTCATGCCCGGCTGGACCGCGCCGCCCATGCTGGTGGCCGCCATGGCGCTGGAGGTGGCGGCGCCGGCCATGATCCTGGCCGGCTGGCATGACCGCGCGGCGGCGCTGGCGCTCGCGCTCTACTGCGTGGTGAGCGCGCTGATGTATCACCGCTTCTGGCGTTGCCCCGATTTCTGGACGCCCGGCCACAGCCGCGGCCGCACGGAGTTCTGGGATTTCCTGAAGAATTTCGGCCTCGTGGGCGGTCTGCTGCTCCTGGCCTTCGGCACGCAGCAGATGCCCATGGCGGCCCTCGTCCGGCATCCGGGCGCCTCGACCGCCGTCTACACGCCGCAGGGCATCGGCGCCCCGGCCACCTCGGAGGAAAGCCATGAGTGATGCGAAACCGACCGGCGCGGCGCCCACGCTGGAATACTGGCGCGTCTGGGCGGACGCCGCGGGAACCAGCCATCAGGAGCGCCGCGGGATCGGCGATTTCCATCCGCGAAGCATGGGCGGGGCCGCGCCGCAATGGAATGCCGAGTGCGCGGGCCGCCCCGCCAAGGCCCTGTTCAGCGTGCTGCCGGTGGGCTGGGTGGGCGAATGGCACGAGAATCCGGCACCCCAGTGGATCGTGCCGATTTCCGGGCGCTGGTTCGTCGAGACCATGGACGGCCGCCGCGTCGAGATGGGGCCGGGCGAGGTCTCTTTTGGCGGGGACCAGGGCTGCCGAGCGGACGCCCAGGGCCGCAAGGGCCATCGCTCGGGCACCGTGGGCGACGAGCCGGCCGTCCTGATGCTGATCCAGATGCCGGGCGCAGAGGTCTGAATGCCGACGGGGCAGGGTGGAAAAACATGAGCGACTACGAGGTCATCGATCCGCGATTCCGCGAGCTGGTGCTGCCCAACGCGCCGCTGGAAAGGCTGGCCGACGGTTTTCGCTGGGCCGAGGGCCCCGTCTGGTTCGGCGACCATCGCTGCCTGCTGTTCAGCGATCTGCCCAATGACCGCCTGATGCGCTGGTCCGAGGCGACGGGGGTGTCGGTCTTTCGTGCGCCCTCGGGCTTCGCCAATGGCAGCACCCGCGACCGCGAGGGGCGCCTGGTCACCTGCCTGCACGGTCCCCGTGCGCTGCTGCGCACCGAGCCGGACGGGCGGCTCGTCACCTTGGCCGAACGGCGCGCCGGCCGGCGGCTGAATTCGCCCAACGACGTGGTCTGCAAGTCGGATGGCAGCCTCTGGTTCTCGGACCCGATCTACGGCTTGCAGGCGGACTACGAGGGCGGGCGGCGCGAGCCCGAGCTGCCGCCCGCGCTGTGCCGGCTCGATCCGGCCACCGGTGCCGTGGACGTGGTGGCCGATGATTTCGTCGGACCCAACGGCCTGTGCTTCTCGCCCGACGAGTCGCGCCTGTACGTCGCCGAGACGGGGCTGAAGTTCGATCCCGGCTCGCGCCGCTGCATCCGGGTCTTCGACGTGGCGGAGGACGGCCGCACGCTGCGCAATGGCCGTGATTTCTACAAAGTGTCGCCGGGCGATGCCGACGGCATCCGCTGCGACGAGGACGGCAACGTCTGGGCGAGCGCCGGCGACGGCGTGCATTGCATCGCGCCAGACGGCACACTGCTCGGGCGGATCCGGGTGCCCTGCGTGGTGCAGAACCTCTGCTTCGGCGACCGCCTCGCCAGCCGCCTGTTCCTGTGCGCCTCGCAGAGCCTGTATGCGATCTGGGTCAACCGGCGCGGGGCGCAATGGCCATGAGCGCGCCGCGCATCGCATTGACCGCCATCGGGCGCAACACCCGCGACCTGCGGCGTGCCATCGACTTCCATTGCGGCGTGCTCGGGTTCCGGCTCGATGCCGGCCATGCGCCGATCCCGGCGTGGGCCGGCTCGCCGCTCGCGCGGGCCGAGGCCACGGGCTGCGCGCATCTGTCGCTGGGCGCGCAGCGCCTCGAGCTGGTGGAGTTCCCGGACGCCGCCTGCGATCCGCCCGAGCCGCGGGCCAACGATCCCTGGTTCCAGCACTTTGCCATGGTCGTCGCCGACATGGAGGCTTGTCGCCGGCGGATCGGTGAGCATGCCGTGCGCCCCATCACCCGCGGCGGCCCGCAGCGGCTGCCGCCCAACACGGGCTCGGTCACCGCCTTCAAGTTCCGGGACCCCGAGGGGCACGCCCTGGAGCTGCTGCGGTTTGCCGCCGGGCACGAGCCCCCGGCCTGGCGGTCGCAGCTTGCGGACGGTGCCGGGCAGCCGCTGGGCATCGATCACAGCGCGCTGTGCACCGGCGCGCTGAACGAGGCTATCGTCTTTTACGAGGCCCTGGGCCTGCGTGTGACCACGCATGGCCTGAACCGGGGCGGCGAGCAGGACGACCTCGACGGACTGGACGGCGTGGCGCTCGATGTGGTGGCGCTGGCCGCCCCCGGATCGGACGTCCCGCATGTGGAACTGCTGGCGTACCGCCAACCGCGGGGGCGCGCCGCCGCCCCGCCGGACGACATCTCGGCCCTGCATGCCGGCAGGCTGTGCTTCGGCGCATCCGACCTGCCCGGCTTGCGGGCGGCGATGCCGCCGGGCTGCCGGCCGCCCACGATGGCGCGGGGCGCCGCGCCGGCGGCCGGCGAGCTGGTCCTGCGGGATCCCGACGGCCATTGGGTCGTCGTCTCGGGGCAGGGCCCGAATCAGGGCCCGGCCGCGTCCCGATGTCCACGATGAAGCGAGGCCATGGCACACATTGAAGACTACGCGATATTGAGCAATTCCCAGACGCTCGCCGTGCTGCGGCGCAATGGGTCGATCGACTGGCTGTGCATGCCGCGCTTCGATTCCGATGCGTGCTTCGCTGCCTTGCTGGGCACGGCCGACAATGGATGCTGGCGGATCGCGCCGGCCGACGAGGGCGCCCGCGGCACCCGGCGCTACCGCGAGGGCACGCTGGTGCTCGAGACCGAGTTCCAGTGCGCCGGCGGGCGGGTGCGCCTGGTCGACAGCATGCACACGGAGGAGGGCGGCAATCCCCAGGTGCTGCGCCTGGTGCAGGGGCTCGAGGGCAGGGTGGACATGCACATGCATCTGTGCCTGCGCTTCGGCTACGGCCGCATCGCGCCCTGGGTCTCGCGGGTGGACGGCGGCCGCCTGCAGGCGATCGCGGGCCCCGACCGCTTGATCCTCGACACCCCGGTCGATCTGGTCGGCCGGGACATGACCACGCAGGCCGATTTCACCGTCGCGGCGGGCGAGGCCGTGCCCTTTGCGCTCACCTGGACGGCTTCCTGGCTGCGCACGCTGCCGCCTCGGCCCGACGTGGCCGAGGCCATCGCCGGCGAGACCAAGCTGCTGCGGGAATGGACGGCCCGCAGCCGGCAGGCCGGTCCCTGGACGGAACAGGTCCAGCGCTCGCTGCTGACGCTGCGCGCCCTGACGCACCGCGACACGGGGGGCATCGTCGCGGCGGGCACCACCTCGCTGCCCGAGGAGCTCGGCGGGGCCCGCAACTGGGACTACCGCTATTGCTGGCTGCGGGACGCGACGCTGACGCTGCGGGCGCTGATCGAGGCGGGCTTCACCGACGAGGCCGATGCCTGGCGCCAATGGCTGCTGCGCGCCGTGGCCGGCGATGCGACCGAGCTGCGCATCATGTATGGCCTGGCCGGCGAGCAGCGTCTCGAGGAATACGAGCTGTCCTGGCTCGCCGGCTACGAGGGCAGCCAGCCCGTGCGCATCGGGAACGCGGCCAGCAATCAGTTGCAGCTCGATGTGTACGGCGAGCTGGTCAACACCATGCACCTCGCGCGGCGGCACGGGGTGGCGAACAGCGACGACGGCTGGCGGCTGCAGTGCATGCTGATACGGCACCTGGAATCCATCTGGCGGCTGCCCGACGAGGGCATCTGGGAGGTGCGCGGCCCCCGGCGGCATTTCACCTATTCCAAGCTCATGGTGTGGGTGTCCTTCGATCGCATGATACGCAGCGCCGAGCAGTTCGGCCTGGACGGGCCGCTGGATCGCTGGCGCGCGATCCGGCGCGAGGTGCACGAGGACATCTGCAGCCACGGCTACGATCCCGTGCATGGCGTCTTTACCCACTATTACGGGGCGCCCGGCGAGCTGGATGCGAGCCTGCTGCAAATCCCCCTGGTCGGCTTCCTGCCCGTGGACGACGAGCGCGTGCGGGCCACGATCGCGGCCATCGAGCAGCGCCTGGCGAGCGACGGATTCGTAAAGAGATACCAGAACGATCCGTCCGTCGACGGCCTGCCCGGCACCGAAGGCGCGTTCCTGGTGTGCAGCTTCTGGCTGGTGGACTGCATGATCCTGCAAGGCCGGCTGCAAGAGGCCCGCGCCCTGTTCGAGCGGCTGCTGGGCCTGTGCAATGACGTCGGGCTGCTCTCGGAGGAATACGACACCGTGCGCCGCCGCCAGATCGGCAATTTTCCCCAGGCCTTCTCGCACGTGGGGCTGGTGAATTCCGCCTACAACCTCAGCGAGGCCCTGTGGCCCGAACGCTACCCCTGCAAGGGGCAGCGCCACTCCGAGTGAGCGGGCGATCCGGCTCAGCGAGGCCCCGTGGCCCGAACGCCATCCCCGCAAGCGGCAGCGCCACTCCGAGTGAGCGGGCGGGCGGCGGCACGCCGGGCAGGCGTTCCCGCCGGCGCTTCGGGTCCTTCCCGCCGGCGCTTCAGGTTTTGGAGAGCCACGGATGCTCCGCGAAATGCCGCGCCTCGAATGCGCGTATCTCGTCGGCGTGCATCAGGGTCTGGCCGATCTCGTCCAGGCCTTCGAGCAGGGTCGTGCGCTGGTAATCGCCGATCTCGAAGGCCGATACGACGCCTTCCCCGGAGCGGACCTGCCGCGCCACCAGGTCCACGGTCAGCGTGTAGCCCGGCGTGGCGGCGACCGCCGCAAAGAGGCGCTCGATCACCGGATCGGGCAGCGCGACCGGCAGCAGGCCGTTCTTGATGCAGTTGCTGTAGAAGATATCCGCGTAGGACGAGGCGATCAGGGCCTTGAAACCG
This sequence comes from Alcaligenaceae bacterium, assembly GCA_044508625.1. Classification (GTDB taxonomy): domain Bacteria; phylum Pseudomonadota; class Gammaproteobacteria; order Burkholderiales; family Burkholderiaceae_B; genus Castellaniella. Next base: position 29,766 of record JBIQHJ010000002.1, read on the forward strand.
TACTGCTGCAAGGCCCAGGGGGCATGCTCGCGGCTCGAGCCGCAGCCGAAGTTGTGGCGGGCGAGGAGGATCGACGCTCCCCGGTAGCGCGGCCGGTTCAGGACGAAGTCCGGGTTGAGCGGACGCTTGCCGTTGTCCATCCCCGGCTCGCCATGGTCCAGGTAGCGCAGCTCGTCGAACAGATTGGCGCCGAAGCCGGTCCGCCGGACGGACTTCATGAACTGCTTGGGGATGATGAGGTCCGTGTCGACGTTTTCGCGGTCCAGCGGGGCCACCAGGCCCCGGTGCGTCTTGAAAGCCTGCATGGCGGCGGCTATTCCGGCAGTTTCTTGCCGATGGTCTCGGGCAGGAACCACGGCAGCAGCACACCCAGCACGTAGACCGAGCCCATGGTGAGGGCGGTGTTGGGAATCCCCCCGAAGGACGCGATGAGGGTGCCGGCGATGATGGGGAATATCCAGGCGACCAGGCGGGCGCCGTTGAATATCATGCTGATGGCCGAGGTGCGCACGGTGGGGGTGAAAAGCTCCACCGGGTAGATCGCCATCCACGCGAAGGCGCAGCCCAGGGTAAAGAAACCGTTGATCGGGGCGAGGATCGCCATGCCCTCGACGGTGCTCGTCAGCTTGTAGGTGGCGATGGTCACCGCCAGAGAGCCGAGGAAGGTAAGGCTCATGAAGAGCCTGCGCCCGAGGATGTCGATGATGAATCCCGAGAGCATGTAGGCGACGATGGCGCCTATCGTGTAGGTGATGGAAATGCGGGAGCCCCAGACCACGGGATCGGCCACGCCTTCGGCCTTGCCGAGGGCGATGGTGTAGGTCGGCAGCCAGCTCGAGATCGCCCACCAGCCGACGGTCGTGACGGCGGACAGGACCATGGCCAGGACCGTGCGGCGCAGGGCTTCGGGCTCCGTGAAGAGCAGCTTCAGCGTGAACGGCCGCTTGTCGCCGGCCTTGGCCGCCTTGGCCGCCGGGGATTCGTTGTTGGTGGCGTTCCAGCGCTTTTCCCGGACGGCGCGCTGCCACTTCTCGGATTCTTCCAGGCCGCGGCGCAGGTACAGGACCCCGAGGGCCGGCAGGGCGCCGACCGCGAACACCAGGCGCCAGGTCTCATCGCCCAGCGGATGGGCCGAGGACAGGGCATACCAGATGATGGCGGCCAGCAGCGTCCCCCAGCCGAAGCCCGAGTGCAGGAAGCCCAGGCCCTTGGCGCGCGCGCGGTCCGGCCAGGTCTCGGACACCAGCGAGACGCCGGTGCCCCATTCGCTGCCCATGGCCAGGCCCGTCAGGAAGCGCAGCGCGCACAGCACCACGAAGCCGTTGGCGAAGGCGGTCAGGCCCGAGAACAGGGCATACAGGAAAATGGACCACATCATCATGCGCTTGCGGCCGATGTAGTCCGCGAGCACGCCGCCCACGATGCCGCCCAGGCCCCAGCCCAGCAGCGTGATGCCGATGACGCTGCCGGCGTAGACGCTGGTGGTGACCGCCTGATCGGGGGTCAGGATGGAATGCATCATCGGGCCCAGCACCACGATGATCGCCATGGCTTCATAGCCGTCGAATATCCAGCCCAGAAAGCCCGCGTGCAGCACCTGCCAGTGCTTTCGCGTCACGCCGTCATTCCAGCGCGGCGAGGAATTCGCCGCTGCCGCCACTTCTTGTGACATGTTCATCTCCTGATGTATTGACTATTGATTCCGCCGCGCGCATCCGCCGCCGCGGCGTGCCGGCGCCATGCGCCTGCGCGGCCCACGGGCGTGCCCTGCCGGCACGCCGGGCGCGCCGCGTTGCGCTCACCCAGCGGCAAGCTCGGGGATAATGGCGTGGACGGCGCCGCGTCGGCCGGGTCGTTCGTGGACACGGATCGAATGCCTGCAATATGGTTCAAGCTTGAATATACGTAAGCAGTGTGGGTTTGAATATTGATGGTTCTTCACTCCAGGTTTCGTGAAAAGCGATGGCTGGATGAATGAGGGATGGACGAGGGATGGGGAGGGGAGGATGAGCCAGACGAAACAAGGCCTGATTCCGTTCGATTTCGAATCGCTGGAGGTGTTTCTCGCGGTCGTCGAGGAACACAGCATCCTGGCGGGGGCGCAACGCAGCCATCTCGTGGCCTCGGCGGCGAGCAAGCGCATTTCGCTGCTGGAGCAAAGGGCCGGCACTCCCTTGCTGTATCGCCACAGCCGCGGCGTGCAGCCCACGCCGGCGGGCGAGGCGCTCTACCACCACATCAAGCGTCTGGAGGAGCACCTGCGGCGCGTGTCCGACGAGCTGTCCGAGTACGCCAGCGGCGTGCGCGGGCACGTCCGCATCCACGTCAACCTGACCGCGCTGGTCCAGTACCTGCCCCGGGACCTGCACTCGTTCCTGCGGGAGAATCCGCAGATCCGCCTCGATCTCGTGGAAAAGACCAGCGACCAGGTCATCCACGCCGTGGTCTCGGGCTTGACCGACATCGGCATCTGCTCGTCCACGCCGGATCCCGTGCTGGACCTGGACGTGCTGAGCTACGGGGTGGACCAGCTCGTGTTCGTGGCACGGCCGGACCATCGCCTCGCCAACCGCCGGCACGTCAGTTTCAAGGAGGTCCTGGACGAGGACATCATCAGCCTGAGCTACGGGACGTCCATCCACAAGCTGTGCCTGGCCGAGGCCGAACGCCTGGGGCGCCCGCTGCGGGTGCGCATCGAGGTGTCGGACTTCGAGGCCATGCGCAACATGATCGCCGCCGGCCTGGGCGTCGGCGTCCTGCCGGCCCCCAGCGTGACGCCCTATCTCGAGATCATGCCCCTGCGGATCGTGCCGCTGGACGAGCCCTGGGCGCAGCGGCCCATGAACATCGTGGCGCGCCGCTTCCAGACCCTGCCGCTGCCGTCCCAGTTGCTGGTCAGGCACCTGGCGCGCCGCCGCGGCCTGCAGGCCATGGAGGGGTAGCCGCCCACGGTTTCGGCGGCGGCGCTATTCCTCGCCCACCACGATCTTGCCGATCTGCTCGTTGGATTCCATGCGGGCGATGGCCGCTTCCAGCTCGCCGAACGGAAACACCCGGTCGATGGCGGGCACGAGCCGGCCGTCGGCGACCAGCGGCAGTATCCGGTCGACGACCCCCTGCACGATGCGCCGGCGCTGTTCGGGGCCGTAGCCCTTGCTGGATACGCCAAAGATGGTCAGGCGCCTGGCATGCACGGCGGCAATGTCGAGCCGGCCCTCGAGCACGCCATCCATGTAGCCGACCGTGGCGAGGCGGCCTTCGAAGGCGAGCGAGCGGATGCACTCCGCAAGCACCGAGCCGCCGACGATGTTGACGGCGAGGTCCGCGCCCCGCCCGCCGGTGGCGGCCAGCACGGCATCATGGAAGTCGGCGCCACGGGTGTGCAGGCCCGCGTCCAGGCCGAGGTGCTCCAGGGCCGCGAGCTTGCGCGCCGAACCCGAGGTGCCGATGACCCGGGCGCCCAGCGCCTTGGCCGTTTGCAGGGCGGCGACGCCCACGCCCGAGGAAATCCCCGTGACCAGCAGCCATTCGCCGGCGGCCAGGCGGCTCTGGGCGATCAGCATGTCATGGACGACCATGGCGGCGATGGGGATGGCCGCGGCCCGGGTCCAGGACAGGCCCGCCGGCACGGCCATGGCGTCGTGGGCGTCCAGCAGCGCGTACTCGGCGAAGGCGGCGCGGCAGCGCCCCATGACGCGGCCGCCGGCCCGGAAGGGCAGGGCGCCGGGCCCCGCCCGCACGACCTCGCCGGCAGCCTCGATGCCCAGCACGACGGGCTCGGCGGGCGGCTGCTTGCGCAGCGCCAGCAGCTCGCCGCGATTCAGCCCGGCGGCGCGCACGCGGACCAGCAATTGCCGCGGCCCGGGCTCGGGCATCGGCATGTCCCCGGATTCGATCCGGATATGGTCGTCGACGAGCCGGGCGGCATGGGCGCGCATGCATAGGCCTTTGCGAGAGGGGGCGGAATCCATACGGTAGCACGGAATACGGGTAAACCCTGGTGGCGGCAAAATTTTCTTATAGGATAATTTTCCTATCGGAAAAAATTGGAATGCCGACGATGGAAGACGAGGTGGTCGATTTCGCGGTGATCGGCGCGGGCATGGCGGGGGCTTCCGTCGCCTGCCGGCTTGCCCATGAGGGGGCGTCCGTGGTGGTGCTCGAGCGCGAGTCCCAGCCCGGCTATCACTCCACGGGTCGCTCGGCGGCCATGTTCATGGAAAGCTACGGCACCGAGCAGATCCGCGCCCTGACGCGGGCCAGCCGCGGGTTCTTCGAGCGGCCGCCCGAAGGCTTCTGCGCGCATCCCCTCCTGCATCCGCGCGGCGTGCTGTACATCGGCACGGCGGGGCAGGAGCATTTGCTGGAGGACGCCCTGGCGGTGTACCGGCGCGAGGGCCTGCACGCCGAAATGATCGGCGCGGCCGAGGCCAAGGCCATGGTGCCGTGCCTCGAGCAGGACCGGATCGTCGGCGCCGTGCACGACATGGATTCCATGGACATCGACGTGGCCGAATTGCACCAGGGTTTTCTGCGCGGCATGGCGAGGCGGGGCGCGCAGTTGCGCTGCAATGCCGAGCTGGCCGCCGCCGCCCGCGGCGAGCGGGACGGCGTATGGACGCTGGCGCTGGGGGATGGCGGCGCCGTGAAGGCGCGCGCCGTGGTGAATGCCGCCGGCGCGTGGGCCGATCCGGTGGCGGCGCTGTGCGGGGCGCGGCCGTTGGGGATCGAGCCCAGGCGCCGCTCCGCGTTCACGTTCGCCGCGCCCGAGGGGATGGACGTCGGCGCCTGGCCGACCGTGATCGGCGTGGATGAAAGCTTCTATTTCAAGCCCGACGCGGGGCAGTTGCTGGGCTCGCCCGCCAATGCGGATCCGGTCGCGCCGCATGACGTCGCGCCCGAGGAACTCGACATCGCCCTGGGCATCCATCGCATCGAGTCGCTGACCAGCCTGCGCATCCGGCGGCCCCGGCACGTCTGGGCCGGCTTGCGCAGCTTCGCGCCCGACGGCGATTTCGTGATCGGCTGGGATCCCGGCCGCGAGGGCTTTTTCTGGCTGGCCGGGCAGGGCGGCTACGGCATCCAGACCGCGGCGGGCGCGTCGGCCATGGCCTGCGCGCTGCTGCTGGGACGAGAGCCGCCGGAATTCCTGGGGCGGCACGGCGTCGCCGCCGATCTCCTCAGCCCGCGCCGTTTCGGCGGGGGCGAGGCGTAGGCGCCGGCGCCGCGGCGCGCACCGATCCGTTTTCACCATCGACAGGCCGGGTCGTCCGGCCGATTCGAATGCTCATGTTCGTCGGGAGGCAAAGTCATGGGTTCGTTCAAGGAAGTCAGCAAGATCGCAGGCGCCTTCGTCGGCGTCATCGTCGGCGCGGGATTTGCGTCGGGGCAGGAAATCCTGCAGTTCTTCGCCGGCTTCGGCGCCATCGGCCTGGTCGGCTGCCTCGTCTCGGGCGTGCTGTTCGCCCTGCTGTCGATGGCGTTTTCCACCATGGGCCAGCGCCTCGCGGCCAAGTCGCACAAGGAGGTCGTCAACGCCATGCTGGGCCGGCACCTGGGCCTGGTGTTCGACGTGCTGATCACGTTCTTCCTCTTTGCGATCACCGTGGTGATGCTGGCCGGCGCCGGCTCGCTGCTGCAGCAATGGCTGGGCATCCCCGAGGTCTGGGGCAGCGTGCTGGCGACCGTCGCCACCATCCTCATCGTGTGCCTGGACGTGCGCAGCGTGATCGCCTTCATCGGCGCCGTCACGCCCTTCCTCATGTTCATGACGGTGGTGGTGGCCGTCTATGTGCTGATGACGCCCCACGCCGATCATGAGGTGCTCGCGGCGGCCGCGCAAACCCAGCCCCGCGGCGCCGGCCACTGGCTGGTCGCGGCCTTCCTGTACGTGTCCTACAACATCGTGGCGGGCATGCCCTTCCTCGTGATCATGGGCGGGCAGGCCCGCTCGCGCGCGATCGCGCTCTGGGGCGGGGTCCTGGGCGGCCTGCTGCTGGGCGTCCTGATCCTGCTGATCGCCGTGGCCATGTACCTGCGCATGGACACGATCGGCGGGATGCCCATGCCGATGCTCTCGATCGCCACGCAGATCTCGCCCTGGCTGGGCCACCTGATGTCGCTGGTGATCTTCGGCATGATCCTCAACACGGCGGTCGGCATGCTCTACGCCTTCATGGCGCGCATCGTTCCCGCCAATACCCCGAAATTCCGCGTCGGCACCGTCGTGGCGGGCGTGCTGGCGCTGGCGGGCAGCTTCGTCGGCTTCATCCAGCTCGTGGGGACGGTGTATCCGATCTATGGCTACATCGGCTTCGTGCTGATGGCGCTGGCGTTCGTGGGCTGGCTGCGCGTGGCGCGCCGCCCGGGCGGCGATGCCTCGTCCGGCGCCTGAGGCGCCGCGAGGGCCGGATCCCGCATAGAATTGCGCAATGCCCGATTCGAGAGCATCGCATCCTTCCGCCATCATGCCCGGCCCGACCCCTCAGGAATCCAGCGCAGCCCGTGTCCTCGCCAAGGTGCTCCCGGGCGCGCGCGCTCCGGCCGCCGATCCGGGGCTGGCGGGCCGGCACGAGGTCGGGGCGAGGATCCGCGCGGCGCGCAAGGAACGGCGGCTGACCCTGCAGCAGGTGGCGCAGCGCAGCGGCCTGGCGGTGTCCACCGTCTCCAAGGCCGAGCGCGGGCGGATCGCGCTCAGCTACGAAAAGGTGCTGCAGCTCGGCCGCGCGCTGGACATCGACATGACGCGCCTGTTCATGCCGACGGATGCGGGGCTCGCGCCGGACGCGGCCGCCAGCCCGACGGTCGTCAAGGACCGTTTCGCCGACGTGCAGCGCTACGAGACCGAACAGTACGAGTACAGCGTGCTGTGCGGCGCCTTCCCGCACAAAAAGATGCAGCCGCTCGTGGCCTTGATCAATGCGCGCGAGGCGGGTGATTTTTCGGAAACCATCCGGCATCCGGGCCAGGAATTCGTCATGGTGCTCTCGGGCCGGGTGCGGATCCTGTTCGAGAACGGCGAGACGGTCGAGCTCGGCCGGCACGAGGCCGCCTACTTCGACAGCGGCGTCGGCCACGTCTACGTGAGCCTCAGCCGGCGGCCAGCGCAGGTGGTTTCGATCTGTTGCTGATGGGAGGCCCCGCATGACCCGCAAGACGATCAATGTCGCGTTCACGTCCGACGACTGGCGCGGCGTCGCGATGTCCAATTTCGCCCTGTCGCCGTTCGAGCTGGACGGCCGGCTGCTGGCCTCCGTCGAGGGCTTCATCCAGGGCATCAAGTTCCCCCCGGGCCATCCGGCCCGCGAGCGCGCCTTCGTGTCGGCGGCCTGGGAGGCCAAGCAATGCGGACAGGGGGCGGACAAGCAATACGCCTACTGGGGCGATGCGCGGCTCGAATTCGGCTCCGTCGAGCACCACCGGCTCGTCGAGCGGGCGCTGCGCGCGCGTTTCGCCCAGAACGAGGGCCTGTGCCGCGTGCTGCGTTCCACCCGGGGCCTGGACATCCTGCACGAGACCGGAGAGCCCGAACCCGGCCGGACCTCGCTGCCGGCGGCGCTGTTCTGCCGCATCCTGGGCGACATCCGCGACACCTTGGAGTGATCAGGGCGCCCCGGCCTGTTCCGATGGGGTCTCGCCAACGGCGGCGTGCGGCGGCAAGCGGCCCATAGGCGCGGGCGGCCCATAGGCGCGGGGCGGCCAAGGGCGGCGGGCGCCTGCTACGCGCGGCGCCGGATGCCGGGCGCGGGGCCCGTCGAGCCGCGCACCATCAGTTCGATCGGCAGGATCACTTCCTTCGTCTTGACCCGCCTTTTTTTATGGATCCGCTCCATGAGGAGCGTCGCCGCCGCGGCGCCCATTTCCCGCTTTGGAAGATGCAGGGTGGTCAGGTCGATGAAGGGGAACGAGGCCAACTCGACGTCGTCCCAGCCGACCAGGGACAGGTCCCGCGGGATGGACAGGCCGCGCTCGGAGGCGGCATTGAGCACCCCCATGGCGCTCATGTCGTTCGCCGCGATGATGGCGGTGGGCCGCTTGGGCAGGTCCATCAGCCTCGACGCCGCCTGGTAGCCGCCCTCGACGAGGTAGTTGCCCTGGACGATGAGGCCGGGGTCGGGGTCCAGCCCGCGCGAGGCCACCGCCTCGCGGAAGGCTTCGAGCTTTTCGGTGGCGGTGGACGATTGGACGGGCCCGCGCATCAGGCCGATCCGCTTGTGGCCCAGCGCCACGAGGTGGTCGATGGCGCTCAGCATGCCCTCACGGTTGTCCGCGCCCACGTAGTCGTCCTTGTACCGGGGCGAGCGCCGCTGCAGCAGCACCGAAGGCGTGCCCGCGTCCAGCAACTGGCGGATCTCGGGCGAATCGCAATGCTGCGACACCAGGACCAGGCCGTCGACCTGGCGCTCGAGCAGCACGCGCATGTGCGCGAGCTGCTTTTCGATCAGGTCGTCGGTATTGCAGAGCAGCAGGCTGCATTTCTCGCGGTCGGCGACGTCCTCGATGCCGCGCAGGAAATCCGGCATGGAGGCATTGGACACGTCGGCCATCAGCACGCCGATGGTGAAGGTGCGCCCGTAGCGCAGGGCCCTGGCCACCCCCGAGGCGCGATAGCCCAGCCTGCGCGCGACCTCCTCGATCTTTTGGCGGGTCTTTTCCGTCACGCAGTCCTTGCCCGACAAGGCGTTCGATACGGTGGAAAGCGAGACGCCGCTTTCGCGGGCGACGTCGCGGATGGAGACGCGCTGGCGTGTCGCCGGTGGGCCATTTTTCCTGGGCATGTCCTTCCTGTGGCTTTCGTGTGCGGCTCCGAAACCGCTAGGAGTTTAGAAACGTTTTTATCTTACAACGACCGCCTGAAAAGCGCAGCGCCCGGGCGCGATGGGGCGGCGCGCGGCCGCGCGTTTCCGGCTAGGGAAAACACCTAGCGCGCAAAATAAAAAAACGTTTCATAAAAACGTTTTTATTTTTTATAATGAGCCTTGCGAGAACGCAGCACACCAGCAGGAGCATCCTCTTGAAACATTCGGATCACACGCATCGCCACGGCGCCCTGGGCCGCATCAAGGAACTGATGCTGCACAACGTGGCGGTGACCGGTCTGATCGTCCTGATCGTGATCTCCACGATGCTGTCGCCTCACTTCCTGACGGTCGACAACATCTTCAATGTGCTGCGCCAGTGGACGATGGTCGGCCTCATCGCGATCGGCCTGACCTTCGTCATCATTTCCGGGGGCATCGACCTGTCCGGCGGGGCGATCCTCGCGCTCGCGGCGGTGGTCGGCGCCCAGGTGGCGCCCCACGTCGGCCCGTTCGGGATGGTGGCGACGGTGCTCGTCGTGGGCGCTGTCTGCGGCTACGTCAACGGCGCCATGATCACCTGGGGAAACATCCCGCCCTTCATCGCCACGCTGGGCATGATGACGATCGCCCGGGGGCTGGCGCTGACGATCAGCGAGGGCCGGACGATACCGGCGGACCTGCCCGGCGGATTCAGGTTCTGGTTCGGCACCGGCTACATCGGCCCGGTGCCCGCGCCGGTGCTCGTGGTCGCCATCGTGTTCTGCCTCGCCGCCGTGGTCCTCAAGTACACGGTGTGGGGACGCTACGTGTGCCTGATCGGCGACAACGCCGTCGGCGCGCATCGCCGGGGCCTGCACGTGCAGCGCCTGACGCGCGAGGTCTACACCGTGCACGGGATCCTCGCGGCCGCGGCCGGCCTGTTCTTCCTGGGCCGGCTCGGGGTGGGCGAGCCCACGGCCGGGATGATGTTCGAGCTCTCGGGCATCGCGGCGGTCGTCATCGGCGGCACGCCCTTCACGGGCGGCATCGGCAGCGTGCCGCTGACCTTCGTCGGCCTCATGGTGATCGGGCTGACCTACAACATCCTCAACCTGCTTTCCGTCTCGCCGTACTCACAGGACATTGCGCGCGGCGTGATCATCGTCGTGGCAGTGATGTTCAGCATCCGCCGGCTGTCCTCGGGCAAGCGCCGGCGCTGACCAGCAGTTCAACCAAACCAAGACCGGAGACTCCAATCATGAACCGCACTTTCAAGAAACTGGCCGCAGGCCTCGCCGCCTGCGCGATGGCCTCGCTCTTTGCGACGGGCGCGTCCGCCGCCGACAAGGTGACGATCGGCCTGGTCCAGCCCAACGTCGAACACCCGTATCGCGTGGCCGGCGTCGAGCGCGCCAGGGCCTGGGCCGCCCAGCATCCCAACGTCGAGCTGATCGTCGTCGACGGCCGCCGGGACAGCGCCGTGCAGATGGCGGCGGTGGAGGACCTGATCCAGCGCGGGGTGGACATCATCGTCATGTCGCCCAACGATTCCAAGGCGCTGACCCCCGTCGCCGAGACCGCCAAGCGCGCGAAAATTCCGCTGGTGATCTTCGATCGCAAGCTCGCCGTCGATCCGTCCGACTATGCCGCCTACGTCGGCGCGGCCGACATCGAGATGGGCAGGTCGGCGGCGCGGTTCCTCGCCGAAAGGATCGGGGACAAGGGCACGGTCATCCAGCTCGAGGGCACGCCCGGCGCATCGGCCACGCTCGACCGCAAGAAGGGCTTCGAGGAGGAAATGGCCAGGCATCCCCAGATCAAGGTCGTCTCGTACGTCGGCAACTACAAGCTCAGCGACGCGGTGGCCGTGATGGAGGACGCCGCGACCGCCCACCGCGGTTTCGCCGCCGTCTACGGGCACAACGACTCCATGGCGACGGGGGCCGCCAAGGTCGTGAAAGAGCGCAATCTCGGCAATGTGCCCATCATCGGGATCGATGGCGGCAAGGAGGCGTGCGAGGGCATCGCCTCCGGGGCCCTGGCCGCCTCGATCTATTACCCGACGATGTTCCCGGAAGCCCTCGACGTGGCCATGAAGGTCCTCGACAAGGAAAACGTGCCCAAGGACACCATCCTCGAGACGCCGGTGCTGACCCGCGAGAACCTGGCCCAGTACTGCAAGTGACGCGATCGGCGCCGCCAGTGAACCGACCGCCGTCGATCCCTCCGTCCAACGCCTTGCCCGGATGCGCCATGGCCACGCTGCTCAAACTCACCGGAATCACCAAGTCCTTCGGCGCCGTGCGCGCCCTGAGGGGGGTGGACTTCGAACTCAACGAATGCGAGGTCGTCGCGCTGGTGGGCGACAACGGCGCGGGCAAGTCCACCCTCGTCAAGGCGATTTCCGGCGCGCAGCCGGGCGACGAGGGAGCGTACTGGTTCGATGGCACCCAGCGCGACGTCAAGACGCCCGAGGACGCGCTCGCGCTCGGCATCGAGACCGTCTACCAGGATCTCGCGCTGTTCGACAACTCGGACGTCGCCTTGAACATCTTCGCGGGGCGCGAGCTGCTGCGGCGGTTCCTCGGGATCCCATTCCTGCGGTCCAAGGCCATGCACGACGAGGCGAGGGACCTCCTCGCCTCGCTCAACATCCACATCCAGTCGACCAGGCTGCCCGTCAAGGGGATGTCCGGCGGCCAGCGGCAAAGCGTCGCCATCGCGCGCGCCGTCGCGTTCGGGCGCAAGGTGGTCATCCTCGACGAGCCGACCGCGGCGCTGGGCGTCCCCGAGCAGGCCAAGGTCCTGGCATTGATCATGGAGCTCAAGAACCGCGGCTTCTCGGTGATCCTGATCAGCCACAACCTTCACCACGTCTTCGAGGTGTCGGACCGCATCCACGTGCTGCGGCAGGGCAGCACCGCGGGCGTGCGCCTGACCGCGGGATCGACGCCCGACGAGATCGTCCGGCTGATCACCGGCGGCGACCTGGTCAAGCACTAGCGGGCACCGGGCGCGGACTCGAACTACATCCCGATCGTTACGGAACACTCATGTCCAATTCTTCGTCTTCCGCAGTTTCCCCCACCGTCGCGCACGTCGTCGCCCGCGCCCTGAAGCGGCACGGCGTCGAGGCCATATTCGGGCAGGCCATTCCCGCCGCGCTGTTCCTGGCGACGCCCGGGTACGGCATCCGCCAGATCGGCTACCGCACCGAGAACGCGGGCGCCTACATGGCCGACGCCTATGCGCGCGTCAGCTCCAAAGTGTCCGTGGTGACGGCCCAGAACGGGCCGGCCGCGACCCTGCTGGTCGCGGGGCTGGCGGAAGCCCTCAAGGCCTCGATCCCGATCGTCGCCATCGTGCAGGACGTGCATCGCGGCATGACGGACAGGAACGCCTTCCAGGAACTCGACCATCTCGATCTGTTCAAGGGCGCCGCCAAATGGGTCCGGCGCGCCACGCAGGCCGAGCGGGTGGAGGACTACGTCGACATGGCGTTCACGGCCGCGGCCTCGGGGCGCCCGGGGCCCGCGGTCCTCATGATTCCGATCGATTTGTTCAACGAGACGGTGCCCGAGGGCGCCGCGCCGCGCCGGGCCGATCTCGGAACCTTCCCCCTGGACAGGGCCGTGGCCGATCCCGAGCGGGTGAGGGCGGCCGCCGAGCTGATCGCCGCCGCCCGCAATCCGGTGGTGATCGCGGGCGGCGGCGTGCATGCCTCGGGCGCGGCGCAGGCCCTCGCGGTCCTGCAGGACGTGGCGAGCCTGCCGGTCGGCACGACCGTCATGGGCAAGGGCAGCGTCGACGAAGGCCACCCCCTGTCCATCGGCGTGGTCGGCTATTTCATGGGCACGCGCGGCCGCACGCGGCACTTGCGCGGGCTGGTGGCCGATGCCGACCTGGTCCTTCTGATCGGCAACCGCTGCAACCAGAACGGCACCGACAGTTGGCAGCTCTACCCGAAGCACGCCCGGTACATCCACATCGACATCGATGGGCGGGAGGTCGGGCGCAATTACGAAGCCGCCGTCCGCCTGGTGGGAGATGCGAGGCTGACGATCGAGGCCCTGACCGCCGCGTTGCGGACCCTCGACCTGACGGCCCGCGGCGCGGCGCGCGGTGAGGTCGAGCGCGCCATCGCCGCCGGGCATCGCCAGGCCGAGCGGGATCTGGCCCGGACCGTCGACCTGGACCAGTCGCCGGTCCGGCCCGAGCGCCTGATGCGCGACCTGGATGCGGTGCTCACACCGGACACCCTGGTGGTGTCGGATGCGAGCTACTCCTCCATCTGGGTCGCCAATTTCCTGAAGGCGCGCGCGGCGGGGATGCGTTTCATCACCCCGCGCGGGCTCGCCGGCCTGGGATGGGGCCTGCCGTACGCGCTCGGCGCGAAGGCGGCCCGGCCGCAGGCGCCGGTGGTCTGCCTGGCCGGCGACGGCGGTTTCGCCCACGTCTGGTCGGAACTCGAGACGGCCAGGCGCATGGGCTTGCCGGTGGTGGTCGTGGTGCTGAACAACCAGATCCTCGGCTATGAAAAGCATGCGGAAAAGGTGATTTTCGGCGAGTACTCGCAAGCCTGCGATTTCACGCCCGTGGATCACGCGGCGATCGCGCAGGCCTGCGGCTGCGCCGGGGTGCGCATCCACGATCCCGCGGATTTCAAGCCGGCGCTGCTCGCCGCCCTGGGCTCGCCGGTCACGACGGTCATCGACGTGATCACCGACGAGCGCGCCTATCCGCCCGTCACGGCATTCGAGGGCACGGGCAGCCTGCCGTATTGAAACGCGGCGTCCGTTCCCGGGCGTCCCACAGGAGTCGAAGTGAAAAAACTGATCAATGCGCCGGCCGATTACGTCGACCAGATGCTCGAGGGGCTGACCGCGGCCCACCCCTCGCTGGTGCGCGACGGCGCGGCCGGCCGCGTCATCCGCCGGGCCGGCGGTGCGCGCAAGGGCAAGGTCGGCATCGTCTCGGGCGGCGGGTCGGGCCATCTGCCGCTGTTCACCGGATACGTCGGCGAGGGCCTGCTGGATGCGTGCTCCATCGGCGACGTGTTCGAAGGGCCGAACGTCCAGAGCTGCATCGATGCGATCCGGCTCGCGGACAGCGGCTGCGGGGTGCTGCGGCTGTACGGCAATTATGGCGGCGACCAGATGAATTTCGACATGGCCGGAGAGATGCTCGAGGACGAGGGCATCCGGTGCGCGACGGTGCTCGGCAATGACGACATCGCCAGCGCCGGGCCCGCCGAGGCCGGGCGGCGCCGGGGCGTCGCGGGCCTGATATACGCCTACAAGACGGCCGGCGCCATGGCCGAGGCCGGCGCGGGCCTGGACGAGGTCGTGCGGATCGCGGCCAGGACGGTCGCCGCGACCCGCTCGATCGGCGTGGCGCTCGCGCCGTGCACCGTGCCCAGCGCGGGCAGGCCCACCTTCACGCTCGCCGAGGACCAGATCGAGATGGGCATGGGCATCCACGGCGAGCCGGGCATCTGGCGCGACGCCTTGCGCAGCGCGGACGCCATCGTCGACGAAATGATCGACCGGCTGCTGGCCGAGCGGCCCGCCGGCGCGGGAGACCGGGTCTCGATCCTGGTCAACAGCCTCGGCGCCACGCCGCTCGAGGAACTTTTCATCCTGTACCGCAGGGCCGCGCAGCGGCTGGCCGGCGAGTCCATCGCCGTCGTCCAGCCGCTGGTGGGGCCGTTTGTCACGTCCCTCGAGATGGCGGGCGCCTCGATCAGCCTGTGCTTCCTCGACGAGGAGCTCGAGCGCCTGCTGGCGGCCCCCGCGCAGTGCCCCTTCTGGAGGGTGGGCTGATGGGCCTGGAGGTGGCGCACATCGCGCGCGGCGTGCGCGCGGCCGATCGGGCGATGGCGGACCTCGAGGGCGTGCTCAACGAGGCGGACGCGGTGATCGGCGACGGCGACACGGGCAGCATGCTGGCGCGCGTGGCCGCGGCGATGGGCAAGGTCGAGCTGTCGCAGGCCACCGACGTCGGGCTCGCCTTCAATGCGCTCGCGCGCGCGGTCGCCTCGGCCACGGGCTCGAGCCTGGGCACCCTGCTCGCGACCGCGCTGCTTTCGCTGGGCAAGGCGGGCAGGGGCCGCACGGAGATCCCGTGGCCCGAGTTCGGCCTCCAGCTCGCGGCCGCCAATCAGGCGATGGCGGCCCGCGGCGGCGCGCAGCCGGGCGACAAGACCGTCCTCGACGCGCTCGAGGCGGTGGCGGCGGTCCTGGCCGGCGCGGATGCCGGCGAGCCGGCGGATCGCCTGGCCGCGGCCGCCGCGCAGGCCGCCCACCAGGCGCTCGACCGCCTGCGCGCCCAGCCTTGCAAAGTCGGCCGCGCGCGGATGTTCGCGCAGCGCAGCGCCGGCATCGACGACCCCGGGATGCTGGCCTTCGCGCTCGTGATGGATGCCGTGGCCGCGGGGTCCTGAATCGTTCATTTCAAATCTATGGAAGCCATGAGCAGTCCTCTTTCGCTGGAAGGAATCAAGGTCCTGGACCTGTCGCGGTTCATCGCCGGGCCATTTTGCGCCATGCAGCTCGGCGACCTGGGCGCCGAAGTCGTCAAGGTGGAGCGCAAGGGCGTCGGCGAGGACACCCGCACGATCGAGCCCAAGCTCGGGGGCGAGAGCCTGTACGTGATGATGTACAACAGGAACAAGCGCGGCCTCGCGCTGGACTTCCGCCATCCCGAGGCGATCGCGATCCTCAAGGATCTCGCCGCGGGCAGCGACGTGCTGATCGAGAACTTCCGCGCCGGCACGCTCGAGAGCATGGGGCTGGGGCCCGACGTGCTGCACGCCTTGAATCCCCGGCTCGTGATCGTCCGGATCACGGGTTTCGGCCAGACCGGCCCGATCGCGAGCCGGCCGTGCTTCGATGTGATCGCCCAGGCCGCCAGCGGGCTCATGTCCATGACGGGCCAGCCCGACGGGCCGCCGACGATGGCGGGGACGTTCCTGGTCGACTTCACCACGGGCCTGTACGCGACGATCGGCACGCTCGCCGCGCTCAGGGCGCGCGAGCGGACGGGCATGGGGCAGGTCGTCGACGTGGCCCTGCTCGACAGCGCGGTCTCCTTCCTCATGACCTCGATCCCCGAGTATGCCTTGCTCGGGCGCGAGGCGAGCCGCAACGGGAGCCGCGATCGCTACACCTCGCCGGCGAACAATTTCCGGGCCAGCGACGGTGAGTGGGTGCATATTTCCGCGGGCAACGACACGCTTTTCCCCCGTTTCGCAAAGCGCGCGGGGCTCGCGGACCTGCTGCGGGATCCGCGGTTCGCGAGCGCGGGCGCGCGCATGGAAAACATCGAGGCCGTCGAGGCCGAGGTGGCCGCCTGGGTCGCGCGGCATGCCGCCGACGACGTCGTGCGGATGATGGACGAGGCGGGCGTTCCCTGCGCGAAGGTCGCGCGGATCTCCGACGTGTTCGCCAACCCGCAGTTGCGCCATCGCGAGCAGATCATCGAACTGGACGTGCCCGCGGTGGGCAAGGTGCCGATGCACGGCCTGACGATCAAATTGTCCGATACGCCGGGATCCGTGCGCCGGCCGCCCCCGGCGATCGGCGAGCACAACGACGAGGTCCTGGCCGAGTGGGCGGGATACCCCGCCGAGAGGATCGCCGCCCTCCGGGACGCCGGCGCCATCTGAGCGTTGGCCGCGGCCCCGCCGGCGGCGCCTGGTCCAGCTGCCCTCCGGGGGCGCTTGCGGTTTTTCCCGGCCGGCCGTTCGCCGGCCGGCCGCCCTGGCTCCTCAATCGCTTGCCGGAATGATGCAGGATGCCCAGCCGATGGTGGTGAGCCGGCCGTCGGAGGCGCGGCGCGTCCAGACCTCGAGTTCCACTTCTTTTTCGCCGTCCGGCCGGTCGGTGACGCGGGTGACGATCCCGCTGGCCTCGAGCGGGTCGAACACCTGCAATGTCGCGATGAATTTCAGCCGGAACCAGCCTTTCGTGAACCACGGGACACCGAAGGCCTGCGCCAGGAAGGCGGCAACGATCCCGGCCTGCTGCTGGCCCTGCACGATGAGCACGGGCAGAGAGGCCGCGCGGGCGATCTCCAGGTCGTTGTGGATGTTGCGCACATACTCGCCGATGCGGGAAAACACGGCGGCCTGCTCCGCCGTGATCGTCTTGCTCATCGGCGCCAGCACGTCGCCCGCGGCCGTGCGGCCGTCGATCCGCTCGATGAGCCGCGCGCCGGCGGGCACCTCGCCCGTGACCTTCTTTTCGGGCGAACCGCTGGCGCGGCCCGCGATCTCGCCCGGCACCGTCCTGAGGATCTCGACGCCGCGGTGGCGGATGATGCTGCGCCCGTCCTCCCCGGTCGCCCGGGCCTCCATCACCACGTAGCCTTGCCCGCGGCGCTCGTAGGCTTCGGTGTAGGTGCCCGAGAGCGTGACCTTTTCGCCCAGCTTGACGGGATTGTCGAACCACATCTGTTCTTCGGTGTGCAGGCCCACCGTCTTGCTGCCGCGGTACTTGGTGGTAAAGAGCTGGACCAGGTCGTTGCCCAGCAAGGCCGGCTGGCCGATCCGCTCGCCGCCGAACGGGCTCGCCTCCAGGTACCACGGCGAGTAGTCGTCCTGCGTGAAGGAAAACCGCTTGATCTTGTGGTCGTCGACGATGATCGTCACGGGCCCCAGTTGCTCGGGGATCTCCAGGTTCTCGAACACCGGCTCCTTGAGCCCCGCCTCGAGATCATCGACGGCGACGGCCCGGCGCGGATCGGTGAGATCGCGCCAGGGGAGGGGATTTTCGCTTGCCTTGCTCATGTCGGTTTCCTTCGTGTCGGATGTCGATCGTATGGAGGATGGGAAGGTGGAACGGATCTGGAAAAGTGGAACGGATCAGGAGATGCGTGGCGGCCCGTGGCGTGGTGGCTCCGGCATGGCGGCGGCCCCGGGCCGCCGCCGTGCGAGAGCCATGCAAAATAAAATCGTTTTTTAAAAACGTTTTTATTATGGATTGCCGGAGGAAGCGTGTCAACGATGAGGCGGCGAAGCGTGTCAACGATGACGCGGCGGGGCGTTCCCGGCCCGCGGCCTTCCCGAACGCCGCCGGCTCCAATCCCGAGCGCCGCCTCGTCCCCATCCCGGACATCGACCGCTCCAACCCAAGTACTACTGGCATTCACGCCCGAACGCCGCCGGCATCCCTTCAGGGAAAACCCTTGTTGTATCCCCGGATTCCGTGAATTATTCTGACTTACCTATAAGTAAGTAAACATCAATTGGCGCGAAGATCGAACATGCATAACTTGGAAGGGAAAGTCGCTCTCGTCACGGGCTCGGCGGTCGGTATCGGACGCGCCATCGCCGTCCGCCTGGCCCAGGACGGGGCCGACCTGGCGCTCTTTGACATCAACGAGAAAGAAGCGCGCCGCACGGCGGAAATGGTGCGCGCCGCGGGCCGCGTCTGCGAGATCGTGCGCGGCGACGTGGGCGACTACCGGCAGGTCCAGCAGGCCGTCGATCGGATCGCCGCATCGTTCGGCGCCATCGACGTTGCGGTCCACAACGCCGGGATCACCCGCGTGGGCACGGTGGTCGAGACCTCGGTCGAGGATTTCCACGCCGTGTTCCGCGTCAATGTCGACGGGGTCTTTTACGGCTGCAAGGCCGTCGTCCCCTACATGCTCAAGCAGGGCGGCGGAAAGATCATCAACACCTCGTCCTGGCTCGGCAAGATCGGCAAGTCGAATTACGGCGCCTACTGCGCATCGAAGGCGGCCATCATCGGCCTGACGCAGTCGCTCGCCATGGAGGTCGCCCGCCACCAGGTCAATGTCAACGCCGTGTGCCCGGGCGTCATCGTCGATACCGTCATGCGCGACGAGGCCGATGCGGCCTCCATCCGGCATGGCCTGCCGACCGCGAAGCAGCGCGAGGGCGACATACCGGTCGGCAGGGTCGGCCTGCCCGATGACGTGGCGCGCGTGGTGTCGTTCCTCGCCTCGGACCAGGCGGACTATATGACCGGGCAGGCGCTCAATGTCACCGGCGGATTGTGGATGCTGTGAAAAAGGGGGTAGTGTGGACAAAGTAATCGATATCGCCGATGCCGTGCGCCTCATACGGGACGGCGACTGCGTCTATATCGGCGGCTCGGGGGGCGGGCACGCGGTGCCCGAGGCCATGATCGAGGCGCTGGCCGCGCGTTTTGCGCAGGCCGCCCGGCCTCGCGGCCTCACGCTGGCCAGCACCGTATCCATCGGCGACTGGGAGGCGACCGGTTTCAATCTCCTGGCCGATGCGGGGCTGGTGCGCCGGGTCATCAGCGGCGGCTTCAACAATTCCCCGGGAATCGGCGCGCTGGCGCTGGCCGACGAGATAGAGGCCTACACCTTGCCGCAGGGGGTCATGTCGCAGCTCAGCCGCGACATGGCCGCCGGCCGTCCGGGCCTGCTGACGAAAACGGGCCTGCACACCTTCGTGGACCCCCGCCATGGCGGGGGCCGGCAGAGCGCGCGCTCCACCGAGGATCTGGTCAAGCTGGTCGTCATCGACGGCGAGGAGTTCCTCCTGTATCGCGCGTTCCCGATCGACGTCGTGATCATCCGCGGCACGACGGCCGACGAATATGGCAACCTGACGATGGAAGACGAGGCCTTCCTCGGCGAGAACTTCTCTCTCGCCGCCGCGGCCCATCGCCAGGGCGGCCGCGTCATCGTGCAGGTGCAGCGCCTGGCCGCCAACGGCACGCTGGATGGAAGGCAGGTCAAGGTGCCGGGGAATCTGGTCGACCATATCGTCGTGGTCCCCGATCAGCGCCAGACGTATCGCACGGCCTACAGCGCGGCGTACGCGGGCAAGCTGCGCATCCCCGATACGGAGGTCCCCTCGATTGCGTTCGACGTACGCAAGGTGATTGCGCGCCGCGCCGCCCAGGAACTGTTTCCGGGCGCCGTGGTGAACCTCGGATACGGGGTGTCGAACGGGATCTCCGCGGTCGCCGCCGAGGAAGGCATCAGCCGGGAGGTGACGCTGACGGTCGAGCAGGGGATCATCGGCGGCGTCCCCGCGGGCGGCAAGGATGCGGGGGCCGGGGTCAATTACCACATGCTCAATCCCCAGCCCGACCAGTTCGATTTTTATGACGGCGGCGGCCTGGACATCGCGTTCCTTTCATTCGCCCAGGTGGACCGCCAGGGGAATGTGAACGTCAGCCGCTATGGCAAGGCCGTCAACGGCCCGGGCGGATTCATCAACATCAGCCAGGGGGCCCGCAAAGTGGTTTTCTCCGGCACGCTCACCGCCAGCGGCCTGGACATCGCGCTCGATGGCCGCGGCGGCATGGAGCTGCGGCGCGACGGCACAGTCGGGAAATGGCTGCCCGACGTCGAGCAGGTGACCTTCAGCGGCCCCTTCGCGATGGAGCGGGGCCAGGAGGTGATGTTCGTCACGGACCGCGCCGTGTTCCGCCTCACCGCGCAGGGCATCACGCTCATCGAGATCGCGCCCGGCGTCGAGCTCGAGGAACAGGTGCTGGCGCGCATCGGGTTTCCCGTCATCGTCTCGCCCGATCTCAAGCGCATGGACGCCCGGCTGTTCCGCGACGAGCCCATGGGCATCGCCGATGAATTCCGCCGCCGCGCCCCGTCGCGGCCGCCTTCGAACGGATCCAGTCACCAGGAATGATCATGGCCAGCAAGCAAATCGAATACGACGTGACCGGGCCCGTGGCCACGATCACCTTGAACAATCCTCCCCTGAACGTCGTCACGCTCGAGATGTCGCGGGAATTGCACGCGCTCTTGCCCGAACTGGCGGCCGATCCCGGCGTGCGCGTGCTGATCCTCGCGGGCGCCGGGAAACGCGCGTTCTGCGCGGGCTCCGACATCAGCGAGTTTCCCACCATGCTGGGGCGCGGAAAGATCGTTCCCATGAAGCTCGATTTCGAAAACAAGGTCTACGGAGAGCTGGCGAAATTCCCCAAGCCCACCATCGCGGCGCTCTCGGGCCTGGCCTATGGCGGCGGGCTGGAGCTGGCGGTGTGCTGCGATTTCATCATCGCCGAGGAACACGTACGCCTGTGCCTGCCGGAAATCAAGCTCGGCGTGTTTCCGGGCAGCGGCGGGACCGTGCGCGTGACCCGGCGGATCGGCGTGAGCCGCGCCAAGGAAATGATGTTCAACGGCGAGCCGGTCGATGCGCCCACGGCGCTGCTCTGGGGCCTGGTGGATCGGGTGGTCGCCTCGGGGCAGGGCCCGCATGCCGCACGGGCCATGGCCGCGAGCCTGGCGGAAAGGCCCAGCCGGGCCCAGCAGCTATGCAAGGCGGCGATCGCCCTGTCCTGCGAACTGCCCGAGGACGAGGCGATCCGCGCCACCATGGAACTGAGCGACGAGGCGTTCGGCACCGAGGATTGCCGCGAGGGCGTCAGGGCGTTCTTTGCGAAAGAAAAACCCCATTTCAAGCATCGATGAGGAGGTCGATGAAGATGTTGGAGAGAAAACCTTTCATAACGGAGACATGACATGTTTGAGAAACAGAATATCGCCAGGTCCTGCGGGGCGGCCGTCGTTTCGGCCGCGCTGCTGGCGTTCGTGCCCGCCGCCTCGCAGGCGAAGGACATCAACGTCATGCTTTTCGCGGGACCGTTCGCCAGCTACACGCAGCAGCACCTGGACGATTTCACCAAGGAAAGCGGCATCAAGGTCAACCTCACCGTCATCGGCGGCGAGGTCATCAACAACAAGACGTCGACGGAGCTGCTGGGCAACAATACCTCGTTCGACGTGATCAGCATCCGCGGCGAATCCATTCCCTTCTATGGCGTCAAGAACGTGCTGGAGGACCTGCGGCCGTACCTGCAGGACCAGAACGCCACCCCCGCTTCCTACAAGCTGGATACCGTCGCGGGCTCGCTCTTGAACTACTATCGGTGGAATGACGCGCAACTGGGCCTGCCGTGGCAGGCGGCCACCAACGTGACCTTCTACCGCAAGGACCTGGTCAAGGCGGCGGGATTCGACGGCCCGCCCCGGACGGCGGAGGATTACCTGGAGTACGCCAAGAAATTGAACACGCCGCCGGCCACCTATGGCACGGGGCTGATGATGCAGAAGAGCCACAACCTCATGACCGACTATTACCAGTGGCTGCTGACCTTCGGCGGGGACATCTTCGATTCGAATGGAAAGGTCATTCTCGACAGCGACGAGGCCCGCGCGAGCCTCAAGTACTGGCTGGGCCTCAAGCCCTATGCCCCGCCGGCCGTCACCAACTGGGCTTATGAGCGCCTGACGACCGCGCTGGCGCAAGGCAACGTGGCCATGGGCATCCAGTGGACCGATGCGGCGCCTTTCATGTTCGACCCCAAGGGTTCCAAGGTCGCCGATACCATCGGCTTCGCGCTCGCCCCGGTTGCCAAGCGGCCCATCGCGATCGTCGGCGGCTGGGGCCTGAGCATGCCGAAGGTCTCCAAGAGCAAGAAGGAAGCCTACGAGTTCATCAAGTGGGCGACCGGGCCGGTCATGGCGCGTGGGATGGCCGAGCGGGGCGGCACGCCGTCCCGGACCGACCTGCTGGCGGACAAGGCGCTCAGCGCCAAGTATCCGTGGTTCCCCGCGCAGGCCGCGGCGGCGGAGGTCGCGGTTTCCCGGCCGAGGTTGGTGACCTGGCCGGCCGTGTCGGACTCGCTCGAGACCATCCTCGCGCAGGCGGCGACGGGCGCCTTGACGGTGGACGAGGCCGTCAAGCGGATGGCCGAACAGGCCACGGCCCTGACCGCCCAATGAGCGGGCGCCGGCGGCCCGCGCCCGACCGGCCTTGCCGGGCGGGCGGACCGCCGGCCCGGCTTCCGAACAATCACTCTCGATGAGATCGAATGGCGGTGGATCCCAGATGAGCAGCACAGCAGACATCGATCGAAGCACACGCAGGCCGCCTTTGCGCCGGACATTGTTCCCGTACATGCTGGTCCTGCCGGGCCTTCTGTACATTCTCGCAAGCACGGTGGCGCCGCTGCTGTATTCCCTGTGGACGAGCCTGAGATTCAACCAGGCCACCTCGGTCCGCGCCCCCCATTTCAACGGGATCGACAATTACCTCGATATCCTGGGCAATCCCGCCTTCTGGAATTCCATCAAGATCACGGCGGTCTACACCGGCATGACCGTCGCCCTCGAGATGCTGCTCGGGACCGCGATCGCCCTCTTGCTGATACGCATCAACAGGGGCCGCAAGTTCGCCAGGCTGCTGCTCATCATTCCGTTCAGCCTGCCGCCGGTCATCATCGGCCTGATGTATCTGCTGATCCTCGACCAGCATCACGGCATCTTCAACTACCTGATCGGCCTGGCCGGCGTGCCGCCGATCCCCTGGCTGAGCGACCGCCACGTCGCCCTCTGGGCCCTGATCGGCGTCGACCTGTGGCAGTGGACGCCCTTCGTGATCATCTCGGCGGTGGCCGCCCTGGAATCCATGCCCACGGACGTGCTCGATGCGGGGGCCATGGATGGCGCCTCCAAGCTCCAGACCATCCGCTGGATCATCCTGCCCCTGATCAAGCCCGTGCTGCTGGTGATCGCACTGACCAGGACACTGACCTCGCTCAAGGTCTTCGACGTCATCTTCGTCATGACCAATGGCGGTCCGGGCAGCTCCACCGAGACGCTCAGCTACCTGGTCTACGTGAACGGCTTCGTGCGCTTCGATTACGGCCACAGCGCCGCCATGTCGTGGATCCTGATCGCCATCGCGATGGCCACGGCGATCCCCATGGTGCGCTCTCTGTTGCGCAACGATGTGAGCTGACGGCCCGGCATGCCGCGGGCCATCCTTGACAATGGATTCTATTGAGCGACATATGCTACGACATCGACATATCCTGGTGCACATCGTGCTGTGGTCCATCGTGGGCATGACGCTGCTGCCGCTGGTCTGGTTTTTCCTGACCTCGCTCAAGAGCACGAACGAGACCTTCCAGATTCCGCCCGCCTGGCTCTTTTCGCCCACGCTGGATCATTACCGCAACGTGCTCGGCATGGGCGGCGAGATCGTATCGTCCTTCCAGGGCGGCAGCGTGAGCGGCATCGGCAGGGGTTTCGTCAACAGCACGATCATCGCCGTCGGCGCCACGGGGCTGTCGACGATACTGGGGACCATTGCCGCCTTCGGATTCGCGCGCTTCACGATAAGGGGCGAGCACTACCTGCTGGGCCTGTACCTGCTGATCCGGATGGTCCCGGCGGTCTCGATGGTCCTGCCGCTGTACCACATATTTTCCATGGTCGGCCTGAACGACACCTACATCGGCGTCATCATCGCCGAGAGCACATTCCAGGTGCCGTTCGTGGTCTGGATGATGACGGGGTTCATCCGCCAGATACCGGCCTCGCTGGAGGAAAGCGCCATGATGGACGGCATGAACCGTCTGGGCGCGATGGTGCGCATCACGCTGCCGCTGGCGAGCGCGGGGCTGTTCGCGACCGTCATCTTCAATTTCGTCCAGGTCTGGAATGATTTCCTCTATCCGCTGGTGCTGACCTCGCAGAGCACGCAGACGCTCCCGGTCATGATCATCGGCTTCATCGCGAACGGCAACATCTTCTGGGGTGAAATGGCCGCGGCCGGCATCCTGATCATCCTGCCCGTGGTCCTCATATCGCTCGTCGCGCAGAAATACGTGCTGGCGGGCGCCACCGCCGGCGCCATCAAGGGATGAGGGCATGCGGCCGCTTCGAGCCCCGGGGCGTTTGCCCGGGCGACATCCATGGGGGTCCGCCGCCGGGGCGGCGGGCGCCGATTCATTCAGTTTTCCGTGAGGAATTATGGCGATCGTAGAACTCAGGCACGTGGGCAAGCGCTATCCGGGGGGGCAAGCGCCGGCCGTCGTTGATTTCAACCTGGTGACCGCGGATGGCGAATTCGTCGTCCTGGTGGGGCCTTCCGGCTGCGGCAAGACGACGACGATGCGCATGATCGCGGGTCTGGAGGACCACACCGAGGGCGACATCCTCATCGGCGGCGTGAACGTCAACGGAGTGCCGCCGAGGGATCGCGACATTGCGATGGTGTTTCAGAACTATGCGCTCTATCCGCACATGACCGTGAGCGAGAACATGGGATTCTCGCTCAAGCTCAAGAAGTTCGAGAAAGAGGCCATCAAGGAACGGGTGGAGAGCGTCGCCAGGATACTGGAGATCGAAAAGCTGCTCGACCGCAAGCCGCGCGAGCTCTCGGGCGGCCAGCGCCAGCGCGTGGCGCTGGGGCGCGCGATCGTGCGCCAGCCGCAGGTGTTCCTGATGGACGAGCCGCTCTCCAACCTGGATGCAAAGCTGCGGGTGGGCATGCGCGCGGAGATCATCAAGCTGCATCGCAGCCTCGGGGTGACGACCTTCTACGTGACGCATGACCAGACCGAGGCCATGACCATGGGACAGCGGGTCGTGGTGATGCGCGATGGCGTCGTGCAGCAGATCGGCGCGCCCAACGAGCTGTACCAGCAGCCCGCCAACCGCTTCGTCGCCGGCTTCATCGGGACGCCGTCGATGAATTTCCTCCAGGCGAGGCTCGAGGCGGGCCGTGCCGTGGGGCAGGGGTTCTCCCTGGCGCTCGATGAGGCGGGCGTCCAGGCGGCGAGCAGCCGCCCGGGCGTCTGCGTCGGCATACGGCCCGAGCACCTGCACCTGGCCCGCGACGGGAATGCCGCCAGCCGGCTGACCGGAACCGTCGAGGTGGTCGAACCGCTGGGGGCGGTGACCCTGATCCAGGTCGGCGTCGGCGCCACGACGCTGACGGCGCAGATCGCGCCGGGGCGCCAGGTTTCCATGGGGGACACGGTGACCCTGTCCTGCGAGCCCGAAATGCTGTATTTGTTCGACGCGGACGCGGATGCGCTCTTGAAAGGCATCCGCCTCGACGACGAGGCGCAAGGCTAGCGTCAGCCAGCCGTGCCCGTCGCCGATCACTTTACCGGAGCTGGAATTGAAGAACCCGCAACCCTATACGCCACACGGCGTCATCCCCGCCGTCCTGATGCCTTTCAGGGATGATTTCTCGATCGACGAGGCCTCCTACCAGCGGCATGTGCGGGACCTGAGCGGCATCCGGGGCGTCACCGCGCTGACCATCAACGGACACGCCGCCGAGGTCCATGCGCTGTCCTTCGATGAGCAAAAGCGGGCGCTGGACCTGACCCTGGACGCCGTGGGGGACCGCACGCCGGTCATCTGCGGGGTCTATACCGAGAGCACCTTGCAGGCCAGGCGCCTGGCCCGCATGGCCGAGCGGGGCGGCGCCAAATGCCTGCTGGCCTTCCCGCCCAACGTGCTGATGTTCCGGGGCGAGGACCGCCCCGAACTGTTCCTGGACTACTACAAGGAACTGGGCGATGCGACGGGCCTGCCGATCGTGCTGTTCCAGTTCCCGAAGTGGACGGGGCTGCAATTGTCGCTCGATACCCTGGTCGAGGCATGCGAGAGCGTCCCGACGATCGTCGCCATCAAGGACCTGTGCTCCGAGCCGGCCCTGCACGAGACGCAGATCCGCACCCTGCACGCGCTGCCCCGGCCCGTCAGCGTCCTGACCACCCACTCCTCATGGCTCATGGGCTCGCTCGCGATGGGGGTCCGCGGCATCATCTCGGGGGCCGGCAGTGTCATCGCCGACCTGCAGGTTGCCTTGTTCGAGGCCTGTCAGGCGGGCGACGCGGCGCGCGCCGCCGCCGTGGGCGCGCGCGTCTACGCGGCGGTACAGGCCTTCTATGCGCAGCCCTACATCGACTGGCAGGCGCGCATGAAAGAGGCCCTGGTGATGCTTGGCCGCCTGCCCGGGGCCCGGGTGCGCCCGCCCTTGAAGGCGATCGGCGATCTCGAGCGGCTTCGCGCCTGGCTCGACGAGGCGGGGCTCACGCCCGAGACGGTGTATACCGCTACGGCCTGAGCCGGGCCGCCGCGCGCGCGCGGCTGGCCGGCCCGGGCGCCGAGTGCGCGCCCCCGCTGCCGTAGGCGGCGAGGATCGTTCTCAGGAAGGCCCGATAGATCAGTTCCAGTTGATCGAAGCGCGCCGCGTCCTGCGTGACCAGCCCCGCGCTGTTGATGATGTTGACCAGAAGGGCGACGACGTCCTCGATCGGCGTGTCCGGCGACAGCTCGCGCCGGTCGACGGCGTTGGAGATGCCGGCCCTGATGATGTTCGTCATCTCGGAGGCGAAGCCCTGCACCGCGGCGACGCTGCGCGGACTCAGCGCGTCGCTGTCCGCGCGCATCCGCGCCACCAGGCTCCATGACAGGCCATGGTCGCCGCCCACGTTGAACTCGTCGTAGCGCTGGCGGTTGAAGGCGATGGTCGCCTCCAGCTTGTGGTCCAGCGAAGCGCCCGTGTCCGTCCAGATCGACCGGAACCGCGCCAGGGTGGTCGCCACGTATTCGTCCATGACTTCTTCGACGAGCGAGTTCTTGTTGCCGAAGTGGTAGTGGATATTGGCGCGCGTGGTGGACAGTGCGTCGGCGATGTCGCCGAAGCTCACGCCGCGGTAGCCATGCTTGATCAGCAGATTGGCCGCGAGCGACTTGATCCGCTGGCGCATGTCGGGCTGCTTGTTATCGGTCGATTTCACTTCGGCACACGACGAGATTTTGCGAATTCATGCATGGGCTGTTTGGTTTCCCGGGCCGGACGCATCCATGGGCCGGCGGAAAGCAACTAGTCTAGCAGACTGCGGTCATGGGCCACGTTTCGCCATTTTCCGCGATTCGCCATTGCCGGGCTGGCCGCGCGTGGTCCGGCGGACGGCCCTCAGCGTCCCGCTGCTTCCGCCGCCGCAGAAAAACCGGTCGCCCCGATCCGACTCGAGCCCCGAGACGCCGGTTCCCCTTGGCATTTCCAGGCATTCGATCACCTCGCCCGTCCCGGGGTCGATGCGCCGGATGTCGCTCGCCTCGTCCTGCCAGGTGGCGTGCCAGAGCTCGCCGCCGGCCCAGGAGACGCCCGTGACGAAGCGGTCGGACTCGATGATGCGAAGCACCGCCCCGCTGTCCGGATCGACCTGGCAGATCCTGCGGCCCCGATGCTGGCCGACCCAAAGCGAGCCTTCCGCCCAGGCCAGCCCCGAGTCGTCGCCGTGCCCGGGCGCCGGGATCGTGGCCAGCACCTCGCCGGTACGGGGGTCGATCTTGAGGATGGAGGCGTTCGCGATCTGGAACAGGTGCCTGCCGTCGAAGGCCGTGCCGGCATCCGCCGCGACCTCGAGCGTCCGTACGAGGTCCCCGCTGTCGGGGTCCAGGGCGTTCAGCCTGCCGCTGGTCGCGAACCAGACCCTGTGGCCGTCGAAGCTGACCCCATGGATGCCGTCGGCTTCGGGAAAGGGGCCATATTCCCGGAGGATCTCGGCTCGCGTCCGTTTCATGGCTTCATTCTACGTCGGCGCCGGCAGGGCCGGAAGCAGCAGGCTCGTCGGGAAGCCCGGCACGCCGCGCGCCATCCAGCGGCATGCCCGGCCGCGGCCGCAGGATTCGACCTTGCCGGCCCGTGACAAGGCTTCGAGCGCGCGCTGGACGCTGCGGGTGCCGATGCCCAGCGCCAGGGCCAGCGCCGAACTGGACCATGCCTCGCCGTCGGCGAGCAGGGCCAGGACGCCGGCGTGGTCGCCATCGGCCGGCGGCGCGAGCAGGGCGACGGACCGCGAGCCGCGCGGCTCCAGCCGATAGCCTCGCCTCGTCGCCGTCAAGCGGGCCAGCGGCTGGATCATCCTGCGCAGCCGCCCGATCTCCACGCGCAGGCGCGCGCGATGCGATTCGTCCATGCGCCGCATCCGGAATGCGCGCGCGATCAGCGCCTCGCGCGCGACGTCCCCGGGCCACGCCTCGGCGAGCATGCGAACGAGCATGAAGATCACCGGACGGCCGCCGAGCGCGATGCTCACCCTTCCGGCATGCACCATGCCGCGGCAGGCGTCGACGACGAGGGCCTCCGAGGCCAGAGGGCCTCGACCGCCGCGAGATCCAGCGTTCGTTCGCCTCCGCGCGTGAGCAGGCGCGCCGCGGGCGCCGCGAACAGGCGCACGGCCTGGCCGACCTCGGCCGCGAGCGCCGGGATCCCCGCCGCGCGAGCGGCCGTGCCGGCCTTTTCGAGCGCTGCGCGCGCGGGCCTCGCCTGGATGCGCCGCATCGCGATGCCGGCCGCGACCAGCCAATAGCCGGCCCTCGACGCCGGCGGCAAGGCGTCGGCATCGAGCGTGCCCAGGGTCCGTTCGGATTCCTCCAGGCGCCCGACCAGAAGGAGCCGCCGGGCCTCCAGATAGCCGGCATGGGCGGCATTCACGCGGTCGCCGTGGGCTGCGAGCACCGTGCGCGCCGCGTCCAGCGTCTGCGCGAGTCCGCCGAGCTCGCGCGACACGAGCGCGATCTCGGCCTCGGCGACGGCGCATCGCGCCCGGGCCGCCGCGTCCTTGGGCCCGAAGGCGCGCGCCGCGCCGCGCAGCAACGCCCGCGCGCGCGGCAGCTCGCCGAGTTGCGCCATGGCGATGCCGCGCAGCGCGAGCGCAGGCGGATCGCCGCGCAGCGCGACCCGCTTCAAGGCGGCCAGCGGATCGCCCGCCGCCAGCGCCCGGGCCGCGGATGCGATCAGCGGGTCCATCGGAATCCCGCCATATTTGTCACTCTCGCCAGGCATCTGCGTCGACTTACCATTTCTATACGGCCCCGCGGGGCCTGGAACCAACCATAGATCGGGAGCTGCGAAATGACAACGTCCCCGGCCGCGAGCACGCGGCGCCGATGGAGCCGGCGGGTGCGCATTGCCGCCGGGGGTCTCGCCTACGCGGCAGCGCCCGTCTTCGCGTTCATGGCGCTGCTTGCCGCCGGCGATGCCTCCACGGCGCCGCTGTGCGCACCGGTTCCCGGCCATTCGCCGCTTGGCGGCATGGCCGCGATGTACCTGTTGATGAGCCTCATCCACCTGCCGCCCTGGCTGAGGCTGGCTTCCCGCTTTGGGCGGACTTTCGACCGATGATCGAAGGAGAACGCAATGAACCATCCCATCGTTTCCCATGAAGACTGGCTGGCGGCCCGCAAGGCGCTTTTCGCCAAGGAGCGCGCCATGACCCACGCGCTCGACGCGCTCCGCGCGGAGCGCCGGAACCTGCCCTGGGAACGGGTCGAGAAGCCCTATGTCTTTCAGGGACCTGGGGGCGAATGCTCGCTCGGCGAGCTGTTCGGCGGCCGCAGCCAACTCGCGGTCTATCACTTCATGCTGACGCCGGGCTCGGACCATCTGTGTCCGGGCTGCTCGTACACCATGGATCACGTCGATGCCGCCCGCCGGCATTTCGAGCATGCGGACCTGGCGTTCGCCGCGGTGTCCCGCGCGCCGGTCCGGCAGATCGAAGCGGCGAAGAAGCGGATGGGCTGGACCTTCACCTGGGTTTCCTCCGGCGATGGCGACTTCAACTACGATTTCGGCGTGTCGTTCACCGAGGAAGACCGCGCCGCCGGACGCGCGGCCTACAATTACGGCCTGACGGCCATTCGCAAGACCCCGGACATGTTCGGCGTCAGCATCTTTGCCAAGGACGGGGCGGGCGATGTCTTCCACAGCTATTCGACCTATCACCGGGGCACCGAGCTGCTGATGGGGGCCTTCAACTGGCTCGACCTCGCGCCCAAGGGCCGCAACGAGGCCGGCGGCGTCATGGGCTGGGTCCGCCTGCACGACGAATACTGACGCCGGCCCCTCCGGCCGCGGCCCGCCGGATTGCGCTTTGGGGATGCGCGAGCCACAATGCTGTGTTTCGCGTCCATCGGGCCGCCGCCCCCTCCCGCCTGCGCATGCCATGACTCTTTCCCTCCATCGCTCCAACCGGCCCGATCAGGGTATCGAATCGGCATATGCCTGGACCCGGCTGATGATCACGCTGGCGGCGGTCACGATCGGCAACGCCGGCATGTATGCGGCCAGCGTGGTGCTGCCGTCGATCCAGGCGGATTTCGGGGTGGACCGCTCGGGCGCCTCGCTGCCCTACGCCATGACCATGCTCGGGTTCGGCATCGGGGGCATCCTGATGGGCCGGCTGTCGGATCGTTTCGGGGTCTTCGTGCCGCTGGTGGTGAGCGCCCTGTCGCTGGGCCTGGGCTTCTTCCTGGCCGGGACGGCCGAGAGCATCGGCGCCTTCAACCTGATGCACGGGGTGTTCATCGGCCTGCTCGGGTCCTCGGCCACGTTCGCGCCGCTGGTGGCCGACGCCTCGCTCTGGTTCACGCGCCGCCGCGGCATCGCGGTGGCGGTCTGCATGAGCGGCAACTACCTGGCCGGCGTGGTCTGGCCGCCGGTGATGCAGCATTTCGTGGGCGAGGCCGGCTGGCGGCCCACCTACATCGGCATCGGGCTGTTCTGCGTGGCCACCTTGCTGCCGCTGGCGGTGTGCCTGCGGCGCCGCGCCCCGTCCACGGAATTGCCCCTGCCGGACCCGGCCCGGGCCGCCACGCCGGCAGGCTCGGCAACTCACGCGGGCCCGGCAGGTTCGACGAGGCCGGCAGCCTCGGCAAGCCCGGCGGCCCGCGCCGCATCGGCCGCCCCGGCCTCGCCGCGCGGCGGCTCCGGCACGGAACGCCCGCTCGGGCTGTCGCCGCACGCGCTGCTGGCGCTGCTGAGCATCGCCTCGGTGGCCTGCTGCGTGGCGATGGCCATGCCCCAGGTGCAGATCGTGGCCTATTGCAGCGACCTCGGCTACGGCGCGGCCAGCGGCGCCAACATGCTGTCGCTGATGCTGGGGATGGGGATCATCAGCCGGCTGGCGTCGGGGTGGCTGTCGGATCGCATCGGGGGGCTGCGCACGCTGCTGCTGGGCTCGCTGCTGCAGGGGCTGGCGCTGTGGCTGTACCTGTTCAACCAGGGCCTGCTCTCGCTGTACGTGGTGTCGGCGCTGTTCGGCCTGTTCCAGGGCGGCATCGTTCCCGCCTATGCGGTGATCGTGCGCGAATACTTTCCCCGGGAAGGCACCGGCGCGCGCGTGGGCGTGGTGCTGATGGCATCGCTGCTGGGCATGGCGCTGGGCGGCTGGATGTCGGGCGCCATCTACGACTGGTCGCTGTCGTACCAGGCGGCGTTCGCCAATGGCATCGCCTGGAACGGCCTCAATGCCGTGATCGTGATTTTCCTGCTGCTGCGCGCCCGTCCGGGCAGGATGCTGCGGGCGGCGGCCTGAGCGGCCCTTCCACGCGAGGCCGCGTCGCCGGGCATCCGCGCGCGCGTGCCAAAGAGACCCGCCGGATGACAAAGAGGCCGGTCGGATGGCAAAGAGATCCGCCGGATGGCGCTACGCCGCTTCGTGCCGGGTCCGATGCTGCGGCCCGGACCGCGGCGAGGCGTCGTCGCCCCCGTCCGAATTGCCGGCCCGCGCGGCGCGTGTGGCGCGGGAGGCGAGGCCCCATGGCCCCATGGCCGCGTCCCGGCCTGGCGCCTCATGGTTCGCCATGGAGCGGACCTTGGCCATGGTCCACCCCAGCGTCGCCCCGCGCGAGATCGCCTTGTAGACCGCGGCGTTCCGGCTGTTGACGTCCAGCCGCTGGTACAGGGCCTCGGCGTGCGCCTTGGCGGTGGCTGCCGAGATGTTCATGGTCCGCCCCACGGTCTTGATGGGATATCCCTTGGATAGCAGCACCAGGACCTCGTACTGCCGCGGCGTCAGGCCCAGGAGCTCGGATTCCTCGCTGCGGTCGGGGGCGTGCCGGGTCTCCTTGGGCGCGTCGTCCGCGGCCGGCTTGCGAAACCGCGGGTGCAGCAGGCTGTAGGTGCCGCCCACCAGCAGCAGGTTCACCAGCGCCCGCAGGACTTCGGGGGTGATCTCGTTCGACACGCAGGTCACCGTCAGCGGCAGCGTTTCGAGGGCCGGCGGATTCTGGCAGTCGACGATCATCAGGATGGCGGGAGGCTGGTGGTTCCGCTGGATCCAGTCGATGAGATCCATCCGATGCTGGGTGACGCCCGCCGAGATGATGGCCAGGTCGATGGCCTCTGGATGGAGGGCGCCCTGGGCGGGGTCCGGGATGTCCGTCCCGAGGATCCGATAGCCGGTCTGGCCCTCGGACAGAATGGCGCAGAGGCTATGGCGGATCAGGGGCAAGGGTTCGATGAGCAGGATGGTTCGCATGTCGTTCTTTTCCGTTTATCGAGGCGCGAAGGGGCACGGACGCGGGCGCATGGGCCCGTGGACTTGCGGCAGGACGTTCGTGATTTATTGGATCGTCCATGTCATTTCCGATGATTCGCCGGAGGGCGGGGATTGGGACACTCGAAGTGGAAGGCCCTGCTGAACGCACCCGTCCCGTAGACGGTGATGTCGATGCCGCAGGAATCCCCGGGGCCGTAGCTGAGCGATACCTGGCCCAGCGCGGTGGGCACGCCCGCCGCCAATTCGACGGTGCCGCCCTGGCCGATGACGGTCTTGCCGCCCAGCCCCTCGCGGCGCGCGGTGATCCGGTAGCGCAGGGTGGCGTCGTGCTCGGTCTGGATGTGGGGAACGATGACGGCTGGCTGGGAGCCGTCGAAGGTTTCGAGCCACGCTCGCAAATGGGCATCCGTATCCATGGCGGTCCCTCCTGTGGGGGCGGATAGAGCGATGCGTCAAGAATTCTATTCCAAATCCCCTCCCCGGGGCGAATGAGAATGAATCGCACGCCGGGGAGAGGCCCGTCTTTCAATGCTGATTGACGTAGGCGTTGTTCATGAAGCCGGTCTGCGTCACGGTGGCCGAATAGCCGTTGCCCTGCTGCAGGACCACGGCTTCGTTGCCGTAGCCGTTCTGCGTGATGGCCGCGTACAGGTCCTTGCCGTCCTGGTTGATGTAGCCGTCGTTGCGGGTGCCGGTTTGCGTGATGCTGGCCGTATCCCAGGCGCCGCCCTGGCCGGACTGGATGATGCCCGCGTCGTTCTGCCGGCCGTACTGGTTGATGGTGGCCGTGGCGTTGCGGCCGTCCTGCGTCACCCAGGCGGTGTTGCCGCCCCAGCCGCCGTTCTGGTTGATCGTGGCGGTGAGGTTCTGGCCCTGCTGGTAGCCATGGTGCCAGCTCCAGCCACCGGTCTGGTCGATGGTCGCATCATCGTGGCTGGAGGCCTGGTAGATGGTCGCATGCGCGTTGACGACGCCTTGCTGGACGACGACGGAGTCGTTGTAGTTGCCGAAGGTCGTGATCGTGGCGCCGGTGTTCGTGGCGTACCGCTGGTTGATGTAGGCGTCGTTGCCGTCGCCCGAACTGGTGATGGACGCGGACGCGCCATCGTTGTCGGCCTGCAGGACCACGGCATCGTTGAAACTGCCGGTCTGGCCGACGGTCGCCGTGTCGTACGCCATGGCGGCGGACATGCCGCCGTAGGCGAGGGCGACGCCTAGGGCCGCTGCTGAAAGTTTGCTGGACATCATGCTTCTCCTGATACTGGTTGCGGGGCCTTGTCTGTGGACCGTCCGGACGCGGGCCCCGCGCGTCCGGGCGGATGCCGCCCTCAGTGCGCCGGGGGCAGGGTTCGGGCTTCGGGGACGCTGTCGGCCGGCTCGGGGCCGAGCGACAGGAGAGTGCTCTGCTCGCCGTCGTCCATGTATTTCTGGATGATGGGCGAGGCCATGTCCGATTCCTTGTTCAGCATCCAGTTGTGGTCCTTGATGCCCCGCACCGTCAGGTACAGGACGGCGGCCTCGATGGCTTCCTTGACACAGAGCTGCGTGGGCTCGTTGCTGGTGACGCCGCCCTCGATCTCGAGCAGGTCCTTGAAGTTCACGAACTTGTAGACGCTGGGCCGGACCTCGTAGGAAAAGATGGTCTTGGTGGTGGCCACCGTCTGCAGCACCCTGCCCGTGCGGGTGTCGATGCTGCGCAGGCTCACGGTGACCTGGTCCATCCGGTACTGGGTCGACAGGCCCACCCCGAGGAATCGCGCCCCCAGCCCGCCGGTGCGCACATTGCTTTCATAGGCGATGATGCCGCCGTCGATCAGGATCGATGCGGGGATCAGGGACGGGATCTGGATGGGGGACGAATTGCCGGGCTGCGAGCCGTCCAGCGCGCGCACGATGCGCCGCTCGGTGAGCAGCTCCTGCAGGCTCTCGCGCTCCACGGGCACGAACCAGCCGCTGTCCTTGAGGGCCTTGATCAGCATCGAGGCCGCGCCCTGGGTGACCGAGGTCGAGAACGAGCTGTCGGGCGAGGGCTTGTACTGGCCGGTCTTGTCGCGAAAGCCGTAGACGGCCACGTAGACGGGCCCCTTGGGCGGCGGCAGCTTCAGCAGGTCGCGGGTCGACGGGGTGGCCGGGGTCGGATGCGCGGGCGTGGCCAGGCCGACCGGCTGGTTGGGCGCCGCGCAGGCGGCCAGGACGGCGCTCAGGGCCAGGGTCGCGGCCAGCCTGCCGGGACGGCGTGCGGGCCACGGCCTCATGAGTTCACCTGGAATTCGGTGATGGCGCCGGTGATCCTGTCGATCGTGGTGATCTTGAGCAGCCCGTTGCCGATGTCGGTGACGGTGATCGTGAAGCTGTCCGTCTGGATCGTCCCCGGATGGAACTTGCCATCGTCCCCCAGGACCTGGGAGCTGACCGAGGCGGCCAGGCGGCTGAGGATGGAGCGCTCCAGCGTCTCGTTGAAGCTCTGCAAGGGCGTCTTGCTCTCGATGCCGGTGCCGTCCAGGTCGGCATCCGGGTCGGTGTGGCGGTTGGTCGCGATGGCCGAATTGAGCAGGACCGCGCCGTTCAGCGGGCTGCCGCCGAAGGACGGGTTCAGGGGGTAGTACACCAGCTCCGTCGCGCCGGCCGGGCCGGCCAGCGCCGCGCAAGCCGCCACGATCGCGGCGCGCAGCATGTTCGATGTCATCCTCATGGTCATTCTCCTTTTGGCTTGCGGGTGTTCACATTTCTTCCCGACCGAGGTCGGGACTGACGGACAGCAGGCGTTCGGCCTCGATGTCGGCGATCCTGCGATACACGATCTCGGCGGCCTGCCTGCCGATGCTGCGGGTCGCCGATCGGGCCGGCGGCAGGAAAATATGAAAGACGCGGCGCTGGCCGAAATCGATCCAGATCTCGCTGCCGAAGCGGGCCGTGGGACGTTCGTGGACCGCCAGGGACACCCGGCTGCTGACGTCCTTGTCGCGCCAGTAGGATGAGAATTCCTGGTAGAAGTCGTTGCCCAGCACCGTGATGCTGCGATTGGTCACGATGCCGCCCAGCAACTGGTCGAAGAGCTTTTCGGTCGAGCGCTCGGCCGCTTCGAGGTGGGTCTGCGGCAGCTTGCCCCCGTTGGCCAGGGGCTTCTCGTCCTGGGCGTGGGCGCCGGCCGCGAGCAGCACGAATATCGGAGCCAGCAGGGCCGGCGAATCGAGGTGCCGCATGCGCTTCTCCTCTCCGGTATTTCCGGTGTCTGCGCCTGGGCCGCGGGTCTCGGACGATGTCCGGCGCGGATCCGGGCGGATTTTCTTCCCTGTTTCCATGGTAGGCGCGCGTCCGCGGGCAAACATGCGGCAGACGGATTAAGCCTTGTCAGCCTCATGGGTAAGGCGGAACGGGCGGATATCGGCTGGATGGCCTAGTACGGCCGGCGGCCGGATCCCGCGCGGGCCGGCGTGGACGGCCGCCGCTGCCGGCGCGGCCTCCAGCGGATCGGGCTCCAGCACGATGCCGCTGATGCCGCCGCCATCGGCATGATGGATGATGGCCATGCGGCTGCCCTGCACGGCGCGGACCTGGCTGCCCGAGACGTGGAAGCGCGCGGCGAGCCGCGCGGCGTCGCAGGGCGCGGCACCGGCGCGGCGCGGCCGCGCGCGCGACTGGCGGTAGCGCAGCCACAGCGTCATCAGCAGCGCATCGAAACTGCCGGCGAGCAGGTAGGCCAGCAGGGTCTGGAGGACGGGCTCCAGCACCGCCAGCGGGTCGGACGCCGCCTGGGCCGGCGCGAGCGGCTGGATCGCCTGCCATTCGGACAGGCACAGGCCGGCGAGCACGGCCCAGGCGGCGCAGGTGACGGCGCCGTCCAGGAGCAGGGGCAGGGTGCGGCGGCGGGTGACGACGATGGGACTCATGGCTGGATCTCCCGTATGCCCCTGTCGGGGCTGGTCCAACGGGCGCGGGCGCGCCGGATGCGCAGCATCACGGTCGGAAAGCTGCACAGGGTGGTGAGGAAATTGATCGCCCAGAAGGCGAACGGATACCAGATGATCCAGAACAGCGAACGCGCCAGGTGGGGCTCGTAGCGCCTCTCGATCAGGATGCTGACCAGGAACTGCAGCAGGCAGGCCCAGGCCAGGGTCAGGCCCGCGGAGGACGGCGGCATGAAGGCCTCGACCTCCATGGCGGGCGGCAGTCCGGCCCAGGGAGTCAGGACCCAGAGCGCCAGCGACAGCGCCAGCGCGAAGGCCCATCCGCTGGACAGGCAGAATTCCAGCATGAGCAGCCACAGCCGCCACTGGCGCGGCCGGCGCAGGACGTCGAGGTTCTTGAGCAGCACCTCGGCGCCGCCCCGGGCCCAGCGCAGGCGCTGCTTCCACAGCCCCTTGAGGGTCTCGGGCATCAGGATCCAGCACAGGGCGCGCGGCTCGTAGAAGATCGACCAGTCGGCCCGCTGCAGCAGCCAACTGATGTCGATGTCCTCGGTGATCATGTCCAGGCTCCAGTAGCCCACCTCGTCCAGCGCCTGCCGGCGAAAGGCGGCGCACACGCCCGACACGGTGAACACCTGGCCGTAGATCCGCTGGCTGCGCTTGATCAGCCCCACGATCGACGAGAACTCGCCGACCTGGACCTTTCCGATCAGGGTCGAGCGCGTCCGGATCCTGGGATTGCCGGTGACCGCGCCCACGCGGGGGTGGCTGAACAGGGGCGCGCACAGGTAGGCCACCGCGTCGGGGTCCAGCAGCGCGTCGCCGTCGATGCAGACCAGCGTGTCGCTGTTGGCCGCCATGGCCCCCATCCGCAGCGCCATGGCCTTGCCCTGGTTCTGCGCCAGGTGGATGATGCGCAGGGCCGGCTGACGGCGCCCGATGTCCCGCAGCCTGGCCAGGGTGGCGTCGGTGGAGCCGTCGTCGATGGCGACGACCTCCAGCCTCGGATATGTCTGGGCCAGCGCGGCGGCGATGGTTTCCTCGACGTGCGGCGCCTCGTTGTGGCAGGGCACCAGGATCGACACCAGCGGCGCGTCCCGGGGGATCGGGGGCGGCGCGGGGCGCCAGCTCCAGCGGCGCTCCCACCGCAGCCAGAACAGCAGGCCGCCGGCCATCCAGATCCCCGACATGAGCAGGGGATAAAAAAACACGAATCGCAGCAGGAAGGCGCTGGTCAGCACGAGGGCGACCCCGAGCGGCGCGCCGAGCATGAGGATCAGGATCAGGAGGGCGATGAGTCGCTGCATATGGGTCGCTGCATCATGGGTAGGGGTACCAGGCATTCGAGATCGCCGGGCGCAGCGCGTCGGGCGCGGGCAGGCCCGCGATGAAATCGTCGGGGTAATAGGCCAGATTCCGCGCGCCGCGCGCCTGCAGCTCCCGCATCCAGCGCGCGACGGTCGCCGACGGCACGGGCCGGGCGCCTCCCGGCGCCGTCCAGTCCAGGGTCTGCACTTCGAACACGGTCCTGTCCAGGCCCGAGGGCCGGGCCGCGACCGCGTCCACCAGCCGGTCCAGCCAGGCCGTCTCGCGCGTGGCGGGCACGCCTTCCATGCGCGGCATCGCCATGGGCGCCACCCAGTCGTAGGCCGCCAGGAAATCATCCAGGTTCTGCGCGAACCAGGCCTCCTGGTCCGGATCCAGGACGGGGCCGGCGAAGATATTGCGCGCGGTCGTGATCTGCGGGCCCCGTATGGCCCGCACGCGGGCCGTCAGCTCGCCGGTGAGCGCGACGAGCCTGCGGCTCTTGAGGCGCGTCCACCGCCGCATCAGCTCGGGCGAGGCCCGCAGGGCGCCGATGTCCGCGGGCAGGCCGGCCTCGCGATAGGCCGCGAGCGCGGCGGGCCCCGCATCCTCGAAGTCCGAGAGCGTCGCGTCGTCGTGGAACAGGATCCCATCGAAGATGGCGGCGCGCGCCAGGTCCTCGTAGAGCACGCCCACGCGGCGGGCGGTCTCGGGATCGAAGGGCGAGAGGCGCCACGGCCCGTGCGCGGCCGCCGGCTCGCGGCCCGGCGGGGTCCAGGCCTGGACCGGCGCGGGATGGCCGGGCAGGTCCAGGCCGAGGACGGGCATCCAGGCGTAGACCCGCACCTCGGCGCGGGTCCTGAGCTGCCACGCGGCCCGATTGAACAGGTCGGCCCGCATGGGCAGCTCGTGGTTGGGGAAATAGACCGAGGTGATGCGGCCGTCGCCCCGCGGGTCCGCGAAGGCCTGCAGGAACACGGCCGAGATGCGCAGCCTGGCGATGCGCTCGACGAGCTGGCCCAGGTTGCGCTCGAGCTGCGCCGGGTCGGGATCGTAGACCGCGTCCAGGTCCACCTGGGCGGCCCGCATGCGCGGCCGCCGTTCCATGTCCAGACAGGCGCGCGCGAATCCGGCGATGGCGGGATTGTTGGCGACCAGCAGGCGCGGCGTGTCGAAAGGCCGCTCCACCGTGGCGAGGCCCGAGTCCAGCTTCATGGCCATGCGGTATCCCGCCTGCCGGACGAGTTCCAGGGCGATGCCGCCGGCTTCGCCATAGGGCCACACCCAGACGCGCGGCGCCTTGCCGGTCGCCCGCCGGATGCGCGCGGTGATCCGGGCGATGTCCTGGCGCAGGCGGGTTCTCTGGGCCTCGTCGTCCTCGTAGCGTCCCGTGGCGGGATCGTAGATGCGCGCCGCGGCGGCGGGCTGGAGGTTGCCCTGCGGATTGGCGACCACGCCCCGGTGCAGCGCGTAGGTGTGGGCGGCGATCTCGACCAGGCCCGAGTCGGACATCTCGCGCACCTGCGGCCAGGTGAGGAAGCGCTCGCGCGCCGTGGGCGTGTCGCCGAACGCGACGGTGCCGCCCGGCGGGGCGTCCAGCCAGACGCCCACCGGGGCCAGCACGGCCGGCCAGCCGCGCGCCCGCAGCAGCGGGAATACCTTGGTGTAGAAGCTGCGATAGCCGTCGTCGAAGCTCAGCAGCACCGCGCGCGGCGGCAGCGCGGGGCCGCCGTCCCGGGCGCGCAGGATCTGCTCGACCGAGACCGGGGTGTAGCCGCTGGCGTCCAGCCATTCGAACTGTTCGGCGAGCCGGGTCGTTTCGACCGCGAGATAGCGCTGGTCCGGGTCCCGGTCCTCGACGTCGTGGTAGGCCAGCGCGAGGTAGGCATTGTGCGGCCAGGGCCTGGAGGCGGCGTCGGCCGGCCTGTCCGCCGGGGGCACGAAGACCGGCCCGCGCGCCGCGCAGCCGGCGAGCACCGCCATGAGCACGGCGAGCGCCGCCGCGCGCAGGAAAGCCGCCGGGCGGCGCGTCGTCGGATGCGTGAAAGACGTCATGGCGGCCGCCTAGAAGCGCAGGGTCATGTCCAGCAGGACACGGAAGCCCGTTTCCCGCTCGCCGTCGTAGGGACGGCTGCTCACGCTGGCCTGGATGCCGGCCTCGAAGGTGTCCGAGGCCTTCCAGCGCAATCCGTAGCCCGCGACCGCGATGCCGGCCGATCCGTACCCCTGCTGGGCATAGACGCCGGCGCCCAGCATGAAGGATTGCTCCAGGCGGGCCTCGTAGCGCTGGTGGATCGTATGCACCAGCCGCAGGCTCGGCAGGACCTCCAGGTCGCTGCGCGGGTTGAAGTAGGGGGCGTCCTCCTCCGAATTCCGGGAGGCGGCCACGCCCAGGTCCAGTTCGCCGCGCCAGCGGGCGGATTCGAAGATCCTCCGCCCGCCATCGAGCGCCAGGGTCCAGCGCCGGTTGCCGTCGCTGAAGCGCATCGCCGAGGCGGCCAGGCGCCAGGCCCCGCCGTCCGGGCCGTGCCACTGGACGTGGGCGCCCGCGCGATCGGCGTCGATCCCGTTGTGCAGCGCCCGCAGCGGCACGTCCGGCGAAAAGCGCTCGAGGACCGCGCCCAGGCTCCAGTGGTCGTCGATGTCGGCGTCCGCGCGCAAGGCCGCGCCGTAGCGGGTGCCGTGGCCGTAGCGGTGCATCGAGGCC
Source organism: Alcaligenaceae bacterium (assembly GCA_044508625.1). Lineage (GTDB taxonomy): Bacteria > Pseudomonadota > Gammaproteobacteria > Burkholderiales > Burkholderiaceae_B > Castellaniella. The sequence continues at coordinate 70,594 of JBIQHJ010000002.1, forward strand.
TCCAGGTCCAGGGTGAGGCCGCGGCTGCGCGACTGAGCGCCCGCCAGCAGCCATTGGTGTTCGCCGTGGCCGTCGATGAAGGATCCCTGGGCGTGCCCGCCGCCGGCGAATGCGCGCCATGGCCCGCCCAGCGGCGGCGAGTACTGCACGGCGCCGATGCTCACGCTGTGCCCGTCGGTGGGCCCCGTCTTGGACGAGAGGTCCCCATCGGCCTCGATCCGCAGCTCGGACATCCGGTGCAGGCGCCAGTCGCGCGCCGGCGAGCGGTCGAGGGGTTCCTCGGGAAAACGGGTCCGGAGGTCCTCGACCAGCGCCTCGGCCTGCTCCCATTCCTGCAGGTCCAGGGCCACGCGGGCCTGGGCGGCCTCCAGCGCCGGGGCGCGGGGATCCAGGGTCTCCATGCGCTTGAGCAGCCACTCGGCGCGGCGCGGCTCGCCCTGGCCGCGGTAGAACTCGGCCAGGGCGATGCCCAGCGAGGTGTCGCCGGGCGCGCGCGCCTGCAGGGCCTCGAGGCGCGCTCGCGCGCCCGCCTGGTCGCCCAGGTCGCGCCGGGCCCAGAGGGCGGCCAGCTCGGCGGCCACGCGCTCGTCGTTGGCCTGCCGCCTGGGCTGGCCCCTGAGCTGGATCCAGACGGGCGTCCGTTCGAGGGAACGCCGGGCCTGGGCCTCGGCCTCGGCGGGGTGCCCGCTCTCGGACAGGGCGTATGTCAGGACCGGGGACGGGGGGTCGGCGCGTACCGGGTCCCCGGCCGCGCCGGCGTCCCGCGCCGCGTCCAGGGCGCGCAAGGCTTCCTCGGGCCGGCGCGATTCCAGGTAGGCGACGGCCACGGCGCGCAGGGCGTAGGCCGGCACCTCGACGCCGGCGCCGCGCAGGGCCTCGTACTCGGCGATGAGCTCCGCGTACCGGCGGCGCGCGGCCAGGGCCTGCAGGCGGTCCAGGCGCAGCCGCAGGACGTCCTGGCGGGCCACGGGGCCCAGGGCGGACCAGCGGGCGATCAGCTCCGCGTATCCGGCCAGCGCCCGGTCGGCGATCCGGTAGCGTTCCGCCTCGCCCCGGCCGGGCGCTTCGGCCATGCGGGTCCATTGCGCCAGGCGGTCGCCCTCCAGGCGCCGCCGTGTCGCCGCGTCTATCCATTGTGGATGCCGCCCGGCCAGGTCCAGCGCGGCCTGCGGCATGCCCATGGCGGCCAGGGTCATGGCTTCGCCGACCGTGAATTCCGGCCGTTCGGGAAACCGGGCCATGCCGCGCCGGTACAGGTCCAGGGCGCGGTCCCGCTCGCCTTCCTCGCGATACGCCCGGGCGCAGGCCCCCAGGACGTCCGCGGGCCAGCGGTCCACGGGCGTGGACAGGCGCTCGCAGGCCTCGGCGGCCTCGCCGGAATGCCCGGCCCATCCGGCGACGCGGATGTGGTCCAGGGTGTATCGCCGGGTCCCCGCGCCACCCCTGTCCAGCCGCCGCAACAGCGCGAGGGCGGGGCCGTGGCTGCCCTCGCGGGCCTGCCGGATGGCGGTTTCGTAGGCCGCCATGTCGGCGGCCCGGGCGCCGCCGGGGTAGGCGATCAGCATGGCGACGAGCAGGGTGGCGCGCAGGGGCCGTGCCGCGGGCATGGCGGCTATCCGGCGCGTGTGCGGCCGACTCGGATCCGGGGTGTGCGCATGGTGTCCTCCCTATCGATGCGGCGTCATTCGCGCCTGTTGAGGCATGATAGGAATCGGGCCGCGGCGGTCGCATGCGCCTCATGCACTAGGCCGGGGCGGCCGCAAGGCCTAGTCCGTCCCGCCGGGAAGCCGCATGTAAGTTTGGCGTAAGAATAGGGTGCTATTAATACTATTGTCGGATATTGCGCCCATATTGAATCGACAGGATTTCATATATGCGGGCGTGATTGCCTGATATTGCCGGCAGACGCCGTATTCACGCGGCATTCAATATGTCTCGCATTTTCCGGCCCTGTTTTACAGGGCCGCGAAAAAATCATTAAGGTCTGTAGGACTTCGTCCTGCGGGCCTTTTTTTGCGCGCGTTTCCAGCATTCTGGTGTTTTCCCTAGGGCTTCGCGAAAAGTCATAAACGCGCCTTTCCATGTCAGAAACGAAGCGGCGCATATAAAACCCCTTTGATAATCTGCGCCTGTATTTTTTGAATTCCCAATAAGCACCATCGCCGGATTCCGAAAATAACGATCGGCATTTTCCGATTCTATTTTCAGGGGGCCGGATCGGCATGGCGATTCATGCATGGATATTGGACGTTCGCGCGTCCTTTATCGAATCGCGGGCTTGGTTTTTCCACCCATACCTATAACGGGAACAGGAGGCATCATCGTGAAACATCGGAATCTGCGCATCGAAACCCCGCACTCGGCCCCGCGCCGCGGCTTTCTCAGGACCGCCGGCGCGGCCGCCGCGCTGGCGGCGCCCGCCCTCTACGGCACCCCGGCCCTGGCCCAGCAAAAGCAATACCCCAAGCTCGGCAACTATCCCGATGGCGTGTCCGGCGACACCGTGACGGCGGGCCTCACCCTGGACCTGACCGGGCCGTATTCCGCCGAGGGCAACGGCCAAAAGCGCGGCTTCGAGCTGGCTGCCGAGATGATCAACAAAGGCGATCCGCGCGTCCGCAAGATCTCGCCGCTCACCAAGGAGGGCATCCTCGGCAAGAAACTCGTCCTGGTCGTCGGCGACGCCGAGACCCGGCCCAACAGCGCCGTGCAGGCGGCCACGCGCTTCATCCGCCAGGACAAGGTCATGATGGTGGCCGGCAGCGTCAGCAGCTCGGTGGCGATCGCGCTGCAAAACACCTGCGACCGCGCCAAGACCCTGTATTTCCCCATCATCAGCGGCTCGAGCGACACCACGGGCAAGGACTGCCGCCGCTACGGCTTCCGCCTGTGCCACCACGCCTACACGGCCTCCAAGGCCATCGCCCCGGTGCTGGCGCAGGCCTACGGCAAGAACATGAAGGCCATCCACCTGGTGCCGGACTACAACTACGGCCACTCGATCCACGAGTTCATGAAGAAATTCACCGAGGAGCAAGGCTGGACCACGATCGACACGCCCCAGATCCACCCCCTGGGGGCCACCGACTACAGCGCCTACATGCTCAACATCGCCAACAGCGGCGCCGACATCCTGATCAACCACGACTACGGCGCCGATGCGGTGAACTCGGCCAAGCAGGCCTTCCAGTTCGGCGTGCTCAAGAACATGAAGATGTGCGTGCCCTACATGCCCGCCTACATGCTCGAGGAGGTCGGCCCCGAGATCATGGAGGGCGTCTACGGCACGATGGTGTTCTGGCACGCCTATTCCGAGCAGAACGAGATCGCCCGCGACTTCGTCGAGGCCTACGAGGCCAAGTACGGCGCCAAGCCGCGCGATCCCGAGCACAACGCCTACATGACCACGCTGCTGTGGGCCGACGCGATCGAGCGCGCCGGCACCTTCCATCCGGCCGAGGTGGTCAAGGCGCTCGAGGACAGCATCAACCACAAGCGTCCCTACACCATGGGCGGCGAGGCGTACTTCCGCGCCGAGGACCATGACGGCGCGGCCAACTTCACCATCGTCCGCGGCAAGAAACCGTCCGAGATCAAGGACAAGGACGACCTGGTGGACATCGTGGCGGTCGCCGACGGGGTCGCGACCCTGCCGCCGGTCGGCTACGCGGGCTGCCAGATGACCGACTACACCTAGGAGGGCCTTGCGGCGCCTCCGCCCGCGGGGGCGCGGGCGCCGCTTTCCATCCAACCATGACAGGGGGGCATATGCCTGGAATCGGCTTGTTCATGTCACAGGTCTTCAATGGGCTGGCGCTGGGGATACTGCTCTCCCTGATCGCCGCCGGCCTGACCATCATCTACGGCACGCTGGGCGTGATCAATTTCGCGCACGGCGCGCTGTTCGTCGTGGGCGCGTACGCGGGCTTCTCGACCTACATGGCCTCGGGATCCTTCGTGCTGAGCATCGCCGCGGGCGCGGTGGCGGCGATGGTCGTGGGGCTCGCGCTCGAGCGCGGCCTCATCCGCCGGTTCTACGCCCGGCCCGTCGAGGACCAGATCCTCGTCACCTTCGGCATCAGCATCGTGCTGGTCGAGATCATCCGCGGCATCTATGGCGGCATCGGCCAGCGCGTGCCGGTGCCCTCCTGGGGCGAGGGGGTCGTCGACATGGGCTTCGTGACGTATCCGCTGTACCGCATCGAGATCCTGGCGATCGCCACGGCGGCGCTGGGCCTGTGCTGGCTGGTGCTGTATCGCACACGCCTGGGGCTGATCGTGCGCTCGGGCATCGAGGACGCGCTGATGGTGCGGCTGCTGGGCATCGACATCCAGCGGGCGTTCCTCGTCGTGTTCGGGGTGGGGGCGGCGGCGGCCGGGTTCGCCGGCATGATCTACGCGCCGATCGTGTCCATCGTGCCGGACATGGGCTTTCGCGTGCTGATCCAGTCTTTCGTGGTGGTGGTGCTGGGCGGGGTGGGCTCCTTTCCGGGGGCGATCCTGGGCGGGCTGGTGGCGGGCCAGATCCTCAGCCTGACCTCGCTGTTCAACCCCGTGTATTCGGACGTCATGCTGTTCGCGGCGATGGCGTTGATCTTGATCGTCCGGCCGCAAGGGCTGCTGGGCGTGGAGGGCAGGGCATGAGCAGGAACGACGATTCCGTGGCGATCCAGCCGGGCGCGGCGGCACCCGCCGGCGGGCAGGCCGGCGCCGTGCCGGCGGTGGCCGGCGGCCTTCGGCGCCGCTACAAGGTCGAGGCCCTGACCGTCATCGTGCTGGCGGTGGCGCCTTTCCTCGCGCCCCTCGTGGGCGCGGGCCCCGACCTGCTGGGCCGGGTGCTGATCTGGGGCCTGTTCGGCCTGGGCTTCGACCTGCTGTTCGGCTATGCGGGGCTGCTGTCCTTCGGCCAGGCCGCCTTCTATGGCACCGGCGCCTTCGTGACGGCATACCTGATGACGAGCGGCCTGGTCGAAAACATGCTGCTCGCCCTCGCCCTGTCGGTGGTGGTGGCGGCGGTGCTGGGCCTGGCGATCGGCTATCTCACCCTCAGGCGCAGCGGCATCTATTTCGCGATGAGCACGCTCGCCTTCGCGGAAATGATCTATTTCCTCGAGTTCGGGCCCCTGCGCGACTGGACCGGCGGCGAGAACGGCATACCCGGCATTCCCGAGGCCTCGGTCGACCTGGGCTTCTTCAGCTACGCGATCTCGCCGGGCTGGCCGATGTACATCTTCCTCGCCGTGATGTTCTTCATCGGCTTCGTGCTGGCCCGGCGGATCTCGTTCTCGCCGTTCGGGGTCATCCTGACCGCGATCCGCGACAATCCGCAGCGCGCCATGGCCGTGGGCCACCGCATCCAGTCCTACAAGCTCGCGATCTTCGTGGTCGCGGCCGCCTACGGGGGCATCGCCGGCGGCCTGCTCGGCCTGTTCCAGGGCTACATGCCGCCCGACGCCTTCAACATCCACACTTCCGCCGAGGTCGTCATCCAGACGGTGATGGGCGGGGCGGGGACGCTGTTCGGCCCCTTGCTCGGGGCGCTGATCTGGCTGTACCTCTTTGAGGTGCTGCAGTTCGTCGACGCGGTGGGGCCGTACTGGCGCCTGATCCTGGGGGTGATCTTCGTGGTGCTGGTGACGGTGTTCCGGCGCGGCATCTGCGGCGAGTTCATCGCCTGGCAGGCGCGCCGCGCGACCCGGCGGGTCGCCGCCGCCATGGGCTCGGGCGCGCCGGCCGGCGCGGCCGCCGCCATGCGCGCCGACCACCATCGCCTGGTCATGCGCGAATCGCCGCCCGTGCCGGCCGGCACCCCGGTCCTGCGGGCCGACAACATCGCCAAGCACTACGGCGGGCTCAAGGCCGTCAAGGGCGTCTCGATCGAGGTCCGCGAGGGCGAGCTGCGCGGCCTGATCGGGCCCAACGGCGCGGGCAAGTCGACGTTCTTCCGCATGCTGGCCGGCGAGATCCCGCCGACCTCCGGCACCGTGCACCTGCGCGGGGCCGAGATCACCGGGATCGGCGTCACCCGCGTCTGCCAGCTCGGCATGAGCAAGTCCTACCAGGTCAACGAGCTGTTCGACGCGCTCACGGTGCGCCAGAACATCCTGATGTCGGTCCTCGGCCAAAAGCGCGGCTCCTTCCGCTTCGACGCCCTGGCGACCGTCGAGGGCGTGGACGGATGCCATACGCAGGTCGAGGCGGCGATCGACATGGTCGAGCTCACGGCCCGCGCCGATACGCCGGTCCACGAGCTGTCGTACGGGGAAAAGCGCCGGGTCGAGATCGGCCTCGCGCTCGCCACCGGCGCCAACGTGCTGCTGCTCGACGAGCCGCTCGCGGGCATGAGCCCCGAGGAGCGCGTGCACGCCGTGGCCCTGCTCAAGACCATCCGCCGCGGCCGCACGGTGCTCATCGTCGAGCATGACATGGACGCCATGTTCGAGCTCGCCGACCGCATCACCGTGCTGTACGACGGCAATTTCCTGGCCGAGGGCACGCCCGAGGAAATCAAGGCCAACCAGTCCGTACAGGACGCCTACCTGGGAGGGTTCGGACAATGAGCCTGCTGACCGCCGAACGCGTCAATACCTATTACGGGGATTCCCATATCCTGTTCGACGTCTCGATCGAGATCCGCGAGAACGAGGTCGTGGCCCTGCTCGGGCGCAATGGCGCGGGCAAGTCCACCTTGCTCAAGACCCTCGCGGGCGCCCTGACCCCCAAATCGGGGTCGATCGAGTTCGCGGGCACGTCGATCCACGACAAGCCGGCCCACCAGATCGCCCGCCTGGGCCTGCAGCTCGTCCCCGAGGAACGCCGGGTGATCGGCGGGATCACCGTCCACGAAAACCTCAAGCTCGCGGCCATGACGGCGGACAAGCCGCTCGACTACGGCGAGATCTACCGCACCTTCCCGCGGCTGGACGAGCGCCGCGGCAACAAGGGGCGCGAGCTCTCGGGCGGCGAGCAGCAGATGGTGGCGATCGCGCGGGCGATGATCCGCGATGCGCGCCTGATCCTGCTGGACGAGCCCTTCGAAGGCCTGGCGCCCCTGATCGTGCGCGACCTGATGCGCGTATGCCAGCAACTCGCCGAGCAGGGCCGCACGATCCTGGTCGTCGAACAGAACGTCGCGGCGGCCCTGTCCATGGCCAGCCGCTGCTATTTGCTCAACACCGGCCATGTCGTCTTCAGCGGCAGCAGCGACGAGCTGCGCGCCCGCGCCGACGTCATGAACCGGTACCTGGGCGTTGCCGCCTGAGCGGCCGCCCCGCAGGGCCGCGGGGATCCCGCGGCACTCACCAATCCGCATGACAGGAGGTCAGCAATGTCGGGAGCCATCGATTCGATTCTCGTGGAGCGGCGCGTCTTCGAGCCCGCGCCCGAGTTCGCGGCCAGCGCCGCGGTACCGGACATGGAGACCTATCGGGACTTGTGCGAGCGCGCGCGGCGCGATCCCGAGGGCTTTTGGGGGGACATGGCCCGCGAGGCCCTGGTGTGGCGCAAGCCCTTCACCCGTGTGCTGGACGAGACCGATGCGCCGTTCTACCGCTGGTTCGACGATGGCGAGCTCAACGTTTCGGAAAACTGCCTCGACGTGCACCTGCGCAACGGCAATGCCGACAAGGCGGCCATCGTGTTCGAGGCCGATGACGGCGCCGTGCGCACGGCGAGCTTTCGCGAGCTGCACGCGCGCGTGTGCCGCATCGCCAACGGGATCCGCAGCCTGGGCTACCGCAAGGGCGACCGCGCGGTCATCTACATGCCGATGTCCATCGAGGCGGTGGCCTGCATGCAGGCCTGCGCGCGCCTGGGCATCACCCATTCGGTGGTGTTCGGCGGGTTTTCCACCAAGAGCCTGCACCAGCGCATCGTGGACGTGGGGGCGAGCCTGGTGATCACCGCCGACGAACAACTGCGGGGCGGGCGGGCCATCCCCCTCAAGGCCGCGGTCGACGAGGCGCTGGCCGAGCCCGGCGCCGCCCTGGTGCGCCAGGTGATCGTGTACCGCCGCAGCGGCGGCCACGTGGGCTGGACCGAGGGCCGCGACCGCTGGCTGCACGAGATCGAGGCGGGCCAGCCCGCGAGCTGCGAGCCGGTCCCGGTCGAGGCCGAGCATCCGCTCTTCATCCTCTACACCTCGGGCTCGACCGGCAAGCCCAAGGGGGTGCAGCACAGCTCGGCGGGCTATCTGCTGTGGACCAAGCTCACCTCGCACTGGGTGTTCGACGCCAAGCCCGACGACGTGTTCTGGTGCACCGCCGACATCGGCTGGGTGACCGGCCACAGCTACATCGTCTACGGCACCATGGCCGCCGGCCTGACCCAGGTCGTCTTCGAGGGCGTCCCGACCTATCCGGACGCGGGACGGTTCTGGGAAATGATCGAGCGCCACAAGGTCACGGTGTTCTATACGGCGCCCACGGCGATCCGCTCGCTGATCAAGGCCTCGAGCGCCGATCCGGCGACCGCGCCCTCGAACTACGACCTCTCCAGCCTGCGCCTGCTGGGCTCGGTGGGCGAGCCCATCAACCCCGAGGCCTGGATCTGGTACCACGAAAAGGTCGGCGGGGGACGCTGCCCGGTGATCGACACCTGGTGGCAGACCGAGACCGGCGGCCACATCCTGGCTCCCCTGCCCGGGGCGACGCCGCTCAAGCCGGGCTCGTGCACGCTGCCGCTGCCCGGGATCGAGGTCGACGTGGTGGACGAGGCCGGGCACAGCCTGCCCGAGGGCAAGGGCGGCTACCTGGTGATCACCCGGCCGTGGCCGGCCATGATCCGCACGGTCTGGGGCGACGCCGAGCGCTACGTCAAGAGCTATTTCCCGCCCGAGCTCGGCGGCGCCTACCTGTCGGGCGACAGCGCCCAACGCGACGCCGACGGCTATTACTGGATCATGGGCCGCACGGACGACGTGCTGAGCGTCTCGGGCCACCGCCTGGGAGGCACCGAGATCGAGTCCACGCTGGTCGCCCACGACGAGGTCGCCGAGGCGGCGGTGGTCGGCCGCCCCGACCCGGTGACCGGCGAGGCGGTGGCGGCCTTCGTCGTGCTCAAGGGCGAGCTGCCCGAGGGCGACCGTGCGTCCGAGGTGGCCGCGCGCCTGCGGGACTGGGTGGCGCGCGAGGTCGGGCCGATCGCCAAGCCGCGCGACATCTGGTTCGGGAACGCCATGCCCAAGACGCGATCCGGCAAAATCATGCGCCGTTTGTTGCGTATCGTCGCCGAAAACGGTGAAATCACGCAGGATACGTCAACGCTGGAAAACCCTGACGCCCTGAATCGCCTGCATGGACCATACTGACGTCAGGCGGTCCATGATGTGATACGCGCCGCGTGCGGCGCTCGTCGTACTTTATGTTGAGGGTCGTGCCATGCGATTCAATCCAGGAGTGCGTTTCGCATTGAGTTGTTCCGTTCAAGACATCCCCGACGCGACCGTGCTCGAGGATCCGGGCTGCGGCCGGCCGCGCCTGATGTTCCCGGCGACGGGGGTGCTGCTGGTTTCCAGCGACACCGGCCACTGGGTGGTGTCGTCCTCGCGCGCCATCTGGCTGGCGGCGCGCGGCCGGCACCACATCCGGGCCCTGGGCAATGTGCGGCTCAAGACTTTTCTCTTCGAGCCCGATTGCTCGCCCGACCTGCCGGCGCAGAGCTGCGTGCTGCACGTCACCCCGCTGTTGCGCGAGGTGATGCGCTCGCTGACGCGCTACGGCAACCCGGCCAGGCCCAGCCGCAAGGCGGCCCTGCTGGGCGAGCTCCTGCTGGAAAAGGTCATCGACCGGGCGCCGGCGCCCATCGAGCTGCCCGAGCCGCGCGATCCGCGCCTGGCGGTGATCTGCGCCCGCATCCAGCTCCATCCGGACGACGCCACCACCCTCGGGCAGTTCGCCGCCGGCATGGGCTGCAGCGAGCGCACGCTCCACCGCCTGTTCCTCCAGGAAACGGGGATGAGCTTCACCGTCTGGCGCCATCAGGCCAAGCTGCGCCTGGCGCTCGAGTGGCTGGCGCAGGGGCGTTCGATCCTTGACATCTCCCTGGACCTGGGCTATCAAAACCAGGGCGCCTTCACCGCCATGTTCCGCAAGTACCTCGGCATGGCGCCCAGCCAGTACGCCGCCCGCCCCGCGCCCGAGGCCGTTCCCGCCTGAGGGCGGCTTGCGCCGGGAACGGTTCGGCACGACACTGCATCCAATGAGATTCGTCGATGAGGAGGATCTATGGATGCGATGCTGACCGCCACGCCGCCGGATCACGCGGCGGCCGCGAGGCCCGGGGCCGTGCGCGGCCCGGCCGGGGCCGTGGTGCGAGATCGGACGAGGGGCGCCGTTTCCGTTCCGGCAGGGGCCGGTCCCGTGATGGCGGGTTCTGAGGTGGCTGGTTCTGCGGTGGCGGGTTCCGAGGTGGCGGGTCCCGAGGTGGCGGGTCCCGCGGGGGCTGGTCCTGCGAGTGTCGTTCCCGCGGTGGCCGCGGCGATCGCGTCCGACGAGGACGCGGCCGAGATCGCCGGGGTGGCGGCGGGGGATGCGCGAGCGTTCGAGCGGCTGATGCGGCGCCACAATGGGCGCATGTATCGCGCGGCGCGCAGCATCCTCAAGAACGAGGCCGAGGCCGAGGACGCCGTGCAGGAGGCCTACTGGAAAGCCTACCAGAACATCGGCGAGTTCCGGGCCGATTCGCGGTTCTCGACCTGGCTGACGCGCATCGTCATCAATGAGGCGCTGATGCGGCTGAGACGAAACAAACGCCGGGCGCAGTTCATCCAATCGGACATGGAAACACACCCCGACATCCTGGGCGCCGCAAGCGCAGCGCCCGCGCCCGCCGACGGCAATCCCGCCCAGGCCGCCTGGCGCGCCGAGGTGCGCCGCCTCATCGAGCAGCGCCTCGACGAGCTGCCCGACGATTACCGCACGGTCTTCATGCTGCGCGCCGTCGAGGACATGCCGGCCGTGGAGGTCGCGGTGGTGCTGGGCATTCCGGAGGCGACCGTGCGCACGCGCTATTTCCGAGCCCGCCGCCTGATGCGCGGCGCGCTGTCCCGGGACATGGACATGTGCGGGCGCGATGCGTTTTCCTTCGCGGGGCATCGCTGCGACCGGATCGTGGCCGCCGTGCTGGCGCGTCTGGCCGCGCAATCACCAGGGGCCTCCGCGCGCTGAACCGTGCGCATGGGCGATGGCGGCGCCGGAGGTCCTCGGTGCCGTGTGTCCGCCGCTGAAGCGCGCCGGCGATGGCAATCCTTGCCTCGGCGATCCCGGTGCCGGAAGGCCTTGGTGCTGCATGCCCGCGCGCCGAGGCGCGCGGGAGGTCAATCGATGATGTGCTCGGCCAGTATCTGTTCGATGGACGGAAAGCCCGCGCGGGCCGCGGGCGGCAGCTTGTCGTCCGAAGCCTGGCGCAGGGCCTGGGCGTCGGCGTCGGGCGCGCCCACGATCAGGCGGCCGACCATTCCCGCGTGCTCGTGCGGCAGGCAGAAATAGTCGTAGACGCCAGGAACGTCGAAGCGCAGCGTGAAGGATTCGGCGGGCAGCAGGAATCCGGAATCCCACGCCTTGGCCGCGCGCGGGATGCGCAGGGGCTTGCCGAAGTCGGCCGGATGGTAGGCGGTGCTGGTGTGGCTGTTGCCGCTGTCGCGGTTGGTCCAGCGCACGGACTGGCCCGGCTGGATCAGCAGGCCGCGCGGCTTGAACCACACGGATGATCCGTTGGGCGTGCCGGCCATCGCGACCTCGACGATCTCGCCGTCGGCCAGCGCGAGGCGACGCAGGCCCGGCGCCCCGATCAGGGCCGCCGCGCCCGCGGCCCGCAGCAGCCCGCGCCGCCGGGGCAGTGCGGGGCCGGCCGATCTTGCGGAGCCGGCCAGCTTTGCAGGCCCAGCCAGCCTGGCTGGATCGCCCAGCCTCGGCCACCAGCCGCTGGATTTGGCCGGCCCGCTCATTTGGCCACGTGGGATTCTTGGTCGGCGGGAATGTGCCACAGGACGATGTGGATGTGGGGTTCGGCCACGCCCGGATGGCCCGCGTTGTACATCATGTCCACGTGGTCGACGTTGCCGCCCGGCGAGCGCAGGTCGTGCAGGTCCATGTCGGGCTTCATCAGCGACAGCGGGATCATGTAGGTGGTGCTGACCAGCTTGCCGTCATGGTCGTAGGCCAGGAAGGGGCCTGCGGGCAGCGTCGCCGGATCGGCAAAGAGCTGGCCCATGCCGGGAATGAAGTCGGGCAGCTTCACCAGGCTGCTGACCGCCTTGTACGGAGCGGGCGGAGGGGCCTGGGTCACGTTCTGCGCGTCCGCGGCCGTGGCGCTGCCGGCGCCTCCCAGGGCAAGGGCGATGGCGGCTGCGAAGGGAGCGAGTGTCTTGATCATGAAGGTCTCCAAGGTCGTGCGGCACGATTGCCGCGTCGTACCTTGGATGACGGACCGGGCTCCAGCGTTCCTGCCGCTGCGCCGGATTCCGGCAATGCGGGCGCCCGGCGGCATCCGAGGCGGCCGGCAACACGTCCACGCGGACGTTCGATGGCTCGCCAGGCGGCCCCGGATCCCGTCAGCGCGGGCGCTCGATGCGCAGGCGGCGCTCGACCAGGTGCGCGCAGCCGAGCAGGAACATATTGATCGCCAGGTACAGGATGCCGGCGATGATGAAGGTCTCGACGATCAGGAAGCTCTGGCTCATGAGCCGCCGGGCGTAGCCGGTGAGCTCCATGACCGCGATGGTGGAGGCCAGGCTGGTGCCCTTGATGGCGAGCACCAGTTCGTTGCTGTAGGCCGGGAACGCCTGGCGCACGGCCAGCGGAAAGATGATGCGCCGGAAGGCCAGCGCCCGCCCCATGCCGCAGGCGCGCGCGGCGTCGATCTGCCCGCGGGGCACCGATTGCAGGCCGCCGCGGATGGCTTCGCCCATGTAGGCGCCGCTGTTCAGGCCGATGGCCAGGATCGCGCAGCGCACGCCGTCGCTGAACAGCCACCACAGGGCGGGCTGCTCGCGCACGGCGTCGATGGCGCCCACGCCGTAGTACAGGACGAAGATCTGGATCAGCAGCGGCGTGCCGCGGAACAGGGTACTGTAGGCGAAGGCGCAGCCGCTCAGCAGGCGGTTGTCCGAGACGCGCATGAGGGCGGATCCCAGACCGAGCACGGAAGCCAGCACGATCGAGGACAGGCCGATGAGGGCCGTGATCCAGAAGCCCTCGATGAGGACCGGGATCGCCTGTTCGATGAGCGCGATCATGCGGCGGCCCTGCGCATGCCGTGCCCGAAGCGGCGTTCCGCCAGCACGAACAGCCCCTGGCTGAACAGGCCAATGATGAAATACAGCGCGCCGGCCATGAGGTACAGGGCCATGGGCTCGCGCGTGGCCGCCGCGCCCAGCACGGCCGCGCGCATGAGCTCGACCAGGCCGACGAGCGAGATCAGCGCGGTGTCCTTGAGCGCGTTCTGCCAGACGTTGTTGGCGCCGGGCAGGGCGTACCAGAGCAGTTGCGGCAGCGTGACGCGCCGCAGGCACTGCGCGCGGCTCATGCCGAAGGCGCGGGCCGCCTCGATCTGGCCGGGGTCGATGGCCTTGAAGGCGCCCCGGAACACCTCGACGCCGTAGGATCCCGAGATCAGGCCGATGGCCAGGATGCCGATGAGCATGGGAAAGGCGCTGCTCATCAGCTCGTCCCATTCCAGGTAGTCGGCCAGGTCGGCCGCCGGCTGGACGGTGCCGAAGAACAGCAGATAGATGATCAGCAGCTCGGGGACGCTGCGCACGATCAGCGTGTAGAGGCCGACCAGGCCGCGCGCCAGCCGGTTGCCTCCGACCTTGACCGCCGCCCCGGCGATGCCGATGGCCGTGCCCAGGACGATCCCGCACAGGGAAATGAAGACCGTCATCCCGGCGCCGCGCAGCAGCATGCCGATCCAGCCGGACTGGAGGATGTCGACCAGGGACATGTTCATCGGGAATGGAGCGCCGGCCGGCCCGGGCGCGGGGCCGGCCGCTCGCGCATCAGGGGCAGGCCTGGTAGTTGGAGAGATCGACGCCGAACCATTTCTCGCTGGACGCCTTGACGGTGCCGTCGGCGATCATCGCGCACAGCGCCGCATCGACCTTCTTTTTCAGCTCGACGTTCCGCTGGTTGATGCCGGCGCCGATGCCCAGGCCGAGGACCTCGGGCGCGGCGCTGCTCTTGATCACGTGGTGGGCCATGGCGAACTGCCGGTCGCCGGCTTTCTTGAGGAACTGGCTCTGGGGCGTCACCTCGGAAAACGTGCCGTCCAGGCGTCCCGAGGACAGGTCCATCTGCATCTGGTCCTGGGTCTCGTAGGTCTTGAGCGTGATGCCGGGCGCGAATTTCTGCAGGAAGGCGCCCTGGGTGGTGCCGCCCTGGACGCCGATGGTCTTGCCCTCCAGCCCCTTGAAGATCGTCTCCTGGTCGGGCGCGTCGATCAGCGGGCTGTCCTTGGGCAGCACGAAGGCCGAGTCCTCGGTGGCGTAGGGAATGCTGAAGGCGATGACCTTGGCGCGCTCGGCGGTGACGGACATGCCCGAGATCACCAGGTCGAAGCGCTCGGCCTGCAGGGCCGGGATCAGGCTGTCGAAGGCCTGGACCACGAAGCGGCACTTCATGTCGAGGCGCTGGCACAGGGCGTTCCCGATGTCGGCGTCGAAGCCCGTCACCTTGCCCGAGGCGTCCACCATGCTCCAGGGCGGGTAGCCGCCCTCGGTGCCGATCTTGAGGGTGGCGGCGGAGACGGCCGTCGACAGGCCGGCCAGCCCGATGGCCGCGAACAGGGCGGCCTTGCGTAGGATAGAGCTCATCACGATGGGATTCCTGTGTTGTGCCTCGCCCGGAGGCGGACCTGGAGCGAAAAAGAGCATATTAGATCATCCCCGCGGGTCCGGCGCCGCGCGCGAGGCTCGGCGCTAGCCCACCTGGACCTGGGCCTCGGGATAGCGCACCCGGCTGTGCCGCTGCGTGCCCAGGCTGTAGACCAGGGTCAGGGGCCCGAGGCGGCCGATGAACATGAGGGCCACCATGATGACGTGGCTCGCCGTCGAGAACTCCATCGTCAGGCCGGGGTCCATCCCGGCGGTGCTGAAGGTGGCGACCACCATGAACAGGATGAGCAGGAAGGGCTCGTCCTCGATCAGGCAGACCAGGAAGGTGCCCGCGCACACCAGCGCGCCCGAGACCATCAGCAGCGCGAGCGCCTTCTGGATGGTTTCGGCGCCCAGGGAGCGGTGCATGAGCACGACCTCGCGGCGTTGCAGGATGTACGAGCGCACGACGGCCAGCAGCACGATGAAGGTGCCGAGCTTGATGCCGCTCGCGGTGCTGAGCGAGCCCCCGCCGATGAACATCAGCATGATCAGCAGGAACATGGAGCTTTCGCGCAGTTGCGTGATGTCCAGGCTGGCGAATCCGGCGGTGCGGGTGCTCACGATCTGCATCCACGAGGCCAGGCCCTGCTGCGCCAGGGGCAGCGGGCCCAGGGTCGCGCCGTTGCGCGCCTCGATCGCCCAGAACACGGCCAGGCCCGCGAGGTTCAGCGCCAGCGTGCCCAGCAGCATCAGGCGGGTGTAGTAGGAGAATCGCCGCCAGGATTGCTTGTGGTGGATGTCGGCGAGGACGGTGAACCCCAGGCCGCCCAGGATGACGCAGCCGCTCAGGACGAAGGTCACGACCGGATCGTGGGTGAATCCGGCCAGGCTGCCTTCGTAGAGCGAGACGCCCGCGTTGTTGAAGGCGGATACCGCATGGAACAGCGCCATCCACGCGGCGTGCGGCAGCGAGGCGTGGCGCCACCACCAGAGCATGAGGATCAGGGCCGCCGCGAGCTCGATCGCCAGCGAGAACTTCAGGACCGACAGTGCGGTGTGGCGGATGCGTGAGACGCTGGTCTGGTTGAAGGCCTCGAGCGCCAGGGCCTGGTAGCGCAGGCTCACGCGCTTGCCCAGCGTCAGGGCCGCGATGATGGCGAAGGTCACGAAGCCCAGGCCGCCGATCTGGACGAGGGCGAGGATGACGAATTGCCCGAAATGAGTGAGGTCGCGGGCGGGATCGATCAGCGTCAGGCCGGTGACGGTGACCGACGAGGTGGCGGTGAAGAACGCCTCGAACCAGCCGAAGGGGCGCTGCTGGGCGATGGGCAGCGCGAGCAGGAGGGTGCCGGCCAGGATGAGGACGATGAAGCTGCCGGCCAGCACGGCGGGCGGGCTGGCCTGGAGCTGGCCGGTGCGCCGCGCCCTGCGCAGGGCCTGGTAGGGGGCGATGGGGAACAGGCGCGCCATGGTGGGATGCCGGGGCTAGCTGAGCCGCGGCGCGGCCATCTTGAGATCCTGCAACTGGCCGAAGAGGATCAGGGTGTCCTTGGCGCGCAGCACGAATTCGTCGGGCGGATGCACCGTGGTCTCGGCGCGGCGCTTGATGGCGAGGGTCCGGATGGTGGTTTCGCCGGGACCCAGGGCGCCGGCCAGGGTGCGGCCCTCGAGCTGGTCGCTGGCCTCGATCTCGACCACGAATTCCCCATTGCCCAGCGGGATGTAGTCCGTCACCATCGGGTAGCTGAGGATCTGCGCGATCCGGATGCCCATTTCCTCCTCGGGGTGGATGATGCGCGCGACGCCCAGCTTGCTCAGGATCAGGTGATGGGCGCGCGAGGTGGCCTTGACCCAGATGCTGCGCACGCCCAGGGCCTTGAGGTGGACGACGCAGACCAGGCTCGCCTGCAGTTCCTCGCCGATGGCCACCAGCACCACGTCGTAGCCGTCCAGGCCCAGCTCGGCGAGCGCGTTCTGGTCGGTCACGTCGGCGATGGCGGCGCGCGTGAGCTGGTCGGCGTGCCGGTCGACGGCCTTGGCGTCGGAGTCTATGCCCAGCACCGAGTGGCCCTGCCGCATGAGTTCCAGCGAGGTTGCCGAGCCGAAGCGCCCGAGGCCGATGACTGCGAATTGCCCCATGTGTCGTCCTGTGTCTGTGATGTCCGTGGCGCCGGCGGCGGCCCGCCCGGCGGGAAGGGCTCGAATTTCAATGGTAACGAGGGACGAATTCTGGTAAAAACCCTTATGGAGTTTTCCCTGAATTCGTGGCTGAAGATGCTGCAATGCACCAATCGATGCTCGACGCTGCCTGCATGATATGACAAGTTTGTTCGACCCGGTACGGCTGGGCGAGGTTTCCCTCGCCAATCGCATTGTGATGGCCCCGATGACGCGCACGCGCGCTTCCCAGGGCAGGATTCCCAATGACATGATGCGCCTCTATTACGCGCAGCGCGCCACGGCGGGGCTGATCATCAGCGAGGCGACCTCGGTGTCGCCGCTGGGGGTCGGGTATCCGGACACGCCGGGCATCTGGTGCAAGGCGCAGATCCAGGGATGGCAGTCCATCACCCGCGCGGTGCGCGACAAGGGCGGCAGGATGTTCCTGCAGCTCTGGCACGTGGGCCGCGTCTCGGATCCCGAGTACCTGTCGGGGGAAATCCCCGTCGCCCCCAGCGCGGTGGCCTGTGCCGGGCAGGTGAAACTGCTGCGGCCGGCACGCGACTATGTCGTGCCGCGCGCGCTGCACACGGACGAGATCCGCCGCATCGTGGCCGATTTCGGCGTGGCCGCGCGCAATGCCCAGAGCGCCGGCTTCGACGGCGTCGAGATCCATGGCGCCAACGGCTATCTCATCGACCAGTTCCTGCACGACGGCTCGAACCGCCGTACGGACGAGTATGGCGGCTCGATCCCCAACCGCAGCCGCTTCCTGCTCGAGGTCGTCGATGCCTGCGTCGGCGTCTGGGGCGCCGGGCGGGTGGGCGTGCACCTGTCGCCGCGCGGCGACGCGCACGACATGCGGGACTCGGACCCTCGGGCGCTGTTCCTGCACGTGGCCCGCGAACTGGGCCACCGGCGCCTGGCCTTCCTGTGCCTGCGCGAGTCGCCGGGGGATGACAGCCTGATGCCCGAGATCCGCAAGGCGTTCGGCGGCCCCGTGATCGCCAACGAGCGCTACGACGCGGCGCTGGCCGAGCGGGTGGTCAGCGAGGGCCTGGCCGACGCCGTGGCCTTCGGCAAGGCGTTCATTTCCAACCCCGACCTGGTGGCCCGGCTGCGCGCGGGCACGCCGCTCGCCCCTTGGGACAGCTCGACCTTTTATGGCTCGGGCGTCCATGGCTACACCGACTACCCCTGCGCGGCCGCCTGCAACGACGCCCAGCCGCTCTCGGTTTGAGGTGTCCGCCTGACCCTCCTGGCCTTGGCCGGACGGAAGCTCAGCCTGCCGGGACCCCGGCTTGCCGGAACCTTGGTCCGCCCGGATCTCCGTTCGCCGGGATCCCGGCTCGCTGCGGTTTCAGCTCGCCAGGCGGGCCTTGACCTGGGCGGAGACCGCCGACATGTCGGCGCGTCCGGCCAGGGACGCCTTGAGCAGACCCATGGCCTTGCCCATTGCCGCGCCGCCTTGCAGGCCCTGGGCCTGGACCTCGGCGACGGCCGCCTCGATCGCCGCGGCGATCTCCTCGGGCTCGGCGCCGCGGGGCAGGAATTCCAGCAGGATGTCGAGTTCCGCCCGTTCCTGGGCGGCGCTCTCGGGGCGGCCCGCCGACTCGAAGGCGGCGATGGATTCGCGGCGCTGCTTGGCCTGCTTTTCGATGATGGCGACGATCGCCGCCTCGTCGGGCTCCACTCGCTGATCGACGGCCTTTTGCTTGATGGCCGCCTGCAGCAGCCTGAGAGTGCCCAGGCGGGTGGCGTCGTGGGCGCGCATGGCGGCCTTGACGGCCTCCGCGATGCGGGTGGCGAGCGCGTTGCTCATGGAAGGGATCCTTGGGAAAGATTGCGATGCCCGCATTTTAGCGCGCCGGTTCCGGACGGCCGGACGGTCCGTGCCCCTTTCGCCGGCCATGAGCCCCGTCCCGGATCTCGGCTGGGCGCCCCGCCGGGGGCCACCGGCCTTGCTGACCTCGCCGGGCGCCCGCCGAAGCCACGGGTCTCGCCGCGCAGCGGGCTTCAATGGAAGTCCCGGCTGTGCGTGGACAGGTCCCCGAGCAGGGCGCTCAGGTCGACGAGCCGGCGCCCGAGCAGGTGGCAGACGCCCTGGTGGCGCTGCCAGACGCCGTAGACGCCCATGAGGGCGGATCCCACGAGGATTGGATGCTGGGCGTCGGCCTCGCGGGCGTGCAGGATCACGTTCAAGGGGCCGGTTTCGTCCTCGAGCGTGATGAAGACGGTGCCGCGGGCGGTGCGCGGCCGCTGGCGCGCGGTCACCAGGCCGCAGGCGCGCGCCAGGCGCCGGTCGGGATAGTCCTGGACCAGTTCGGCGGCGGGGCGGAAGCCGCGCCTGGCCAGCTCGCCGCGCAGCAGGGCCAGGGGGTGGCGCCCCAGCGTCAGCCCCAATGCGGCATAGTCGGCCCACAGGTTCTCGCCTTCGCTGGGCGGCGGCAGGACGGGCGGAGGACCCTCGGCGATTTCCGCCCGCCGCAGCAGGCCGGGAGGCCGCCGCAGGGTCGCCTGCCAGTGGCCCTGGCGCCGGTGCGCGGCCAGACCCGCGAACGCGTCCGCCGCGGCCAGCGCGCGCATGTCGCGCGCCTCGAGACCGGCCCGGACGGCCAGGTCCTGGATGCTCGCGAAAGGCGCCGCGCGCCGGCAGGCGACGATGGCCTCCATCGCCTCCCGCGACAGCCCCCCCACCAGCGACAGCCCCAGCCGCACGGCGGGGGGACCATTCCCCTCCGCCGGGCCGCCCCCAGGAGGGGAAGCGCCCCCCTGGGGGGCAGCAAGCCGCAGGCGCGGCGTGGGGGCATCATTCCCCTCCGCCGGGCCGTCCCCAGGAGGGGAAGCGCCCCCCTGGGGGGCAGCAAGCCGCAGGCGCGGCGTGGGGGCATCATCTTCCAAAGTGGCGCCGATTCCGCTGCGGTTCACGTCGACCGGCAGGACGCGGACGCCGTGCCGGCGCGCGTCCTGGACGAGCTGGTCGGGGCTGTAGAAGCCCATGGGCTGGGCGTTGAGCAGGGCGGCCAGGAAGGCCTGCGGCTCGTGGCGCTTGAGCCAGGCGCTGATCCAGGCGAGCCGGGCGAATCCCGCCGCGTGGCTCTCGGGAAAGCCGTATTCGCCGAAGCCCTCGAGCTGCCGGATCAGGCCTTCGGCAAAGTCGGGCAGATAGCCGTTCCGGGCCATGCCCTCGCGCAGGCGCTCATGGAAGGCCGCGATCTCGCCGCTGCGGCGCCAGGCCGCCATGGCGCGGCGCAACTGGTCGGCCTCGCCGGCCGAAAAGCCCGCCGCGACCATGGCCAGGCGCATGGCCTGCTCCTGGAAGATCGGAATGCCCAGCGTGCGTTCCAGGACCTGGCGGATCGCGGGCGAGGGATAGTCCTCGGTCTCCAGCCCCTGGCGGCGGCGCAGGTAGGGATGGACCATGCCGCCCTGCATGGGGCCGGGCCGCACGATGGCCACCTGGATCACCAGGTCGTAGAAGCATTTGGGGCGCAGGCGCGGCAGCATGCTCATCTGGGCGCGGGATTCGATCTGGAACACCCCGATCGTGTCGGCCTTCTGGATCATGTCGAAGGTGCCGGGATCGTCCGCCGGCACCTCGTCCAGCGTCCAGGGCCGGCCACGGCGCCGGGCGACCAGTTCCGCGCATTCGCGCAAGGCGCTGAGCATGCCCAGCGCGAGGATGTCGACCTTGAGCAGGCCCATGGTGTCGAGATCGTCCTTGTCCCATTGGATGACGCTGCGCCCGGGCATGGCGGCGTTTTCCAGGGGCACCAGCTCGTCGAGCCGCTGGCGGGCGATCACGAAGCCGCCGGGATGCTGCGACAGGTGGCGCGGAAAGCCGGCCAGCTCGCCGGCCAGCGAGGCCCAGATCGGGCCCTGCTCGGGGCACAGCGCCTCGAGCGTGCCGCGCATGACGGCCGGGTCGTGGACGTGGCGCAGGCGCCGGGCGGCGTCCTCGATGAGGCCCGGGTCGATTCCCAGGGCCTTGCCGGTGTCCCGCAAGGCGCTGCGGCGCCGGTAGGTGATGACCACGGCGGCCAGGGCGGCGTGGGTGCGCCCGTAGCGGGCGTAGACATATTGGATAACCTCCTCGCGGCGATGATGCTCGAAATCCACGTCGATGTCGGGCGGCTCGCCGCGCTCGCGGCTGATGAACCGGGCAAAGAGCAGTCCGCCGGCGATGGGATCGATCTCGGTGATGCCCAGGCAGTAGCAGATCATGGAGTTGGCCGCCGAACCCCGGCCCTGGCACAGGATGCCCTTGCCGCGGGCGTGGCGGACCAGGTCGTGGACCGTCAGGAAATAGGCCTCGTAGCCCAGCTCGCGGACCAGCGCGAGCTCGTCCTCGAGCTGGCGCCGCGCGGCGGGCGTCATGCCCGCGGGATAGCGCCGGGCCGCGCCCGCCAGGCATTCGTCGCGCAGATGGCGCGCCGCCGTGGTCCCCGGCGGCACGCTGGCCTCGGGATACTGGTAGCGCAGCGTCTCGAGTGAAAAGCCGCAGCGCCCGGCGATGGCCAGGGTCTGCTCCAGGGCCGCCGGCGGGTAGAGGTTGGCCAGGCGCAGGCGGCTGCGCAGGGCGTGCTCGGTGTTGGGGCGCAACTGGGTGCCGCAGTCGGCGATGGGGCGGCCGAGGCGGATGGCGCACAGCGTGTCGTGCAGGGGCTGGCGCGAGCGCCGGTGCATCTGGACGCCGCCCAGGGCCGCCAGGGGCAGGCCCAGGATGTCCGACCAGCGAGCCAGGGCGAGGCGGTGGTGGGCGTCGCGATCGCCTTGCTGCAGGCACAGGCCCAGCCAGAGCCGGCCGGGAAACATGGATCGCAGGCGCTCGAGGGCGGGAATGCAGGAGGAGGGTGCGCCGTAGTCCGGCTTGGCGATCAGCAGGCAGCCCGGCAGCGGCGCGGCGGGCGCGTCGAACTCGCCAGGATCACCGAGATCGCCAGGATCGCCGTGACCATCGGACTTGCCAGACTCGCCGGGCTCGCCAGACTCGCCGGGCTCGCCGCCGGTCCACAGGTCCTCGAGTGCGAACGCGTACCGGCCCTTGGGGCTGCGCCGCCGGGCGCGGGTGATCAGGCGGCTGAGGGCGCCGTAGCCGTCGCGGTCCTCGGCCAGGACGATGAGCTCGAAGGCCTCGCCCTCGGGCCGGAAGCGGCTGCCGGCGATGAGGTGCAGGCCGTGGCGGCGCGCCTCGCGCCAGGCGCGGACGATGCCGGCGAGCGAGCATTCGTCGGCCAGGGCGATCGCCCGGTAGCCCAGCTCGGCGGCGGTCCGGACCAGTTCCTCGGGATGCGAGGCGCCCGTCAGGAAGGTGAAATTCGACAGGCAGTCCAGCTCGGCGTAGTCGGGCAGGCCCATGGCGTCATCCGAACAGGCCGTGCAGGAACCAGCCCGCCCCGTGGTGGTCCCGGTAGATCCAGTAGCGCGTGCCATGCGCGTCGCGGGCGATGAAATAGTCCCGGCCGACCGGGGCCTGCCCGTGGATCCACCAGCCCCCCTCGATCCGCTCGGGGCCCGAGACCAGGGCCAGGGGCGCGCCGTCGATCGTCGGGCGGTGGTCGGGGGCGGGCAGGGCGGCGGCGTGGGCCAGCAGCCACAGGGGCCGGCTGTGGGGCGAGAGCTCGGGCAGGCGGGCCGGCGCCCGCGGGGCCTCGGCGCGCCATTGGTCCGTGTGCTCGGGGACGTGCCGGGGGAGCGGATCGGGAAAGCGCAGGCAGTCCGCCCCCAGGCGGGCACGCAGCACGTCAAGCAGGGCGGCCTCGCTGCCGGGCGGCGGGGGGCCGTCGTCGAGCAGCAGGGGCGCGGTGCTGGGCGCGCGCGGTGCGGGGCACGCGCAGCGCAGGGCGATGCGCACGACGGGCGCCTCGAGCCGGCGGCGCGCCAGGTGCTCGCGCAGCAGCGGCATGAAACGCGCGGCGTCCCATTCCGGCCGGGCGGTCCGCAGGCGCACAGTGGTGACCGGGGAATCCAGGCGCCGGCCGTCGTGGACGAGGTCCAGTTCCAGCATGCCGGCGGCGCCCTGGCGTTCGTCCAGCCAGGCGCACAGGGCGGCGATCAGGGGCGCGGCGGCGGCCTCGATGGCGGGGGCGGAGGCGCTGCGATGGTCCAGGTCGCGGGCCCGGGCAAAGCCGCCATCGTCCCCCAGCCAGTGGCGGGCCCCGGGCGGCGCTCGCCCATAGGCCTGGTCCAGGAGCTCGAGGAGGGCGACGTGGCCCCGGTTGCGCAGGCCCGCCCGGGGAAGGGCCCGCAAGGCGCCGAGGCGGCGGCATCCCAGATCCCGCAATGCCGCGAGGCTGTCCGGCGCCGCGGGCAGGGCCTCGCACGGCAGGGCGTCGAGGCGGCGGGCCAGGGTTTCCCGGCGCAGGACATGGCGCGCGCCGCGGCCCCGGCGCGCGAGCAGGCAGGCGCCCAGCGCCGTGGGCGCGAGACCCGTGAGGGTGCCTTCAGGGCAATCCCCCCGCACGGCGCGCAGCAGGGCCCGGGCCCCGCCGAACAGGCGCAGGCTGCCCTCGACCTCGAGGGCCAGGGCCCGCTCGTCAAGCATGGCCAGGTGCGGCGTATAGCGCAGCAGGCGCGCGGCCAGCCCGGGCGGGCCGGCGTGCGCGGGCCGGGGCAGGTGCAGGCAGATCCAGAGCATCGGGATACAGGCGGATGGCGATGGCCTCGGGCAGGACGGGGCCGCGCCGTTTGAGGATGCCCAGCGACAGGCCCTGCGGGATGGGGGCGAGGGACAGGCGCAGGGCGGCCGGGCTGGCCTGCCGGGCGGCCGACGCCGGGCGCAGCAGGACCAGCAGCAGGCTGCGGGCGCGCGCCAGGCGCTGCAGGCGCAGCAGCGCCTGGCCGGATGCCCGGTCGGCCCAGCACAGCAGGGCCCCGCAGGCGTCGTGGCGGATGGCCTGCTCGGCGGCCCAGAGGCATTCGGACGCCGCGCCGGCGCGCAGCCATGCCAGGCGGCGGGATTGCAGGCCCCAGTTGGCCCAGCATTGCGTCGAGGGAGGACAGGGAGGGTCGATCAGGAGGATCTGGCGGCGGGCGTCGAGCGCGGCCAGGGCGGGCCGCAGGAGCAGCAGCTCGCCGATGCCGGGACGCTCGGACAGGAACTCGATCAGCGCGCCCAGCGGCCAGCCCCCGCCCGGCAGCTCGCGGTCCAGCGCCTCGTGCCCGGTGGGGACGGTGGCGCGGCGCGGCGGGGCGATCTGGCTGGCCCGCCACAGGGCGGGGTGGATGCGCTCGGGGTGCTGGAGGATGGCGGATGCGGGCGGGGCGGGCATGGTGCTTTCCGGAACCGTTGAATACTGTATTTATGTACAGTATATCGCATGGACTGGAACCTGAACGGCAGGCGGGCCGCCCACCCGCGGGAACGGATCCCGCCCTCAGGCGCGGGATTCCGCCGGCGGGATCCGCCAGTCGTGGCGCTCGCAGGGGCGGCCGGCCGGATCGTAGCGCTGCTCGCTGAACAGGGCGTGGCTGCCGGCCGCGACGGCGAGCACGGTCGTGCAGCGCGTCCCGTAGTCGGGACTGACGATGAAGGGGCTGCTGAGCAGACGCTCGAATTCGACCGGGATCCCGGTGGCCGGCAGGGCCGCGTCGTCGGCCGGCTCGGCGTCGCGCAGCACGGCGAAGACCTCGTCGGGATCCGCCGCCAGGGCCCCGGCCGGCCGCGCGTCCAGGGCCGCGCGCAGCCGCCCGGCCTTGGGCCAGGGGGTGTCCAGCAGGTGGTTCGACAGCACGTAGCGGCCGGGGGCGAGCACCCGGGCGCGGCCCTGGGGATCGCGGTTGCTCGCGTACCGGACGCCGTCCGCGTCGCCGACGATCAGGTTGAATCCGTTGTAGTCGTCGCCCCGGGCCAGGACCATGTCGGCATACGCCGCCGCGGACTCGCCGCCCAGCAGGAAATCCCGGACCAGGGCGCCGCGCGAGGGGGCGCCGGCGCGATGGCTGCCGGGCTCGCGGTAATTGGTGATGAGGGCGAAGCGGCCGGCGCGCGACCAGCCCAGCCACGTGCCGCCGGCGCGCAGGTCCAGCCCGCCGATGACGTCGGGCCGCTCGGGCCAGGGGGCCGCCGCGGCGGCCGGGCGCGCATGGTATTCGTCGCGGTTGGCGGCGACGAACAGGGGCCAGCGGGAGTCGCCGATGGCGAGGTAGGCAATGCACATGGGGAACCTCGAGGTCGTATTCCGTAAGGATACGATACGGGCGTGCCATAATCGGCGCATGCCGGACATTCCTTTCGCGCGGCTGCTGTGTGCCGGGCTCGCCTGCTGGGCCGTGTCGCTTCCCGCCCTGGCGGGCGACAGGGCCTGGACCGCGAGCCGGGCCAGCACGGGCCTGCACGCCTTGCGGACCGACGTCGTGGTGTCCTACGTGCCCACGGCCGGCGATCCGCGGCCGGGCCCCGGCGCGCGGGTCACCCGCGTGCACGCCGCGCGCCGGTATGCGGGCGATGCGCGGGTCGATACCCGCCTGTGCTGGCGCTCGGCGGACGGGCCCTGCGTCGAGCTGCGGGGGACGCAGCTCGAGACGCATGCCTTCGACGGGCTGGCGCCCGAGGGGCCCTTCCTGCTGGTGCACCGGGCGCTGGACTGGGTGAACACGCCCCCGCCGCTGTTCATCCCGGGTTCGGTCACCGTCTGGTTTTCCGATGGACGAGCCCCATGAAATCGAGGCGGAGGCGAGGGCCGCCCTCAGGTTATACTAACGGGCTATTTACGATACCGTGGCAGCGTATTCCGGGGATTCGGCATGCCGCGCGGGCCAGACGGGAACCTTTCAGGACGACATGCAGAAAAAGAACAGCTTCAGCTACGAGGATTTGCTCGCGTGCGGGCGCGGCGAACTGTTTGGCGAGGGCAATGCGCAGCTTCCGCTGCCTCCCATGCTGATGTTCGACCGGATCGTCCACATCAGCGACAAGGGCGGCTCGCACGACAAGGGCGAGATCATCGCCGAGCTCGACGTCCATCCCGACATGTGGTTCTTCAAGTGCCATTTCCAGGGCGATCCGGTGATGCCCGGCTGCCTGGGGCTGGACGCCATGTGGCAATTGGTGGGTTTTTTCCTGGGTTGGTGCGGCGGCCCCGGCCGCGGCCGCGCCCTGGGCGTGGGCGAGGTCAAGTTCACCGGCCAGGTCCTGCCCACGGGCAGGCTCGTGCGCTACCACATCGACATGAAGCGCGTCATGATGCGCAAGCTCGTCATGGGTATCGCCGATGCGCGCATGGAGGTCGACGGCCGCGAGATCTACGCCGCCCATGACCTGCGCGTCGGCCTGTTCACCGGCACCAACAATTTCTAGGAGGATGGCATCATGCGTCGTGTGGTCGTCACCGGCATGGGCATCGTGTCCAGCCTGGGCAACAACCAGTCCGAGGTGCTCGAGAGCCTGCGCACGGGCCGCTCGGGCATTTCCTTCCAGCCCAGCTACGTCGAGCAGGGCTTGCGTTCCCATGTCGCGGGATCCATCCGCCTGGACGCCCAGGCGCTGATCGACCGCAAACTCGTGCGATTCATGGCCGACGGCCATGCCTATGCCTGGATCGCCATGCAAGAGGCCATCGCCGACGCCGGGCTGCCGCCCGAGCTGGTGTCCAACGTCCGCACGGGCCTGATCGTCGGCGCCGGCGGCGCCTCGCACGCCAGCATCCACGAAGGCATCCAGACTCTGCGGGAAAAAGGCGTGCGCCGCGTCGGCCCCTACATGGTGACCAAGGCCATGGCCAGCGGCGTCTCGGCCTGCCTGGCCACCGGCGCCCAGATCAAGGGCATCAACTACGCCATCAGCTCGGCCTGCTCGACCAGCGCGCATTGCATCGGCAACGCCATGGAGCAGATCCAGATGGGCAAGCAGGACATCGTCTTCGCCGGCGGCGCCGAGGAGGAGCACTGGTCCCTGTCCTTCATGTTCGACGCCATGGGCGCCCTGTCCACGCGCTACAACGACACCCCCGAGCGCGCCTCGCGCACCTATGACGCGGATCGCGACGGTTTCGTGATCTCGGGCGGCGGCGGCATCGTCGTGCTCGAGGAATACGAGCACGCGCGGGCGCGCGGCGCGCGCATCATCGCCGAGATCGTCGGCTACGGCGCGACCTCCGACGGCTACGACATGGTGGCGCCCTCGGGCGAGGGCGCGGTGCGCTGCATGCGCCTGGCGCTGCAGGACGTCACGACTCCGGTCGACTACATCAACACGCACGGCACCAGCACGCCCGTGGGCGACGTCAAGGAAATCGACGCCATCCGCGAGGTCTTCGGCGAGCGCCAGCCGCTGATCGCCTCGACCAAGTCGCTCTCGGGCCACGCGCTGGGCGCGGCCGGCGTCAACGAGGCGATCTACACCCTGCTGATGATGCAGCATGGCTTCGTGGCCGCCTCGGCCAACATCGAGACCCTGGACCCCGAGCTCGAGGGCGCCAACATCCTGCGCGAGACCCTCGACAAGGCCGAGGTCCAGACCGCCCTGTCCAACAGCTTCGGCTTCGGCGGCACCAACGCCACCCTGGTGTTTTCAAAGGCGGGGCTGTAGCCCCGCGATCGGAGGCCTCGCAATCAGGGCCCCCGCAATCGGAGGCCCCGCGGTCAGGGGCGTCCCGCCGCGGCGGGCGCCGGGCGGCCGGTCTCGCCGGCCGCCGCCGGGCCGCCCACGGCCCGGGCGCGCACCAGCCGGTCGCGGCCCGCGTGCCAACCGGCCCAGCCCGTCAGCAGGCCCAGCGTCCCGAACAGCCATGACGTGGTCTCGAAACTTCCCGACCACTGGTGCAGCACCCCGACCAGCAGCGGGCCGCCGGCCGCCAGCACGTAGCCCGTCGCCTGCGCCATGCCCGACAGGTGCGCGGCCACGTGGGAATCGGGCGAGCGCAGGACGATGATGGTCATGGCCACGGCGAACAGGCCGCCCTGGCCGATGCCCTGCACGGCGGCCCAGGGCCAGATGGTCCAGCGCGGGCCGAACAGCAGCCCGAGCAGGGCGACCGCCGCCGCGAAGGTGAGCGCCGCGCACAGGATCCGCTGGTCGCGGCTGCGGGTGGCGATCAGGGGCGTGAACAGGCAGGCGGCCACCTCGACGAGGATCGAGAGCGAGACGACGAGGCCGGCCTCGGTGCCGTCCAGGCCGCGGGCGCGCAGGATCGGCGCGAGCCAGCCCAGGACGCAATAGGCCAGCGAGGATTGCAGGCCCATGAACAGGGTCACGGTCCAGGCCAGCGGGTCGCGGCGCAGGCCGGCGACCGGCAGGAGCCGGCCCCGGGCGCCGCGCGGCCCGGCGCGCAGGGCGAAGGGCGTCCAGGCGGCGAGGGCCACGAGGGCGACGAGCGCCCAGATCGCCAGGCCGCGGCCCCAACTGCCGTCCAGGGCGTGCGTCAGCGGCAGGGTCGCGGCGGCGGCGAGCGCCGCGCCCCCCACCAGGCTCATGGTGTAGAGGCCCGTCATCAGGGCCGCCCGGGAGGCGAAGTCCCGCTTGACGATGCTGGGCAGCAGCACGTTGCCGAGCGCGATCCCGGCCCCGCCCAGGGCCGTGCCCAGGAACAGCGCCCAGAGGCCGCCCGCGCCGCGCAGCGCGGTGCCGGCGCCGATCAGGACCAGGACGATGAACAAGGTGCGTTCCGTCCCGATGCGCTGCCCCAGCCAGGGCGCCAGGGGCGCGAACAGGCCCATGCACAGCACGGGCAGCGTGGTCAGGTAGCCCGCCGTCGATCCGCGCATGTCCAGGGCCTGGGTGATCTCGGGCAGCAGGACGGACAGGCTGGGGAACAGCGGCCTGAGGTTGAGGGCGAGGAGCATCAGGCTCGCCCCCAGCAGCGCGGCTGCGCCGGCGGACCTGGCCGATGGACGGCTCATGGCTGCGCGCGGCGCATGTCGGGCAGGAAGAATGCCGCCAGGCCCAGCAGGGGCAGGTACGAACAGACGTGGTAGACGAATTCGATGCTGGTGGTGTCCGCGAGCTTGCCCAGCAGGGCGGCGCCGATGCCGCCCATGCCGAAGGCGAATCCGAAGAACAGGCCCGAGACCGTGCCGGTCTTGCCGGGCATGAGTTCCTGGGCATAGACCACGATGGCGGGGAAGGCCGACGCGATCATGGCGCCCGCGCAGAACACCAGGATCAGGGTCCATTGCAGGTTCGCGTAGGGCAGCAGCAGGGTGAAGGGCGCCGCCCCCAGGATCGATCCCCAGATGACGCGCTTGCGGCCGATGCGGTCGCCGATGGGGCCGCCGATCATGGTGCCCGTGGCCACGCCGGCCAGGAACACGAACAGGCTGACCTGCGCCTGCTGGATGGGCAGGCCGAAGCGGTCCATCAGGTAGAAGGTGAAGTAGCTGGTGATCCCGGCCAGGTAGAAATACTTGGAGAAGATCAGGACCAGCAGGATCGAGACGGCGGAGCCCACCTGGCGCCGGGACAGCGTGGTTTCGGTCTTGCGCAGGCTGCCGGCGCGGCCGCGCACGCCGCCGAGGTTGGCGGCGTACCAGCGGCCGACCATGACGAGGATGAAGATGCCGGCCAGCGCGGCGAGCGAGACCCAGGCGATGCTGGCCTGCCCGTGCGGGACGATGAGCAGGGCCGCGAGCAGCGGGCCGATCGAGGATCCGATGTTGCCGCCCACCTGGAAGATCGATTGCGCCAGGCCGTGGCGGCCCGACGAGGCCATGCGCGCGACGCGCGA
This sequence comes from Alcaligenaceae bacterium, assembly GCA_044508625.1. GTDB lineage: Bacteria > Pseudomonadota > Gammaproteobacteria > Burkholderiales > Burkholderiaceae_B > Castellaniella. The sequence goes on from JBIQHJ010000002.1 coordinate 100,228, forward strand.
GGATTCCGGGTGGAAGACCGACGAGCCCATGCCCACCAGCGTGGCGGCCAGGACCACGACGGGGAAGCTGCCGGCGATCGAGAGCAGGATCAGGCCGCAGAACGTGAACCCCATGCCCGTCGGCAGGGAGTAGGGCATGGGCCGCTTGTCGGTGAGCAGGCCCACGAGGGGCTGCAGCAGCGAGGCGGAAAACTGGAAGGCCAGCGTGATCAGCCCGACCTGGACGAAGGTCAGCGAGAACTTGCCCTGGAGGATGGGATAGATCGCCAGGAGCACCGATTGCATCATGTCGTTGAGCATGTGCGTGACGCTGATGGCTCCGAGGACCGGGTAGGCCACCCCCGCGGATGCGCGGGGCATGGTCGCGGCGGGACTGATGGCGAGAGGTTCTTTCATTGGGGGGTGCGCGGGGAGGAGACCCCGGTCATTGTACGCGCAGAACGCCGCGGGCGCCCCGTGGTGGGGCGCTCGCGGCGTGCCGCCCGGGGGGCGCCGCCTCAGGCGACCGAGGCCGGTGCCCCCGCGCTCGCCGTGATGGGCGCGGCCGCGCGGGCCGGCGCCTGCTCGCGCGCGGCCAGCGAGCGCAGGAAGCGCCAGACGAACAGCAAGGTGATCAGCAGCAGTCCCGGATAGCCGAGGCCGGCCAGCAGGTAGGGCAGGGTCGGATCGCCCGCCTGCACCGTCGGCAGGTTGAAGCTGAGCAGGCCGAAGGTGATGACGGCGCCGAAGATCCACATCCCCATCAGCCACAGCCCGGCCTCGAAGCCGTGCAGCGTGCCCGACCAGCGCCCGGCGGGCGCGGGACGGGCCTGCGCGGCGGCCGGCGCGCTGCGCGCGCGCAGGCCCAGCGTCAGCAGGTCGAACACCAGCAGCCCGGCGCCCACCGTGAACAGCAGGCCGAACAGCGGGATCAGGGTCTTGTAGAACTGCATGGCGGGGAACACGTCGCCGCCGAACCACTCCAGGCCCAGCGTGCGGTAATGGAAGACCTGGATCGTGCCGCCGATGGCGAATCCGAAGGCGATGCCCAGCATCCCCGTGAACACCAGCCAGAACGCGAGCTTGCCCAGGCGCTGGTCGAATCCGGTGGCCTTGCGCAGGATCGGCAGCACGTAATAGGCGGAGGCGATGCCCAGCATGCCGAAGGTGCCGAACAGGGCCAGGTGCGCATGGCTGGGGGTCACCCAGGTGCCGTGCGACCAGACATTGGTCAGCGCGAAGGTCATCGTGAAGCCCAGGATCCCCGCGCCGACCTGCTCCAGCACCACCGAGCCCAGGATGAAGTAGAAGGCGGGGGCGTTCTCCAGGGGCTTGCGGTCCTGGTGGGCGTCCAGGTAGATGTGCCAGAAGCAGAACACCAGGGGCAGGGGCTCCAGGGCGCTGAACAGCGAGCCCCAGAACTGCCAGAACTCGGGCGTGCCCACCCAGAAGTAATGGTGCGCGTTGCCGATCAGGCCCGAGAGCCAGACCATGGCCACGCCCCAGAACACCGCGTAGCCCACCGCCTTGACGTCCGCCTTGAACATCAGCACCAGCAGGAAGCCCACCAGGCTGATGTGGATGACTTCCCACACCCCCTCGACCCAGTAGTGCACCACGTACCAGCGGAAGTATTCCTGCAGGTCCAGGCGCTCGACGAAGAACATGCCGAAGATCCACACGAGGGTCAGGGCGGTGACGCCCAGGCCGAGGCCCCAGTGGATCTCGTTCCATTCGCGCACGGGCGGGAAGGTCCGCAGCACGACATAGCACAGGATGGCGAAGCCGATCAGGATCACCACGTCGGCGGCGCGCCCGGCCTCGAGGTACTCCAGGCCCTCCTGGAGCCAGGGCTGGCCCATCCACCAGCCGGCGATCCCCTCGGCGGCGAGGGCCTGGGTGCCCACGTTCCACAGCGTCACCGCGATCAGGGCGTAGAACAGGACCTTGACCAGCCAGGGCGCGGCCAGCTCGCGGCGCGAGAGCAGCGGCCCGACGAACAGGATCGTGCCGATGAACCCGGACAGGATCCAGAGGATCCCCAGATTGGTGTGCTCGGCGCGCAGGATGTTGAAGTTCAGCACCCCGGAGAGCAGCCGGGGATCGACGTGCTGCGTCGCGATCAGCAGGCCGAAGCCCACCTGGAACAGGAACAGCACCAGCATCAGCACGAAGAAGGGCTGGCTCAGGCGCTGCGTGCGGTATTCGATCTGTATCATTTCTGGTCCTCCCCGAGGCTGCGCAGGTAGGCGATGATGGCGCCCATGTCGGATTCGTTGATCATGGCGTCATAAGAGGGCATGACCTTGGCCGGATAGCCGGCGACGACCTTGGCGTCCGGATGGCGGATGGATTCGACGAGGTAGGCCTCGTCGGCCTTGACCCGCGAGCCGTCGGCGAGCTCGGTCTCGGAGCCGTAGAGGCCGCCCCAGCCCGGACCCACCACCCGCTTCTTGTCGGTGGCATGGCAGGCCAGGCAGCCGAAATCGGACACCAGCTTGGCGCCGAGCTTGACCGGATCCTGCGCCGCGGCGCCGGCCGGCGCGGCCGCGGGTGCGGGCGCTGCCGCCGCGACCGGCCTGGCCGCGGCGCGGGCGGCCTCGATGCGGGCCACGCCATCGACCTTGGGCTTGGGCGGCCAGCCCTCGTTGTGCATGGCCGAGGTGTATTTCAGGAACGCGATCAGCCCGCGGATCTCCTCCGCGCTCAGGGGCAGGTTGGGCATCAGCGAGGCATGCCCGCCGCGCCGGTCGATGCGCTCGGCCGCGCCGGGATAGCGCTCGCGGTAGGCCGCGATGTCGGCGACGCCGGCGTCGGCCTGGACGGCGGGGTTCTGCAGTTGCGCCTGCACGGCCGCCGAGGTGGGCCAGCCGCCGGCCGAGGGCAGGAACGCCGCCAGCCAGGCGGGCCCCGCATGCGCGTAGACCTTGGTGAGATCGGGCCCGAAATAGGCCCCGTTGCCCACGATCGTGTGGCAGCCCATGCAGTTGTAGGCCTGGAAGACCCGCTTGCCGTAGACCGCGCCCTGGTCCTCGAAACTGACAGCCTCGGGCAGGGCCTGCTTGCGCGAGGGCAGGAAGGACATGACCGACAGGGCGAGGAAGATCGCCAGCATCAGGCCCAGCACCCCCAGGGCCATGTGGCGCTTGAGGGGCTCTTTGCAATCCGCTCCGTTCAGGCAGCTCATGACCGGCCTCCTTGCGGATCGGCATCCGCATCCTCGCCGCCGGCGGCGCGGGCCTGCTCGTCATGCTGGAACAGCGTGCGCAGGCTGCCGAGGAAGGCGTAGAACACGTAGATCGCCAGGAGGTATCCGACGGCGATGTAGAGCCACCACATGGCGTGGGATTCGGGCCAGTACTGGAAGTCCCGCCAATAAGGCCAGGACAGGAGCACGCTGGCCAGGCTTGCGAGCGCGGACAGCGCGAGATCGACGATTCGCTGCGGCATGGATTGACCTTTCTCGTGATGTGAACGATTGGCCGGATCAATCTATGAATCCCTGCCGGGAGCGTCAACGATGGCACTTCATGCGATAGGGTGTATCAGTTGATTCATGGAAGTTTTTTTATTTAACGAATGATTATCCGGCGTTTGCCGTGAAAATCGATGCCGGATGGAGGGGGTATCGCCCAGGTCCCTGGATGCTTGAATGGTTCGTTGGATATATTCCTTTATATCAATGTATTATGAAAACAACCAATAAATTACATGAACATGAAATCATTTTCCGTGATGATATTTGGAAAGCGTTTCCCGCTTGAATCCGGATCGCCCTTCGAGCGACGAGGATTTTTGAATTCTTGATATGTGTTCATTTTGATCAGGGCTTAAGTATTTACCCTTAAAACGATGGCGGACGGTCCCGCGCCGGCCGGCCGCGGGGTTTGCGGGAGTGTCTGCGGCTAGCCGGAGTCTGCGAGAGTGCTTGCGGCCGGCCCGGCCCCGCTGCGCTCACGCCTCGGCCGCCTGGATGTCCGCTTGGCTGCCGGGCAATCTCGAGGGCAGCGTGAGGGTCACCCGCGTCCCGCCCGCCAGCGCCTCGATGCGCAGCGCGCCGCCCAGCAGGGCCGCGCGCCGGTGCATGTTCCGCACGCCCGCGCCGCCCGTGCGAGTGCTCGGGCCGGCTTCCGCGCTCGCGGTTGCAGCGACGGGGGCTCCGGCTTCCGCGCCCGCGCCCGCGTTGGCACGCGCATCTGCATGTGTGCCGGCCTCCACCCCGGCATCCGAGTCCGAATAGGGGGCGCCATCGTTCTCGACGGTGATGATCGCCTCGCCCCGCGGGCCGGGGCTGCCGCGCACCGCGATGCGCGAGGCGGGGCCGTGGCGCAGGGCGTTGGTGACCGCTTCCTGCACGATGCGCAGCACGTGCAGCGCGTGGGCCGGCGTGAGGCCCGCGACTTCGGGCAGCCGCGCCATCGACCATTCCAGCTCCACGCCCAGGCGCCCGAGCTGGGGCTGGAGCCGCTCGCGCAGGCCGGAGAGCGCGGCCGTGAGCTCGCGGTCGCCGAGGTCCAGCGAATGGATCACCAGGCGCAGGTCGTCGAGCGCCTCGCGCGCGCTGCGTTCGATGCCGGCCGACCGGCCGCGCTCGGCCTGCGCGATGATGGACGCCAGGTGGCCGCTCAGGCCGTCGTGGAGGTCGGCGGTGAGGCGGCGGCGTTCCTCGCTGCGCACGCGGCGGGCGGCTTCGCTGCGCTCCTGCTCATGCAGGCGGCGCAGTTCCGCCTCGCGTTCCGCCAGTCGCCGCTTGAGGTGGGCATTGGCGCCGTCCAGGCGCGTCAGGCTCAGGCCCAGCCGGCGCATGAGGATCGCGGCGATCGCCAGGATCAGCAGCAGCCGGTAATAGAGCGAAAGAAAGACGGGGCCGTCCAGCATGCCGGCGACCACCGCGCCGTCGTGCAGGGTGGCGAGCGAGAAGAAGACCAGGGGCGGCAGGAGCAGCCAGGCTTCCCGCACCTTTTTCACGAGCGCGCCCCAGGCCGAGATGGCGACCGTGATCAGCGGCGAAGCCACCATGATGGGCATCACCACGCCGGCCATCAGGGCGTGGACCGGCGCGATGCCCGAGGCCATCGCGAGCAGGCAGGCGCCGGGCACGGCCACCACGCTGGCGCGCAGCCAGCCCGGCGGCGCGGTGCCGTTGACCAGCAGCGCGATCACGTGGAGGACGAAGACGCTCGACATGCTGAGGGCGTAGGCGTAGGGCAGCCAGGCGAATATGTCGGGCACGGCGTCGGCCAGCAGGCCCGCGTAGGAGGCCGTGGATACCGCGAGCAGCAGAAACAGCCACCCATACAGGGATTCCCGGGGCCGATAGGCCCAGACCACCAGGGTCGCGGCGGCCAGCAGGAGCTGGCAGGCCAGCACCATCATGCGGGTATGCTCGAATACCAGGACCCTGAGCCGGTGATAGGGCGCGATCTGCTGGGCGGTCCCCAGGTACAGGGGCGACAGGTAGCCGCGCATCACGCCCGGCGCCTCGAGGAGGATGTCGATCGCATGGCGGCCCGCGGCCATGTGGCGGGCGGACAGCGGCGCCAGCGCCGAGGCACCCAGCATGACCCCCGGCACCAGGGAGTCCGCCCCGGTGTCCAGCACCACCTCGCCGTCCAGCGCGACGACCGCCCGGTAGCTGAAGGTGGGGATGAACAGATAGAGCGACTGCGCGGGCGCCTCGGCCAGCTCGAAGGCCATGCGGTAGCGGCCCTGGACGAGGCCGCGCCCCTGCGCGTGCGGCAGCTCCACCCGCCGGCCGGCCGCGTCGGCGATCACGCTGCCCGTCATGTCGCCGGTCATGCCGCCAGCCGCCTCGTCGGCCGCACCGCCCGGCATGTCCCTCGCCGTCCCGCCGGCCACGCTGCGACCCACGCCGCCCGGTGCCGTGAACCATGCCTGGTCGATCACCCGGGCCTGGGGCGGCACGGGCAGGGCCAGCCACAGCGGGGCGCTGAGCGCCACCGTCGCCAGCACGGCCAGCGCGGCCTGGAGCCAGCGCCGGCTCACAGCCATATCAGGCCCAGGCGCGAGGCCTCGAACACCGCTTCCGAGCGGTTGCCGACCTGCAGCTTGCGGTAGATGTTCTTGATGTGCACGGGCACGGTCTGCCGCGATATGCCGAGCTGCTCGGCGACCTCGGCGTAGGTCAGGCCCTTGGCGATGCCCCACAGGATCTCGGTCTCGCGCGGTGTAAGGATGACCTTGCCGCCGGCCTCGGGCGCTTCGGGCGCGGCCTCGCCGTCGGCCTCGGGCGCCTCGAGTGCGGCTTTGCCCCCGCCGGCGGGCCTCGCGGACGCGGCCTTGCCGCCGGCCCCGGGCGCCGCCCCCGCGCCGGAAAGGGCAGAGGTCCGCCCATGGACCGTCGGCTCGCCCGCCCCCAGGCGGCGGACGAGGACGCGCGCGATCGACGAGGAAATCGGCGAGCGCCCGGCGCGCAATTCCTCGATGGCTTCGATCAGACTGGCGGAGTCGTCGTCCTTGAGCAGGTAGCCCGTCGCGCCGGCCTCGATGGCGGCGATCACGACCGCGCTGTCGGCCAGCACCGAGACCACCATGGCCTCGGCCTGCGGATTGAGCGCGCGCAGGCGGCGGATGCCCTGGATGCCGTGGCCGTCCGGCAGGCGCAGGTCGGTGATGAGCAGGTCGACGGGCTCGCGGTCCAGGACCGCCATCGCGTCGCCCAGCGTGCCGCAGGCCGCGAGCAGGCGGCCGCTCCGCCAGGCCGACAGGATCGATGCGAAGCGCTGGCGCAGCGCCTCGTCGTCCTCGACCAGCAGCGTGCGGCAGGGCGCCTCGGCGCCGCCCGGATCCGCGCCGGCGCCGCGGCGCCCGTTCCCAGAGTCCATCGGCCTTACCCTTTTCATGGTATGGGCCGGCGGCGCGCCGACCTTTAAGCTTGAATCTTGGAGATTTAATCCATTGTCACCGTTTTCTTAGTTTGTCACGGCCGGGCCGGCTTGTCACTCCGACCCTGGAGAAAGGAACACGCTCATGCCCCAAACACGATTCCGGCCGGCGGTCCCGGCGGCCCTGCTGGCGACGGCCGCGCTGCTGGCCGCGTGCTCCGATTCCGGCTCGTCCTCGGCCGGCGGCCCGGTGGCCGCGGCCAGGCCGAACATCCTGTTCATCGTGCTCGACGATCTGGGCGTGGACCAGATGACGTCCTACGGCTACGGCGGCGCCGGTCCGGCGAGGACGCCCAACCTGACAGCCATCGCCCGCGCCGGCGTGCAGTTCCGCAATGCCTGGGCCATGCCGGACTGCACGCCCACGCGCGCCACGTTCTTCACCGGGCGCTATCCTTCGCAGAACAACGTGCTGAACGCCCTGGTCGCCACCGACCTGGCCAATTCCTCGCCCTCGCCCTACGAGGCGACGCTGCCCAAGCTCCTGAAGGCCCAGGGCTACACCAGCGCGCTGATCGGCAAGATGCACCTGACCGGCTCCGACCTGAACGGCGCGTTCAACCTGCCCTATGGCTACGACAGCATGTGGAAGCTGGGCTGGGATTATTTCGATGGCTTCCTGGACGGCGCCCCCTACAACATCGACACCCGGGCGGGCCTGACGACCATGGGTGCCGACGTCGACAGCGGCCCCTACAAGTGCGGCTTCATCCCGACCACCCGCATCGATGCGGCCCACGGCGCCGATGCCGGCGCATGCTATTTCGCCGACGGAGGCTGCTCGGAGATCTCGATCGGCGGCGACGTCGTCACGCCGGGCCGCACCTGCATGGAGCGCGGCGGCATCCTGGACCCGGGCCAGTCCTGCAGGGCCCCCATGCCGGGCTACATCGACTTCACGGCGCAGAATGGCTACTACACCGGCCGGTGGGTGAAAAGCACGGCCGGCGGCGATGGCCGCGTCATCCCGGCCTCGGATCCATCCTCGCGCGGCTACCGCAGCATCCTCGAGACCGAGCGGGCCCTCGCATGGGCGCGGCAGCAGCCTTCCGGCCGGCCCTGGATGCTGACGGTGGGCTACTCGGCCATCCACACGCCTCTGCAGGTGCCGCCCGTGTCGCTGATCGCGGAGGACACGCCGGGCCGCAACGACAACCTGGTGTGCTCGCCGCTGGCCGATTCGGAAAGCACGCCGGTGCTGACGCAGGCCACCGACCTCATCGACAGCCACCTCATCACCAACCTGATGATCGAGGCCGTCGACCGCAAGATCGGCGACCTGCTGGTGGGCCTGGGCCTGGCCCGGTACGCCGACGACGGCACGCTCGACTACCACCCCGAACGTACCAACACCGTCGTCGTGATCGTGGGCGACAACGGCACCTACGTGAACAGCGTCAAGTTCACCGCGCCGGGCAGGTTCGATCCCATGCGCGCCAAGGCCACGCCCTACCAGACCGGCGTCTGGGTGCCGCTGCTGGTGGCCGGCCCGATGGTCGCCTCGCCCGGCCGCGAAGTCCCGCACATGGTGGGTTCTGTCGACCTGTACCGGCTGTTCGCCGACATCGCGGGCGCCGACGTGGAGGCCGCCATCCCGGCCGACCGCCCGATCGACGCGCAGCCCATGCTCGCCTACCTGAGCAATCCGGGGCAGGGCGGCATCCGCGGCACCAACTTCACCGAGATGGGCACCAACCTGCGCGCCGTCGGTTCGGCCGACAGCGAATACCCCTGCGTGATTCCCGCCGCCGACAACGTCTGCACGACCCTCTTTCCGCAAAAGGGCGTGTGCCTGACCCAGGGCGGCATCTGGTATGGCGACAACCTGTCCGACGAAACCCGGGACGTGCCCGCGGGCGGCTATCACAACTGCTGCCAGGTCCAGGCGTACCGCCTGGACCGGAGCGAATCGACCACCTTCCTGCCGGTCGCCACCAAGGCGGTCACCGACGGCGTCTACAAGCTGGTGCGCCAGACCCGCAACCAGTGCGAGCCGGCCATGGGCAGCGCCGCCGACCCCGCGGCCTACGGCTACAGCGCGACCCGCTACGACATCGTGGACGAGTTCTACCGCATCGACACCGCCACTCCCAATCCCGCGCTGGACAAGGACGGCAGCCAGTTGACCGCCGTCGCGGCGCCGCCGCTGGACACCACCTCGCTCACCAGCGAGCAGCAGCAGGCCTACGCCAGGCTCGGCGCCGAGATGGACCGCCACGATGACGTCGCCCGCTACAACCTGGACTACGACGGCGTCAACTGCCCCGGCGACGGCAACCGCGACGGGGTGGTGGACCAGCGGGACCTGGACAACTGGCGGGAACTGAGCCAGTTGAACGGCGGCCAGTCGAGCTGGTATGACTTCGACCACGACGGCAGGACCGACGAGGCGGACCGGCAGATCATCCAGAACAACATGGGCCGGAGCTGCGGCTGAGGGGCCGGGCCCTCGCGGCACCCGAAGGCCCGCCGCCGGCCCAAAACGGCGAGAAAGCCGCGCCGGGCCTCATTCGATCGCCTTCGACAGGGAACCGTCGAGCTTGTGCATGCGCAGCGCGACGTGGATCTCGAGCATCTTGCTGCCGTTGCGCCAGTCTCCGAGCAACTGGTCGATCGTCTCGAGCCGCTGGCGCAATGTGTTGATGTGGATGCCCAGGGCCTTGGCGGCCGGCTTGAAGCTCTGCGTCTCGTCCAGGTAGGCCAGGAGGGTTTCGCACAGATTGGTGTTGCGGCGCCGGTCCTGGGCGATGAGCTCGCCGATGCTGGCCTGGATGAACGCATTGAGGTCCTTGCTGTCCCGCTGTTCAAAGAGCAGGGCATACATCGAGAACAAGGACTCGGAGACCAGTTCGTTGTTGCGCTTGAGGGCCCGCAGCACGTCGATGCATCGCTTGAGGGAACGGAAGCGCTGCGGCAGCATTTCGATCTGCCGGATGGTGTCCGAGTGGACGCCCGTCACACCGAGGCGCGGGTTTTGCACCAGCTTGGACCGGACGATCGCCTCCACTTCGTCGGCATGATGGGCGGCATGGATGGCGATGATGAGGCCATCGAGGGCTTCCATCAATACGGGGCCCGGCAAGAGGGGCCGCATGAGGCGCAGCGCGTACTCCAGGTGATCGCCTTCGATGTGCAGGGCCATCATGCGCAGGGGAGCGTTCAGGTCCAGACCGAGCGGCTCCGTCAGGGCCTGCAAGACGCCCAGGGGCTCTTGCTGCCAGGTCACCAGCGAGCGGATCGTGGCCATGCTCCGGCTGCTCAATGCGTGCTTGCTGCGTTCCTCCGACAGGAGGGCCACGCCCGCGACCAGCGCGCCGCGCTCGAAGGTGCGGACCTGGGTGTCGGTGATCGCGCCGCGCGAGAGCATCAGCATGGCGCCCAGCAGGCGGTCCGTGCCGGTGATCGCGGCGATCTTGATGATGAGGTCCGGTGCCGGCACCACGGTTTGCGATTGCCCGGACGAGCGGCTCCGCGCCACGGCCTTGTGCACCAGGTCCTGGACGTCCGTCGACTGGATCAGCTCGGCCAGTTGCGGCGGGCAAGCGGCCTGCGGGGCGGGCGCGTGATGGGTGAGCTGCTCGGCCTCGTTGAGGAGCGCGATTTCCCCGTCGAGCAGCAATGCGACCATCTGCAGGATATCGGTGACGGTGCCGCCGCGCGCGGCGAGCTTGGTCATCTGCTCGTGCGCCTCCGCGGCGTCCGCGATCTCGGCCGTTTGCCGGTGCAGCAGGGCGTTGGCCTCGCTGGCCCTCTGGAGGGCGACTTGCGTTTCCTGGAACAGGCGGGCGTTCTCGATGGCGATGGCCGCTTGCGCGGCCAGTGTCGACAGCATGGAGATTTCCCAGGGTTCATGGCTGCGCGGCTGCCGGTCGCAGACGCAGAGGATGCCGATGCAGTGATTGCCCACCATCAGCGGGGCGCCGAGCAGCGAGCAGACGCCTTCCTCGGCGATGGCGAGATCGATGCCGCTGTCATGCATGAAGCCCTGGTCCTGCATGTAGTTCGTGCAGTGGTAGGGGGTCTTGTGCTTGAGCACGTGGCCGCAGATGCCGTGCTCGGGCGGCACGCGGACGTTCCTGAACCGGTCGGAGGTGGCGCCGTCCGTGGCGCGGATGTAGAAGTCGTTGCGGACGCGGTCGTAGTGGGTCAGGTAGCCGATGTCGGAAGAAAAAATCTGCCGCGCGCGCCGCACGATCGCCTGGAGCACCAGCTCGAGGTCCCGGATCGCGGTGAGGTCCTGCGCCGTCTCCAGTACCGCCAGCAGCCCCTTTTCCCGCTGCAACTGGATCGTCTGCTGCTTGTGGATGGCGAAAGCCGCCTGGAGGCTCTCGGCCAGCAGTTCCCTGTGGCCGGGCCCGAGGGCGGCGGCCTCGGCGTGCTCTTGCAGGTGCCGCAGTTCCTCGGCCCCGGCGCCATTGCGCAGCAGGCCGAGCAATCGGGCCTGGAACTGGATGGCGTCCGTCTCGGGGATGACGGGGGGCGTGGCATCGGAGAGGGGGGCCGTGGACCGATCGGCTGTCATGAAGCGCGCGCCATATGACTGGTAAATCCATATCGTAAACCCTAGCCCGGACAATGGAATGTATGAAACATATATAAATCAAAAAATAAACGTATGAACCATACATTGTTCCAGCGGCAGCCGCGGCGCATCATTCCAGGGAATTTCCAATCAAAGGAAGGAGACAAAATGAAAACACTGCTGATGCGGTCCCTGGCCACCGTCCTGGGCCTGTGGATGGTTGCCGCGCCCGCGGTCTCACAGCCCGAGCGGCCCGCCGAGATCAAGCTGGGGATGAGCACCTTCATGACGGGCTCGGCCGCCGTCCTGGGCGCGCCCGCCAAGGTCGCCGCCGACATGTGGATCGAGGACTTCAATGCCAAGGGCGGCGTCGACGGCGTCAAGCTCAGGCAGACCTGGATCGACGAGGGCCAGGGCGCGGACAAGTTCCTGACGGAATATCGCCGGCTGGCGCAGGAGCCCGGCGAAAAGGTGATGGTCTCGGCGATCTCCAGCGGCTACTGCGGGGCCCTGGCGCCCGTTGCCGAAGACCTCAAGGTCATCAATATCCTGTGGGAGTGTTCCTCCGAGAAAGTGCTGGAGGGAAAGAACTACCGCTACGTGTTCAAGACCGATCCCAATGGCACCATGGAGATGGTGGCGGCCGTGCTGCACCTGCTCAAGGTCAAGCCGGATTTCAAGACCCTGGCGGTGGTCAATCAGGATTATGCCTGGGGCCGCGATTCCTGGGATCTTTTCCGCGATGCCCTGCTGGCGCTCAAGCCGGACGTCAAGATCGTCGCGGAGATGTTCCCGAAATTCGGCGCGCCCGATTTTTCCGCGGAAGTCACCCGCCTGCAGGCCCTGAAGCCGGACGTGGTGCTGTCGACCGCATGGGGCGGCGACCTGGATACCTTCTTGCGCCAGGCCTCCCAGCGCGGCTTGCTGAAATCCGCGCAGTTCGTGCTGCCCCTGGCCGATTCGTCCCTCGAGCGATTGGGCGACGCGGTGCCGCCGGGCGTCATCGTGGGTTTCGTGGGCGATGGCTACTTTGCCGATCCCGAGTTTGCGAATGACCCGAAAGTCAGGGATTTCGTCAAGAAGTTCAAGGACAAGACGGGCTTCTATCCGGACTTCGGGGTCTATCACATGGTCCAGGCGCTCGAGGCCATCACGCTGGCCTATGAGAAGTCGCTGAAGGCCCATGCGGGCGCATGGCCGACGACCGAGCAATTGGCCGCCACCTTGCGCACGCTGGAATATCGCGGCCTGTCGCGGCCGATCCGGATCCGTGAGGACGGCCAGGCGATGCAGGGACAGCTCTACGGCGTCACGCTGGAGCATTCCGCCTATCCCTTCCCGCAGGTGGGCGAGCTGATGTTCTATCCCGCCGAACTGGTGTCGCCGCCCGTGGGTGAAATCTCGGCGAAATGGGTCAAGACGCTCAAGCCGGACCTGCTGCAAAGCAAGCTGATCCAGCGCGTGGGCCAATAGCCGGCCATCGCCCGGGAACGCCGCAAATGAATTTCACCTTGTTGCTGCTGGCCGCTGTCGACGGGCTGTCGTACGCAAGCCTGCTGTTCATGATCGCGCTGGGCTTGACGCTGATCTGCGGCGTGTTCGGCGTCATCAACGTCGCGCACGGCAGCTTCTACGCCTTCGGCGGCTACAGCGCGGCCACCGTGATGGCCCGGCTGCTGCCCGGTGACGCCTCCACGCCGGTGCTGGTGTGCGCGCTGCTGGGCACGGCGATCCTGGTGGGCGGCGCGCTCGGCGCGCTGCTCGAAAGAGGCGTCATGCGGCGTTTCCAGGATCGCGATCCGGTGCTGCAGTTGCTCGTCACGTTCGCGGTCTTCATGATCCTCGAGAACCTGCAAGGCATGATCTGGGGCAGCACCCCCGTCAACGCGGGCGGCCTGGCCGGCCGCATGGGAACGATCGAGCTGCTGGGCGTGACCTTCATGAAATACCAGCTATTGATGGTGCCGGGCATCGCCTTGATTTCCTACCTTGGGCTCCAGGGCCTGCTGCGGTATTGCGTGACGGGCCGGAAGCTGCTCGCGGTCATCCATCACCGCGAGGTCGCCACCGCCCTGGGCATCGATGCGGCGCGCATGGGGCTGCTGACCTTCGCCCTCGGCGGCGCCCTGGGCGCGGTGGGCGGCGCCTTGTCCGTCCCGATGACGACGTTCGTGCCGGGCGTGGCCGCCGACATGGTGGTCGCTTCCTTCGCCGTCATCGCCACCGCCGGCCTGGGGCAGATCACTGGAGCCCTGGTCGCGTCCATCCTGATAGGGCTGGCGCGGGCCCTGGCGGTCTACACCCTTCCGGAGCTCGAAGTGGTCATGCCTTATCTCATGATGGTCATCGTCCTGCTGCTCCGCCCCAGCGGCCTGTTCTCGGTCGCCGAGGCCAGGAGGATCTGATGCGGCGGACGGCTTTCGTCGCCGGCATCGCTTGCGCGTCCGCGGCCCTGCTGGCAATGGCATGGGCCTGGCCCTGGACGCGGATGCCCATCATCACGTTCCTGAGCTATGGCATGGCGGCGCTCGGCTTGTCGGTATTGATGCGGGCGGGGCAGGTGTCCTTCGGCCATGCCATGTACGCCCTGATCGCGGGGTACGGCGCGGCGTTTACCGTCAGGACATTCCCCGGCGCCGATGCGCTGGCCGCCCTGGCGGCGGGCACGGCGGGCGCCGTCGTCGCCGGCGCGGTGATGGCCGCCTTCGTGTCCCGCTATCGCGGGATATTCTTCGGCATGCTCAACCTGGGCATTTCCATGGTGTTCTATTCCCTGGTCGGAAAGCTCTACACCTGGACCGGCGGAACGGACGGCCTGCGCTTCGAGCGGCCGCCGCTGCTGGGGATGGCGCTCGACCGCGGCGGCTTCGAGTGGGGCATGACGCTGCTGGCGCTCGCGCTGGCCCTGCTGCTGGGCTGGATCGTGCAGCGCTACTTCAGGTCCTCGGCCGGACAGATCGCGGTCGCGATCCGCGTCAACGAGACCCGGCTCGAATACATCGGCCTGTCGGCCCGCGCGGCATTGATCGAGGCTTACGTGCTCTCGTCGGCGCTGGTGGGCATCGGCGGCGCCCTGCTCGCGCTGGCGCAGGGCCTGATGACGCCGGAGAGCGGCTATTGGCTGCGTTCCGGCGAGTACGTCTTCATTGCCATCCTGGGCGGGGCGGGCCACGCCATCGGCGCCTTCCTGGGCGCGGCGGTGTTCGAGCTGATCCTGCTGGCGGGCGCGGCGTATTTCACGAACATCTGGCAAATCGTGCTGGGCATCACCTTGCTGGTCGTGATCTTTTTTGCCCCTTCCGGGCTCGTGGGGCGGTTCCGGCAGTTCCGCCGGGGCGGGATGGCCGAGGGGGGCGAATCATGAACGGCATGCCGGACGAGCCGCTGCTGCAGACCTCGGGGCTGACCTTGCGCTTTGGCGCGATCAGGGCCGCGGACGGGATCGACTTCACCTTGCGCCAGGGCGAGCACCTGGCGGTGATCGGCGCCAATGGCGCGGGCAAGACCACGTTCATCAACATCTGCACCGGCTACATCAAGCCCACCAGCGGCACCGTGGTTTTCGCCGGGCAGGACATCACCCGCAAAGGCCCCCGGCAGATCGCCCGGCTGGGGGTGGGGCGCTCCTTCCAGCTTCCGCAGCTTTTTCTCGAGCATACCGTCCAGGAATGCCTGCAACTGGCGTCGGTCGCGCGAAGCCGCAGGATTTCCCGCTGGTTGCCGCTGGCGCGCAACGCCGACGGCCATGCGGTCGCCGACATGCTGGAACTGGTGGACCTCGCGCCGTACCGGAACGATCCGGCGGCGGTCTTGCCCGAGGGCCATCGCAAGCTGCTGGACGTGGCCATCGCCCTGATGCTGGAGCCCCGGCTCATGATCATGGACGAGCCGACCAGCGGGGTGGCCTCGGAGGACAAGCATGCGGTCATGCAGACCATCATGGCCGCGCTGCGCCAGCGCAATGTGACCAGTTGGTTCGTCGAGCACGATGTCGACATCGTATTGGCGTATGCCACCCGCGTCGCGGCATGGATCGACGGGCGGGTGGCCGCGGATGGCGAGCCGCAGGCCGTCTTCGACGATCCGGTCGTGCGCCGCGACGTCCTGGGAGAGCGCTGAGATGGGCCTGCGTATCGAATCCATGCGCGTGGCCCTGGCCGGGAACGTGGTGCTGCGCGATGTCACCATCGACTTGCCGGAGGGCGAGACGATCGCGGTCGTCGGATGCAACGGCGCGGGCAAGACGACCCTGCTGCGAAGCATCATGGGGCTGGTGAAACCGGCGGCGGGACGACTGCTGCTCGATGGCCGCGACCTCGTCGGCGAGCCCGCGCATTTGCGGGCGGCCGCGGGCTTCGGCTATGCGCCCGAGGACAGGGTCATTTTCCCCACCTTGACCGTTGCCCAGAACATCGCCCTGCCTTGCGAGGTGCAGCGCGTATCCCGGCGCGAGATCGCGCAGCGGGTGGAGGCGGTGCTGGCGGCGATGCCGCAGCTCGAGCCCATGCTGCCGCGCTCGGGGGCCGCGCTGTCGGGCGGGCAGGGCAAGACGGTCGCGCTGGCCCGGGCCCTGATGGTGGGAACCCGCTACGTCCTGCTGGACGAGCCCTTCCAGGGCCTGGCGCCCGTGCTGGCGCGGCAGTATGGGGATGCGCTCAGGGCCTTGCGCCAGACCCATCCGCGGCTTTGCGTGGTGGTCACCGAATCCAATGCGTCCCTGCTGGATGGTGTGCAGAGCCTGACGCTGTTCATTGAACGTGGCTATGTGACGGCGGATCGCGCGTGCGCCGGGCATGGCCGTGAAACATCGGGAGAAAACGAATGAATGCTGCAGAGGCAGGGCTGCCCTTGGGCGAAGGCCCGCTCAGGGGCCTGGTGGTCATCGATGTGACGCGCGTGGTGGCGGGCCCTTATTGCACGATGATGCTGGCCGACCTCGGGGCGACGGTGATCAAGGTCGAGAATCCCGCGGAGCCCGACTATGTGCGGTCTTTCCCGCCGTTCGTGCAGGGCGGGCACGGCAGGGCCAGCGCCTTTTTCGCGCAGTACAACCGGCACAAACTCGGCGTCAGCCTCAATCTGAAGACCAGCCAGGGCCAGGCCCTCTTGCGCAGGCTGGCAAGCAAGGCCGATATGCTCGTCGAGAATTTCCGCCCGGGGACGATGGCGAAACTGGGACTGGACTACGAGGCGCTGAAAGAGGAAAATCCGCGGCTCGTGTATGTCTCGATCAGCGGATTCGGGCAGACGGGCCCCCATTCGCTGCGTCCCGCCTACGACAACAGCGCGCAGGCGACCGGCGGGCTGTGGTCCTTCAACGGGGAAAAGGGCCGGCCGCCCGTGCGGGTCGGCACGATCATCGGCGACCTGTCGGCATCCTTCTACGGCGCCATCGCGGCCCTGGCCGCGGTGATGCACGCCCGGCAGACGGGAGAAGGGCAGTTGGTGGACGTCGCCCAGCAGGACTCCGTGGTGACCCTGACCGAGCATGCGGTGGTCAATTTCACCGTCGATGGCGCCGTCGCGCAGCCTCTGGGAAATGACCATCCATTCGTGCGTCCCTACGGCCAGCTCGCCTGCAAGGACGGGTTCGTATTCTTCGGCGCCTATACGGACAAGTTCTGGCGCGAAGCGTGCAGGATATTCGGCGAGCCGGAGCTGATCGCCGATCCCGAGATCGACACCATGGAAAAGCGCTTCGATCCGGAGGTGTACGAGCGCCGCGTGGCGCCGGTCGTCCGGCGCTGGTGCGCGGATCGCACCAAGGCCGAGCTGGAGGAAATGGCCGGGGACGCCATCCCCCTCACGCCCATCAAGACCATCGATGAAGTGCTGCGGGATCCGCACCTGGACGCGCGCGAGATGTTCGTTCCCGTGGACATGGACGGCGTATCGGTGAAGGTCTTCGGCAGCCCGATGAAACTGTCCAGGACACCCGTCCGGGCGGCGGGGGCGGCCCCGTCCTTCGGCGAGCACAATGCGCTGGTGTTCAATCGATGGGCGGGCCTGAGCGCCGGGGAACTGGAGCGCCTGTGCGCGGAGGGCGTGATCTGATGGCCATCGACTACGAGGTGCTCGACCGGATCGCGCACGTCCGCTTCAACCGTCCGGAAAAACTCAATGCCTTGACGCTGGCGATGTACGAGCAGCTTGCGGAGGCATTCGCGCGCGCCAACGACGACCCCGAGGTGCGGGTCGTGCTGCTCACCGGCGCGGGCAGCCGCGCGTTCTGCGTGGGGGCGGACCTGACGGAATCCATCCCGGCGCTGGCGGAAGGGCGCTTCGACATTTCGGAGTGGGATGGCGCGCACATCAAGCAGCCGGGCTTCTACAAGCCCGTGGTGGCCGCGATCAACGGCCTGTGCATGGGCGGTGGCTTCGAGATCATGCTGGCGGCCGACATCCGGGTGGCCGCGGAGGATGCGGTCTTCGCGCTCCCCGAAGCCTCGCTGGGCTTCGTGCCCGCGGGCGGCACGCTGGTGCGCCTGGCGCGCCAGATTCCCCATGCCTTCGCGATGGAGCTGATGATGACGGCCGAGCGCTTTCCGGCGAGCCGGCTGGCGGAAATGGGCCTGCTGAACCGGGTCGTCCCGGCGGCCGAGCTGCCGCAAGCCGCCTTGGCGTATGCCGAGGGCATCGCTCGAAAGGGCAGGGTCGCCCTGTCGGTGATCAAAGAGGCGGCGTCGACGCTGGGGCACCTTTCCCTCCAGGAGGCATTCGCGCGCGAGGCGCAATTGGGCCAGCGCGCGTTCACGTGCGAGGAGGCCAAGGCGGGCTTGCAGCGCTTTCTCGCGCGATGAGGCCAAGGCGGCCCCTCAGCGCTTTGTCGCGCGATGAAGCCATGGCGGCCCCGCAACGCCTTCTCGCGCGTTGAGCCCCTGATTTTCCCGGGATCGCCGGTCCGGCGGACCCTGGTCCAGACCATTTTTCTTTGCAGAGGAACAGCATGACCATCCATTCACGGCTTCCCAATTTCCGCAGCCTCGCGCCCGCGCAGCGCCTGGCGCACGTGGCGCAGGCCTGCGGCCTGAGCGCAGGCGATGCCGCGCTGCTCGGCAAGCCCGGCGCGCTGGACTTGCCCCGGGCCGACGGCATGATCGAGAACGTCATCGCCACCTTCGAGCTGCCCATGGGAGTGGCGGGAAACTTCACCATCAACGGCAAGGACGTGCTCGTGCCCATGGTGGTCGAGGAGCCCTCGATCGTCGCCGCCGCCTCGTTCATGGCCAAGCTGGCGCGCGACTGCGGCGGCTTCGAGACCTCCAGCACCGGGCCCATCATGCGCGCGCAGGTGCAGGTCCTGGGGATCGCCGATCCCCATGGGGCCAGGCTGGCATTGCTCAAGCATCGCGACGAGGTCATCGCCCTGGCCAACAGCCGCGACAAAGTGCTCATCGAGCTGGGAGGCGGGTGCCGCGACATCGAGGTCCACGTGTTTCCCGATACGCCGCGCGGCCCCATGGTGGTCATGCACCTGATCGTGGACGTGCGCGACGCCATGGGCGCCAATACCGTGAACACCATGGCCGAGTCCGTCTCGCCCCTGGTGGAAAAGCTGACCGGCGGGCAGGTGCGCTTGCGCATTCTCTCCAACCTGGCGGATCTCCGCCTGGCGCGGGCGCGGGTGCGGCTGACGCCGGAAGTCCTCGAAACGAAAGCGCACGGCGGCGCCCGGATCGTCGAAGGGGTGATCGACGCGTATGCCTTCGCCGCCGTGGACCCCTACCGCGCCGCCACCCACAACAAGGGCATCATGAATGGCATCGACCCGGTCATCGTGGCGACCGGCAACGATTGGCGCGCCGTCGAAGCCGGGGCGCATGCCTGGGCCTGCCGGGGAGGACGCTACACGTCCCTGAGCACCTGGGAAAAGGACGCCGGCGGCGCCCTGGTGGGGACCCTCGAAATGCCGATGTCCGTCGGGCTGGTCGGAGGCGCCACCAAGACGCATCCCCTGGCGCGCATCGCCCTGAAGATCATGGGTGTGAACACGGCCCAGGAACTGGGCGAGGTGGCGGTCGCCGTCGGGCTGGCCCAGAACCTGGGCGCCTTGCGCGCCCTGGCGACGGAGGGCATCCAGCGTGGCCACATGGCCTTGCACGCCCGCAACATCGCCATGGGGGCCGGCGCGGTGGGCGACGAGATCGACCTCATCGCGCGACAGCTCGCCGCCGACCACGACGTGCGCACCGACCATGCCATGGAACTGCTGCGGGCGCTGCGCGCCAAGTGACTTCCGATCTTGATCGATTGCGCCTGCGGCGTGGGCCTCGCCCCTTGATTTTCATGAGCTGCCGGGGTCATGGGCCAGCATTGCGGAACTCGTAGCGCGTGCCGCGCCCACCGCCCGGTGACTGGCGCAGGACGCCCAGGGCCAGCAACTGCTTGATGTCGCGCAGCGCGGTGTCCTGCGAGCATTTGCCGATGGCGGCCCACTTGCTGCTGGTGAGCTTGCCTTCGAACCCATCGAGCAGGCGATCGAGCAGTTTCACCTGGCGCTCATTCATCGGCGTGCCGGCCCAGCGTTGCCAGAATCGCGCCGCCAGGCTGGCAGGCCATCGTGCCAAGTGAAACGCCGTGATCCACTACTCGATGTTCTGCGCCTGCTCGCGCATCTGCTCGATCAGCAGCTTGAGGTCGATGGCGGCCTGGGTGACCGAGAGGGCCGCGGACTTGGAGCCCAGGGTGTTGGCCTCGCGGTTCATTTCCTGGAACAGGAAATCCAGCCGCTTGCCGCGGCTGCCCTTGAGCGGGGCCTGCGTGCGGGGGGCGGCGGGGTCGCCCAGGATGTGCCGCAGCTCGGCGAGGTGCGAGCGCAGGCGGGCGAGCTCCTCGGCCACGTCCACGCGCAGGCCGAACAGCGCCGCCTCCTGGGCGATGCGGGCCGAGAGCTCGGCGCCGCCGATCAGGGCGAAGCCCTCGGGGCTGGCGGCGGCGAGCGCCTCGCGCAGGCGCTGGGCCACGCGGGCTTGCTGACCCTCGACCAGGGCGGGCAGCTCGGTCTCGACGCGGTCGGCGATCTCGCCGACCTCGCGCGCGGCCTCCAGCATGGCCTGGGCGAGGCGTCCGCCCTCGCGCTCGCGCGCGGCCGTGAATTCGTCGACGGCCTGCTCGGTCGCGCGCTCGCACAGGGGCAGCCAGGTGTCCGGATCCAGCGCGGCGCGCTCGCTGCCGCCCAGCAGCTCGGACAGCGTGGGCGCGGGGACGTCGGGGATGATGGCGCGCGCCGCGTGCAACTGGCCGGCCAGGGCGCGCAGGGTCTCGGGATCGAGCTTGCGCGGCACGTCGCCGGCCGCCGCCGTGTAGGCGACGCGGACCTCGATCTTGCCGCGCTGCACCTGCCGGCCCAGGATTTCGCGGATGCGGGGCTCGGCGAAGCGCAGGTCCTCGGGCACGCGCAGGCTGAGGTCCAGGTAGCGGTTGTTGACGCCGCGGATCTCGATGCCGATGGCGCCGGGCTCGGATTCCAGGCGCGCCGCGCCGAAGGCCGTCATGCTGCGGATCATGGGTCGTTCCGTGTTTATCTACAATGTGGGCGTATTGTAGTCTCGAACATCGGCGAGCCCGCTCGCCTTCCGATGGAAACCCTTGATGACCGAATCCCTGTCCCCCGACTCCCTGTCCCCCGGTGCGCGCCCGTCCGGCCGCGCCCCCGATGAATTGCGCGGCGTGCGCCTCGAGACCGGATACACCCGGTACGCCGAGGGCTCGGTGCTGGCCTGCATGGGCGACACCCGTGTCCTGTGCACCGCCAGCGTCCTCGACAAGGTGCCGCCCTTTCTCAGGGGCGAGGGGCGCGGCTGGGTGACGGCCGAGTACGGGATGCTGCCGCGGGCGACGCATACGCGCGGCGACCGCGAGGCCGCGCGCGGCAAGCAGAGCGGCCGCACGCAAGAGATCCAGCGCCTGATCGGCCGCAGCCTGCGCGCCGTGTTCGACCTGCGCGCCCTGGGCGAGCGCACCATCCACCTCGACTGCGACGTCCTGCAGGCCGACGGCGGCACGCGCTGCGCCAGCATCACCGGCGCCTGGGTCGCGGCGGCGCTGGCGGTGCGCGGCCTGCGGCGCCAGGGCGTGCTGGCCGCCGATCCCTTGATCGGCCAGGTGGCCGCCGTCTCGGTCGGCATCGTCGGCGGCCGTCCGGTGCTGGACCTGGACTATGCCGAGGACTCGGCCTGCGACACCGACATGAACGTCGTCATGACCGATGCCGGCCGGTACGTCGAGGTGCAGGGCACGGCCGAGGGCGGCAGCTTCCAGAGGGCCGAGCTGGATGCGCTGCTGGACCTGGCGGGCGCGGGGATCTCGCGCCTGCTCGCGCTGCAGGCGCGGGCCGTGGAGGAGGGCGGGGCGTGATGCGCGTCGTGCTGGCCTCCAACAATCCCGGCAAGCTGCGGGAATTCTCCGCCATCCTCGGCGCGGCGGGCATCGAGATGGTGCCGCAGGGCGAGCTGGGCGTGCCCGAGGCCGACGAGCCCCATGGCACTTTCATCGAGAACGCGCTCGCCAAGGCGCGCCACGCCAGCCGCCTGACCGGGCTGCCCGCGCTGGCCGACGATTCGGGCCTGTGCGTGCACGCGCTGGGCGGGGCCCCGGGCGTGCATTCGGCGCGCTATGCCAGCCTGCGGGGCGGCCCGCGCAGCGACGAGGCCAACAATGCCCGCCTCGTGGCCGAGATGGCCGGGCGCGAGGATCGCCGCGGCTGCTACGTGGCGGTGCTGGCCTTCCTGCGTTCGGCCGATGACCCGCGCCCCATCGTGGCCGAGGGCGCCTGGGAAGGCGAGTTGCTGGATCAGCCGCGCGGCGCCAATGGTTTTGGCTACGATCCGTATTTTTATCTGCCAGACTTGGGCCTGACGGCGGCCGAGCTGCCGCCCGACCGGAAAAACTCCCTCAGCCACCGCGCGCGCGCCCTGCGGAGCCTGCTCCAGGCCCTGCGGGACGAGGCGCGCTGAAACAGGCGACCCACACCCTTGAAGAAACTCGTCCCAGTCCCGATGCCCGAGCGCGACGGCGGCCGCCCGGGCGTGCGCGGCAAGACCGCGCTCGCCGCCTTGCCGCCCCTGTCCCTGTACGTCCACGTGCCGTGGTGCGTGCGCAAGTGCCCGTATTGCGACTTCAATTCGCACGAGCGCACCGAGGGGCCGCCCGAGGAAGACTACCTCGCCGCCTTGCAGGCGGACCTCGAGCAGGCCGTCCCCTCGGTCTGGGGCCGGACCATTTCCACGGTATTCATCGGCGGGGGCACGCCCAGCCTGCTGTCCGCCGATACGGTGGATCGCATGATGGCCTTGTTCCGCGCCTGTCTCAACCTGGAGCCGGACGCCGAGGTGAGCCTCGAGGCCAATCCGGGCACCGCCGAGGCCGAACGCTTCGAGGGCTACGCAAGGGCCGGCGTGAACCGGATCTCGCTGGGGATCCAGAGCTTCGACGACCGGGCGCTGCAGGCCCTGGGCCGCATCCATGACGGCGCCCAGGCGCGGCGCGCCATCGACATGGCGTGCCGCGCGGTCGAGCGGGTCAACCTGGACCTGATGTACGCGCTGCCGGGACAGACCCTGGAGGCCTGCGAGCGCGACCTGCGCGAGGCCATGTCCTACGGCACGGGCCACCTGTCGCTCTACCACCTGACGATGGAGCCGAACACGGTCTTTGCGAAATACCCGCCCAAGGTGCCCGACGACGATGCCAGCGCCGCGATGCAGGATCTCATCGCCGAGCTGACCGCCGCCGGCGGCTGGGAACGCTACGAGGTCTCGGCCTACGCCCGCCCCGGGCAGGCGTGCCGGCACAACCTCAACTACTGGCGTTTCGGGGACTACCTGGGCATCGGGCCGGGCGCGCATTCCAAGCTGTCCTTCCAGGACCGCATCCTGCGCCAGGCCCGCTCGCGCATGCCCGATTCCTGGATGCGCCAGGCCCTGGCGCGCGACGGCAGCCACCTCGCCGAGGAAAGGGTGCTGGGCGCGGGGGATCTCGGCTTCGAATTCATGCTCAATGCGCTGCGCCTGAAGGATGGCGTCGAGGGCGGCCTGTTCATCGAGCGCACCGGGCTGTCGCTGCTGTCCGTCCTGCCCGCGATGCGCCGCGCCGCCGAGCGCGGCCTGCTCGAGCCCGGCCTGGAGCGGATTCGCGCCACGCCCCTGGGCTGGCGCTTCCTGAACGAGCTCCAGATGGAATTCCTCCCGGAGGAATGAGGGATCCGCGGCCCGGCTGCACCAGAATGGGGCGTCCGCGCCCTATAATCTGCACTCTCATGGTGCGATATTCGTCCGCACCCTCATGGTGCGGCATTTTCATGGGCTCGCCATCGGGGCGCCCCCTCGCGCCCCGGCGTGCCCGAAAAGCTGGCATGCTTGTTGCTTGATGTTTCGCAAGCCATCGGCTTTCCCCTCAATTTTGATCTGTGCAAGACAGGAGCTCTCATGTCCACCAACGAAGAAGTCGTGAAGATGATCGCCGAACGCGAAGTGGCGTTCGTGGATTTTCGCTACACCGACACCCTGGGCCGCGAACATCACCTGACCACGCCGGCGCGCCTCGTGGACGAGGACAAGATGGAGGCGGGCGTGGCCTTCGACGGCTCGTCGCTGCCCGGCTGGAAGGGGATCGAGGCCTCCGACATGCTGCTGATCCCCGATCCCTCGACGGCGCGCATGGATCCGTTCCGCGAGGAGGCCACGCTGATCCTGACCTGCGACGTGGTCGAGCCCTCCGACCTCAAGGGCTATGACCGCGACCCGCGCTCGCTCGCGCGCCGCGCCGAGGCCTACCTCAAGTCCAGCGGCCTGGGCGACACCGCGTACTTCGGGCCCGAGCCCGAATTCTTCGTGTTCGACAGCATTAGCTGGAATGCCGAGATGTCCGGCTGCTTCGTCAAGATCCGCTCCGAGGAAGGCGCGTGGTCCTGCGCGGACGACGCCAACGGCACCAACCTGGGGCACCGGCCCGGCGTCAAGGGCGGCTACGTGCCGGTGCCGCCGGTCGATTCCTTCCAGGACATGCGCTCGGAGATGTGCCTGCTGATGGAACAGCTCGGCGTGCCGGTCGAGGTCCACCACCACGAGGTCGCGACGGCGGGCCAGCTCGAGATCGGCACGCGCTTCAGCACCCTGGTGCAGCGCGCCGACTGGAACCAGGTCATGAAGTACGTGATCCACAACGTGGCCCACGTCTACGGCAAGACCGCGACCTTCATGCCCAAGCCCATCGTGGGCGACAACGGCTCGGGGATGCACGTGCACCAGTCCATCTGGAAGGACGGCCAGAACCTGTTCGCCGGCAATGGCTACGGCGGCCTGTCCGAGTTCGCCCTGTACTACATCGGCGGCATCATCAAGCACGCGCGCGCGCTGAACGCGATCACCAATCCGTCCACGAATTCGTACAAGCGCCTGGTGCCGCACTACGAGGCCCCGGTCAAGCTCGCCTACTCGGCGCGCAACCGCTCGGCCTCCATCCGCATCCCCTACGTCGGCAACCCCAAGGCCCGCCGCATCGAGGCGCGCTTCCCGGACCCCCTGGCCAATCCCTACCTGGCGTTCTCGGCCCTGATGATGGCGGGCCTGGACGGCGTGCAGAACAGGATCCATCCGGGCGACCCGGCGGACAAGAACCTCTATGACCTGCCGCCCGAGGAGGACGCCAAGATCCCGACGGTCTGCTCGTCGCTGGAGCAGGCCCTCGAGGCACTGGACCGCGACCGCGAGTTCCTGACGCGCGGCGGGGTGTTCAGCAACGACCTGATCGACGCCTATCTCACCCTCAAGGCCGGCGAGCTCGATCGCCTGCGCGTGACCCCGCATCCCGTCGAATTCGACATGTACTACAGCCTGTAGGCGAGGGGCCGCCCCCATGGACCCCTCCGGCTTCGACCTGCTGAAGACCGCGGTGCTGCTGCTGGACGAGGACTTGCGGGTGCGCCATGCCAACACCGCGGCGGAGGAATACTTCGGCCTGTCGCGCCGCCAGCTCGAGGGCATGGATGGGGCCGGGCTCATCGGCGGGGTCCCGAGCGTCGTCAAGGTTCCCCTGCGCGGGGCGCCATGGGCCTGGCTCTACGAGATCCCCGTGCGGGCGACCTTGCTGGACGACCGGCAGCACGCCCATGCCGACCAGGCCGCGCAGCGCGAGTCGCTGCGCAACCTGGCCCACGAGATCCGCAATCCCCTGAGCGGCCTGCGCGCCGCCGCGCAGTTGCTCGAGGCCGAGCTCGACGATCCGGGGCTGCGGGACTATACCGGCGTCATCATCGCGGAGGCCGACCGCCTGGTCGAGCTGGTCGAGCGGCTGGTGTCCTCGCAGCGCCATGGGCTGGAGATCCGTTGTTTCAACATCCACGAGGTGTGCGAACGGGTCCACACCCTGCTCGACGCCGAGTATGGCCGCCGCATCGAGATCGTGCGCGACTACGACGCCTCGGTGCCCGAGGTCCGGGCCGATTTCTCGCGCGTCCTCCAGGCCCTGCTCAACGTGGCCCGCAACGCGGCCCAGGCCCTGACCGAGAATCCCGGGATCCCGTCCCCCCGGCTGGTCCTGCGCACGCGCGTCGGCCACCAGCTCGTGCTGCCACGCCGCCAGGTGCGCATGGGCCTCGTGCTCTCCGTGATCGACAACGGCCCGGGCGTGCCCGAGGCGCTGCGCGACAAGATCTTCCATCCCCTGCTGACGGGGCGCGCCCAGGGCACGGGCCTCGGCCTGAGCCTGGCCCAGGAATTCATGCAGCAGCACGGCGGCCTGGTGGAATTCGACTCGCGGCCCGGGCACACGGAATTCCGCCTCATCCTGCCGATGGAGCCCCTATGAACCCGGTATGGATCGTCGACGACGAGAAGGCCGTGCGCTGGGTGCTGGAAAAGGCCCTGGACAGGGAAGGCCTGCCGGTGCGCGGCTTCTCGGACGGCCTCGCCGCGCTGGAGGCGCTGGATGCGGGCGAGCGGCCCTCGGTGGTGCTCACCGACGTGCGCATGCCGGGCCGCGACGGCCTCACGCTGATGGCCGAGATCAAGGCGCGCGCGCCGGGCACGCCCGTGATCGTCATGACGGCGTACACCGACCTGGACACCACCGTGGCGGCCTTCCAGCGCGGCGCCTTCGACTACCTGGCCAAGCCCTTCGACGTCGAGGCCGCGATCCTCACCATCCGCCGCGCCGCGCGCGAGCGGGCCGACGCCGGGCCCGAGCAGGACGAGGCCGCGCGCGGCGCGCTCATGCCCTCGCACGCGCCCGCGATGCAGGAGGTCTTCCGGGCGATGGGCCGCCTGGCGGCCTCGCGGGCGACGGTGCTGATCACCGGCGAGTCCGGCACGGGCAAGGAACTCATCGCGCGGGCCCTGCACCAGCACAGCCGGCGCGCCGCCGGACCTTTCATCGCGGTCAACGCGGCGGCGATCCCGCGCGACCTGCTCGAGGCCGAGCTCTTTGGGCACGAACGCGGGGCCTTCACCGGCGCGGTGCAGGCCCGGCGCGGGCGCTTCGAGGAGGCGAGCGGCGGCACCCTGTTCCTGGACGAGATCGGCGACATGCCGGCCGAGCTCCAGACCCGCCTGCTGCGCGTCCTGGCCGAGGGCAGCTTCTACCGGGTGGGCGGCACCCAGGCCATCACCGTCGACGTGCGGGTGGTGGCCGCCACCCACCAGCCGCTGGAGCGGCGCGTGGCCCAGGGCGCCTTCCGCGAGGACCTGTTCCACCGGCTCAATGTGATCCGCCTGCGCCTGCCGCCGCTGCGCGAGCGCCGCGAGGACATCGCCGCGCTCGCCGGGCATTTCCTGCACGCGAGCGCTGTCGAGCTCGGCGTGCCCGTGCGCACGCTCAGCCCCGAGGCCCTCGAGACGCTCGAGCGCTTCGACTACCCCGGCAACATCCGGCAGCTCGAGAACATCTGCCAGTGGCTGACCGTGATGGCCCCCAGCCGGACGGTCGAGCGGCGGGACCTGCCCCCCGAGGTGCTGGAGGCCGGTGCCGAAGGCGGGGCGGGCGCCGGCGGCGCCGCGCCGGATCCCGGCCGGGCCGAGGCGCGGACGGGGCCGGCCTGGGCGGCGGCCCTCGCCGAGGACGCGCGCCGCCGCCTGGGCCGCCAGGAGCCCTGCGTGATGGATACGCTGTCGGCGGATTTCGAGCGCGCGGTGATCGGCGCCGCCCTGGCCCACAGCGGCGGCCGGCGCGGAGAAGCCGCCCGGCGCCTGGGCATCGGGCGCAACACGCTGGCGCGCAAGTGCCGCGAGCTGGGCATGGATCCGGGGGACGGAAACTAGCATCGTGGCTGGCACCGCGGCGGGCCTTGCGCCGCGCGTGCGCCCCCCGTGTGTCTCGACGCGCCTTGCATGCGCCGCGCGCGTGCCTTGCGCCGCGCGTCCTCGCCCCGCGCTTCTCGCCTCCGCCGGCTAGGCGGCCGCGGGATCGGCCGGGCCGCCGCGCAGGCAGGCCTGGGCGCGCCGGGCCAGCAGGGCCTCGCGCCGGACGAAGGCCGCGATCTCGGGCGTGGCCGGATGGTGGTGCAGGCCGTAGGGGGTGTCCCATTGCGCCAGGGTGTGGCATTGCATCACGCCGATCCGGTCGGCGATGGCGAAGGCCTCGGCCTGGTTGTGGGTGACCAGCAGGGCGGTGCGCCCCGAGGCCTTGAGGATGTCGCGCAGCTCGTAGGCGAGCTTTTCCCGGGCATCGACGTCGAGGTTCGAAAAGGGCTCGTCGAGCAGCAGCAGGTCGGGCTCGGGCGCGAGCGCGCGCGCGAGGGCCACGCGCTGCTGCTGGCCGCCCGAGAGCTGGTGCGGATAGCGGTCCTCCAGGCCCTCGAGGCCGGCCAGGGCGAGCATGTCGCGCACCCGGCGCGCGCGGGCCTCGGCCGGCAGGCGGCGCAGGCCGAAGGCCACGTTCCGGCCGACCGTCAGGTGGGGAAACAGGGCGTAGTCCTGGAACATCATGCCCACCCGGCGGTGCTCGGGCTCGACCTGGCAGCAGGCGCTCGAGAGCACGCGGCCGGCGAGGCGGATCTCGCCCCGGTCCAGGGGCTCGAAGCCCGCGATGGCTCGCAGCACGGTCGTCTTGCCGCAGCCCGAGGCGCCCAGCAGGCAGGCGATCTGGCCGGTCTCCAGCGACAGGCTGAGGTCGTTCACGGCCCGCAGCCGGCCGTGGGTCGCGGGATAGCTCAGGTGAATGTGGTCCAGTTCCAGCATCGGGGCCTCACGGGGTTTTCCGGTTCTGCATGCGGGCCAGCACGATGACGGGGACCAGGCCCGCCAGCACGATGCCCAGCGCGGCGATCGCGCCTTCCTCGTAGGATCCGCGGGCGGCCTCGCCGTACAGCCACGTCGCCAGCGTATCGAAGTTCATGGGCCGCAGCAGCAGCGTGGCCGGCAGCTCTTTCATGCTGTCGACGAACACCAGCAGCGCGGCCGTGGCCAGCGCCGGCCGCAGCAGGGGCAGGTGGATGCGGCGCAGGGTGCCGTTGACGTCCTCGCCCAGCAGGCGCGCCGCCTGCTCGATCGAGGGCGGGATGCGGGTGAGGCCGGCCTCGATGCTGCCCACCGAGATCGCCATGAAGCGGATGGCGTAGGCGCCCGCGAGGACCAGGGGCGAGCCCATCAGGAGCAGTTCGGCCGGCGCCATGCCCAGGACCTCGCGCGCCAGGGCCAGGCCGTGCTCGAAGGCCATGATCGGAAAGAGCAGCCCGATCGCCAGCACCGTGCCGGGCAGGGCGTAGCCGAGGGTGGCGAGGCGCGGCAGGGCGCGCAGCCAGCGCGACGGGCGGCGCATGATGCGCGCGCTCCAGGCCACGACCAGGCCCAGGCCCACCGTGATCGCCGTCGCCAGCAGCGAGACCGTCACGGTGTTGGCCCCCGCGTGCAGCAGCCGGGGCGAGGGCGCGCCGCTGATCGCCAGCCATTCGCCGGTCTGCGCCAGCAGATAGGCCGCGGGCGCGCCGAAGCCGACGAGCACCGGCCAGGCGGCCAGGCCCGTGGCCGTCCAGGCGGCGGCGCCGCGCAGCCGCCGCGCCTGGACCGGATGCGTGCGCCGCGAGCCGGCATAGCGCAGCATGCGCCGCCCATGGCGTTCCGCCGTGATCAGCGCCACGGCCAGCGCCAGCATCACCAGCGCGATCTGCGCGGCGCCGCCCAGGTCCGAGCGGCTCACCCAGGTCGAATAGACCGACACGGTGAGGGTCTGGACCCCCAGGAACTCGGACGCGCCGATGTCGTTGAGGGTTTCCAGCAGGACCAGGCTCAGGCCGACGGCGATGGCGGGCCGCGCCATGGGCAGGGCGACGCGAAAGAAGGTGCTCCAGGGCCCGTGGCCGAGCAGGCGGGCGGCCTCGAGCAGGCTCGCCGCCTGGGTGGCGAACATGCTGCGCGTGGTGAGGTAGACGTAGGGATAGAGGACGAAGCCCAGCAGGCCGATCGCGCCGGCCAGGCTGCGCAGGTCGGGCAGGCGGAACTCGCGCGGGCTGTCGTAGCCCAGCAGCGCCCGCAGCGCGCCCTGGACAGGGCCGAGGGGGTGCAGGATGTCCAGGTAGGCGTAGGCCACGATGTAGGTGGGCACCGCCAGCGGCAGCAGCAGCGCCCACGACAGGGTGCGGCGGAAGGGAAAGTCGTAGGCCGTGACCAGCCAGGCGCCGCCCACGCCCAGGCCCGCGCTGAGGATCCCGACGCCCGCCAGCAGCCCCAGTGTCCGGACGAAGGCGCCGGGCAGCACATAGTCCAGCAGGTGCGCCCAGTGCTCGAGCGAGCCCTGGGCGGCCAGGCCCAGCAGGGACAGCACGGGCGCCAGCACGCCGATCCCCGCGAGGACCATGCCGGAATGCCAGACGCGCGCCTGGGCGCGCGATCCCATGGGAAAGCCGCTCACGAGCCGCCACCGCCCTGCAGGAGAGCCGCCATCGGCGGCCTTATTGGTTCAGGCCGACCTTGTCGACCAGCTCGCTCGCGAGCTTGCGGTGCCTGGCGATCTCGGTGAGCGGCAGGCTGTCGACCTCCAGGGCGCCGAAGCTCGCCACCACCGGGTCGAGGGCCACGCCGGCCTTGACCGGGTACTCGTAGTTGGCCTTGGCGTACAGGCTCTGGGCCTCGTCGGACACCAGGTATTCGAGCAACTGGACCGCCTGGGCCTGGTTGGGCGCGTGCCGGGCGACGGATGCGCCCGAGATGTTCACGTGCGTGCCCTTGGAGCCCTTGAAGGTCGGGCGGACCACCTTGATGGCCTGGCCCCACTTGTAGCCGTCGGAATCGGGCGGGGAGTTTTTCATCCGGCCCACGTAATAGGCGTTGGCGATGCCGATGTCGCAGATGCCGCCCAGGATGTCGCGGGCCACGTCGCGGTCGCCGCCCGTCGCGGGGCGGGCGAGATTGGCCTTGACGCCGCGCAGCCATTGCTCGGCCGCCTCGGCGCCGTCGTGCGCGATCAGCGCCGCGATCAGGGCGGTGTTGTAGGGGTGCTGGCCCGAGCGGATGCAGACCTTGCCCTTCCATTTGGGATCGGCGAAATCCTCGTAGTTCAGGGCCTGGACGTCCAGGTCCTTGGCGACGTAGGCGACGCGGTCGCGCAGCGACAGCGCATACCACTGGCCGTCGGCGCCGCGCAGGTGGGCGGGGATCACGGATTCCAGGGCCGCCGATTTCACGGGCTGGGTGACGCCGCCGTCCACCAGGTCGAGGAGGTTGCCGATGTCCACGGTCATCAGCACGTCGGCCGGGGACTGCGCGCCCTCCGCCTTGACGCGCTCGAGCAGGCCGTCCTTGACGAACACGGTGTTGACCTTGACGCCCGACTGCTGGGTATAGGCGTCCAGCAGGGGCTGGATCAGCTTGGGCTCGCGGGTGGTGTAGAGGTTCACCTCGGCGGCCACGGCGACCGAGCCCGCCAGCATCGGCAGTCCGAGCGCCAGCGCGGCCAGCCGGCGCGCGAGGCGGGGGGAGAGGGAAAGGGGCGAGGGCATGCGGATGGCTCCAGGCGGCTTGCGCCACGTACGATGATCGGGGGGGGATTGAGGGCGGAAATGATAATGATTATCAAAATTCCCGCAAGTCCAGAGATTACCTGACTATTTTCTGAAAGTAAATCGGGAACCGCTGCGGCTGGAAGGCAGGGGCGCCCGGAGCCGGGGCGGCCGGCAGGAGAGTGACTGGAGGGTCGTCGGGGCGAGGGTGCCGGGGGCGGGAGGCTCGGGTCGGGACAGGCCGCCTGGGCTGAAAAGGGGCCGAGGGAGCGGGTGGCGCGGCGTCGGCTGCCCGCGCCTCGCGGCGCCCCCGCGGCCCCGGAGGCTCATTGCAGGCGGATGTTCTGCGAGCGGATGATGTTGCCCAGCAGTTCCGTTTCCTTTTCCACGCGAGCCTTCATGCCCTCGGGGGTGGTGCCCACGGCTTTCCAGCCCTGCGCCAGCAGTTTTTCCTGCACGGCGGGGGTCTTTAGGATATCCATGATCCCGGACGAGATTTTCTGCTGGACGGCCTCGGGCAGGCTGGCCGGCCCGACGAGCGCGGTCCAGACCTCGAGCGTGAAGTCCTTGACCCCGGCCTCGGACAGGGGCGGCACCTTGGGCACGAGCGGGCTCGGGCCGGTGGTCGTCACGCCGATCGCCCTGAGCTTGCCCGCCTCGACCTGGGGCATGGCCACGCCGGGCGGCATCAGCGCCATCTGCACCTGGCCGCCGATCAGGGCGGTCACGACGGCCGGATTGCCGCCGGTGTAGGGCACCAGCATGGGCTTCAGGCCCGGGACCTCGCTCTTGAGGAGCTCCATGCCCAGGTGCGAAACCGAGCCGACGCCCACCGAGCCGTAGTTCCAGCGGTCGCCTTCCTGCCGGGCCTTGTCGAAGAACGCGGCGCCGCCGGGCTCGCTCGCGGGCGCGACCAGCACCAGCGGAGCGGTCGTCAGCAGGCTGATGTAGCTGAAATCCGCGACCGGATCGTAGGGCAGGGTGGGATAGAGCATCTTGGACGAGGTCAGGTTGCCGTTGATGACGATGCCCAGGGTGTGTCCGTCGGTCGCCTTGGCCACGTGGTCGGCGGCGATGTTGCCGCTGGCGCCGGGCTTGTTCTCGACGACGACCGGCTGGCCCAGCAGCTTGGAGAGCGGCTCGGAGATGGTGCGCGCGACCATGTCGGGGGTGGATCCCCCCGGAAAGCCGACGACCAGCTTGACCGGCCGCGTGGGCCAGTCGGCGGCCTGCGCGCCCAGCGACACGGTGAGGGCCGCGGCTGCGGCGGCCATGACGAATGTGCGACGTTGCATTGTGAGAGTCTCCGTGGGTGGGTTTTTCGTTCGAATGCCAGATGCTCAGATGGGCGGAGGCAGGGGCTCGTCCTCGAGGCCGAGCCATGCCCGCCCGCGGCGCAGCTCGTCCTGCAGGACCCGGAAAGGCAGGCGGCGCGGCGGGATGCCCTGGCGCAAGGCCAGCGCGGCGCCGGTACCGGCCGCCTGTCCCATGACGAAGCAGCCGCCGGACACGCGCGCCGCCGACTGGCCGCCGTGCGACATGCCGGCGCAGCGGCCCGCGACCAGCAGGTTGTCGACGCCCAGCGGCAGCAGCATGCGCCATGGGAGGTGATTGTATCCGCGGCTGGCGGCCCGCCCGGCGGCGTCCTGCGTCCCGTGCGGCCAGCGGAACTCGACCCGTCCCGCCATGTGCTCCTCGACGGGCCAGCCGTTGACGCCCACCGTGTCCTCGAAACCGGCGCAGCCCAGGACGTCGTCCTCGGTGAGGACGTACTCGGCCACGATGCGCCGCGTCTCGCGGATGCCGAGCTGCGGCGGCAGGTCCAGCAGGTAGGCCTGCTCGAAGCCGGGCATGTCGCGGCGCAGGAAATCGAGGAATCGCGCGGCCTGCCGCCGGCCCTCGCTCTCGGCCGCCGAAAGCTGCCACGCATCCGTGCCGTCCACCGGCCCGCCGTCGGGGCGCGCGAGCTGCGTGACGTTCGCGCGCCACTCCGTCGGATTCTTTTGCGGCCGCAGGATCGGCCCCTGGCGCGCGAACCGCTCGCCGCGGGCCTCGGCCGCCCGCATGCGCTCGGCCACCGCCTGCCAGGCCTCGCCCGCGCGGACGGGATCGACGCCGCCGAGGCGCATCATGGTGCTGGGGTACATCATGTCCCGGCCGTCCGCGCCCTTTTCGTAGGGCGCTCCCGCGTGGGCCGCGACGTCGCCGTCGCCGGTGCAGTCGATGAACTGGCGCGCCCGGATCGCCCCGCGCCCCGACTTGGTCTCCACGATGACGGCCTCGATGTGCCTGGCGTCCCGCCGCTCGCCGTCCCGCCGTTCCGTGTCCTGCCGTTCCGTGTCCTGCCGTTCCGTGTCCCGCCGCTCCGTGTTCCGCCGCTCCGCGTCCCGCGAGCCATCGTCCCGCATCAGGACGCCGGCGACCCAGGCGTGCAGCAGCACGCGCGCGCCGGACGCGGCCAGCATCTCGTCGGCCGCCACCTTGTAGGCCGCGGTATCGTAGGCCTGCGCCGCCATGCGTCCGCCAAAGAGCAGGTGCGGCGTGTTCAGGCCGCCGAGCGCGTCGATCCGGTCCAGCAGCTCCGCGCCGATGCCTTGCACGACCTGGCGGAGCACGCCGTGCACATTGGCGTGCAGGCCGCAGAAATTGGTCACGCCCGCGGCGGTGCCCATGCCGCCGAGGAATCCGTAGCGCTCGACCAGCAGGGTGCGCGCGCCGCAACGGGCGGCGCCGGCCGCCGCCGCGAGGCCGGCCGGCCCGCCGCCCAGCACCAGCACGTCGACTTCGTCGATGACCGGCGTTCGCCGCGCGGGCTCGGTGATGGAGGAGGGAGGCGTGGGGCTCATGATGTGTTTGAAATATAACAGACCGGATCTGCGCCTCCGACCTCCCCCGCGACCTTCGCTACCCGAGCTGTTTTCTCGGCCCTGTCCCCCGGCCTGTTTCCCAGCCTCGTCCTCCAGCCTGTTTCCCGGCCTCGTCCTCCGGCCTGTTTCCCGGCCTCGTCCCCCGGCCTGTTTCCCAGCCCCTTCCCCCCGGCCTGTTTCCCGGCTCGTTTCCCGGCCTCATTCCCCGGCCTCATTCCCCGGCCGGAGACGCCGCGGCTCCCATGCCTCGATGGCCGGCGGGCGCAGCGAGCCTCGTCTTCCGGCGGGCGGCACCAGGCTTCATTCCCCCACGAACGCCTCTTTTCGCCGCTTGCGGATGGCCGGCAGCACCATCGCGGCCAGCAGCGCGGCGGCGGCCAGCAGCAGGGCCGCGGATATCGGCCGGGTCACGAGGATGCTCCAGTCGCCGCGGGACAACAGCAGGGCGCGGCGCAGGTTTTCCTCCATCATGGGCCCCAGGATCAGGGCGAGCAGCAGCGGCGCGGGCTCCAGCCCCAGCTTGAGGAACACGTAGCCGAGGATGCCGAACCAGCCCAGCATCCAGATGTCCCAGGTGCTGTTGCTCAGGGAATAGGCCCCGATGGCGCAAAACAGCACGATGGCGGGAAACAGCCAGCGGTACGGCAGCATCAGGAGCCTCACCCAGAGGCCGACCAGAGGCAGGTTGAGGACGACCAGGAAGGCGTTCCCGATCCACATCGAGGCGATGAGGCCCCAGAACAGCTCGGGATTGCTCGTCATCACCTGGGGCCCGGGCTGGATGTCGTGGATGATCATGGCGCCCACCATCAGGGCCATCACGCTGTTGGGCGGCAGGCCGAGCGTGAGCAGCGGAATGAACGCGGTCTGCGAGCCCGAGTTGTTGGCCGCCTCGGGCGCGGCGACGCCCCGGATGTTGCCCTCGCCCAGGGGCGGCTCGCCGGGCCGGAGCCTGACCTTCTTTTCGGCCGTGTAGGCGGCGAAGGACGAGAGCACGGCGCCGCCGCCGGGCAGGATCCCGAGAAAGGCCCCGATCAGCGTGCCGCGGAAGATGGCCGGCGTCATGCGCTTCCATTCCTGGCGGGCCGGGTACAGGCTGGACAGTCCGACCTTGACGACCTGCCGCTTTTCGTCGGCCCGCGACAGGTTGGCGATGATCTCGCCGTAGCCGAACAGGCCCATGGCGATGACCACGAAGTCGATCCCGTCGGAGAGCTCGGGAATGCCGAAACCGTAGCGCTGCACGCCCGAATTGACGTCGGCGCCCATCATGCCCAGGAGCAGGCCCAGCACGATCATGCCCAGGGCCTTGAGCACGGAGCCCGAGGCCAGGATCACCGAGCCGATCAGCCCGAGGACGATCAGCGAGAAATATTCCGCGGGCCCGAACTTGAACGCCATCGCCGTCAGCGGGATGGCGAAGGCGGCGATCACCACGGTGCCGAAGCAGCCCGCCACGAAGGACCCCACGGCGGCGGCCGTCAGGGCGGGCCCCGCGCGGCCCCTGCGGGCCATCTGGTAGCCGTCGAGGGTGGTGACCACCGAGGAAATCTCCCCCGGCAGGTTGACCAGGATGGAGGTCGTGGAGCCGCCGTAGGCCGCCCCATAGTAGATGCCGGCCAGCATGATCAGCGCCGAGGTGGGGTCCAGCGCATAGGTGCTGGGCAGCAGTATCGCGATGGTGGCGGTGGGCCCGAGGCCGGGCAGGATGCCGATCAGCGTGCCCAGCAGGCAGCCGGCGAAGGCGTAGGCCAGGTTGTGGAGCGTGAAGGCCACGCTGAATCCCAGGGCCAGGTTCTGCAGCACGTCCATGGCGATCGTTCCCTTTCCCGTGGCTCAGCCGGCGATGAAGACGGGCCAGCTCGGCATCTGCATGCCCAGGCCTTCGATGAATATGAGCCAGCCGCCCAGGGTCAGCACCGCGGCCAGGACGATCGCCTCGCCCAGCCGGAATTGCGGGCCCGCGCGGGCCGCCACGATGACGATCACCGGGGTGGCCAGCAGGAATCCGAGCGCGGGGATGCCGAGCGCGGGCCAGCCGCCCAGCAGGATCCCGAACAGCATGTTGGCGAGGATGATGAACGCCAGGGGCCTGCCGGCCCATCGGCCGATGGGCTCGCCGTCGGCCGTTTCCAGGGCCAGCGACTTGGCGCAGACGGCCAGGCCGATGAGGACCAGCACGATGCTGCACAGCAGGGGGAAATAGCCCGGGCCCATGTGCGCGCTGGTGCCGATGCGGTAGCCGGTCGCGCCCCAGCCGAAACCGGCGCCCGCGGCCACGAAGATCAGGCCGGAGAAAAAATCTTTCTGGCTTTTGATGCGCATGGGATTCCTTCCTGTCGGGCGGGCGGGCCAAGGGCGGCCACCCGCGGTTGGAGCCGGCGCCAAGGCCCGGCCACGGACGGATTGTATTGCAGCCCCGCTGTCCGGGCGGATTCCGCGCAGCCCCGCGCGGTGGCGCCTGTCGCCGCCGGTGTAGAATGCGCCTTTCGGGCACGCCCGCGCGCCCGCGCGGCGCGGATTCCCGCCGGCCGTCCCCGGCGCCGCTTCAGGCGGCATGGTTTGTCATACATCAAGAAACCCCGCCGGCCTCACGCCGGCGCGGCTTGCAATCGGGCGCCCCGGCCTTACTATTCCCATACGACGGTTTCACTCGCGATCATCATGGCAGCCTTCAATTCCGAACAGGTCCTCAGCGTGCGCCACTGGAACGACACGCTGTTCTCTTTCAAAACCACGCGGGATCCGGGGCTGCGCTTCCACAACGGCCATTTCGTCATGCTGGGCCTGGAGGTCGACGGCAAGCCGCTGATGCGCGCCTACAGCATCGCCAGCGCGAATCACGAGGACAACCTCGAGTTCCTCAGCATCAAGGTGCCCAACGGCCCGCTCACCTCCCGCCTCCAGCACCTGAAGGCGGGCGACTCGATCCTGATCAGCCGCAAGCCGGTCGGCACGCTGGTCGTCGACGACCTGCGGCCCGGGCGGCGCCTGTACCTGTTCGCCACCGGGACGGGCCTCGCGCCCTTCATGAGCATCATCAAGGATCCCGAGGTCTACGACCGTTTCGAAAAAGTCATCCTGGTGCACGGGGTGCGCTTCGTGAGCGAGCTCGCCTACTCGGACTACATCCGCGAGGAGCTCCCCCAGGACGAGTACCTGGGCGAGATGGTGCGCGAAAAGCTGATCTATTACCCCACGGTCACGCGCGAGCCTTACGTGCACGAGGGCCGCATCACCACACTGGTGGAAAGCGGCCAGCTGTTCCGCGACATCGACCTGCCGCCGCTGGACCCGGCCGTGGACCGCGCCATGATCTGCGGCAGCCCCGCGATGCTCGCCGACGTGCGCAAGATGCTCGACGACCGGGGCTTCACGGTGTCGCCCGGCGTGGGCGAGCCGGGCGACTACGTCTACGAGCGGGCCTTCGCCGAGAAATAGCCGGATGGCCGGCGACCGGCCCGGTGATAACCGGATAACCGGATGGCCGGCGACCGGTCCGGTGATAACCGGATGGCCGGCGACCGGTCCACGGTGCGCCCGCCTCGCCGCAGCCGCCAGGGTGCGTCCAGCCGGCTGCATACCGCCGAACGCGGGGGCAAGCGCGCATCGAGGGCTTTTACTTTTGCCTATTGATCTGTAAACTCCGATAGTCATCAAATCACAGGCACGGAGCATCAGCATGAGCAAGGCAATCATCCACACCGACACCGCGCCGGCCGCGGTGGGCCCGTACTCCCAGGCCGTCAGCACGACGGCCGGCCGGCTGGTCTTCCTCTCGGGGCAGATCGGCCTCGAGCCGGGCACCGGCGAGCTGGTCTCCGAGAATTTCGAGGGCCAGGTCCGCCAGTCCTTCGCCAATATGCAGGCGGTGATCGCGGCGGCCGGCGGCACCCTGGACAACATCGTCAAGCTCACCCTGTTCCTGACCGATCTCAGCAAATTCGCCAGCGCCAACGCGATCATGGCCGAGATCATCCCCGAGCCCTATCCGGCGCGCTCGACGGTCGGCGTGGCCAGCCTGCCCAAGGGCGCACAGTTCGAGGTCGAGGCCGTCCTCGCCCTCTGACAGGGGCCCTCGCCCCGTGAGCGCCGCCGCCCCCCGGAAGGCCGCCGCCTCCCGCAAGGCCGGCCCCGCGCCGCGCGCGGCGCCCGCCCGGGAGCCCACCTCGCTCGAGCGCAAGTTCCACAAGCTGGGCCTGCGCGAGCCGGCCGATTTCATCGTCCACCTGCCGCTGCGCTACGAGGACGAGACCCGCATCACGCCCATCGCCGGGGCCCGGGCGGGACAGCACGCGGTCCTGGAGGGCGAGATCATCCACAGCGAGACCCAGTTCCGGCCCCGGCGCCAGCTCCAGGCCGTGCTCGAGGACGGCAGCGGCCGCATCACCCTGCGCTGGCTGCACGTCTATCCCGGCCAGCAGGAACGCCTGCGCGCGGGCCGGCGGGTGAGGGCGCGCGGCGAGGTGCGCGCGGGCTTCGGCGGCCCCGAGATCGTCCACCCCCTGACGTCCGAGGCCGGCGCCGAGTTGCCGCGCACCCTGACCCCCGTCTACCCGACCACGCAGGGCCTGAGCCAGGCGAGCCTGCGCAAGGCGATCGACGAGGCCCTGGCGCGCGCCGACCTGGGCGACACCCTCCCGCCGCAGATCGTCGAGGACTATGGCCTGGCCTCGTTCGAGGAATCCCTGCGGATGCTGCATCATCCGACGCCGGACGTCTCGCTCGAGAGCCTGGCCGGGCACCGCCATCCGGCCTGGCGGCGGATCAAGTTCGACGAGCTGCTGGCCCAGCAACTGGCCCTGGCCGCGGCG
Source organism: Alcaligenaceae bacterium (assembly GCA_044508625.1). Classification (GTDB taxonomy): domain Bacteria; phylum Pseudomonadota; class Gammaproteobacteria; order Burkholderiales; family Burkholderiaceae_B; genus Castellaniella. The sequence goes on from JBIQHJ010000002.1 coordinate 139,242, forward strand.
CGCGCCGCCCGGCTGGCGCGACGCGCGCGCCCGCTGACGCCCCGCGACGCGCTGCCCGGCCGGCTGCGCGACAGCCTGCCGTTCGCCCTGACGCGGGCCCAGCGGCGTTCGATCCGGCAGATCACGGACGACCTGGCCCGGGGCCATCCCATGCACCGCCTGCTGCAGGGCGACGTGGGCAGCGGCAAGACCATCGTGGCGGCCTTCGCCGCCGCGCACGCGATCTCGGCGGGCGCGCAGGTGGCGGTCATGGCGCCGACCGAGATCCTCGCCGAGCAGCACCTGCGCAAGTTCTCGGAATGGCTCGAGCCCCTGGGGGTGCGGGTGGCGTGGCTCGCGGGCTCGCTCGCCGCCGGCGCGCGGCGCGCGGCGCTGGCCGCCATCGCCTCGGGCGAGGCGCGGCTGGTGGTGGGCACCCAGGCGCTGATCCAGGACAAGGTCGTCTTCCAGGACCTGGGCCTGGTGATCACCGACGAGCAGCACCGCTTCGGCGTGGGCCAGCGCCTGGACCTCAATCGCAAGGGCGAGGCCGGGGACGCCCTGCCGCACCAGCTCAGCATGAGCGCGACCCCGATCCCGCGCACCCTGGCGATGGCGTTCTTCGCCGACATGGAGGTCTCGGTCATCGATGAGCTGCCCCCGGGCCGCACGCCGGTGGTGACCAAGCTGTTCGCGGACACGCGGCGCGACGAGATCCTGGCGCGGATCGGCGCCGAGGTCAGGGCGGGGCGGCAGGCCTACTGGGTCTGCCCCCTGGTCGAGGAAAGCGAGGCGCTGCAGCTCCAGACCGCCGTGGACACCTGGGAGCGCCTGCGCGGCATGCTGCCGGACCTGCGGGTGGGCCTGATGCACGGTCGCCTGCCCACGCAGGAAAAGGCCGAGGTGATGGAGGCGTTCCGCGGCGGTCGCATCGACCTGCTGGTCAGCACGACCGTGATCGAGGTGGGCGTCGACGTGCCCAACGCCACCCTGATGGTGATCGAGCACGCCGAGCGCTTCGGCCTGGCCCAGTTGCACCAGTTGCGCGGCCGCGTCGGCCGCGGCGCGCTCCAGTCGGCCTGCGTGCTGCTCTACCAGCCGCCCCTCTCGGGCGTGGCCCGCGAGCGGCTGCGGGCCATGTACGAGACTTCCGACGGCTTCGAGATCGCGCAGCGCGACCTGGCGCTGCGCGGGCCCGGCGAATTGCTGGGGCTGCGCCAGTCCGGGCAGGCGCCGCTGCGTTTCGCCGATCTCTCCGCCGACGAGGACCTGCTGGAGCAGGCGCGCGAGGCCGCGGCCCGGCTCGCGGCCGATTTTCCGGAACACGCGCTGGCCCACCAGCGCCGATGGATGCAGGGCAGGGCGCAGTACCTGCGCAGTTGATCCCGCATCCGCACACCTCGAGAGGCAAGGAACCATCATGACGTTGACGGAATTGAAGTACATCGTGGCCGTGGCGCGCGAGCGCCATTTCGGGCGTGCCGCCGAAGCGTGCTTCGTCAGCCAGCCGACCTTGTCCGTGGCGATCCGCAAGCTCGAGGAGGAACTGGGCGTGGTGCTCTTCGAGCGCGGCGGCGCCGAGGTCGGCATCACGCCGATCGGCCTGCGGGTGGTGGCCCAGGCCCAGCGCGTCCTCGAGGAGGGCGCCAACCTGCGCGAGATCGCCCGCCAGGGCCACGATCCCCTCGAGGGCCCCTTGCGCGTGGGCGTGATCTACACCGTCGGGCCCTACCTGCTGCCCCATCTCGTCCCGGCGCAGATCCGCTCCACGCCCCAGATGCCGCTGCTGCTGCAGGAGAACTACACGGCGCGCCTGCTCGAGCTGCTGCGCCAGGGCGAGATCGACTGCGCGATCCTCGCGCTGCCCCTGCCGGACACGGGGTTCGCCCAGTGCGCGCTGTACGACGAGCCGTTCTACGTGGCCCTGCCGCACAACCATCCCTGGGCCTCCAGCAAGCAGATCGACTCGGCCAGGCTCAAGGAGGAGACCATGCTGCTGCTGGGCGCCGGGCATTGCTTCCGCGACCAGGTGCTCGAGGTCTGCCCCGAGCTCTCGCGCTTTTCGGCCTCCAGCGAAGGCATCCAGCGGACCTTCGAGGGCTCGTCGCTCGAGACCATCCGCCACATGGTCGCCGCCGGCATCGGCATCACCGTGATGCCGGCCAGCGCCCTGGGCATGCGTGGCGAGGAAAGCCAGTTCCTCGCCTTCGTGCCTTTCAAGCCGCCGGTCCCCGATCGCCGGGTGGTCCTGGTCTGGCGCAAGAGTTTCCCGCGGCTCGCCGCGATCGAGGCGCTGGCGCAGGCCGTGCGCCACTGCGGGATACCGGGGGTGACGATGCTGGTGGAGGACGCCGCGGCGCTCGCGGGCGAGGAGGGCTGAGCGATCCCGGCCGTGGCCGGGAAAGGCGGGCGGCCCTTACGATGGACATCGGGGCATGCTATTCTGGCCCAGGTCCCATTTCCACAGGAGTCTGAACATGGCAAAGGCCTCAAAGCGCACCCCCAACGCCTCCAGCGCCGATCTGGCGATCGACATCGGCATCTCGGAAAAGGATCGCGCGGCGGTCGTCGAGGAACTCTCCAAGACGCTCGCCGACACGTACACGCTGTACCTGATGACCCACAATTTCCACTGGAACGTCACCGGGCCGATGTTCAGCACGCTGCACCAGTTGTTCATGACCCAGTACACCGAAACCTGGCAGGCGCTCGACGCCATCGCCGAGCGCATCCGCGCCCTGGGCCACTACGCGCCGGGCACCTACGCCGAATACGCGCGCCTGTCCTCGATCGCCGAGCCCGCGTCGGTGCCGGCCGCCGAGGACATGATCCGCATGCTGGTGGCCGGCAACGAGGCCGTCGCCAAGACCGCCCGCAGCGCCTTCCAGCGCGCCGACAAGGTCAATGACCAGCCCACCGCAGACCTGCTGACCCAGCGCCTGGACGTGCACGAAAAGAACGCCTGGATGTTGCGCAGCCTCCTGGCCTGAGCCGGGATGCGCGTAAACCCTCACGCGGGCCGCGCCCACGTTCTGTAACTTTCGATGTATCCTCTTTCGGTGTTTTCAAAGGAGGCAGTTCATGAAAATTCGTATAACCCCGGTGGCGGCGGCGCTAGGCCTTGCCGCTGGCATGCTGATATCCTCGGCTGCCAGCGCCGACACCATCAAGATCGCTATCGCGGGCCCCTTCACCGGCGCCCTTACCCAGTACGGCGACATGGTCAAGGAGGGGGTGGACACCGCAATCGAAACCATCAACGCCTCGGGCGGCGTGCTCGGCAACAAGCTCGAGGCCGTCGTCCTGGATGATGCGTGCGAGCCCAAGCAGGGCCCGGTGGTCGCCAACCGCGTCGTCAACGAAAAGATCCACTACGTGGTCGGCCACGTGTGCTCGGGCGCCACCATCGCGGCCGCACCGGTTTACAACACCGAGGGCGTGGTCATGGTCTCGCCCTCGGCGACCTCGCCGCTGGTCACCGACGGCAAGAATTTCGACATGATCTTCCGCACCATCGGGCGCGACGACCAGCAAGGCCCCGCGGCCGCCAAGTTCATCGCCGAAAAGATCAAGCCCAAGTCGGTCGCCGTCCTGCATGACAAGCAGTCCTACGGCCAGGGCATCGCCACCGCGGTCAAGAACGACCTCGAAAAGGCCGGCGTCAAGGTCGTGCTCTTCGAGGGCATCAACGCGGGCGACAGCGACTACTCGGCCGTCATCACCAAGCTCAAGTCCTCGGGCGCCGATTTCGTGTACTACGGCGGCTATCACCCCGAGATGGGCCTGCTGCTGCGCCAGGGGGCCGAGCAAGGGCTCAACGCCAAGTTCATGGGTCCCGAGGGCGTGGGCAATCCCGACATCAACGCCATCGCCGGGCCCGCGGTCGAGGGCATGCTCGTCACCCTGCCGGCGGACTTCACCCAGAACCCCGACAACGCGGCCATCGTCAAGGCCTTCAAGGACAAGGGCCGCAACCCCGGCGGCGCGTTCCAGCTCACCGCCTACGCGGCCCTGCAGTCGATCGCTGCGGGCATCCAGGGCGTCGGCAAGGACGATCCGGTCAAGGTCGCCGCCTGGCTGCACGCCAACCCGGTCAAGACCCCGATCGGCGAGATCTCCTGGAACAAGCAGGGCGACCTCAAGGACTTCCGCTTCGACATCTTCACCTGGCACGCCGACGGCAACAAGACCGTCTTCAAGTAATCCCACCGCGCCGGCGGCGCCCCTCGCGGGGCCGCCCCGGCCCCGCGGCGGGTCCCGGAGGGCGCGGCTGGTTCCGCGCCCTTCGCCGTACAATGGCCACCCTATGACACAAGACCTCACTCTCGCACTGATCGGCGGCGGCAACATGGCCAACGCCCTGGCCACCGGGCTCATCGGGCGGCGCTGCGCCGCGGCCGACGTCCACGTCATCGATCCGAACGAGGCGCTGCGCGCGCGCTGGATCGAGCAGGGCACCACCGCCGCGCCAGCGCCCGACGAACGCCTGTCCGCCTGCCGCGTCTGGTTCTTCGCGGTCAAGCCCCAGGTCATGCGCGAGGTCGTGCGGCAATGCCGGCCCTTCCTGCGGCCCGACACCCTGGTGATCAGCATCGCCGCCGGCATCCCCGGCGAGGCCATCGGCCGCTGGCTGGGCGAGCCGGGCGCGCCGCACGCCAGGCTGGTGCGCTGCATGCCCAACACGCCCGCCCTGATCGCCAGCGGCATCACGGGCATGTATCCCATGCAAGGGGTCGGCGACGACGACCGCGCCCTGGCCGAAAGCCTGCTGCGCGCCGTGGGCGAGGTGGTGTGGGTCGACCGCGACGAGGCGATCGACGCCGTGACCGCCGTCTCCGGCAGCGGGCCGGCCTACGTGTTCCTGTTCCTCGAGTCCCTCATCCAGGCCGGCGTCGAGCAGGGCCTCTCGCCCGCCCAGGCCCGCCAGCTCGCGCTGGCGACCTTCAACGGCGCGACCCAGCTCGCGACCCTGTCGCCGGATTCGCCCGCGGTCCTGCGCGAGCGGGTCACCTCCAAGGGCGGGACGACCGCCGCGGCCCTGGCCGTGTTCCAGGAGGCGGGTTTCGGCGAGATCGTGGGCCGGGCCGTCCAGGCCGCGGCGCGGCGCGCGGCTGAGCTCGCGCGCGAGCTCTCGGGCCCTTCCGACTGAGCAAGGCCGCCGCGCGGCGATTGCAAACGGATGTAAGGGATTAACCGTAGTGACACCCATTCGGCAACTCGTCAGAATACGCCTGCCGCTCAGGGCGGAAGCTTAAAACCCAGGCTTGCCGTTGAATGGCTGACGCCCCAATAGGGCGTCGGATTGTTTGGCGGTTGGCTCTACCGGAGACTATTCGAATGAATCTCAAGAAGCGTGTCACACCCCTCATGCTGGCGATCGGCGCCATGACCTTGGCCGTCGGCGCCCAGGCGGATACCCTCAAGATCGGTATTCCGCAGCCCATGACGGGTCCCGCCACACAGTACGGCGACCAGATCCAGGCTGGCGCCTTGACTGCGATCGACGCGCTCAATGCCAGCGGCGGCATCAAGGGCATGAAGATCGAGCCGCTGCTGATCGACGACGGCTGCGAGCCCAAGCAGGCCGTGCCGGCCGCCAACCGCGTGATCAACTCCGGCGCCAAGTTCGCCGTCGCGCACGCGTGTTCCGGGACCACCGTCCCGGCCGTCAACGTCTACGAGCAGGAAGGCATCGTCGCGATCACTCCGGGCGCGACCTCCCCCCTGGTCACCGACACGATCAAGCCGCATTTCTTCTTCCGCACCATCGGCCGCGACGACCAGCAAGGCCCCTTCGCCGCCGACTACATCGCCAAGCAGCTCAAGCCCTCCAAGGTCGCCATCCTGCACGACAAGCAGACCTACGGCTCGGGCGTCGCCACCCAGGTCCAGACCGCCCTCCAAAAGAACGGCGTGAACGTCGCGATGTTCGAAGGGATCAACGTGGGCGACAGCGACTACTCCGCCGTGATCTCCAAGCTCAAGGCCCTGGGACCCGACCTGATCTACTTCGGCGGCTACCACGCCGAGCTCGGCCTGCTGCTGCGCCAGGCCCGCGAGCAGGGCCTCGACACCCAGTTCATGGGCCCCGAGGGCGTGGCCAACAAGGACCTGGTCGCCATCGCCGGCCCCGCCGTCGACAAGCTGCTGGTCACCCTGCCGGCCGACTTCACCAAGATGAAAGGCAACGAGCAGATCCTCGAGAACTTCAAAAAGTACAAGCGCAGCCCCGACGGCGCCTTCACCATGACCGCCTACGCCGCCGTCCAGATCCTGGCCGACAGCATCGAGGCCGTGGGCGCCGATCCGGCCAAGGTCGCCGACCACATGCACGCCAACAGCTTCAACACCGCCATCGGCAAGGTGGACTACGATGCCAAGGGCGACCTCAAGCACTTCGAGTTCGCGGTGTTCCGCTGGGACGGCCAGGGCAACATGACCCAGATCCAGCCCTGACCGGGGTCCGGCGGCCGGGGCTCCGATCCCGGCCGGTCTAGCAGTGCCGCGGGCTCTCGGGGCCCGCGGCCGGTTTCTTCCCTGGAAATCCTCCCCTTATGTCAGACCTGATCCCCCTCCTCACGCAACAGCTCTTCAACGGGCTGTCGCTCGGCGCGATCTATGCCCTGATCGCCATCGGCTACACCATGGTCTATGGCATCATCGGGATGATCAACTTCGCGCACGGCGAAATCTACATGATCGGCGCGTACGTCGGCCTGGTGACCCTGTCGGCCATCGGCGTCAACAGCGGCCTGCCGCTGCCGCTCATCATCCTGCTCATGCTGCTGGTGGCGATCCTGGTGACCGCCGTTTATGGCTTCGCGGTCGAAAAGATCGCCTACGCGCCCCTGCGCGGCAGCCCGCGCCTGGTGCCGCTGATCTCGGCGATCGGGATGTCGATCTTCCTGCAGAACTGGGTGGCGACGGGGCAGGGCGCCCGCGACATGGCCGTGCCCTCGCTCATCGGCGGCTCGCTCGAGCTCACCCTGGGCGGCAGCGGCTTCACGGTGACCGCGCCGTATTCGCGCATCATGATCATCGTGGTGACGGTGCTGCTGATGATCGGGCTGTCGCTGTTCATCAAATACTCGCGCACGGGCCAGGCCTCGCGCGCCTGCTCGCAGGACCTGCACATGGCCAACCTGCTGGGCATCGACACCAACCGCATCATTTCCTTCACCTTCGTGATCGGCGCGATGCTGGCCGCCGTGGGCGGGGTGCTGATCGCGCTGGCCATCGGCAAGCTCAATCCCTTCATCGGCTTCATCGCCGGCATCAAGGCCTTCACGGCGGCGGTGCTGGGCGGCATCGGCAGCATCCCCGGCGCCATGCTCGGCGGCGTCCTGCTGGGCCTGGCCGAGACCTTCGCGGCCGCCTTCATTTCCTCGCAGTACAAGGACATCGTCGCCTTCCTGCTGCTGGTGTTCATCCTGCTGTTCCGCCCGACGGGCCTGCTGGGCAAACCCGAAGTGGAAAAAGTCTAATGTTCCAGAACCTCAAAAACGCGGTGATCGCCGCCGCCATGGCGGGGATCATCATCGCACCGGTCTTCGGCCTGCAGATCCTGCGCCGCGGGATGGAGACCTACCTCAAGCCCGAATGGGACTACATCCTGGGCGGCATGGCGATCATCTTCGTGTTCCAGCTCCTGCGGCCGCTGCTCGCCCGCAGAAAGCGCGCCGGCGAGTCGCGCTGGCGCCTGCCGGCGATCTCGGACAAGGGCCGCCAGCGCGCCATCATGGTGCTGGTGCTGTTCGCCCTGGTCTGGCCGTTCTTCACGGGCCGCGCCCAGGTGGACATCGCCACCCTGGTGCTGATCTATGTCATGCTCGGCCTGGGCCTGAACATCGTGGTGGGCTTCGCGGGGCTGCTCGACCTGGGCTTCGTCGGATTCTACGCGGTGGGCGCCTACACCTACGCCTTGCTCTACCATTGGGCGGGGTGGGGATTCTGGGAGGCCCTGCCGCTGGCCGGCCTGATGTCGGCGTTCTTCGGCTTCATCCTGGGCTTTCCGGTGCTGCGGCTGCGCGGCGACTACCTGGCCATCGTCACCCTGGGCTTCGGCGAGATCATCCGCCTGATGCTCATCAACCTCTACGGCCTGACCGGCGGCCCGGACGGGATCTCGGGCATCCCCAAGCCGTCCTTCTTCGGCTACCAGCTCGTGCGCCGCTCGACCGACGGCAGCCCGACCTTCCACGAGATGATGGGCTGGACCTTCAGCAGCCAGGACGTGGTGATCTACCTCTACCTGATGGCGCTGTGCCTGGCCCTGGTGACGCTGTTCGTCTCCAGCCGCGTGATCCGCATGCCCATCGGCCGCGCCTGGGAGGCCTTGCGCGAGGACGAGATCGCCTGCCGTTCGCTGGGCCTCAATCCCACGACGATCAAGCTCTCGGCCTTCACCATGGGGGCGATGTTCGCCGGCTTCGGCGGCGCATTCTTCGCCGCGCGCCAGGGCCTGGTCAATCCCGAGTCCTTCACCTTCATCGAATCCGCCCTCATCCTGGCCATCGTCGTCCTGGGAGGCATGGGTTCGCAGGTCGGCGTCATCCTGGCGGCCATCCTGCTCACGGTGGTTCCCGAGATCGCCCGCGAGTTCGCCGAGTACCGGATGCTGATCTTCGGTCTCGTGATGGTGGTCATGATGATCTGGCGCCCGCAGGGCCTGCTCCCGGTCAAACGGCCGCACGTGGAATTGGAATCATGAGCGAAGCACTACTGAAGGTCAGCGGGCTGACCATGCGTTTCGGCGGCCTGCTGGCCGTCGACCAGGTGGATTTCGAGGTCCGCAAGGACGAGGTGTTCGCCATCATCGGCCCCAACGGGGCGGGCAAGACCACGGTGTTCAATTGCGTCGGCGGCTTCTACAAGCCGACCACGGGCGACATCGTCATGGACGGCCAGACCATCACCGGCGAGCCCAGCCACAAGGTGGCGCGCCACGGCCTGGTGCGCACTTTCCAGAACGTGCGCCTGTTCAAGAACCTCACCGTGCTGGAAAACCTGCTCGTGGCCCAGCACACCCAGATGCAGACCGGACTGCTGCACGGGCTGCTCAAGGTGCCGTCGTTCCGCAAGTCGGAATCCGACGCCAAGCGCCGCGCGGCCGAGTGGCTGGATTTCATGGGCATCCGCCAGTACGCCAACCGCGAGGCGGGCAACCTGGCCTACGGGCACCAGCGCCGCCTCGAGATCGCGCGCTGCATGATCACCAAGCCGCGCCTGCTGATGCTCGACGAGCCCGCCGCGGGCCTCAATCCCCAGGAAAAGCGCGACCTCCAGGCCCTGATCGACCAGTTGCGCCGCGAGTTCGGCGTCGCCGTCCTGCTGATCGAGCACGACATGAGCCTCGTCATGGGGGTGTCCGACCGCATCCTGGTCATGGAACACGGCAAGCCCATCACCACCGGCCTGCCCGAGGAGGTCCGCACGGATCCCCGCGTCATCAAAGCCTATCTCGGGGAATGAACCGTGCTCAAGCTTGAAAACGTCAACACCTTCTACGGCGCCATCCAGGCGCTCAACGGCGTCTCGGTCGAGGTGAACCAGGGCGAGATCGTGACCCTGATCGGCGCCAACGGCGCGGGCAAGACCACCTTGCTGATGACCGTCTGCGGCAACCCCCGGGCACGCTCGGGCAGCATCCATTTCCTCGGCGAGGACATCACCCACCTGCCCACGCACACGGTCATGCAGCGCGGCATCGCCATTTCCCCCGAGGGGCGGCGCGTGTTTCCCGACCTGACGGTGTCCGAGAACCTCAACATGGGCGGATTCTTCCTCGACCGCCGCCAGACCGAGGAAAGCCTGGAACATGTTTTCGGGCTGTTCCCGCGCCTGAAAGAGCGCGCCAACCAGCGCGCCGGCACCATGTCGGGCGGCGAGCAGCAGATGCTGGCCATCGGCCGCGCCCTGATGACGCGGCCCAGGCTGCTGCTGCTCGACGAGCCGACGCTGGGCCTGGCGCCCCTGATCATCGCCCAGATCTTCGACATCATCCGCACCATCCGCGAGGAGGGCGTGACGGTGTTCCTGGTCGAGCAGAACGCCAACAAGGCCCTGCAGGTCGCCGACCGGGGCTACGTGCTCGAGACCGGAAAGGTCGTCCTGCACGACACGGGCGCCAACCTGCTGGTCAACGACCAGGTCCGCAAGGCCTACCTGGGCGCCTGAGCCCGCGGGGCGAGGCGCCCGGCCCCGCCGGCCGCCTCACGCGCGGCAGGCTCACCGCCGGCCGACCGACCGACCGCCCGGCCGCCACGGCCGCCTTACGAGAGACCCTGCGCCTCCAGGGCGGCCCGCACGCCGGGGTCGGCCTGCATGCGGGACTGGAAGCGGCGCAGTTCGCTCATCCCCGGCAGTTCCACGCCCAGCATGTCGGCCCAGCGCAGGAGGGTGTACAGGTAGGGATCGGCCAGCGAGCGCTGGCCGGTCAGCCAGTCGCGGCCCTCGAGCCGGCGGTTGGCGACGGTGAACAGTGCTTGCAGCTTTTCCGTCGCCTGGCCCTTGAGGACCTTGGCCATGCCCTCGTCGCCCGCGCCGAAGAACAGCGCGCCGAAGACCAGGGCGAAGGTGCGGTGCAGGTCGGCGTTGCAGAACCCCAGCCAGCGGCGGGTCTCGGCCCGCTCGCGGGGGGTCTCGCCCAGCAGGCCGGCCTCGGGGTTGAGCTCGGCGAGGTATTCCAGGATGGCCACGCTCTGGGTCAGGACAAAATCGCCGTCGACCAGGGTCGGCACCGCGCCCACGGGATTGAGCGCCAGGTACTCGGGCTGCTTGGTCTCCTCGCGCGTGAGCCGGCAGGTCTCGTAGGGCTTGCCGATCCATTCGAGGACGATGTGGGCGGCCAGCGGGCAGGCGCCCGGGAAGTAATACAGTTTCATGGTGTGCTCGGGGATGGTTCAGGGATGAAGGACAGCCTTGTTTATACCACCGCGGGGCGGCGCCCGGGTGCCGCCAGGGCGGCCCCCGGCCCCCGTCCGGGCGGGCGGGGCGGGCCGCGTCGGCACCGCCCCTTGGGTTAGACTATCGAGTGCACGCCATCCGGCGCGTGCCGCCGCATCTCGCAGGAGTTTCCTCATGGCTGATTCGCCCTTGCGCATTGTTTTCCTGGATCGGGATTCCCTGCCCGCGGACGCCGATTTCCAGGGGCCATCGATCGCCCACGAGCTGATCCTCCATCCGAGCACCGCGCCCGAGCAGGTCCCCGAGCGGATCCGCGACGCCGACATCGTGGTGGTCAACAAGGTCCCGGTCAGGGCCGAGGCCCTGCAACAGGCCACGCGCCTGCGCATGATCGCCGTGGCCGCCACGGGCACGGACAACATCGACCTGGACACCTGCGCCCTGCGCGGCATCGTGGTCTCGAACGTGCGCAACTACGCCACCCATTCGGTGCCCGAGCACACCATGGCGCTGATGCTGGCCCTGCGCCGCAGCCTCGTCGCCTACCGCCAGTCGGTGATCGACGGCCGCTGGCAGACGGCGAGCAGCTTCTGCTATTTCGACTATCCGATCCGCGACCTGGCGCGCTCGACGCTGGGCATCATCGGCCGCGGCGCCCTGGGCGAGGCGGTGGCCGAGCTGGCCCGCGCCTTCGGGATGAAGGTGCAGTTCGCCGCGCGCAAGGAGGTCGACGCGCCGGCCGAGGACTACACCTCGTTTTCCCATGTGCTGCGATCCAGCGACGTCATCAGCCTGCATTGTCCCCTGAACGCGCAGACGCGCGGCATGATCGGCGAGGCCGAGTTCGCCCTCATGGAGCGCCGCCCGCTGCTGATCAATACCGCGCGCGGCGGGCTGGTGGACGAGCACGCGCTGGTGCGCGCGATGCGCGAGGGTCGCCTGTCGGGGGCGGCCTTCGACGTGGCCAGCCACGAGCCCCCGGGGCCCGACCATCCGCTGATGTCCCTGGCCGACATGCCGAACTTCATCCTGACGCCCCACGTGGCCTGGGCCAGCGCCGAGGCCGTGGCCTCGCTGATCCAGCAGGTGCGCGACAACATCGAGGCCTTCTGCCGGGACGAGCCCCGCAACATGGTGACCGCCTTCAACCGCTGAGCCGCGCCGGCAATCCTTTCCTTTTCCTCGAGACCGACCATGAGCCATCCCTTTCGCGTCGCCATCAACGGCTATGGCCGCATCGGCCGTTGCGTGCTGCGCGCCCTGATCGAATCGGGCCGGGACCGCGAGGTCGAGCTCGTCGCCATCAACGAGCCGGCCGACCTCGCGTCCATGGCCTACCTGACGCGCTTCGACTCGACCCACGGGGTGTTCCCGGGCACGGTCGAGGAAACGCCCGGGGGCCTGCGGATCAACGGCCACGCGGTCCAGGTCCACCATGGGCGCACGCCCGGCGAGTGCCCATGGGGGGACCTCGGCATCGACCTGCTGCTGGAATGCTCGGGGGCGTACGGGACGCGGGGCGCCCTCGAGGACTTCCTCGAGGCGGGCTGCCCGCGCGTGCTAGTGTCGCAGCCCGCGCGCAGCGCCGCCGACGTCGACCATACGGTGGTCTACGGCATCAACGACGACGGGCTGGACGCGGGCCAGCGCATCGTGTCGGCGGCCTCGTGCACGACCAACGCCATCGTGCCGGTGCTCGACCTGCTGGACCGCGGGCCGGGGGTGCGCAACGCCTACCTGACCACGCTGCATTCGGTCATGAACGACCAGCCCATGATCGACGGCTACCACCACGCCGACCTGCGCCGCACGCGCTCGGCGATGCAGTCCATCGTGCCGGTGGCCACCGGCCTGGCGCAGGGCGTCGAGCGGCTGCTGCCGGGCCTGGCCGGCAGGATACAGGCCAAGGCGGTGCGCGTGCCCATCCTCAACGTCTCGGCCATCGACCTGATGGTCAACCTGTGCCGCGAGAGCGACGCCGAATCGCTCAACGCCCTGTTCCGGCGCGCGGCGCGCGAGCGGCCCCACCTGCTGGCCTGCACCGACCATCCCCACGCCTCGGTCGACTTCAACCACGACCCGCATTCGGCCATCGTCGACCTCGGCCACACGCGCGTGAACGGCGGCGATTTCGCCAACCTGCTCGTCTGGTTCGACAACGAATGGGGATTCGCCAACCGCATGCTGGACGTCGCCCAGGCCTGGGCGGCCTTGTTCATGGGCGCCCCGCCCGCCGACCTCGCCGAAGGGCGACAGAATTTTCCACAAGGAGCTTGACATGGCCGAAAGCCGTACCGAAACCGATTCCATGGGCCCGATCGAGGTGCCCGCCGCACGCTATTGGGGCGCCCAGACCCAGCGCTCGATCCAGAACTTCCCCATCGGCGTGGATCGTTTCCGCTGGCAGCCTCCGGTGATCCGCGCCCTGGGCATCCTCAAGAAGGCCGCCGCCCAGGCCAATGCCGAGCTGGGCGAGCTGCCCGCCGAGATCGGCGCGTTGATCGTGCGCGCGGCCGACGAGGTCATCGCGGGCAAGCTCGACGGCGAATTCCCTCTGGTGGTGTTCCAGACCGGCTCGGGCACGCAGTCCAACATGAACGCCAACGAGGTCATCGCCAACCGCGCCATCGAACTCGCGGGCGGCACGATCGGCTCCAAGGCGCCGGTGCATCCCAACGACCACGTCAACCGGGGGCAGTCGTCCAACGACACCTTCCCGACGGCCATGCACATCGCCGTGGCCCAGGAGCTCGCCGGGCGGTTCTTTCCGGCGGTGGGCAAGCTGCGCGCGACCCTCGACGCCAAGGCCCAGGCCTATCGCGACATCGTCAAGACCGGCCGCACCCACCTGCAGGACGCCACGCCCATTACGCTGGGCCAGGAGATCAGCGCCTGGGTCGCGCAGATCGATTTCGGCCTGGACGCCGTGCAGGCGGCGCTGCCGGGCATCTACGACCTCGCCATCGGCGGCACGGCCGTGGGCACGGGCCTCAACGCCCATCCGCGCTTCGGCGAGCTCGCGGCCGCGCGCATCGCCGACATCACGGGCCTGCCGTTCCGCAGCGCGGAAAACAAGTTCTTCGCCCTGTCGGCGCACGATGCCCTGGTCAGCCTCTCGGCGGCGCTGCGCACGCTGGCCGGCGCGCTGATGAAGATCGCCAACGACGTGCGCTGGCTCGCCAGCGGCCCGCGCTGCGGGATCGGCGAGCTGCTGATCCCCGAAAACGAGCCGGGCTCGTCCATCATGCCGGGCAAGGTCAATCCCACGCAGTGCGAGGCGATGACCATGGTCTGCGTGCAGGTCTTCGGCAACGACGCGGCCACGGCCTTCGCCGGGTCGCAGGGCAATTTCCAGCTCAACGTCTACAAGCCCGTCATGGTGCACAACGTGCTCGAGAGCATCGAGCTGCTGGCCGACGCCTGCCTGTCCTTCGACGAGCATTGCGCGGTGGGCATCGAGCCCAACCGCCCGCGCATCGACGACAACCTGCAAAAGAACCTGATGCTGGTCACCGCCCTCAACCGCCACATCGGCTACGACAAGGCCGCGGCCATCGCCAAAAAGGCCCACAAAGAGCACAGCACGCTGCGCGAGGCGGCGCTGGCCCTGGGATTCCTGACCGATGCGCAGTACGATGAATGGATCGTTCCCCTGGACATGACCCATCCCAGTTGAGGCTCGCATGAAAAAGACCCCCGCGGTAAAGATCAAGCGCGTCTACGAGGATCCCGCCCAGGCCGATGGCTTTCGCGTCTTCGTCGATCGCCTGTGGCCGCGCGGGGTCTCCAAGGACGCTTTCGAATACGATCTCTGGTGCAAGGACCTGGCGCCCAGCCCGGCGCTGCGCACATGGTTCGGGCACAAGCCCGAGCACTGGGAGGGTTTCCGCGAGGGCTACGCCTCCGAGCTGCACGAGGAGGACCGCCAGCGCGCCATGGGCGAGGTGTTCGACGCGGCCGCCGGCCAGCCGATCACGCTGGTCTACGGCGCCCGCGATCCCGAGCACAACCACGCCCTGATCCTGGCCGAGGAAATGAACGCCTACGCGAGGCGCCGCAAGAGCTGAAGGGGAGGGGGCCATGGTGCTGCTTTACTGGGGGGCCGATGCGCTGTGGGCCCTGGCCGCCCTCGGGCTGGTCGTGCTGCTGGCTGCGATCCTGGGCATCCAGGCACACCGGATGCGGGTGCTCGGCGGCAATGAGGAACTGCCGGGCATGCGCGGCGAGGTGACCCGGGCCTCGGACTCGCGCGGCAACGCCTATGCCCTGGTGCGCGGCGAGATCTGGCGCGTGCACTCGCGCGAGCCGCTGGCCGAGGGCGACGGGGTGCGCGTGCGCGCGGTGCGCGGCCTCACACTCGAGGTCGAGCCACTGCCGACGCAGGCGTCCGACGAACCTTCCACGAACCAAGGGGGTGGATCATGATTTTCCTCGACATCGACACGGGCCTGGTCATCCTGGTCCTCGTCATCCTGGTGGTGATGCTCGTCAAGCTGTTCCGGATCCTGCGCGAGTACGAGCGCGCGGTGATCTTCACGCTCGGGCGCTACACCGGCACCAAGGGCCCGGGGCTGGTCATCGTCATCCCCTTCCTCCAGCAGATGGTGCGGGTCGACCTGCGCGTGGTGACCATGGACATCCCGCCGCAGGACGTGATTTCACGCGACAACGTCTCGGTACAGGTCAACGCGGTGGTGTATTTCCGCGTGGTGGCGCCGGAAAAGGCGATCATCCAGGTCGAGCACTACCTCGAGGCCACCAGCCAGCTCGCGCAGACCACGCTGCGCGCCGTGCTGGGCAAGCACGAGCTCGACGAGATGCTGAGCGAGCGCGAAAAGCTCAACCTCGACGTGCAGTCCATCCTCGACGCCCAGACCGACGGCTGGGGGATCAAGGTCACCAACGTCGAGATCAAGCACATCGACCTGAACGAGACCATGGTGCGGGCCATGGCGCGGCAGGCCGAGGCCGAGCGCGACCGGCGCGCCAAGATCATCCACGCCGAGGGCGAGCGCCAGGCGGCGCAGGCCCTGCAGGAGGCCGCGCACACCCTGTCCCTCGAGCCCTCGGCCATGCAGTTGCGCTACCTGCAGACGCTCACCCAGGTGGCCGGCGACAAGTCCTCGACGCTGGTCTTCCCGGTGCCGATCGACCTGCTGGCGGGGTTCCTGGACAAGATCCGCCCGCCCGCCGACGGCCAGCCCTGAGGGCCCGCGCGCCGCTTAGCCCATTGATATTCTTAATTAAAATCAATGTTTTCCGCTTTCGTTATATACCTGTATATACATCGAAAGCTTTCCTGAGCTGAGATCCCTTCCGCTTGCGGCGGCTCTCAGAGTCTTCCGGACCCTCCGGAGACGGGCCGGTCGATTCGTTTCCCGGTTTTCGAGCGGATGGCCGACATCGCCCCCACCCCCGCACCTCCTCCGCGTGCGGTGATTGCGCCGCCAGGCGGCCTGCTTTGGATCGCGGCGCCGGCGCTGGTGTTCGCGGCCGCCTTGGCGGCGCTGTCGATTGGCGCCTATCCGCTGCCGGTCGGGGAGTTGGCTCGATCCGAGCACGTTCAAGCCCCATGAACTGCCGTTCTACGTCCGGGCGGATCGGGCTACCACCTTTTCGGCAAGACCGTGGCGCGGGTCACGCTGCGCGTGGGAGACGGAAGGGCGGGCGCCGCCGGTGAAGGCGGGAAGGCGCCTCGCTGATGCGTCCCGCCGGTCGGACCCGCGCCTTTCAGGACGGATCTGCGCTTTTCAGGACAGATCCGCGCCTTTCAGAAGGGGCCTGAGTCTTCCAGAAGGGGCCCGCGCCCAGCCGGCCCGAGGGGGAGGGCACCTCAGGTCGCGGCCTCCGCGTCCTCGGTCAGCAACTGACCGATCACCGCGCCCACGCGCAGGTCGTCGAGTGAGCCGAAATGGTGCAGGCGGATGTCGCCCGCCTGGTCCAGGATGATGAGGCTGGGGGTGCCCTGCAGGCGGTAGGCCTGCATGGTCAGGGGGATGGGGTTGCCCTTGGGGTCGGCCATGTCGATCCCGACCGGGAAGGCGATCCGGTATTCGTGGAGGAAGGCCTTGAGCGCCACCTCGCCCATGGCCTCGTGGTGCTCGAACACCGTGTGCAGGCCGATCACGCGCACGCGGCCCGGGGGAAAGGCGTTGTGGATGGCCTTGGCCTGCGGGATGCCGTGGGAGACGCAGCCCGGGCACAGCATCTGGAAGGCGTGCAGCACCACGACCGAGCCCCTGAGGTCCTCGAGGGCAAGCGGCTCGTCGGTGTTCAGCCACCGGCTGACGCGCAGGGCTGGGGCGTGTTCGTGGTAGGGCATGTCGGGCGGTCCGGAAAGAGGGCGCGCGGCCGGTGGGCCGCGATCCCGATTCCTATCATAAGTCGTGCGCCCTGTCAGGGAAAGCTTACGATTCGTACTGATATTTTGCGCCGGATCATGGAGGGCATGGTGTAATGGCCCGAGCGCCGGCCTGGTATTTTTCATAGGGCCGGCGTGGCTTATACTGATCCGATCCTTTTCCAAGAACGACATCATTTCCGGAGATCCATAATGAAGCTACCCGCGATCGCCCTGTGCGCGTCCCTGCTGGCGATGGGCGGCGCCGCACAAGCGGCGCCCGACTACGCGCAGGTCAAGGACATCCTCACCAAGAACGCCTGCCTGGCCTGTCATGCCGTCGACAAGAAGGTCGTCGGGCCCGCCTACCAGGAGGTCGCGGCCAAGCACAAGGGCCAGGCCGACGCGGCCGACGTGCTGGCCAAGCACATCCGCTCGGGCAGCTCGGGTGTCTATGGCCCGATCCCGATGCCGCCCAACGTCGGCATCTCGGACGCCGACATCAAGACCGTCGTCGAGTGGCTGATCGCGGGCGCTCCCCACTAAGGACGAGGCTCCGGACGACCCTGCGACAGGCCATGTCCTTCAGGGCCTTCGCAGGGTTTTTCATTTTGACACCAACGATACATTTCAGGCGCGCACCATGAAGAGAGCACACCCCATCGCCGGGCTGGAACCCCAGTCGATTTCCGTCGAAGTCCTGCTGGAAAAATACGCCAAGGGCGGGGAATCGAGCATCACCGAGATCCAGCAGCGCGTGGCGCGCGCCCTGGCGGCGGTGGAAAAGCCTTCGCGCCGCAAGCATTTCGAGGCCCTGTTCCTCGAGGCGCAGCAGCGCGGCTTCATCCCGGCGGGGCGGATCAATTCGGCGGCCGGCACCGACCTGTCGGCCACGCTCATCAACTGCTTCGTCCAGCCGGTGGGGGATTCGGTCTCGGCGGCCGTGGACGGCCGCCCGGGCATCTACGACGCCCTGCAAAAGGCCGCCGAGACCATGCGCAGGGGCGGCGGCGTGGGCTACGACTTCAGCCACATCCGGCCCGCGGGCGCGGCGGTCAAGGGCACGGCCTCCAAGGCCTCCGGCCCGGTCTCGTACATGCGCGTCTTCGATCGCTCCTGCGAGACCGTCGAGTCGGCGGGTGCGCGGCGCGGGGCGCAGATGGGCGTGCTCAGCGTCACCCATCCCGACATCGAGTCCTTCGTGCGCGCCAAGCAGACGAGCGGCGAGCTCACCAATTTCAACGTGTCGGTCAGCGTGACCGACGAGTTCATGCGCGCCGTCGAGAACGACGCCATGTTCCCCCTCACGCACCCGGCCGAGCCGGGCCCCGACCTGATGGCGGCCGGCGCGCGGCGGCGCGAGGACGGCCGATGGGTCTACAAGGAAATCCGCGCGCGCGAGCTCTGGGACGAGATCATGCGCTCGACCTACGACTACGCC
The DNA here is from genome assembly GCA_044508625.1 of Alcaligenaceae bacterium. Lineage (GTDB taxonomy): Bacteria > Pseudomonadota > Gammaproteobacteria > Burkholderiales > Burkholderiaceae_B > Castellaniella. Next base: position 157,907 of record JBIQHJ010000002.1, read on the forward strand.
GAGCCGGGGGTGCTGTTCCACGACCAGATCAACCGCGAGAACAACCTGCACTACATCGAGGTGCTCGAGGCCACCAATCCCTGCGGCGAGCAGCCCCTGCCGGGCTACGGCTGCTGCTGCCTGGGCTCGATCGACCTGACGCGGTTCGTGCGCAACCCGTTTGGCTTCGGCGGCGAGCCCGAGGTCGACTGGCAGGCCCTGGCCGAGGTCACGGGGATCGCGGTCCGGATGCTCGACAATGTCCTGGACGCCACCGTGTGGCCGCTGCCCGAGCAGGCGGCCGAGGCCGCCAACAAGCGCCGCGTGGGCCTTGGCGTGACCGGCCTGGGCGACGCCCTGATCATGCTGCAGCTCGCCTACGACAGCGACGAGGCGCGCCGCCTGGCGGGCCGCTTCGCGCGCGAGGTGGCCGAGGCCGCCTACCGCGCCTCGGTGGCCCTGGCGCAAGAGCGCGGCGCCTTCCCGGCCTTCCAGGCCGAGCCCTACCTGGCGAGCGGCTTTGCCCAGCGCCTGCCCGAGGACATCCGGCAGGCCATCCGCCAGCACGGCATCCGCAACAGCCACCTGACCTCGATCGCGCCCACCGGCACGATCTCGCTCGCCTTCGCCGACAACGCCTCCAACGGCATCGAGCCGCCGTTCTCGTGGACCTACACCCGGACCAAGCGCATGGGCGACGGCAGCAAGCAGGACTACGTGGTCGAGGACCACGCCTACCGGCTGTACCGCCTGATGGGCGGGGACGTGTCCGCCGGCCTGCCGCCGTACTTCCGCACCGCGCTCGAGATCTCGGCGCGCGACCACGCCCTGATGGTGGCGGCCGTCAAGGATCACGTCGACGCGGCGATCTCCAAGACCGTCAACGTGGCCGTGGACTATCCCTACGAGGATTTCAAGGACCTGTACCTGCAGGCCTGGAAACTCGGCCTCAAGGGCATCACCACCTACCGCCCCAGCGGCAAGCGCGCCGCGGTGCTGTCGGTCGCGCCCGTCGTCGAGGCGCCCCAGCCCGAGGCGATCCTGCTGTCCGAGGCCGACCGGCGCCTGGTGCTCAAGCGCACCATCGAGCCCGTGCTCAACAGCCTGCGCTGGCCCAGCCGGCCGCGCCTGCCGCGCGGCGCCTCGGCCTGGGCATCCGACACGATCGAGACCCCGGACGGCAGCTTCGTGGTGTTCGTCTCGGACCTGTCCAAGCGGCCCTTCGAGGTCTGGGTCAACGGCGCGCGGCCCCCGCGCGGCCTGGGCTCCGTCGCCAAGATGCTCAGCCTGGACATGTACACCGACGACACCCCCTGGCTGAACCGCAAGCTCGAGGTCCTCGCGCGCACCAACGGCGGCTCGGCCTTCCAGATCACCGACCCCGAGACCGGCGAGCCCGTCTGGATGCCCTCGACGGTCGCCGCGCTGGCGCGCCTGGTGGGCTTTCGCCACCGCAGCCTCGGCATCGCGGCCGAGGGCCAGAGCTCGGCCATGATGGACGCCCTGATCGCGCCGCGCGAGCCCAAGACCGGCACCGACGGCACCATGGGCTGGATCTGCGACGTGCTCAATCCGGTGACGGGCGATGATTTCGTGCTCATGATGAAGGAATTGCGGATGCCCGACGGCTCGACGCGCCCGTATTCCGTGTGGGGCGCGGGCAAGTTCCCGCGGGCCTTCGAGGGCCTGTTCAAGCTGCTCAGCCTCGACATGCGCATCGTCGATCCGGCCTGGATCGCCATGAAGCTACGCAAGCTCATGAAATACGCCGAGCCCCAGGGCGACTTCCTCGCGCGGGTGCCGGGCAGCGACAAGTCCGCGTCCTTCCCCTCCACCGAAGCCTACATCGCGCGCCTGGTGATCCACCGCTACGCCATGCTGGGCATCCTCGACGAGCAAGGCGAGCCGCTCGAGCAGATGGGCGTCGTGCAGGCCGAAACCGAGGAAGGCGCCGCACGCGCGCCCCAGGCCGAGCCCATGATCCCCATGATGGGCACCGAATGCCCCGAGTGCCACCTGTACCGGGTCATCAAGAAGGACGGATGCCAGTTCTGCACCCATTGCGGATATCAGGGGGCATGTGGATGAAACCGGACACAGGACAGTCCCTGCGGACTGTCCCGTGCCTGTTTCATCCGAGCGGCATGCAGGCCGCGAGGTGGATGAGCTCGGACATAGGACAGTCCCTGCGGACTGCCCTGTGCCTAGCGAATCGGAGCGGCATGCAGGCCGCGACGTGGAGAGCTGCCACGGCTTGAGATCCCCCGCGACCATCCCCCGCCTCTTTCCAAAGAAGTGTCATAATCTGAGGTCCGTCCCGCGTCCGCCGGGCTCCGGCCGCTCGCGGGCGGCTGGCTCCGCGCGCGCCGCGATATAAAAACAGCCAAGATACTCTCTGCGATGAACCACTCATACGATGTACTGATCGTCGGCAGCGGCCTGGCGGGCCTGACCGTCGCCCTCCATCTCGCGGCCGACAAGAAAGTCGCGGTCCTGTCCAAGAAGGCCTTGCTCGACGGGGCCAGCAACTGGGCGCAGGGCGGCATCGCCGCGGTGCTCGACTCCCAGGACAGCCACGACGAGCACATCGCCGACACCCTGGTGGCCGGCGCCGGCCTGTGCGACGAGGCGGCCACCCGCAGCATCGTCGAGGGCGGGCGCTCGGCGATCGACTGGCTCATCGAGCTCGGGGTCCCGTTCACCCCGGACCAGGGCGCCGAGCTGGGCTTCCACCTGACCCGCGAGGGCGGCCACAGCCAGCGCCGCATCATCCACGCGGCCGACGAGACCGGCCACCTCGTGCAGCTCACGCTCGAGCAGCAGGTCCGCGCCCACCGCAACATCACCCTGCTCGAGCACCATTCCGCCGTCGAGCTCATCACCAGCCGCATCCTCGGCGGCGTCCGGGAGGAGGGCGCGCCCGCGCGCTGCCTGGGCGCCTACGTGTACGACGAGGTCCGCGACACCGTGCGCACCGTCCTCGCCTCGCACGTGGTCCTCGCCACCGGCGGCGCGGGCAAGGTCTACCTGCACACCACCAATCCAGACACCTCCACGGGCGACGGCATCGCCATGGCCTGGCGCGCGGGCTGCCGGGTGGCCAACATGGAATTCATGCAGTTCCACCCGACCTGCATGTACCACCCCAAGGCGAAATCGTTCCTGATTTCCGAGGCGGTGCGCGGCGAGGGCGGGGTGCTGCGCCTGCCCGCGGGGGCCGGCGCCGACGCGGGCAAGCGCTTCATGGAATGGCACGACCCGCGGCTCGAGCTCGCGCCGCGCGACGTGGTGGCGCGGGCCATCGACTTCGAGATCAAAAAGCACGGCCTCACGCACGTCGAGCTGGACATCAGCCACCGCCCGGCCGAGTTCATCCGCGAGCATTTCCCGACCATCCACGCCCGCTGCCTGGAATTCGGCATCGACATGACGCGCGAGCCCATCCCGGTGGTGCCCGCCATGCATTTCACCTGCGGCGGCGTGGTCATCGACCTGAACGGGCGCACCGACATCCCCGGCCTGTATGCCGTGGGGGAAACCGGCTACACCGGCCTGCACGGGGCCAACCGCCTGGCGAGCAATTCCCTGCTCGAATGCCTGGTGATCGGGCGCAACGTCGCGCACGACATCGACGGCCGCGAGGACATGCCGCGGTACGCCGCGGGCGAGGTGCCGGCCTGGGACGACAGCCGCGCGCGGGATTCCTCCGAGGCCGTCCTGGTCACCCACGCCTGGGACGAGGTGCGGCGCCTGATGTGGAACTACGTCGGCATCGTGCGCAGCCAGAAACGCCTGGGGCGGGCGCGCCAGCGCATCGCCATGCTCGAACAGGAAATCGAGGACTACTACCAGGCCCACCGCGTGACCAGCGACCTGCTGGAATGCCGCAACCTGATCCAGGTCGCGGCCCTGGCCGTGGCCAGCGCCCTGCTGCGCAAGGAAAGCCGGGGCCTGCACTATTGCATGGACTACCCCTGGGTGCTGCCCAAGGCCCTGCCCACGGTCCTCACGCCCGAGGAAGGGTTCCTCTGACCCAGGACCGCTTGCACCGCCGCGACGACCAAGGGCCGAGGGGACGAGTGAGCCCCCGCGTTCAGACGATGCGCATCGAATAGTCGATGGCCTCGATGTCCTTGGTCAGGCTGCCGATCGAGATCCGGTCCACGCCGGTCAGGGCGACGGCGCGGATGGTCTCGTGGGTGATGCCGCCCGAGGCCTCGAGCAGGGCGCGGCCCCGGGTGATGCGCACGGCCTCGGCGAGGTCCTCCAGGCTGAAGTTGTCCAGCAGGATGGACGTGGCGCCGGCCTCGAGCGCCTGGTCCAGCTCGTCCAGCGTTTCCACCTCGATCTGGATCGGCACGTCATGGGGCAGGGCCATGGCGGCGCGCAGCGCCTGCCCGATCCCGCCTGCGGCGGCGATGTGGTTTTCCTTGATCAGGACGCCGTCGTACAGCGCCAGGCGCTGGTTGCGCCCGCCGCCGACGCGCACCGCGTATTTCTGATCCAGGCGCAGGCCCGGCAGGGTCTTGCGCGTGTCCAGGACGGCCGCGCGCGTCCCCATGACCAGGTCGACGTAGCGGCGCGTGGCCGTGGCCACGCCCGAGAGCAATTGCAGGAAATTCAGGGCGGTGCGCTCGGCGGTCAGCAGCGCGCGCGCCGGGCCGCGCAGGCGGCAGACGGTCGAGCCGGCCACCATCACGTCGCCCTCGGCGTAGTCCCAGTCGATGCGGATGCTGCCGTCGACGCGGTGCATGACGGCCTCGAACCAGGGGGCGCCGCACAGCACCGCGGTCTCGCGCACGATGACCCGGGCCTCGTCGATGCGGCCGGCCGGGATCAGCAGGCCGGTGACGTCGCCCGCGCCGATGTCCTCGGCCAGCGCGCGGTCGATGTTGGCGTCGAAGGAGGACTGAAGGTCGGGCGGGAAGGGGGCATGGGGATTGCGCAGGGTGGAAACCGAACCGCTCATGCCGGACCCACCCCCGAGAACAGGGCCTGCTCGCGGGCGAGGTCGGGGCCGGGACGCACGTTGCGGCCGCGCCGGGCCGCGAAATCCAGCATGCGGTCGATGCAGACCTTGGCCCGGCGGCCGAGCTCGGGGTCGAGGCGCACCTCGTTGTGGCCGAACTCGAGCGAGTCGGCCACGCCCTTGAGCGAGTTCATCGCCATCCAGGGGCAGTGCGCGCAGCTCTTGCAGGTCGCCGACTCGCCGGCCGTGGGGGCGGCGAGGAAGATCTTGTCAGGCGCGGCCTGCCGCATCTTGTGGAGCAGGCCCTGGTCGGTCGCGACGATGAAGGTCGAGGCGGAGGATTCCCGGACGGCGGCGAGCAGGCGCGAGGTCGATCCCACCACGTCGGCCTGGGCGACGACCGTGGCCGGGGATTCGGGGTGGACCAGGACCAGCGCGTCGGGATGCTCTTTGCGCAGCAGGTCGAGCTCGATCCCCTTGAATTCGTCGTGCACCAGGCAGGATCCTTGCCACAGGATCATGTCGGCGCCCGTCTCGCGCTGGATGTAGCCGCCCAGGTGCCTGTCGGGCGCCCACAGGATCTTTTGCCCCTGGCGGTGCAGCTCGGCCACGATCTCGAGGCCGATCGAGGAGGTCACCATCCAGTCGGCCTGCGCCTTGACCGCCGCGCTGGTGTTGGCGTAGACCACGACGGTGCGGTCGGGGTGGCGGGCGCGGAACTGCCGGAAGGCGATGGGATCGCAGCCCAGGTCCAGCGAACAGGTGGCGTCCAGGTCGGGCATGAGGATGCGCTTTTCGGGGCTGAGGATCTTGGCCGTCTCGCCCATGAAGCGCACGCCGGCCACCAACAGCGTCCGGGCGGGGTGGTCGCGCCCGAAGCGGGCCATCTCGAGGGAATCCGAGACGCAGCCGCCGGTTTCCTCGGCGAGGTCCTGGATGTCGGAATCCACGTAGTAGTGGGCGACCAGCACCGCGTCGCGCTCGCGGAGCAGGGCGCGGATGCGGTTTTTCTGGAATTCACGCTCGTCGGGGGACAGCGGCGGATTGACCCTGGCCCAGGCCTCGGCCACGCTGAGGGTGCCGGCGGCCATGTCGGGCTGGTCGAATTCGATGATCTTGGTGCGGGACGACATGATGCACGATGGGGATGTCAAGAGGGGAAACACCATCATACGTCAAAAGCGCGGCGCAACCACACCGCGGCGGCATCGGGCGTGGGGATATCGCCGGACAGGCTATAATCCTGCCGCACCCGTCATCGGGGAGTAGCCGCTGCGCATCCGCGCGCAGGCATGCGTCAACACACTTGGCCGTCCGGCCGTGGCGCGTGCAGCCCTGTGCCTGGCAAGACCTTTGACTGCGTCGTTCCTCCGCAAGGGGCCGGGGACGGCGTAGTCGCGCCAGCCCCGATCGACCGACATGGATGCATTCCTGATTTCCACCGGCATCGTCGCCCTGAGCGAAATGGGCGACAAGACGCAATTGCTGGCCATCCTGCTGGCCGCGCGCTTCAAGCGACCCTGGACCCTCTGCCTGGGCATTCTGCTCGCCACCCTCGCGAACCATGCGCTCGCGGGCCTGCTGGGCATCGGCGTGGCCTACCTGATGGATCCGCAGCTCCTGCGCTGGGTGGTCGGCCTGTCGCTGCTCGCGATGGCGGGCTGGCTGCTGATTCCCGACAGGGTCGACGAAACGGCGGCCCGGCCCATGCGGGGCCTGGGCGTCCTGGGCGCGACCCTGGCGATGTTCTTCCTCGCCGAGATGGGCGACAAGACCCAGATCGCCACGGTCGCCCTGGCGGCGCGCTACCACGAGCTGGCGGCCGTGGTCTGTGGGACCACGGCGGGGATGATGCTGGCGAACGTCCCCGCCGTGTTCCTGGGCGAGGCCATCGCCCGGCGGGTGCCGATGCGCCTGGTGCACGGGATCGCGGCGGCGGTCTTCGCCATCCTGGGCGGGCTCACGCTGCTGAACGTGGGCGAGATGTTCTAGACTTTCGCCCATGCTCGATACCCTCGCCATCATCGGACCGCTGTTCATCGCCATCGCCACCGGCTTCGCCGCGGTCGCGCTGGGCGCCTTCAGCAAGGCCGACATCCGCGTGCTCGGCCGGTTCGTCATCCATTTCGCGCTGCCGGCCCTCCTGTTCAAGGCCCTGTCAGACCGGGCCTTCGACGAGATCATCCATCTCGATTACCTGGGCGCGTACGCGCTGGGATCGCTGGCCGTCCTGGCCCTTTGCGCCTCGGGCGCGTATTTCCTGCAAGGCGTCTCCCGGACTTCCGCGGGCATGATCGCGATGGGGGCCGCGCTCTCGAACAGCGGATTCATCGGCTTTCCGGTGGTGACGCAATTCCTGGGGGACGGCGCCGCCATCGCGCTGGCCCTGAGCATGCTGGTCGAGAACCTGCTGGTCCTGCCGATCGCCCTGGTCATCGCCGAGCCGGCCGGCGGGGACGGGCGGGGCAGGGCGCGCGCCCTGTGGGGCACCCTGTCGAGCCTGCTGAAGAACCCCCTGGTCCTGGCGATCCTCGCGGGTTTCACCTGCTCGCTGCTGCGGCTCGAGATGCCGGCCCCGGTGGGGCGGGCGATCGGCATGTTCTCGGCGGCCTCGGGCGTGGTGGCCCTTTTCGTGATCGGCGGCACCCTGGTGGGCCTGCGGCCGGCGGGAGACCTCCCGCGTATCGCCTGGGTCTGCGCCGGCAAGCTCGTGCTCCATCCGCTGGCGGTGGCCCTGGCGTTCCTCGTTTTCACGCCGGCGGATCCGGTCCTGCGCGCGGCCGGCATCGTCGCCGCCTCGGTGCCGATGTTCAGCGTCTTTCCGATCGTGGCGCAGCGCTACGGCGAGCAGGCCTGGTGCGCCTCGGCCCTGCTGGTGGCGACCGTGGCCTCGTTTGCCACCATGAGCATCGCCATGTGGCTGGTGGGATCGCCGGTCTAGGGCCGGGCCGGCGGAGGGACCGGCGCTGAACCGCGCCCGGGATCCGAGGCCGGACGGGGTTCGGGACCCAGGACCGGGCGGTGCTGGGGATTCAGGGTGGAGCGGCGCCCGGGACCGCGCCGTCCGGCCATTCCTGCGGCCGGGCGCGGCTCGCGGCGCCGCCGGCCGGCGGCTGGAGGAAATTCCGGGTGAGCAGCAGCGCGGCGGCCTCGGCGCTCACCGGCCGGCTGAAATGGTAGCCCTGCAGCCGCATGCAGCCGTACAGGCTCAGCCGGCGGACCTGCTCGGCGTTCTCGGCGCCCTCCGCGATCACGTCCAGTTGCAGGGCCTGGGCGAGCTGGATGATGGCCCGCACGATCGCGGCGCTCTCGGCGTTGGTGAGCAGGTCGGCGACGAAGGACTGGTCGATCTTGACCTTGTCGACCGCCAGGCGCTTGAGGTACGAGAGGCTGGAATAGCCGGTGCCGAAATCGTCGATGGAGAGCTTCACGCCCATGCGCTTGAGCCGCTGGAGGGTGTCCTCGACGGTGTCCATGTCGCGCAGCAGCATGGACTCGGTGAGCTCGAGGTCGAGCAGGTGGGCCGGCAGGCCGGATTCCGCCAGGGCCGCCTCGACGCTGTCGAGCAGGTTGCCGCGCCTGAGCTGCAGGACGGAAAGGTTCACCGCCATCCGGACCGGATGGCCGAGGGCGAGCCAGGCGCCCGCCTGCCGACAGGCCTCTTTCAGCACCCATTCGCCGATAGGGACGATCAGGCCGCTGCGCTCGGCCAGGGGGATGAATTTCACCGGCGGGATGGCGCCGAGCTCGGGGTGGTTCCAGCGCAGCAGGGCCTCGAAGCCGAACAGGCCGCCATGGCGGATGTCGACCTGGGGCTGGTAGTGCAGCGACAGCTCGCCGTTGTCCAGGGCGTGCCTGAGCAGCCCCTGCAGGCGCATCTGCTCGAGGGAATGCTCGTCCGTGCCGGCGGTGCTGAACTGGAAGGTGTTGCGCCCCTTGTCCTTGGCGTGGTGCATGGCGGTGTCGGCTTTCTTGAGCAGGAGGTCGAAGATCTCGCCGTCCTCGGGAAACACGCTGATCCCGATGCTGAAGCTGATCGGCACCGCGTGCCCATCGAACTGGAAGGGCTCGCCGAACGCGTCGATGATCCCTTGCGCCCGCGCCTCGATCTGGCCGCGCCCGCGCACGCCCTCCAGCAGGGCGACGAACTGGTCGCCGCCGTGGCGCCCGATCGTGCCGATGCCGTCCGCGCACTGCCGCAGGCGTTCGATGGCGCGGATCATGAGCTGGTCGCCCCGCTCGTGCCCGAGCATGTCGTTGACCTGCTTGAAATTGTCCATCCCCAGGAACATCAGGCCGACCATGGTGTGCCGCGCCCGCGCCGCCTGGGCGGCCTGCTCGAAGCGCTTGGCGAGCTGGAGGCGGTTGGGCAGGTGGGTCAGCGGATCGTGGTAGGCCAGGAAGGTGAGCCGCTCGACCGCCGTGTCGTGCTTGGCGCGCGTGCGCAGCGCCTCGATGCCGAAGGCCAGGTCGGCCGCCAGGTCCTGCAGCAGGCGCACCTCCTCCTCGTTGAATGCCCGGGGTTGGGAGGAATAGATGGCCAGGGCGCCCAGGACGCCCGCCTGGCCGAGGAGGGGCAGGGCGATGCCCGAGCCGAAACCCCGTCCGCGGGCGAAGGGCTCCCAGGGCTCGGGCCCCGAGCCGGGGCGATGGTCCTGGATCAGCACGGTCCGGCGGTCGCGGATGGCGGCGCCGCAAGGCCCCCGGCTCGCGGACATGTCGGCCCATGGGATCCCCGCAGGCCCCGCGCCCTCGTCCTCGAGCCCCTCCTGCGCCATGGGGCGCACGCCCGCCGCCTCGCCCGCTTGCGCGTAGCCGACCCAGGCGAGGCCGTAATCGCCCTGGCGCACGAGCAGGCGGCAGATGTCGCCGAGCAGGCGGCGCTCGTCCCTGGCGCGGATCATCGCCACGTTGCAGGCGCTCAGCAGCTTGAGCGCCCGGTTGAGGCGGCGCGTCCGGACCTCCTCGGCCTGGTACTGGCCGGCCAGCTCGCGCGCCTTGCGATAGGCGCGCTCGCGGCCGGTGACCAGCAGCCAGGCGATGGTGGCGGCGAGCAGGCTGGCGGCGATCCCGGCCAGGGTGACGAGGCGCGCGGCCGAGCCCCCCAGCCTCGCCTCGAACTCGGGCGTCGAGCGCGCGGCGATCATCCAGGGGCGTCCGACCACGTCGACGCGGGCATCGGCCTGGAAAGCCGGCGTCCGCGCGGACGTCCCGGCCCGGCCCTCATCCGCCAGCGAGTCGTACAGCAGGGCCTGGGAATCGGATGTGTCGCCATCGTAGATCCGGAAGGCGAGCGGGACGCCGCTCTCGCCGAATTGCCGCTCGGGGATCCCGCGCATGAGGCCCGGCATCCGCAGGATCGCATGGATCCAGCCCTGGAAGTCGCGCTTGCGGTCCAGCGCCGCGTGTCCGTGGAATGGGGCGTATACCGGCAAGTACCACAGGAATCCAGGCTCTGGATCGGCGCCCGTGCCGGCGGCCCGGGCGAGCCCGGCGACGCGGCGGGTCCCGGCCAGCCGGCCCTCGTCGCGCGCACGCTCCATCGCCGGGCGCAGCCGCGGATCGGCGAGCATGTCCAGGCCCAGGATGCCGCGGGTGGCCTCGTCCAGGGGCTCGAGATAGAGCACGGTGGAATGGCTCTCGCGCCCGCCCGCCGGATGCACGGCATACGATGTGAAACCCTGGGCGCCGGCGACGCCCTCGTGGGCCCGGGGCGCATCGGGCGCGAGCACGATGGAATAGCCCAGGGCCCGCAGGCCGGGGTAGCGGTCGGCCAGCCGCATCTGGCTGGCATATTCGTGGAATTCGTCGGGCCGCACCTCGTCCGAGGCCGCCACCAGGGCCCGGGCGCCCCGCAGCACCTGCTCGTAGCTGCGCAGGCGCGCCCCGATGTCGCCGACCAGGCCGTCGACGCGCGCCTGGAAATGCGCGGCGGCCTCGGCGCGGTTGTTGTCGCGGACGACGTGGCGCAAGCCATAGGTGACGCCCAGGCCGACGGCCAGGACCAGGCAGGGGACCAGCCATGGCGCCCGCAGCAGCACGGGCGTGGAAAGCGATCTGGCGATGGGGTCCACCTCGCGACGTCCTCCTGTATGCGCAGGCCCTGCCGATGATTATAGGGGCGGGCAGAGGCCCGCGGCCCAGCGGCGCAAATTATTGATGCCTCAAGCACAGAAATCAGTTACGATTTGTCATGCACCCACGGACCGGCTTTTCGGCGCATCGGAGACCCTATTGAAAAAAACACTCCCGGCCCTGCTTGCGGCCGCAACGGCCACCCTGGTTCTTTCCGCCTGCGACGGCGGCGGCTCCGGCGGGGTGGCCATGAACGAGCCTCCCCCCGCGCCGCGGACGCCGAACATCCTCTTTGTCATCATGGACGACGTCGGCATCGACCAGATGCAGTCCTTTGGCTACGGCGGCCTGACGCCGCCCAGCATGCCCAATATGGACGCGGTGGCCAAGGCCGGCGTGCGTTTCCGCAATACCTGGTCCATGCCCGAATGCTCGCCGGGGCGCGCGGCGTTCTTCGTCGGCCGCTATCCGATCCGCACCAACATCTACCAGGCCATCGGTCCGGCCGACCTGGCCAATTCGCAGCTCTCGCCCTACGACATGACCGCGCCCAAGATGCTCAAGCAGGCCAACTACGAGAGCGCGATGTTCGGCAAGTTCCACCTGGCCGGGCCCGAGAACAACGAGGCCGAGAACGCCACGCCGAGCGTCCTGGGCTGGGATTATTTCTACGGCTGGATCGGCGGCCTGCCGGGCTCGATCGACACCACGGCGGGGGATGACGCCAATGCTGCCGGCAAATATGTCTGCGGCTTCGTGCCGGGCAACGGGGGCGTCGCGGGCCCCGGCATCGGTGTTGGCGACGTCAACCATGGGGCCTGCCGCTATGCGGACAATACCTGCTCGATGGTGCGGCGGACCTCGCTGCGGCAGGATCCCGCGGGCCTGCAGTGCCTGGCCTCGGGAGGCATCTTCGTGCCCGGCTCAAGCTGCGCGGATCCGGCGCCGGGCGGGCTCGATTTCGACCGCCAGAACGCCTACTACGTCTCGCCCCTGGTCATCATCGACGGCGGCAAGGTCGAGGAGGTGCCGCTGACCGATCCGCGGGCGCGGGGCTATCGCACGCGCATCGAGACCGATGCCGCGATCGACTGGATCAAGTCGCGCGCGCCGACCCGGCCCTGGATGGCGACGGTCAGCTACAGCGCGCCCCACACCCCCTGGCAGCAGCCGCCCGGCGAACTGCTGGCCGGCGGGCTGTCGGTCACCGGCAACCTGAGCTGCACGGACACCGGGGCGGGCCGCATCATCCAGAACGAGATGACCGAGGCCATGGACACCGAGTTCGGGCGCCTGCTGGTCGAGACCGGCCTCGCGCGGCGCGCCGACGACGGCAGCCTGCTCTACGACCCCAAGGCGAGCAACACCATCATCGTGATCGTCGGCGACAACGGCACGCTGGGCTCGGCGGTCAAGCTGCCGTTCCAGACCGACCGGGCCAAGGGCACCGCCTACCAGACCGGGGTCTGGGACCCGCTGATCATCGCCGGTCCGCAGGTCGTGCAGCCCGACCGCGACGTCGAGCACATGGTCAACACGGTGGACCTGTTCCAGTTCTTTGGCGAGGTGGCGGGCATCGACGCGCACCAGGCCGTGCCGCGCACCATCGATTCGGTCGGCATCCTGCCCTATCTGACGAATCCGGGCCAGGGCAGCCTGCGCACCATCAATTTCACCATCGGCGGCTACAACGACCAGGCCAACGGCGGGCGCAACGGACCCTGCGTGATCTCGGGCTCCTGCACCCAGATCCCGGTCTCCAAGGGCGTCTGCGAGGACAACCAGGGGGTCTGGTGGGGGCAGGGGTACAGTGATGCGTCGGTCGTTCCCAGCACGCCGCCGGGTGACGGCTATCCCAGTTGCGCGGCCGTGAATCAGGCACTCGACGGCGCCAGCCAGCCCATGGTCTCCATCCTGCCCGAGATTTCCGCTGCGATCCGCAACGACAAGTACAAGCTGGTCGAGAACACGGTCCAGACCTACGATCCGGGCACCAAGACGATCGTAGCCCCGGTGGTTACCCGGGAATTCTACGAAATCGACCAGGCCGTGCCTCCGAAGCTCGACAACGAGGATCTCAACCTGCTGAAGGCCGGGGCGCCGCCTTTGTCGGCGGAAGCCCAGGCCGCGTACAACGAACTGAGCGCCAAGTTCGACGAGATGATGGCGTCCAACCCCGATTGCCCCGGGGACGGCAATGGGGATGGCGTGGTCGATAGCCGGGATGCCTCCAACTGGGCCCGTATCGCCCATGATTGGGGGCTGTCCAGCGTGTACGATTTCGTCGTCGGCGGCGGACCCGTCGATGGCACTTTCGACGGGAAAACGGACAATTTCGACCAAGCGGTCGTCGACACCAATATGAACACCACTTGCCGGACCACCCATGGCCTCTACTGATCGGCGAATTACTGATCGGCGTACTGCTGATCGGCATACTGATCGGCACCGCCGCCTGCTCGCGGCGGGCGGGGTCGTGCTGGCGGCGGCGCTCGCCGGCGGGGCCATCGCCTGGTCCGCCCGGCCGGCGGCCGGTCCCGCGGCTCCGGCGGCGATCCTGGGCGATGGTATATCGACCCCCGAGGGCATGGCCTGGATCCCGCCGGGCACCTTTCTCATGGGCAACGACGGCAAGCTTTCCCAGCGCAACGAGCGGCCCGCGCACCGGGTCGCGCTGCATGGCTTCTGGATCGACGTGTCCCACGTCACCAACGACCAGTTCGCCGAATTCGTGCGCCGGACGGGCTACGTGACCACGGCCGAGCGCAAGCCCGATTGGGAGACCATCCGCGTCCAGTTGCCGCCCGGCACGCCCAAGCCTCCCGAGGAGGTGCTGGTGCCCGGCGGCATGGTCTTCGTCGGCACGGAGGTGCCCGTCAATCTGCGCGACTACACCCAATGGTGGCGCTACGTGCCGGGCGCCGACTGGCGGCATCCGCAAGGGCCGGGCAGTTCGATCGAAGGGAAGGGCGACCATCCGGTGGTCCAGGTCAGCTACGAGGACGCCCTGGCCTACGCGAAATGGGCCGGCAAGCGCCTGCCGACCGAGGCCGAATGGGAATACGCCGCGCGCGGCGGGCTGGAGCAGGCCGACTACGCCTGGGGCGACGAGGCGCTGCCGGACGGCAGGATGCAGGCCAACTACTGGGACGTGCGCCAGCGCAGCTTTCCGGTGGTGGACAGGGCGCCGGCGGGCGTGCCGGGGACCTCGCCCGTGGGCTCTTTCGCCCCCAACGGCTATGGCCTGAAGGACATGGGCGGCAACGCCTGGCAGTGGGTCGCCGACTGGTACCGGGCGGATTATTTCGCCTTGCAGGCCAGGGCGGGCCATGACCCGATCGAAAATCCGCAGGGGCCGCGGGATTCCTTCGACCCCTCAGCCTACGGCATGCCGGCGGACGCGCCCAAGCGCGTCATCCGCGGCGGCTCTTTCCTGTGCAACGAATCGTACTGCCTCTCGTACCGGCCCAGCGCCAGGCGCGGTTCGGATCCCTACACGCCGATGTCCCACCTGGGATTCCGCCTCGCCAAGGACGCGCCGCCACCCGTGTCCTGAGCCGCCGGAAGCATACGATTTTTCATATCGATGATATGAAAATTTCATTGCGAAATATATGTAATTTCTTAGATATTCTCCCTAGAATATCCGCGTGGAACCACATCCCCGAGCCCGTCGATCGATGAGCCATCGAATCGACGAATGATCATCCAATCAATCGAATCACCGGATCGGCGAACAGCCGAGTCACCGAATCGACCGATCACCGGAACAACGGATCATCGAACGAATCGACGAGACACGGAATCAACGCGTCCAGGAGACCGCATGAAATACCATCATCACGGATACGTTTCGCACGATCCGCGCATCCAGACGGCCGCCGGCGCCGGCATCGACCGGCCCGAGGACCTGCCCGACGAAGTGGACGTCCTCATCATCGGCGCGGGCCCCGCCGGCATGATCGCGGCCGCCCAGCTCTCGCAGTTTCCCGGGGTCGTCACGCGCATCGTCGATCGCCGGCCCAGCCGCCTGGAAATCGGGCTGGCGGACGGCATGCAGAAGCGCAGCCTCGAGACGTTCGAGGCCTTCGGGTTCGCCCAGCAGCTCATGGCCGAGGCCTGCCACGTCACGGAAACCATATTCTGGAAGCCGGACCCCACCAATCCCGCGAACATCGTCCGCGTCTCGCGGGTGGACGAGGATCCGCAGGGCGTGAGCGAATTCCCGCACCTGACGGTCAACCACGCCCGCGTGCTGGACTATTTCGCCGAATTCATGGGGAATTCGCCCACCCGCATGAAGCCCGACTACGGCCTGGAGTTCAAGAGCCTGTCGGTGGCCGAGGAGGGCGACCATCCGGTCACGGTGACGCTGGTGTACACGGCCGGCGAAAAGGCTGGGCAAGAGCGCGTGGTGCGCGCGCGCTACGTGGTGGGCTCGGACGGGGCCCACAGCGGCGTGCGCAAGGCGATCGGGCGCACCCTGCGCGGCGAATCCTCGAACCATGCCTGGGGGGTGATGGACCTCCTGGCGGAAACCGATTTCCCCGACATCCGCATCAAGTGCGCCATCCAGTCCGAGTCCGACGGCAACATCCTGCTGATCCCGCGCGAGGGCGGCTTCCTGTTCCGCCTGTACGTGGACATGGGCGAGGTGCCGCCCGACAGCGACGGCTCCATCCGCCGCACGCCCGTCGAGCAGATCATCGCCCGGGCCCAGAGGATCATGCATCCGTACACGCTCGACGTGCGCCACGTGGCCTGGCACAGCGTCTACGAGGTGGGCCACCGCCTGTGCGAGAGCTTCGACGACGTGCCGCTGGACCAGGTCGGCAAGCGCACGCCGCGCGTGTTCATCGCCGGGGACGCGAGCCACACGCACAGCGCCAAGGCCGGGCAGGGGACCAACGCCTCCATGCAGGACGGCTTCAACCTGGGCTGGAAGCTCGGGCACGTGCTCGAAGGGCGCAGCCCCGAGAGCCTGCTGGCCACATATTCGGCCGAGCGCCAGGTGATCGGCCGCAACCTGATCGACGAGGACCGCAAGTGGGCGACGCAGATGGCCAAGGGCGCGGCCGCCTTCGCCAGCCATGCCGAATTCGAGCAGGCCTACCTGCGCATCACGGAGTTCGCGCAGGGCTTCATGACCCAATACGCGCCTTCGATGATCACGGCGCCGGCCGCGCACCAGGCGCTCGCGGCGAAACTGCCCGTGGGCAAGCGCTTCTGGTCGGCCGAGGTCATGCGGGTGGCCGACGCCAATCGACTGCACCTGGGCCACCAGGCCCGCGCGGACGGGCGCTGGCGGATCTACGTGTTCGCGGATTCCGCGCGCGCCGGCGAGGATTCGCCCACGGCCGCGCTGGGCCGGTGGCTGGACGAGTCCCCCGAATCGCCCATCCGGGGCTACACTCCGGCGGGCGTCGACGAGAACGCCTGGTTCGACGTCAAGGTGATCTACCAGCAGGACCACACCAACGTCGACATCGGCCGGGTGCCGCGGGCGTTCCTGCCCAAGGCCGGGCCCTATCGCCTGACCGACCTCGAGAACGTCTATGCGGCCTTGCCCGATGACGATATATTCGAGCGTCGCGGCATCGATCGCCGGGGCGCCATCGTGGTGGTGCGGCCGGACCAGTACGTGGCCAACGTGCTGCCGCTGGACGCGACGCGCGAGCTGGCCGCCTTCCTCCGGGAATTTGCAGTACAACAGCGTTGATGAATCGACAACAAGGAGCGAGACCATGAAGTTCGGAAAAGCATTCGGGGCGGTGGCCCTGGCCATCGGGGCCGCGGCGGTCGCGGCGGGGCCTGCCCAGGCCAAGGACCTCAAGATCGGGCTGGTGCTGTCGATGTCCGGGCCGTTCTCGGACTACGGCAAGCAGATCCAGAACGGCATCGACCTGTTCATGGCCGAGCACGGGGACACCGTGGCCGGCCGCAAGATCCAGCTCATCGTCAAGGACGACACCGGCATGGCGCCGGCGGTGGCCAAGCGCCAGGCGCAAGAGCTGCTGATCAAGGACAAGGTCGACATCCTGGCGGGCTTCGACCTGACGCCCAACGCGCTGTCGGTGGCGCCCCTGGCCACCGAGGCCAAGGTGCCGATGATCGTGATGAACGCGGCCACGTCCTCGATCACGGAAAAATCGCCATACATCGCCCGCGTGTCCATGACCCTGCCGCAAAGCTCCTGGGCGATCGCCCAGTGGGCCCAAAAGAACGACGTCAAGTCGGCCTACATCCTGGTGGCGGACTACGGCCCGGGGCACGATGCGCAGGAGCAATTCAAAAAGACCTTCACCGAGCTGGGCGGCAAGATCGTCGGCGAGGTGCGCACGCCCGTCAGCACGCCGGACTACAAGCCCTTCCTCGAGCGCGTCAAGGACTCCAAGCCCGATGCGCTGTTCTTCTTCGTGCCGCCGGGCGCCTCGATGGTCGCGCTGGCCAAGGAGTTCAAGAACATGGGCCTGGACAAGCAGGGGATCCGCGTCATGGGCCCCGGGGACATGGCCGACGAGAACTCCCTGCCGGCGCTGGGCGATGCGGCCCTGGGCATGATCACCGCCTTCCACTATTCGGCCGCGCATGATTCGCCCGAGAACAAGGCATTCGTGGCGGCCTACGCCAAGGCCTATCCCGACGGCCACCCGAACTTCATGTCCATCGGCGGCTACGACGGCATGCAGCTCATCTACAAGGTGCTGGAGGCGACCAAGGGCGATGCGAGCGGCGACGCCTTCATCGCGGCGGCCAAGGGCATGAAGTGGATGAGCCCGCGCGGCCCGATCCAGATCGATCCCGAGACGCGCGACATCGTCCAGAACGAATACGTCCGCAGGATCGAGCGCGTGGGCGGCGAGCTGCAGAACGTCGAGTTCTTCACCTTCGAGGCCGTCAAGGATCCGGGCAAGCAGCCTTGATGCGCGCCTGAGGCGCCTTTCGGGCAGTTTCCATGGGTAGCGACTGGACCGACCGCATCCGCCTGCGCAATCTGAAGTTCCTGCTCAGCCTGGCCCAGACCCGCAACCTGAGCCGCTCGGCGGCCGCGCTGCACACCACGCAGCCCGGCCTGTCCAAGTGGCTCAAGGACCTGGAGGGCGACATCGGCCTGACCCTGTTCGAGCGCCACGCCCGCGGGCTGACGCCGACGGTGCACGGCCAGGTGCTGATCGCGCACGCCCGCCGCATCGACGCCCAACTCGACCGGGCGGCGACCGACATGCGGATCCTCGGCGAGGGCAGTGCCGGGCATGTCGCCCTGGGCGCCTCGGGCGTCGCCGCGACCGAAGCCGGCCCGCGCGCCGTCCTCGAGATGGCGACGCTCATGCCCGAGCTGCGGATCGACCTGGTCGAGGGCACCATGGACCTGCTCATGGACATGCTGGCCCAGGGGGACCTGGACATCGTCATCGGGCGCACGATGGAAGACGATGCGAGCCTGGCCGGCTTCGATGCCGAGCTCCTGTACACCGAGCCGGTCGATCTGGCGGTGCGCCGCGACCACCCCCTGATCGGCCGCGCCGAGATCGGCTGGGACGACGTCCGGCAGTACCGCTGGGTCGTCTGGCCCCGCGGATCGCCGATCCGCAAGGCGCTGGAGACCGCGCTTGCGGCGGCGGGCCTGAGCCTGCCGCCCAATTACATCGAGTCCAATTCCGTCATCGCCAACATCGCGCTGCTGAGCAACAGCGACGCGATCGGCGTCGCCTCGCACCGTTCGGCCAGCGCGCTGGCGGACATGAACCTGCTGCGCATCCTGCCGCTGAAGCTGCAGGTCTTCGGCTCGGTGTCGATGTACTGGCGGCGGGACGAATACCGCCCGAAATCGGTGGAACTGGCGCTGGACTGCATCCGCCACGTGCTGCGCGAGCCATGACGCTGGCCGGCGCGCCAGGCGCATGCCGGGCCGTGTCCGCCCCGTGCGGGACCGGCCGCGCGCCACGGCGGACGCAGGAGGGGCCGGTCATGGCGGACCGGTCACGGTCGGTCACGATAGGGGCCGGTCACGATGGGCCGAGAGTGCCGGTTTCCCGCGGGTCAGGGGCCCCACCTTCGTTCTCCCAGCGCTGCGCGCAATTGCACGTCTCGATCGGCTCGCCGCATTGGGGGCACAGCGGCCGCGATTCCCGCGGACGTTCGGGAGTCTTCCGTCCGGCATCCGGGCGGGTGTCTTTCTTTGTCATGGCGTCGGCCTCCGGTAGCGGTCAAGGGCGCGTCGTCGGTGCCGCGCGTCGCGGTGTGCGGCGAGCCGGGTCCAGAGCACAGCCAGCACCGTGATGGGCCACAGGAAGATCGTGAACAGGTAGACCAGGGGATAGCCGATGAATCCATCGGCCCACCGGTCGTCGATGTCGACGAAGAAGATGATATAGGCCAGCATGACCAACGATCCGATGACGACCCAGATCAGCATGAACGACATGGTGTCACTCCGCGGCGCTGAACGCGTCTGTTTGGAAGTGTGCGCCGGTCGGCGGCACAAGTCCAGGGATCGAAGTCTGGAGATCGAAATCCTGGCAGCTCGATCCTTGACTTTACATAATATACATTATGCGTATTTCAGGAAAGCCAGGATTGAGATTTCGGGCCACCAGGCCACCAGTCCTCCAGCCCCGGATCCATACCCTGGATGATTCATGCCCCAAGCCCAGGTTCCAAGCCCAGGTTCCACAAGCCCGCCGGGCTCAGACCAAGGTTCGGCTATCCGAGGTTTTCATCCTCCGGCACGGATGCCGGCGCGGCGCCGGCGGCGCGCCGGCCCATGAAGTAGTCGATGGTCTGGCGCAGGCCCTCGTCGATGCCGATGGCCGGCTGCCAGTCCAGGCGGCGCCGGGCGAGCGTGATGTCGGGACACCGGCGTTCGGGATCGTCGGCCGGCAGCGGCAGGAACTTGAACGGCGCGCCCGTGCCCACGAGCTCGCCGATGCGCCGGGCGATGTCGAGCACCGTGGCCTCGCTCGGATTGCCGAGGTTGACCGGCCCGCGAAACGAGGGCTCGCTCTCCATCAGGCGCACCAGGCCCTCGATCAGGTCGTCCACGTAGCACAGCGACCGCGTCTGGCTGCCGTCGCCGTGGATCGTCAGGGGGCAACGGCTCAGGGCCTGCACGATGAGGTTCGACACCAGCCGCCCGTCGTCGCTCGACATGCCGGGCCCGTAGGTGTTGAAGATCCGCGCGATCTTGGTCTCCACGCCGTGTCGTGCGCCGAAGTCGGAAAACAGCGTCTCGGCGCAGCGCTTGCCCTCGTCGTAGCACGAGCGCGGGCCGACGATGTTCACGTTGCCATGGTAGGACTCGCGCTGGGGGTGCTCGAGGGGGTTGCCGTAGATCTCGCTGGTCGAGGCCTGCAGGATGCGGGCGCCCGTCGCTCGGGCCAGTTCCAGGAGGTTGCGGGCGCCGCTCACGCAGGTCAGCAGCGTGTGCACGGGATCGGCCTGGTAATGCACCGGCGAGGCCGGGCATGCCAGGTTGTAGATCCGCGCCAGAGGCCCTTCGACGGGGATGGGATCGATCACGTCGTGGACCACCAGGGAAAACCGGGGATGGCCCGGCAGCCATTCGAGGTTTCCCTCGGATCCCGTCTGCAGATTGTCCAGACAGATGACCGTGCGGCCTTCCTCCACCAGGCGCCTGCACAGGTGCGCGCCCAGGAAGCCCGCTCCACCCGCCACCAGGATCCGTCCGTCCGGGTTCGTATTCCCGCTGCTATCCATGCCCTGCTCCCTCCCGTCCCATCTCGGCCAGCGTGGCCAGGACCTCGTTCCAATCGTCGATGTGGCGCTCGATGGAAAAGCGCTTCAATGCCGTCTTCCGGGCGGCCAGGCCCCAGCGCCGGGCCAATTCCGGCTCGTGGATGAGCTGGCGCATGCAATCCAGCAGCCGGTCGGGGCGGCTGTCGACGTAGCCTTCGACGCCATTGGTGATCACGTTCGGCAGCTCGGTGGCGGCGACCCCCACGATCGGCATGCCGGCCATCATGGCCTCCACCAATGACAGGCCCAGGCTCGCATAGCGGATGGGCGTGAAAAAGAACCGGTATTTCGCCATGGTCGCGGCCACCTCCATGTTCGGGACCTCCCCGAGGCCACCCATGGCCTCCGATCGCATCCCGATCAGGTCCAGCGGCACCCCGCGCGCCGTCCATTCGTAGAGGTCGGCCCCCACCCTGCGCCCGCGCTGCGGCAGGTTGTTGATGACGGTGATGCCCCGCGCGAGCTCGCCGGTGTAGAGCGCGGCGGCCGGCGCGACGATCCCATGCTCGACGACCCGCGTGCGCACGCCGGGCGCATGCCACATCAGGGCGTTGTAGTGGGTCACGTGCACCAGGATCCCGCGCTCGTGGCGAAAGAAATGCACCGTGTCGGTGGGATGCGGCTCGGGGGGATTGTGCTCGATGTAGGCGCAGGGCAATGCCCGCTGCCCGGGCGTGAGCAGGCGGAAGCGGTCGCGCTCGAAGGCGCCGCGCGACTGGTAGATCACGCAGTCCAGCGGCTCTTTGTGGAGGTGCTCGGCCGGAACCTGGCGCACATTGGGCCCCCAGGGAATCCTGGGGCCCAGGGCCGCGTATCCCGGAGGATTGCCCGGCAGGACGGGCACCACGAAATCATGGGGAGCCTGGGTCAGGGAATAGAGATAGTTGCCGTGCACGTGCCAGGTGAGGACGCGCAGCCGGCGGCGCGGGGCCGCCCCGCCGCGGGCGGGATCCGTGCGTGCGCTCGCCCCGTTCATTGCCGCGCTCCCGGGGCGAGCCGGCGCAGCGCGGCCTCCACGACCTGGTCGACGCCGACCCCCGTGGCGCAGGGATGGCCAGGGACGGGACACTCGGCGTGCGCGCAGGGCCGGCAAGGCGTGTCCACGTGCAGCACCGTGTGCAGGCTCGTGTCCAGGGGCGCCCAGCGGCCCACGTCGCTGCCCGAGGCGATCACGACGCTGGGCGCGCGCACCGCGGCGGCGACGTGCGACACGCCGGTGTCGTTGCAGATCAGCAGGCGGGCGCGCTCGAGCAGGCCGGCGAGCATGCCCAGGTCGGTCATGCCGCTCAGGTCGACCGCCTGGCGTCCGATGGCGGCGGCCAGGCCCGCCGCCATCGGACGCTCGGCCTCGCTGCCCGTGGCCCCGATCCGCCCGCCCTCCCCCCCCCGGCGCCCGCCCACCCCCCCGGAGCGCGCCGCGGGCCCGCGGCGCGACGCCAGGCGCGCGCCGGGATGCAGGAAGACCGTGCGGGCGGGATCCAGGCGCATCCTGCCCGCGAGCTCGGCGGCGCGCGCGCGGTCCCGCGCATCGAGCGGGAGCTCCAGGGCGGCATCCTCCCCTTTCGGCAGGCCCAGGTGCTCGAGCAGCGCCAGGTAGCGCCTGACCTCGGGCAGGGTATCCGGCCAGGGCATCAGCAGCGGGGTCTTGCGGATCCTGTCCGGCACGAAGCCCGCCCATTGCAGGGCGCCCAGGTTCCGGACGATCGCATTGGAGCGCGCGCCGCTGCCGTGCATCTGCAAGGCCAGGTCGAAGCGGCGCGCGCGCATGTCGCCATAGAACGCCGGCAGCGCCGACAGCCGCGCAGGCTGCTCCGGAAAGGCGGGATCGCCCGGGAAATCCACGAACTCGTCGATGTAGCGGCCGAACCGCCCGACGCACGGGCGCATGCCCTCCAGACCGATCAAGGTGATCCGCGCCCGCGGCGCCGCGCGGCGCAGCGCCCGCAAGGCGGGTACGGTGCACAGGAAATCGCCCAGGTTCAGTGCGCGGAAGACCGCGATCCTGCGCGGCGCGGGCGACCACAATCCCATGGCCCTCACGGCATCCCCCATCCGAAGCGAAACACGCCCACCAGGCGCCAGAAAATGGACAGCGGCGGGATGAACAGAGAGGTCAGCAGCAGGTCCCCCACGTTCCTCGGCCTGGCGGAGGTGCCCCTGAGCCGATGGAAGAAAAAGCCCAGGCTCAGCGCCAGCCACAGCGCGGCGGCCAGCGCCCCCGCCACCGGCCGGCCCGCCGGCGGGAGCGCCACCGCGGCGATCAGGCTGGCGGTGACGAGCAGGTAGAACCAGGGCGGCCCTCCGCGAATGCGCTCGCGGTACAGGGCGCGATGCTTGCGGTAGAGCAGCACGTCGAACATGACCTTGCGCTGCATGGACAGCCCGGCGCCGAACGGCGCCGGTCTCAAGGGGTGGACGACCACGGCCTGCGGCGCCCATTCGATGCGGCAGCCCTCCTCGATGAGGGAGAAATGCAGGTCGGAATCCTCCCGCCAGGCCATGGTGTACCGTTCGTCGAAGCCGCCCACCCTCTCGAGCGCCTCGCGCAGCACGAAGCAATTGGCGGTGGCGAATTCGGCCTGCCGCAGCCGTCCGGCGTCCCTCTCGTAGTCGCTGGGCTTGTCCGGCAGGGGCATGACGATCCGTCCCGTGGCGGCCTGGACGCCCGGCGCCATCGCCGCCAGGCCCGCCTCGAGCCATGCCCGGTCCGGGATCGTATCGTCGTCGGTGAAGGCGATGATGGGCGCGCGGGCGGCTTGCCAGCCGGCGTTGCGGGCGCCCGCCGGCCCCTGCGTGGCGGTGACGGGCACGTAGCGCAGCTCGGGCGCGAGGCCGCCCTCCCCGGCCGACAGTTGCTCGAGCATCTCGCGGACCGCCGCGCCCGGCTCGTCGTCGCACACGATGATCTCGTAGCGGTCCAGCGGCAGCGTCTGGTCCATCAGGGCCGCCAGGCAGCGCTTCAGCATCTCCGGACGCTTGTAGGTCGGCACCACCACCGACACGCTCGGCAAGGAAGGCGCCGGCATGCTCGCGGACCGGTGCTCCAGCGCGCCCGGCGGCGTGCATCCAGCCATGTTCATTCCTCCGGCGCGCATTCACGCCACCATGGATCGGCGGCCGTCGCCCGCGCGGCGGCCGATCAGTTCCAGCGCCGCGGCCACCACGGCCTCCGGCTCCACGCCCTCGAGGCAGGCGTTGGTTCCCTGCGGGCAGACGCTGCGGTAGCAGTTCCTGCACGGCACGTCGTGGTACAGGAGCCGATGCGGCACCCGCCAAGGGGTGTGCTGGAGATTGGTCAGGGCGTACAGGTCGACGACGGGGGTCTGGACGGCGGCGGCGATGTGGACCGGGCCGGTGTTGTTGGAAATGAGCAGGCCGGCGTCCTCGATGAGGCAGGCCAGCTCGCCCAGGCCCAGCTTGCCCGCCAGGTCGAGCACGTGGCCGCGGGCCGTGCATTGCGCGAGGATGCCGCGCACCAGCGGGATCTCGTTCGGGCCGCCCGTCAGCACGATGGGCAGCCCGCAGGCGGCGAGCCGCGAGATGACGCTGGCGTAGCGGGCGGGGCCGTAGCGCCGCGACGGGGCGCTCGCGCCGCAGTGCGCGACGATCCAGCCCTCGCCGCGCGCCATCCCATGCGCCGCCAGGATCGCTCCCAGGGACCGGCGGTCGGCCTCGCGCGTGGCGAAGGACAGGCGCGCGCCGTCCCGGCATTCCGCTCCCACCGTGGCGACGAGATCGAGCTGGCGCTGCACCTCATGGCGCAATGCGTGCGCGGTTTCCGGTTCCCGCACCCAGTGGCTGAGGAGACGGTAGGGATTCTCGCGCGCGTGGGCCAGCGCCAGCCCGATGCCCGCCAGGCGGCACATGAGCGCGGCGGGCAGCGCGCTCTGGGTGTGGACGGTAAAGATGACGGCCGCATCGAACCCTCGCCCCCGCAGCGTCTCGATCATCCCGAGGTCGGCGGCCGGATCGTCCGCGGGGTTCTTGACCCAGGGCGCATCGTAGCTCACGACCTCGTCCACCTCGGGCAGGAACGGCGCCAGCGCGGCGCCCGAGCGCGAGGCGAGCAGCGTGATCCGCCTGTCCGCGCCGCCCAAGGACTTGAGCGCCCGGATGGCCGGCGTGGTCATGAGGACGTCGCCCATATTGTCCAGGCGCACGCACAGGATGCGGCGCGCCGCGGCCCAGGCGGCTTGCGGGTTCATGCCCGGCCTCCGGCCGCCGGCCGGCATTGCGCGCTGATCCAGCGGCTGGCCATGTCCAGGTCGGGCTCGATCCGCTCCGGCGTGCGCCAGGCATTGTGCAGCCACTCGGTCTCATGGCCGTTGTCCAGCAGGATGGTCCTGCATCCGGCCCGCCTGCCCGCCTCCACGTCGTCCAGGATGTCGCCGACGAACCAGGAGCTGGCGAGGTCGAGGCCGTGCCGGGCCGCGGCCGCGCGCAGGAGCCCCGGCGCGGGCTTGCGGCAGGCGCAGGCGCGCGCGTAGCGCGGAATGAGCGCCTGCGGATGGTGGGGACAGTAATAGAATCCCGCGAGCGCGGCGCCCACGCTCTGGAACATCGATTCCAGCCGCTTGCGCACGGCCACCAGGTCGCGGGGCTTGGCCTTCCCCAGCCCGATGCCGGGCTGGTTGCTGATGATGATCAGCGGCAGCCCCAGCCGGCCGAGCCGCGAGAGGCCCTCGCGGGCGCCCGGCGCGAAACGCATGCGCCCGGGATCCACGTTGTAGGGGACGTCCCGCAGCACCGTGCCGTCCTTGTCCAGGAAAATGGCCGGTCCCGGCCGCAAATCCATGGCGCCCATCGCCGCTAGACCTCGTTCTCGGCCTTGCCGCCCGCGTCCGGCATCCATTGTCCCGGGCGGACACGGGCGGGCGCGCCGGACGGGATGGGCAGCATGGCGCGCTGCTGCGCGAGGCCCTCGAAGACCTGCGCCAGCTCCTCCCCCACCCTGCTCCAGGTGAACAGCCGATTGGCGCGGCGGGCGCCGGCCAGGCCCATGCGGCGGGCCAGCGCCGGATCCCGGGCCAGGACGGCCAGTTTTTCCGCGAGGCGGTCGGGATCCCGCGCGGGCACCAGGAAGCCCGTCTCGCCGTCGACCACGCTGTAGCGGATCCCGCCGGTGTCGGAGCCCACGACCGGCGTCGCGCACGCCATGGCCTCCACCGGGGTGATGCCGAAAGGCTCGTACCAGGGCGTGGTCACGAACACGTCGGCGGCGCAGTAGTAGCGCCTGAGCTGGTTGCGGCCGCGGCGGCCCGCGAATTCCACGTGATCCAGGACGCCCTCGCGCCTGGCGATCTCGCGCAGCCGCGCGAGTTCGGGGGTGTCGGCCCCGCCGGGCGCGCCGCCCTCGCCGCCCACCACGCAGAGGCGGGCATCGATCCCGTGCCTCGAGCGCAGGCGCGCCAGCGCCTGTATCACATTGTCTATCCCCTTGCGCGGGACGATGCGGCCCAGTTGCAGCAGATGGAAGGCGTCGGGCCGCCAGCCGAGGCGGCGCCGGGCCTCCTCCCGGTCCATGGGCGACATCTCGCCGCTGTCGAAGCCGCAGGGCACCATGCTGATCCGGGCGGGATCCGCGCCGTAGAGGCCGATGAGGTCGAGCCGGTCCTGCGGGCATTCCGCGATGATGCGGTCGGCCTCGCGCACGATGCGGCCCTCGATCTCGAAGCGGCTGTCCGGAAAGCGGTCGGCCTGCGCCTGGTGCTGGCGCCGCACCCGCCCCAGCGCGTGGAAGGTCACGGCCAGGGGAATCCCCAGGCGGCGCGCGACCGGCATGGCGGCCATGGCCGACATGAAGAAATTGGCGTGGATGAGATCGTAGGGCTCGTCCCGGGTGGCGAAATGGCTGCGCAGGAAGCGGCTGAAGTCGCCCATCAGCGGCAGCAGGTCCTCCTTGGGCAGGTAGCGCGCCGGGCCCGCCGGCACGTGCACGATGCGCACGTTGTCGTCCCAGTCGATCGTGGGCGGCAGCGACGGGCTGTCCAATCGTGTAAAGACGTCGACACGGTAGCCGCGCGCCGCGAGCTGGCGGGCGACCTGGGCCACGTAGATGTTCTGGCCGCCGCTGTCCACGCTGCCGGCCGGCGCCAGGGGTGACGCGTGCTCACTCACGATTGCGATTCTTTGCATGCCTGTTCTCCGTTCTTTGTGGGCCGAACCGTTGCAGGAATGCCGTGCAGACGAGTCTGAGCCGCGATGACCTTGGATGTGGTGACCCGTCTACAGCAAGCCGCGTGCCGCGGCGCCGATGGGCCGCAGGCCCGGCCCCGCGGGATCCGGGCACCGGGCGCCGGGCATGTCGGTTGCTTCTCCCCCGGGCATGGCGGCGCGGCATGGACGTCCGTGCCGATGCCGGCGCGCAGGCCTCCGCTCGATGCGGAAGGCCGCCGCGCCTTCACCCAGCGGGAGCAACTGATGAACATAGCGATAATCGGGACGGGTTACGTGGGACTGGTGACCGGCGCGTGCTTTGCCCAGGCGGGGCACCACGTGGCCTGCTTCGACAAGGACGCGGCGAAGATAGCGATGCTGCGCTCGGGCAAGGCGCCGCTGCACGAGCCGGGCCTGGACGGGCTCCTGGCCGAGGGCCTGGCGCAGGGACGCCTGGAGTTCCACTCGGACCTGCGGCCGGGGGCGGGCCTGGAGCGCGCCGAGGTCATCTTTCTCACCATCGGCACGCCCACGGGCCGGGACGGCCGCGCCCACCTGGAGGACCTCCTGGACTGCGCCGGCCGGCTCGCGCGGATACTGAGGCGCGGCGCCCTGGTCGTGGTCAAGTCGACCGCCCCGGTGGGGACCTGCGAGCGCGTCCAGGAAATCCTGGACATGCAATCCCCCGCGGTGCCCCGGCCGCGGTTCGTGGTGGCCTCCAATCCTGAATTCCTCGCGGAGGCCCGTGCCGTGGAGGATTTCCAGCATCCCGAGCGCATCGTCATCGGCTGCGGCGACGAGGGCGCGCGCCGCGTGCTCGAAGCCCTGTACGCCCCTTTCGACCCCTCCGGCGACCGCATCCTGGCGATGGACGTGCGCAGCGCGGAATTCGCCAAGTACGCCTGCAACGCCATGCTGGCCGCGCGCATCTCCATGGTCAACGAACTGGCCTGCATCGGGGGGCAGTTCAACGTCGACATGCGCGCGGTCTGCGGCGTGCTGCGGACGGATCCCCGCATCGGGCCGCATTACCTGCGCCAGGGCGCGGGCTACGGCGGGTCCTGCCTGCCCAAGGACCTGCGCGCCCTGATGGCCATGGCGCGCGACCATGGCGAGCCGGCCTACATGCTGCACAGCGTGGAGGCGGTGAACGCCGGCCAGGTGGAGCGGCTGTTCGACGCCATCCTGGCGAGCCTGGCCTATGAGCTCTCAGGCCGCTGCGTCGCGCTGTGGGGCCTGTCGTTCAAGGCGGGCACCGACGACTTGCGGGAGGCGCCGAGCCTGGCCCTGGCCCGCGGGCTGATCGGCGCGGGCGCGCGGGTGCGCGCCTACGATCCCGTCGCCGGCGGGGCCGCCCGGGCGCGGATCGCCGACGAGGGGTTCGAGCTGTGCGCCGATGCCTACGCGGCCTGCGAGGGCTCGGACATCCTGGTGGTGATGACGGAATGGGAGGAATTCAGGCGTCCGGATTTTTCCCGGATCGCCGGGGAACTGGGGACCGGCATGGTGTTCGATTGCCGCAATCTGTACGAGGCCGGCGTCCTGCGCCGCCACGGTTTGCTGCACCTCGAGGTCGGCCAGCGTCCCCCGCTGGCGGCGGCGCGGCCCGTGACGGACGCGCTGCAAAAGGCCTCGTAGAGGCTGGTGGACCGGCGGGCCGCGGCCCGCGAGGGCCCGTTCATTCGGCGCGGTCGCGCAGCCCCGTCACTTGTTCCCCCGCCGCGCAATGGGCGCAGCAGAACATGCGCCCGCCCTTCTCCAGCCCGTGGCCGACGATCGGCGTGCCGCAGTGGTCGCAGCGCGGCGCGACGGCATGGATCGCGCACTCGAAGCTGTCGAAGGTATAGGTCTGCCCGCCGATCGTCAGATCGAAGGATTTGTCGTACTGGTTGCCGCAGGTATCGCATCTCGCCATGGGATTCTCCTGGAATGAGGCGCGCCCGCGGCCGCGGGCCGATCCCGCGGGCGGGCGCGCGGAATGCCGCTCAGAGATCCTTTTTCTGGATCTTCGCGCCGTCGAGGGACACGCCCGCCATCAGGCCGGCGTTGGTCAGCACGAAGCCGACCACGTCCTGCTTCGCGGTGTTGGTGTCGACCGTCCCGTTGGCGCCGACGTTGGCCACGGCCACCGTCGCATCCGCGCCCGCGGTCCAGCCGTTGCTGTTGCGGAACTTGTCCAGCGCGGCCTGCGTCATGAAGAGCAGCACGACCGCCCGGGACTGGGCGCCCGCCTGCCAGCCGATGGAGCCGCCGGTCGTGGTGTAGTACCCCGTGTCGCGTCCGCCCACGCGCAGCACCCCGGTGCCGTGTTCGGCCCCCAGTATGAAGCCCGCCCGCACCACGTTCGGGAAGATCAGCACGCCGTTGGCGCGCTGCACCAGCGTGCGCGAGCCGGGCGCCGTCTTGTACAGTCTTTCGAGGGTCTCGTCGGCGTGCTGGTTGATGGTGCTGCGCTGCTGCGCGGCGGTCTGCGGATCCTGGGGCCCGGTCGTGGTGCATCCGGCGAAGGCCAGGCAGCCCAGCGCCAGGGCCGCGGCGCCCAGGCCGCGGCGGGGGAATTGCAAGGATGGGTGCTTCATCGTTGTTCTCCATGGGTTGAAGGCTGCAGGCCTCCGCAGCAAGCGCCATGCCCGCCCTCCTCCTCATTCATCCGGGGCCGACAGGATCAGCGTCGAGAGCGGCGGCAGGACCAGGGACAGGGACTGGGCCTGGCCGTGCGCCTCGATCGCCTCGGTCGCGACGGCCCCCAGGTTGCCCATGCCCGAGCCCCCGTAGGCGGCGGCATCCGTGTTCAGCCACTCGATCCAGCGCCCCGGCCGCGGCACGCCGATGCGGTAGCCGTGGCGAGGGACCGGCGTCATATTGCTCACCACCAGCGCGAGCCGGCCGCCGCCGCGGCGCAGGAAGGCAAAGACGCTCTGCGCCTCGTCGTCGGACACCAGCCACTGGAAGCCCTCGGGCGCGGCGTCGGCCGCATGCAGCGCGCTGGAGGCCGAATACAGGGCGTTCAGGTCGCGCACCAGGACCTGCATGCCGCGATGCAGCGGATCGGCGAGCGCCTCCCAGTCCACTTCGCCGTCGTGGTTCCACTCGCGCTGCTGGGCCAGCTCCCCGCCCATGAAGAGCAGCTTCTTGCCCGGATGGCCCCACATGAAGCCGTAGTACGCGCGCAGGTTGGCGAAGCGCTGCCAGCGGTCTCCCGGCATGCGTCCCAGCAGAGAGCCCTTGCCGTGGACCACCTCGTCGTGGGACAGGGGCAGGATGAAGCGTTCGGACCAGGCGTAGACCAGGCCGAAGGTCATGCGGTGGTGGTGGTAGCGCCGGTGCACCGGGTCCAGTCCCATGTACTGCAGGGTGTCGTGCATCCAGCCCATGTTCCATTTGTACCGGAAGCCCAGGCCGCCCTCCCCCGCAGCATGGGTCACGCCCGGCCAGGCCGTGGATTCCTCGGCGATCGTGATGGCGCCCGGGCACTGCCCGGCGACCGTCGTGTTGAGCGCCCGCAGAAAGTCCACCGCCTCGAGATTCTCGCGGCCGCCGTGGCGGTTGGGCACCCATTGTCCGGGCCGGCGGCTGTAGTCCAGGTACAGCATGGAGGCGACCGCGTCCACCCGCAGGCCGTCGACGTGATAGCGCCGCAGCCACTCCAGCGCGCTCGCGATCAGGAAATTGCGCACCTCGTTGCGGCCCATGTTGTAGATCAGGGTGTCCCAGTCCGGATGCAGGCCCTGCCGCGGGTCGGCGTGCTCGTAGAGCGCCGTCCCGTCGAAGCTCGCCAGGCCGTGCGGATCGGAGGGGAAATGCGCGGGGACCCAGTCGAGGATGAGGCCCAGGTCGGCCCCGTGGCAGGCATCGACGAAATGCGCGAAATCGGCCGGCGTCCCCCAGCGGGCGGTGGGCGCGAACATGCCCAGCGGCTGGTATCCCCACGATCCGCCGAAGGGGTGTTCCCCGACCGGCAGCAGTTCGATGTGCGTGAAGCCCATGGCGGCGGCGTACTCGATGAGGCGCGCGCCGCAATCGCGCCAGACGCCGCCCGGACCCCGGGGCGCCGCCCACGATCCCATGTGGACCTCGTAGATGGCCATCGGCGCATCCGGCCGCTGGCGCGCCTCGCGGCCCTCCATCCATTCCTCGTCCGTCCAGGAGAACGGCCGCGGATCGGGCACGACCGACGCCGTGCCCGGCGGCGGCTCGGTCCGGCGCGCCAGCGGATCGGCCTTCAGCGGCAGCAGCCGGCCCGCGGCGTCCAGCAGCTCGTATTTGTAGCGCGCCCCCGCGCCCACCCCGGGCAGGAAGGCCTCCCACACCCCCGCTTCGCGGCGCAGGCGCATCGGATGCCTGCGGCCGTCCCAGCCATTGAAGTCGCCGACCACCGAGACGCGCCGCGCATTGGGCGCCCATACGGCGAAGCGGGTGCCCGGCACCCCGTCGACGGCGAGGACCTGGGCCCCCAGGCAGTCCGCCAGGTTCAGGTGGGTCCCCTCGGCGATCAGGTAGAGGTCGAGCTCGCCCAGCAGCGGGCCATGGCGGGCGGGATCGTCCGGCTCTCGCATGGCCTCGTCCTATTTCTTCGACGCCTTGCCCGCGGCCTTGCGGGACGGGAGGGCGGGCGCCTGGCGGGCCAGGCGCAGCAGCCCTTCCAGGGGGATGTCCAGCCAGTCGGGCCGATGGGCGGCCTCGTAGCACACCTCGTAGGCGGTCTTCTCGA
Organism: Alcaligenaceae bacterium; assembly: GCA_044508625.1. Taxonomy (GTDB): domain Bacteria; phylum Pseudomonadota; class Gammaproteobacteria; order Burkholderiales; family Burkholderiaceae_B; genus Castellaniella. Next base: position 189,553 of record JBIQHJ010000002.1, read on the forward strand.
TCAGGGCCAGCCGCAGCGGCGCCTCGTCGCCCGGCGTCCCGGAGGCCTGCGCCGGGAACGCCGCCGACTGGCCGTACGCGGTCAGGAAGGAGGCGGCCGCCATCTCGCGGAACTGCTCGATCAGGCGGTCGCGGTCCTGCTGCGGCGACAGGACGGGCTGGGCGGCGAGCTCGCCCGCCCCGTCCGCCGCCCCCGCCGCCTCTCCAGCCCCGGGGCCGCCCGCCGGCGCGGGCGGCGTGTCCGGCGAGATCCAGGCCGTCCGGGCGAAGGCCGCCGCGGCGTATTCGAAGGACCGCAGCACGCCGGCCACGTCGCGCCAGGGAGAGGACTTGGCGCGGCGCGCCTCGGGCGTGCGCATCGGCTCGCCCTCGAAGTCGATGAGCCGGACATCGTTCTGCACGATGAGCACCTGGCCCAGGTGGAAATCGCCGTGCAGCCGGGTCCGCGGCCCGCCCGCCACGGCGGAGGCCGTGCGGTCGATGTGCGCCGCCAGGGCGCGGCGCAGGGACTTGATCTCGGCCACCTGCGCCTTCACGCGGCCGGCGGCGGCGCCCGCGCCCTTGGACGCGGCCGCGATGGCCGCGTCCAGCATGGCGCGGACGTCGGCCGCCCATCGGCGCGCATCGGCGGCGGTGGTTTCTTCCGGCGCGAAGGCCGGGTCATCCGCGGGCTGGGCGAGCAGCGCGTGCAGCTCGCCCAGCCGCGTGCCGATCGCCGCGGCGACCGTCGTGTAGCCGAGCAGCGCCTCGCGGTAGTCGGGCGCCTGCCCGGCGGCGGGCGCGGTGGTGTCGAGCACGCGCTTGAGGTAGTCCTGGGTCCAGGTCCAGGCGTCGCCCTGGTTGTCCACCCGCTCGTGCAGCAGGGCCAGGGTCCAGGGCCGGCCCTGTGCATCGATCCGCAGGACCTCGCCCAGCAGCCTGGCGCAATGGGCATAGCCCATCCGCGTCAGGTGCCGCGTCATCTCGGCCTCCGGATGCGCGCCCGCGGCGATGCGGCGCACCAGCTTCAGCACCGCGGCGTCGCCCAGCATCACCGAGCTGTTGGACTGCTCGCCGCGGAACCACTCGACCGCCATGTCCTGCGGCCAGGGCACGCCGGCCAGGCCGGGTTCGGCGCGGAATTGCAGGGCCGGCCGGCCCGCGCGCGCCTCCGGCGGCGTCTCGCCGGCGGACCGCAGTTCCCGGGCGAGCGCCAGGGCGAAGGCCGGGGCGCGGCAGGCGTCGACCACCATGCCGGGCTCGGCGCCGCGCCGCGCCCGGGCGAGCTGGTATTGCGATGCCGCGCCGGCGTCTTCGCCCCAGAGGAACATCAGCGGCACGAAATAGCGGCTGCGGCGATCCGCCGACGAGACCACGTCGACCTCGGCCATCAGCAGGTCGGGCTCGCCGGGCAAGGGATCCAGGTGCGCCAGCTCCACCGAGCGGATGGCCCCGTCCTGGGTGAACCAGCGCTGCCGCGCCAGGTACGGCGGCAGGACCCGCTCGCACAGCAGCCGCCGCGAGCTCTCGACCATCTGGTGCCCCGCCCCCGCGCGCTGGCGCAGCACCAGGGTGGAATGCTCGGGCATGCGCTCGGGCGCGTCGGTGTGCCAGGCGGGCGGCGACGCCCCGGTGCTGAGGTCGAACGCATAGAACCCATAGGGCGGCAGCGTCAGCAGGTAGGGCAGCTCGCCGATGGGCGGAAAAGGCGTCCCGCCCAGCAGTTCGACCGGGACGCGCCCCGACATGAAGGCGAGGTCCAGCTCGACCGGCTGCGAGGCGCTGGAGAGGTTCGCCACGCACAGCAGCACGGCGCTGTCGTATTCGCGCAGATAGGCCAGTATCTTGCGGTTTCCCGGAAACAGGAAGCGCAGGCTGCCGCGGCCGAAGGCGCGCGTCTGCCGGCGCTTGGCGAGCATGCGCCGGGTCCAGTTCAGCAGGGAATGGGGATCGCGCTGCTGGGCCTCGACGTTGACCGCCTCGTAGCCATACAGCGGATCCATGAGCATGGGCACCGTCAGGCGCTCGGGATCGGCCCGCGAGAATCCGCCGTTGCGGTCCGCCGTCCACTGCATGGGCGTGCGCACGCCATCGCGATCGCCCAGGTGGATGTTGTCCCCCATCCCGATCTCGTCGCCGTAGTACAGCACGGGCGTGCCGGGCATGGTCAGCAGCAGGCTGTTCATCAGCTCGATGCGGCGCCGGTCCCGTTCGAGCAGGGGCGCGAGCCGGCGGCGTATGCCCAGGTTGATGCGCGCCCGGCGATCGGCGGCGTAGACGTTCCACAGGTAGTCGCGTTCGCTGCTGGTGACCATTTCCAGGGTCAGCTCGTCGTGATTGCGCAGGAAGGTCGCCCATTGGCAGTTTTCGGGGATCTCCGGCGTCTGCTGCAGGATGTCGGTGATCGGGTAGCGATCGGCCTGCGCGATGGCCATGTACATGCGCGGCATCAGGGGAAAATGGAAGGACATGTGGCATTCGTCGCCCGCGCCGAAATATTCCTGCGCGTCCTCGGGCCACTGGTTGGCCTCGGCGAGCAGCATGCGGTCCGGGTATTCCGCGTCCATCGCCGCGCGGATCTGGCGCAATATCGCGTGGGTCTCGGGCAGGTTCTCGTTGTTGGTGCCCTCGCGTTCGACCAGATAGGGGACGGCATCCAGGCGCAGGCCGTCGACGCCCATGTCCAGCCAGAACCGCATCACGTCGATCACCGCCTTCAGCACGCGCGGATTGTCGTAGTTGAGGTCGGGCTGGTGCGAATAGAAACGGTGCCAGAAGTACGCGCCGGCCACCGGGTCCCAGGTCCAGTTGGATTTCTCGGTGTCGCAGAAAATGATGCGCGTCCCGGCGTAGCCCTGGTCGTTGTCGGACCAGACGTAGAAATTCCGCGCCGCCGAGCCGGGCCTGGCCCGGCGGGCGCGCTGGAACCAGGCGTGCTGGTCGGAGGTGTGGTTGACCACCAGTTCGGTGATCACGTGCAGGCCGCGCTCGTGGGCCATGCGTATGAATTTCCTGAGTTCGCCCAGGGTGCCGTAGTCGGGGTGCGTGCCGCGGTATTCAGAGATGTCGTAGCCGTCGTCCCGGCGGGGCGAGGGATAGAACGGCAGCAGCCAGACGGCCGTCACGCCGAGCTGCGCGATGTAGTCCAGCTTGGCCATCAGGCCGGCGAAATCCCCCACGCCGTCGTTGTTGGCATCGAAGAACGACTTCACGTGCAACTGGTAGATGACGGCGTCCTTGTACCAGAGGGGCTCGTTGGCCCGCGCGCCGCCCGCTTGCGGCCGCCGGCTCATGGGCGGGCGGGCCCGGGGCCGCCGGACCGCAAGGGGGCGGCCTCCGGGGTGGCGCCGGGCCGCGAGTGTCGATCAGGGGTAGGCATGGGGCACCGCATGCTCACGAGACCGGGGCCTCGCGCGGACGCACCAGCGGCTCGGCGCGCAGGCGGCCGCGCCGCTGGCCGGACGCCTCCGCGGCCTTGCCGGCATCGCCCGCCGCCTGGACGCTCGCCGCGAGCCCGGGCAGGCGGGGATGCTGCGGCAGGGCCGCCGCGACCGCCACCAGTTTGCGCCCGGCGACCGGTGCGAGATCGACCGGCGCGAGATCGGGACGCAGGGCCTGGTAGGCGTTCACGTACAGGGGCGTGGCCCGGGCCCAGCCGAAATCGGCCCTCATGGCGTTGCGCTGCATGGCGCGCCAGAGGTCCGGATGCCGCCTCAAGGCCATGGTCCGGTCGATGGCCGCCGCCATGGCGCCGGCCGTGTCGCCCTCGAAAAGGACGCCGGTGGCGAAGCGCATCGCCCCGAGGTCCCCGCCGGCGCCGGGATCGATGATGGTGTCCACCATCCCGCCGACCCTCGAGCCTATCGGTATCGTGCCATAGCGCATCGCATAGAGCGGCGCGAGGCCGAAAGGTTCGAAGCGGCTGCCGTGCAGCAGGACGTCGGCGCCGGCATGCAGCAGGTGGGCCTGCCGCTCCTCGAAGCCGATCCGCACGCCGCAGCGTCCGGGATAGCGCCGGCCCAGGTCCTCCAGCGCCGCTTCCAGCGCCTTGTCGCCATGGCCCAGGATGCAGACCTGCAGGCCGGGATGCGCGTCGAGCGCCATGGGCAGGGCCGCGGCCGCGACGTCCGCCATTTTCTGCGTCGTCATGCGGCTGCCCATGGCCACGACGGTGGCCTGGGGATCCTTGCGCAAGCCGAACCGCGCCTGCAGCTCGCTCTTGCACACCGCTTTGTTGCCCATGCGGTCCGGACCGAAGCCCCGTCCCGGCAGGTAATCGTCGGCCTGGGGATTCCACACCGAGACGTCGATGCCGTTGGGGATGGGGATCAGGTCGCGGACGCGATCGGCCAGCACGCCCTCCAGGCCGCAGCCGAAGGCCGGCGTCAGGATCTCGCGGGCGTAGTTGCGGCTGACCACGCTGATGAGGTCGGCGTATCGGATGCCCGCCTTGAGGAAGCTCAGCCGCCCCCAGAATTCCGCGCCATCGCCCGAGCAGTAGCGCTGGTCGATGCCCAGGGCGGGCGCCTGGTCGAGGGGGAACACGCCCTGGAAGGCGATGTTGTGGAGGGTCAGCAGGGTGCGCACCCCGCCGACGCGCCACTGCCGCAGGTACAGGGGGACCAGGGCGGCATGCCAGTCGTGGGCGTGGACGATGTCGGGCCGCGGCACGCCGCCGAGGCCGCGGGCGACCCGGGCGGCGGCCTGCGCCAGGGTGGCGAAGCGCAGGGCATTGTCCGGGTATTCCACGCCGTCGGCGTCCAGGTACAGCCCGTCGCGGTCGTAGAGCGCGTCGTTGCGCACGAGCAGGACGGGCAGGCCGAGCGCCCGGGAGACGCCGGCGAGCAGGGTCGTTCCCCCCGCCGCCCCGCCGTCCAGGCGCGCGACCTCGCGCAGGCCCTCGACTTGCTCCGGGGTCCCGCGATACGCGGGCAGCATCAGGGTCACGTGGGCGCCGCCGCCTTGGCGCAGGGATCGGCACAGGCCGCTCACCGCGTCCCCCAGTCCGCCCGTCTTGGCCAGTGGGAACGCCTCGGAAGAAACCGCGAGAATTTTCAATGTCACAGTGGATCTCCAGTCATTGGTCCGGGGAGTGCGAGCCGTGCCGGAAGGGATCGCCGCAGGCCCCCGCCGGGTGCTTTGCGATGAGCGGATGAGCAAGCCGCGTGCCCGGCCCGTCCCAGGCACGCGGCTTGCTTGTCCCGCGGGCAAATCATCAGGAGATCAGGAGACCGCCATGAATCCGGCCGCGATACGCCGCCCCGCCCTTCGTCCGTCCCCGCTGCGGGCGCACGTCCCGCCTCCGCCGCAGCCCGGCAAGGACGTCCCGCCTCCCGGCCTCCCGCCCGAGGCGCCGGAGGAGGAGCCCGACGAGGTCGACCTCCCCCCGCGTGAGGAGCCCGAGAAGATCGACGAGCCGGAGCCTTCCCCCGGGAAGCGTTCGTCCGCGCTTCGTTCGGTCACGCTTCGTTCGTCCGCGCTTCGTTCGGTCGCGCTTCGTTCGGTCGCGCTTCGTTCGGTCGCGCTTCGTTCGGTCGCGGGGCGCTCGGCCGGTGGATGGCGCCGCAGCGGGGGCGTCCGGGACGGGAACCCGCGGTGACGGGCCCCGGCGTCCCGAGGCCGCGAGGCGCCGGGGCCTCCCGCGTCGTGCTCGCGCACCCGCGGCGCGATGGGGAATTCGCCCACGAGGCCGCCTCGCAGGAGGCGCTGGCGCGCGCGATCGCCGGCCTGCTCGGCTGCGAGTTCATGGCGGAGCGGGATTTCGCCCGCCTCGATCATGCCGAGCCGCCCTATTGCGTTCCCGGCGACACCCTGGTGGATGCCGAGCGCATGGCCGATCCGTGGCTGGCCGGCATCCGGGACGAGCGGGATTTCTTCGGCGGCATGGTGCCGCGCGCCTTCATCGCGACCAAGGCGATCACGCACGCGCTGATCGATCCGCAGGCGCGGCGGCCCGCCGGCTGGTCGGAGGAATTCGGCCGCGACGTGCGCGCGGCCGTGCTGCGGGGCGCGACGGTCTTTTCGAGCGCTGACGCGCGCCGCGCGGGCCGGATCCTGCTGCACGCGGGTCCGATCCGCGCCAAGTCCACCCAGGCCAGCGGCGGGCGCGGCCAGCGGGTGGTGAGAGATGCCGCCGCGCTGGACGAAGCCATCGGCGAATACGAGGAAAGAACCCTCGCCGAATGCGGCCTGGTCTTCGAGGAGCATCTCGAGGACGTCCGGACCTACAGCGTGGGACGGGTGTGCGTGGGGAACCTGGTGTCCACCTATGTGGGGACCCAGAGCCTGACCTCCGACGGCGCGGGCGCCCAGGTGTACGGTGGCTCGGAACTGCGGCTGGTGCGCGGGGATTTCGAGGCGCTGCTGGCCTCGGCCCTGTCGGAGGACGAGCGCGAAGCGGCGCGCCTGGCGCTGGCCTACGATCGAGCCGCCCTGCGCTGCTACCCCGGCCTGGTGGCCTCCCGCCGCAACTACGACGTGGTCCGCGGCACCGATGCCGCGGGCCGGATCCGCTATGGCGTGCTCGAGCAGTCCTGGCGCGCGGGAGGCGCCAGCATGGCGGAGGCCTGTGCCCTGCTCGCCTTCCACGAGCGGCCGGATCTCCGGTCGGTGCATGCGTACACCTGCGAACGCTACGGCGAGGCGCACACGCCTCCGGCCGGGGCGCGGCTCGTCTACCGGGGGGAAGACGGCCGGGGCGAGCCGATGAGCAAATATGCCGGCATTTCCTCGTATGGCGACGACTAGCACGGCCGCGTGCGCCCGGGCGCTGGACGGGGCGCCGGGCGGCGGATCCCTTGCCGTCGCGCGTGCCGGCACGGCGCGTTCCAATGCCGGAGGGCGTCCATGATCAACCAGTGGCGCGACGGCAACGAGTTCATCCTGCTCGAGAATGGCGAGCAGTATTTCCCGCGCGTCCTGCGGGCGATCGCCGAGGCGCGCCGCGAGATCCTGGTCGAGACCTTCATCCTGTTCGACGACGAGGTCGGGCGCGCGCTGCGCCGCGCCCTGATGGACGCGGCCGGCCGCGGCATCCAGGTGGACGTGACGGTGGACGGGTACGGCTCCGACGGCCTGTCGCCGGAATTCATCTCGGGCCTGACCGAGAACGGCGCGCGCTTCCATATCTTCGATCCCCGTCCCCGCATGCTGGGGGTCCGCACCAATCTCTTTCGCCGCATGCACCGCAAGATCGTCTCGATAGACGGCAGGGTCGCCTTCCTCGGCGGCATCAATTTCTCGGCGGATCACCTGGTGGATTCCGGGCCGGAGGCCAAGCAGGACTACGCGCTGGAGATCCGCGGTCCGCTCGCCGCCGACGTCCGGCAGTTCGCCCGCGAGGCGCTGGTGGATCATGCGGGCGCGGGCCGGCGAGGGCGGCGCCCACCGCGTATCGGACGCGCGCCGGCGGGCGATGCGCACGGATGCCTGGTCGTCCGCGACAACGGCAGGCACCGCAACGACATCGAGCGGACCTACCGGATGGGGATCCGCCTCGCGCGGTCCGACGTCATCATCGCGAACGCCTATTTCTTTCCCGGCTATCGCCTGCTGCGAGACATCGTCCGGGCGGCCCGCCGCGGCGTGCGGGTGAGGCTGATCCTGCAGGGCCGGCCGGACATGCCGATCGCCCGCTACGCGGCGAGCCTGCTGTACCGGTACCTGGCCGATGCCGGCGTGGGCATCTACGAGTACTGCGAGCGTCCGCTGCACGGCAAGGTGGCCTGCGTGGACGAGGCGTGGTCGACCGTGGGGTCGAGCAATCTCGATCCCTTCAGCCTCGCCCTCAACCTGGAGGCCAATGTGTTCATCCAGGACCGCGACTTCACCGCCGGGCTGCGCGAGTCGCTGGAGGACCTCGTGGCGCGGGACTGCCGGCCGGCGCCCCTCCCCGCCCCCGGCGGCGGATTGCGCCACCTGTGGATGGCCGTGGTGGTGTTCCATTTCCTGCGGCGTTTCCCGGCCTGGTCGGGCAGCCTGCCCGCCCACAAGCCGCGGCTGGAATCCATCGTGGCCCCCGAGGCGGCGGACGCCGCCGCTGCGGCCGAGCGGCCGCCCGCATGAACGCCGCCGCCACCGCCTTGTGGCGGCGCATCGCCGGCGCGCTGCCGCTGGTCGCCCGCGCGCTGTTGCTCGCCGTGGGGGTGGTGGTTGTCGTCCTCCTGTTCGAGATGGGCAGCCGGATCGATTGGGACGAGGTGTTCCGGGCCATGCGCGGGATTTCCGGCCGCACCCTCGCCGCGGCCGGCGCCCTGGTCGTGACGAGCTATGCCGCCTACTCGGGCATCGACGGCCTGGCCCGGCAATTCGTGCCTCATTCGCTGCCCCTGGGAAAGACGCTGGCCATCGCCGCGGTGAGCTACGCCATCAACCTGAACCTGGGTGTGCTGCTGGGCGCCATCGGCGTGCGCCTGCGCCTCTACCGCAAGCTGGGCCTGCATCACATCATGATCTCGCGCGTGGTGCTGTTCGGCTCCGTCACCAACTGGCTGGGCTACTGCTGGCTGGCGGGCTTCCTGTTCCTGGGCGGCCCGGTGCGCCCCCTCGCCCGCTGGGGCATCGAACTGGCGGCCGTGCGGGCGATCGGCGCGGGCATGCTCGTGGCGGCCCTCGCCTACCTCCTGCTGTGCGTGGCCTCGCGCCGCGCGCGCTGGGGCCGCCGGGTCCGCCGCGTCGCCCTGCCGCCGCTGCGGATGGCGCTGGCCCAGAGCGTTCTGGCCATTGCCTCCTGGGGCTTCATGGGGTCGATCGTCTACGTCCTGCTGGAGCGCCAGGTCTCCTACCCCGAGGTCCTGGGCATCCTGCTGTTCTGCAGCATCGCCGCGATGATCGCGCGCATTCCCGGCGGCCTTGGCGTCACCGAGGCGATTTTCGTGGCGGCGCTGGCGGGCCGCCTGCCCGACCACCAGGTGCTGGCGGCGGTATTGATGTACCGGGTCCTGTACCAATGGGTCCCGCTGTGCATCGCCCTGCCGGCCTACGCGGCGATGGAGTTCCGTTCCAGCCGCGCGGCCCGGGCCGCGCGGGCCGCGGGCGCGGCGCACGGCGGGCCACTGGCTCTGCGCGAGGGCCACGCGGCGCCCGGCGTGCAGCCGGATGATCCCGCGCCGGGCCTGCCGGCAGCCGGGCACGGGCATGAGAATTGCTGCCTGCGGGCGGACGCTACACATGAGGACAGCCATGAACGATCGAACCAGCCAATCACAACGGAACCATCTCTGTTCACTGGGCACCCCGCTGGACACGGCGGCCATCCGGGAGGCCGCCCGGAACCTGAATGACGGCGCCGTCACCTCGGGCTACGCGGGCCGCCGCAAGGAGATCGTCGCCCTGCTCAACACCGCCCTGGCCACGGAACTGCTGTGCGTGCTGCGCTACAAGCGCCACTACCACACCGCCGCGGGGCTCATGAACACGGCGATCAAGGCCGAGTTCCTGGAGCATGCGCATGAGGAGCAGGCCCACGCCGACGAGATCGCCGAACGGATCGTGCAGCTCAATGGGGAACCGGACTTCGACCCCTCCACCCTGGCGCAGCGCAGCCACGCGGAATACGACGATTCCATGGACATCCGCGAGATGATCCGCGCCAATCTCGTCGCCGAGCGCGTGGCGATCGAATCCTACCGCCAGATGATCGAGAAGATCGGCGACGTCGATCCCACCACCACGCTCATGCTGACCCGCATCCTGGCCAAGGAAGAAGAACACGCCGACGAGATGCGCGACCTGCTGGAATGAGTGGAGGCGGCCCGCGGGAGCCCTGGAATGAGTGGGGGCAGCCCGCGGGAGCCATGTGCGTGCTGGCCTGCGTGAGGGCTTGTCGGGCGCCTGGTCCGTCGGGCGCCTGGCTCCTAACCGGGTTGCGGGCCGCTTCGGCGGCGCGATGCGCCGACGCGCGATCAGGGCTTGTGGTGGCGCTTCACCGGAGGCTGGGGCGTGGTCGAAACGGGATCGCTGGCGGGAAAGGTATCCTCCAGCGCATCGTCCAGCGCCTCCTCTCTTTCCTTGACGGTCTTCGTCTTGCGCTGGTCGAGATCCGGCGAGGCGGAGGCGTTTCCGCGGGTGTCGCGTTCGGAATGCTCCGGGCGCCTGGATTCGGAGTGCTCTCGGCGCCCGGATTCGGAATGTTCCGGGCGCCCGGAACCGGCGTGCTCGGATCCAGCGTGTTCCGAACCGTGTTCCGGGCCGTGTTTCGGACCGGAATGAGGCACGTTGGGTCGTCCCGAACTGGAATGGCCGGAACCGGGATGGCCGGAGCCCGCGTGTCCGGGTCCGGCGGGCGGACGGCCCCTGTCCGTGGAGTGGGGCGTGCCGCCATGGTCTGTACCGGGTTTTCGCATGCTTTTCTCCTGTGTGGAAGGCCGCTGGCTTTCGCTTGGGAGGCGGGAGGCCGGCAGCCTGCGTGAGGGGCTGAAAAGTGGGCGGGCGTGTCGGAGGCCTGGCCCACTCTCCCCATCCTTACTTGCTCACCTCGACCGCCGGCAGGGCCTTGAGCTGGTCCTTGGTGTAGCCTTGCAGGATCAGCTTGTCGCCGCTCTTGGTGATCTTGTCGAACGGCACCGCGACGTCATGCTGGCCCATCCCCAGGAAGCCGCCGGCGCCGATCACGAAAGTCTTGGCCTTTCCGTCGCTATCCAGCACGACGTCTTCCACGTCGCCGACCTTCTCGTCATTCTCGTTGTAGACGGCTTCACCGATCATGCCCTCCTTGATGCTCTGCCCGCTGATCTTCTGGGCGGGGGAAGCTCCCGGACGCGCGGCGCCCGCGGCCCCCGCGCCGGTAGTGGCGCCGGCGGCGCCCATGCCTGCCGCCCCGGAGGTGCTGCCGGTCGCGCCCATGCCGGAGGAGCCCATGCCGCCGGAGGAAGCCCCCGTGCCGGAGGTGCCGGTGGAGCCCGACGTGGACGAGCCGCCGCTGGCGCCCGTGCCTGAGGAGGTCGAGCCGGAATCACCGCTGCCCGACGTCGTGTTCGAACCCGAAGCGCCCGTGCCCGACGAACTGGAGCCGGAAGCGCCGCCCGAGGTGGTCGAGCCGGAAGCGCCGGAGGACGCGCCGGTGCCGGACGTGCCGGAGCCCGAGGAATTCGTGCCGGAGGAGCCCGAACTGGAGCCGCTTGAACCAGAAGTGTTCGAGCCGGAGCCCTTCGAGCCGGTGGCGTTCGAGCCCGACGCGCTCGAAGCCGATGGGTTCGAACTGGAGGTGTCCGAGTTCGAGTCGTTCGAACCGGAGGTGGTGGAGCCCGACGCGCCGTTCTTGCTGGAAGCGGCGGAGCCGGACGACTTGTTGGGCTTCTTCGTGGTCGACGAGGTGCCGTCGCTCGTTCCGCTGTTCGCGCCGGAGGACGCGGCGGGCGCGGGCGTGGTGGTGGCGGGCGCCGAGGTCTGCGCGAACGCCACGGAAGCCATCATCGGGAGCACTGCGCATGCGCCCAGGGCGAGGATTTTTTTCATGTGGATCTCCTAAAGTAAAACCGAAGGTGTAGCGGATGCAAAACCGAAGGTGAAGCTCGGGTGCCGGTATCGGCCGCAAGAATGGGAAGGCAAGCCCCGTGCCCGCGCTCGAGCCGGTGTCCGTTTCCATGCCGGAGTCCGTCTCCATGCCGACATCCGCCTCCATGTCAGTAGCCGTTCCCATGGCGGCACCCTTCTCCAGGCCGATGCCCGGCCGACACCGGCTTCCATGCCGATACTCGCTTCCATGCCGGTACCGGCTTCCATGTGGATACCCGCCTATGCCTAGGCGTGGCGGGTACCCGTTCAGGCATTTATGGTTTCTTTGCGCCCGCCTTCTCCTTGGACGCCACCTGCTGCTGGAGCGCCTTGCCCATTTCCAGGTGACGCTGGAGGCGGGGCAGCACGCTCGCCGCGAAGGCCTTGATCTCGGGGTCCCGGGAATCGTCGTGGGCGGCCTTGTCGAACAGCTTGACCGCCTCCTCGTGGGCGGATACCGCGATTTCGTCGGCGTAGGCCTTGTCGAAGCTTTCGTCGCGCACGTCCAGGGCCTTGAGCCGGGCTTTCTGCGCCAGCGAGGGCTCGGTCGGCGCTTCGACGCCCTTGCGGTTCGCCAGCGCGTTCAGTTCCTGGCCGATCTCGCCGTGCTCGTCGACCATGCGCTGCGCGAATGTCTTGACGTCGAGAGTGGGCGATTTGCGCAAGGCCATCTGGCTGGCCTCGACCTCGAGGTGGCCGGCCTGCGCCGCCTCCTCGATAAAGTCGCGGTCCGCCGGACTCAATGCCGAGGAGGCGGGCGCTTCGCCCATCTGGGTGCCGGGCGCGGTGCCGGCCGCCTGCGCCCGGGCGGAAAGAGGCGCCGAGGCGACGAACACGGCGCCCAGGAACAGGATGATGACGGATCGAGTGAGCAGTGGCATGGTGCCTCCCTGTCGCGGCGAGGCCGCGGTTACGGTTGCGGATGAAATGGTTCCGTTGCGGTGAATGGCTCGTTGCGGTGTCGCGGTGGACGGTCCCGCCCGCGCGGCGGGACCGGTCTGCGGCGGGATCCGTGTTCCCGTCATCCACCTGGGCGCGTCTCGGCGCTGCCGCCCGAGCCGGCCGCCGCGCCGGAGCCGGGCCGGCCCTGGTGTTGCAGCGCGCCGGCCTCCGTGCCCGGCGTGGTGGAAGTGGGCAGCGTCGCCGGTGCGCCGGCCTTGGGCGGAGTGGTCGGCTTGCTGCGCATGCCGGGCGCCGCCGGCGCGCCGGGTGCCCCTGGCGCGGCATTGCGCGGCGGGGTTTCGCCTGTGTTGGGCGTGCCGGCCGGCGGCTGGGCGATCCGGGGCATGGGATGGGATGGCGGCAGTTCCGGAGGCGCGCAGCCGGGCGTCCCGGGCTGGCACGGCGCCGTGGGCGCGGCCTCGGATCCGGCCGCCGAGGCCGCCCAGGGCGTTGCGGACCAGGGCAACAGGGCGAGCGCCAAACATAGCAAGCGGGTTCTGAACATGGTGACCTCCTGGTCGAGCTTCCGGCGGAATGCCGGGCAAAGAACTTGCTGGCGCGGATGCAGCAGGCGCCATGCCCGGGCTGGGCGGCGCCGGAATCCAAGGAGCGCCGAATCCATGATCCGAGATCCCGACGCGTCCAGCCCGGGCGGCAAGGAGGCCGGCGTCACGGACTTCCTGGACGGCCAGCTCGCGGGCGCCTGGGGAGCCGGCGATCATTTCTACCGGCAGGATCCGTTTTTTTCCGGCACGCCGGAGCAGCCCAAGTACGTCCGGCGCCATGCCCCGCACCAGAACACGGCCACCGAGACCTTCACCTTTCGCAACCATGGGGGACAGCGCGCGCTGCCGATGCGGCGCTGGCAGTTCGCCTACCCCGGCACGCACCTGGGCGGCGTGATGCGGGCCTTCGCCAGCCGCCCGACCGAGGCCGAGAGACGGTCCCTCGCCCACGCCTCCGTCCTGAGTGTGTGGGCACATCGCTTGCGGAAATTTGTAAGGAATTTCCAGGCCATCCAGGGAGGCGGCATGCATCGTGCGCTCGACGGCGGCGGCCCGGCCGTGAAACTGCTCACGGTCAACACGCACAAGGGATTCACCAGCTTCAACCGGCGTTTCATGTTGAGCGATCTGCGCACGGCGCTGCTGCGGGCCGCGCCGGACATCGTGTTCCTGCAGGAGGTGGTGGGCGCCCACGCGGGCCATGCCGAGCGCCTGGCCGACTGGCCGGTGCTGTCGCAGTACGAGTACCTGGCCGACAGCGTGTGGTCGGACTACGCCTATGGATGCAATGCCGTCTACCCGGAGGGCCACCATGGCAACGCGGTGCTGTCGCGCTACCCCATCGTCAGCTATGTCAACCACGACGTGAGCGTGGCGGGGCCGGAGCCTCGCGGGCTGCTGCATTGCGTGCTGCAGCCGCCCGACTTGCCGGTGCCCCTGCACGCGGTGTGCGTGCACATGGGCCTGCGCGAGAGCCACCGGCGCCACCAGTTGCAGCGGCTGTGCGAATTGATCGCCGACCACATCCCGCCGGGCGAGCCCCTGCTGGTCGCGGGCGACTTCAACGACTGGCGGCTGCGAGCGAACCACGTCCTGGAAAATTACGCCATGCAGGAGGTCTTTACGCGGCATTTCGGGCGGCCAGCGCGCAGCTACCCGGCGTTCTGGCCCTCCCTGCGGCTGGACCGCATCTACGTGCGCGGCGTGCGCGGCTCGCGGCCCGAGCCTCAGGCCTCCCGCATCTGGTCGCGGCTGTCCGACCACGTGCCGCTCGCCGCAGAAATCGCGCTTTGATCACCAGGCTCGGCTGCGAGCGCCGCGTTCGAAACCCCGGTTTGGGTGGCCGGATGGACCGCATGCGCTCTATCCGAAGCCGCGCCTCGAGCGACAGGCGAAGCCGCGAGGGCTTCCGTCAGCAGCCGGGACAGGTCCTCCAGCCCTCGTTCCAGGCCGGCCGTGAAGCGCACCGACAGGCAGCAGCGCCCGCGCGCGCACAGCTCTTGCATGTCGGCCTCCGCCTGCGCCGCATGGCAGGCGGCGAGGGCCTCGCAGGAATCGTCCCCGGCGGCCGCCTCGTCCGCCATCCTGATGTAGAGATAGGCGCCGCCAGCCGGCCCGCCCTTGTGGAGCTGGCCGCAGGAATGCAGGTAGCGCGGTCCGAAGGCGGCCGTCACCGCGCCGCCGCCGGCATCGCGAAGCGCCCGCTGCCACCGGCACAGCCACGCCTCGGTACGCGGATCGCGGGGCAGATAGGCCAGCAAGGCGTGATAGCCGCCCGGCGGGCAGCGCAGCCAGCGCGCCAAGGCAGCCTCCAAGCCCGCCCGCCCGTCCCCCGCATCCCGAGCCCCGGCCTCCACCAGCAGGCTGCCGCTGCGCCATGCGGCAGCCGGGGACGAGGGGCGGGCCGCGGCATCGGGCCGCTGCGCGAGCAATGCGCGCGTCCGGGCCTTGGAGGCCTCGACGTCGGGCTGGTCGAAGGGATGCACGCCAAGGACGTGGCCGGCCACCGAGGTCGCGTACTGCCAGCGGTAGAATTCCTGCGCCACGCCCTGGGGCGAGGCGACCTCGATGCGCAGCACGGGGTGCCCCGCGCGGGCCAGGGCCTCGGCCACCCATGCCTCGTCGTCGCCGGGCAGCGCATCGGGACCGCGCAGAAAGACGAACAGGCGGTCGGGGCCGTAGTACTCGGGACGCCCGAGCGGCTCGCCCAGCACGGGCACCAGGCCGCGCCCATCCTTGCCGGTGGATTCGGCCAGGAGCTGCTCCAGCCACTGGGCCAGCGGCTCCAGGCCGCCGCTCGGGAGGAAGGTCACCTTGTCGCGCCCCATCCGCGCCGCTTCGCCCAGCAGGGCGCCGAGCCTCAGGCCCATATTGGCGCGGCCCGCGGTTTGCGGACCGCAATGGCGCCGCATCGCGTCGGCTTCGTGCAGGAAGGCGATCGGATCGAAACCCATCAGGGCGAGCGGCACCATGCCGAACGGCGACAGCACCGAATAGCGCCCGCCGATGGATGGGTCGCCGAAGAACACGGCGGCATAGCCCTGCGCCTCCGCCCGCTCGTGCAGTGGCGTGCGGGGATCCGTGATAGCGCAAAAGCGCCGCCCCGCGCGTTCCTCTCCTTCCAGGGCCGCGGCCTGCGCATGGAAATGCCGCGCCAGCAGCAGGGATTCGAGCGTGGTCCCGGATTTGCTCGCCACGATGTAGAGGCTGCGCTCGACCGGCACCCGCGCCTGCAAGGCGCGCACCTGGCCGGCGTTCGTGGAATCCAGCACGTGCAGCCGCAGGCCGTCCGGCGCCGGCCCCAGCATGCGGCCGAGCACGTGCGCGCCGAGGCTCGCCCCGCCCATGCCCAGCAGCACCGCGTCCGTCCAGCCTTCGGCCCGCAGGCGCGCGCACGGCCCCAGATAGCGCCGCATCGCCTCCGCCTGCCGCGCGGGATCGATCCAGCCCAGCCAGCGGTTCTCGTCGGCGCCGGTCCACAGCGCCGCATCGCGCCGCCACAGGCGGCTGCACCAGTGCAGGGCGTCCAGCCCTTCGATCCGGTGCGCCACGCGCTCGCGCAGGGCCGTCGGCAGCAGCATGGTTTGGGGGTTGAGGGCGGCGGCTGGGTGCGAGACCGGCGCGAATCGCGGGGTGAACCGCGGATAGCCGGCTGGCCGGGGTGCCGGCGTGTCGGTGGCGAGGCGCATGGGGGAATCTCCGGTGGATGTCCGCACCCTCCACCGCAAGTTGCGTGCCCGCCACGCCTTCGGGCACGCCGCTTGCTGAGGCACCGTCGTCGCGCCGCCCAAGGCGCGGCGAACGGGACGGCCCGGCCGGCGCAGCAGCCGCCGGGCCGGCGACATGGCGAAGGAGGCGCATGGTGGCACATAGCGACGCGATACAAATCGAAGTGGGCGACGATATGCTGGAAGGCACCTTCCTGACGCCGCGCAGCAAGGTGCCCGGCGTGCTGTTCATCCATGGCTGGGGCGGCAGGCAGGCATTCGACCTGTCGCGGGCGCGCGGCATCGCGGCCCTGGGCTGTATCTGCCTGACCTTCGACCTGCGCGGCCATGCGGCGACCGAGGCGCAGCGGCGCCAGGTCTCGCGCGACGACAACCTGCGCGACGCCATGGCCGCCTACGACAAGCTGGCCGCCCATCCCGCGCTCGACAGCGGCGAGGTCGCGGTCGTGGGCAGCAGCTACGGCGCCTATCTGGCGGCCATCCTGTCCGGGCTGCGCAAGGTACGCTGGCTGGGGCTGCACGTGCCCGCGCTGTATCGCGACGACGAGTGGTTCATGCCCAAGGACCAGCTCAACCGCGACATCCTGCGTTCCTACCGCAGCGGCCACGTGGAGCCCGAGGGCAACCGGGCCCTGACGGCCTGCGCCGGCTTCCAGGGCGACGTGCTCATCGTCGAGTCCGAGCACGACGACTTCATCCCGCATTCGACCATCATGAGCTATCGCTCGGCCTTCCGGCGCGCGCACTCGCTGACCCACCGCATCGTCGACGGCGCCGACCACGCGCTCACGGACAAGCACGCCCAGCGCGCCTACACCGCCCTGCTGGTGAACTGGATCACCGAAATGGTCACCGGCGCCCGTGTGGGCGCCATGCGGGGCGGCATGATGGAGAACGGCTGATGACCGAGACCGAGAACGTGGTGTGCTACATGACGCGCCATGGCCTCACGCTGGCCACCGCCGAATCCTGCACGGCAGGCCTCATCGCCTCGCGCCTGGCCGAGGTGCCGGGGGCGGGCGCCCTGCTGGAATGCGCCTTCGTGGTGTATTCCCCGCAGGCCAAGCGCCACTGCCTCGGCGTCCCCGAGGAGGTCCTCGCCCACCACAACCTGACCAGCACCGCCGTGGCGAGCGCCATGGCGCTGGGCGCGGCCGAGCGCGCGCAGGCCAATGTGATCGTGGCCAACACCGGCGTGGCCGACGAGGGGGCGGACGGCGTGCCGGCGGGCACGCAGTGCTACGCCTGGCTGCTGCGCGGGCCGGCGGCCGGCGCCGAGCCCGCGCTGTTCGTCGAGACCCGCCGGTTCAGCGGCGGCCGCAACGCCGTGCGACGCTTCGCGGCGGACTACGCCATCCTGCGCATCGTGCACTACCACGCGCTCTGGCAAGAGGAGCACGCCCGGACATGAGTTTCTTCACGAGCCCGAACTGGGCCGGGATGTTTTCCCTCTCGGTCCCGCCCCTGGAAATCATAGTCCGCGGCAGCGCGATGTACTGGTTCATCTTCATCCTGCTCCGGGTGGCGGGGCGGCGCGACATCGGCTCGCTCGGCGTGGCGGACATGCTGGTGCTGGTGCTGATCGCCGACGCGGCCCAGAACGGGATGGCGGGCGAGTACACCTCGGTGCTCGACGGGATGATCCTGGTCGGCACCATCGTGGGCTGGACCATCGCCGTGGACCGCCTGGGCTACTGGGCCCCGCCGCTCGCCCGGCTGCTGACGACCAGCCGGGTCTGCCTCGTGCGCGACGGGGTCATCGAGCACCGCAACATGCGTCGGGAATACATCACCCGGGACGAGCTGATGAGCGAACTGCGCCTCAAGGGCATCGAGGACCTGGCCCAGGTGCGCCGCGCCTACATCGAGGCCGACGGCAACATCAGCGTGCTGCGCGCGCCGGACGCGGACCGCCAGGCGGAGGGCCGCTGACATGCTGCTCGCCGACTTGAACGCCCGCTACGGCGCGATCTGGGGGGCCTGGTTCGCCGCGGCCATGCTGGCGGCGGTCCTCTACTTCGCCCTGATGGCGGTGCTCAACACCCTGCGCGGCCGCGCGGGCCGCGCCCGGGACTCGGGCGGCCATCCCTACGCGGATGCGCTGGTGGCGGTCCTCGCGCGCAGCAGCCGCGCGATCCTCGCCCTCCTCGCCCTCCTCGTCGCCGCGCGCGTGAGCGGGGCCGTCTTCCCGTGGACCGACTGGGTGGACGCGCACCTGTGGTTCGCGCTGCTCGCCGTGCAGGCCGCGCTGTGGCTGGACGTCGCCTGCATGTCTGCGCTGTCCATCGTCGCCTCGCGCGCGGGCGCGAGCCGCGTGACGGTCACCCTGCTCTCCTACCTGCTGCGCACGGCCGTGTGGGTGGTCGCGCTGCTGGCCGTGCTGGACAACCTCGGCGTGAACATCACCGCGCTGGTGGCCAGCCTGGGCATCGGCGGCGTGGCCATCGCGCTCGCGGTGCAGACCATCCTGGGCGATTTGTTCGCCTCGATCTCCATCGGCCTGGACAAGCCCTTCGAGGTCGGCGATTTCATCGTGTTCGGCCCGGTGGCCGGCAGCATCGAGCACATCGGCCTGAAGACCACCCGCATCCGCAGCCTGGGCGGCGAGCAGATCGTCTGCTCCAACACCGAGCTGCTCAAGCAGACCATCCAGAACTACAAGCGCATGGAGCAGCGGCGCGTCGTGTTCACGCTGCGGGTGCCCTACGGCACGCCGCTGGAAGCCCTCGAGGCCCTGCCCGGCGACGTGCGTGCGCAGATCGAGGCGCAGCCGGACACGCGCTACGACCGCGCGCACATCGCCCGCTTCGCCGACTGGGCACTCGAACTGGAGGCCGTCTATTACGTCATGAGCGCCGATTACAACCACTACATGGACATCCAGCAGAACATCAACCTCGGCATCCTGCGCGCCTTCGCCGCGCGCGGCGTCGCCCTGCTGCCGGTGGAGCGCGTGGTGCGTCTCCAGCGCGACCCCGAGTGACGGAGGCGAGGAACCCATGCCGCTTTTCACCGACCCCGGCCGTTTTCCCCCCTGCATCGTGCGCCTGCCCTCGCTCGCTCGCGCCGCGGAGGACGCGGCCGGCTGGAGCGCCGTCGGCGCCACCGCCGTGCTGGCGCCCGTGATTCCGGGCCTCGGCCTGCCGCGGCAGGCGCTGGGTCCGGCCGCCCCGGAGGCGCCGCGGGACGAGGGGATGCCGGAGGACACGGAGGCATCGCCGGGCGCGCGCATCGCCGAGGCGGCCGTCCGGCTGGACGATGCCGGCCTGGGGTGCTACCTGGAAGTGCTGCTGGATCCACGCCCGCCGCGGGCGGCCCTCGATGCCCCGCCGCTCGTGGACACGCCGTCCGAGGCCTTCCTGCAGGCCTGGCAGGCGCGCCTTTCGTCCTGGGCCGGGCACGGCGTGGCGGGCTTCTGCTTCGTCCGGCCGCAGGGCCTGGCGCCGGCGGTCTGGCGCGAGCTGCTGGCCGGATTGCGCGCCGCGCATCCCGCGCTGAGCCTCATCGCCTGGACCCCCGGCATGGCGCCGGAGGAACTGGCGGTGCGCCGCGACGCGGGTTTCGACTGGGTGGTGTCGTCGCTGGCCTGGTGGGATTGCCGCGCCGACTGGCTGGCCGAGGAGGACGCGCGGCTGCGGGACCTGGCCCCGGTGCTGGCCTACCCGGGCGCGGGCACGGATCCCCGGCGGCTGTGGGCCGCGGCCGTCAGCGGCGACGGCATCGTCCTCGACGGACGCGCCGGGCCCTGCGCCGCCCTGGCGCCGGTGATGGACTGGCGCCGCCGCACGGCCTTGCAGGGTCCGCTGCGCGCCGTGGGCGGACGCGGCGGCAGGGCCACGGTCCTGCTGCGCCGGGACGCGGCGGGCGCCGGCGTGGTGCTGGCCCTCGCGCCCGAGCCCGGGCGGCCCGCGGTGCTGGACCTGCCGGCGCTGGCCGCCCTCCTGCCGCCGGGCGCCCCGGCGCCCGCCGAGGCGGGCGGGCGGCTGCCCGCGCAGGGCTGGGCCCTGATCGAGTGGGGTGCCGCCCGGCCGGTGGGAAAGCCGGCCAGGGCCCCGGCCCTCGCCCCGGCCACGGCCTCGCGCGTGCCGCGCATCGGCATCGAGAACGTCGCCCCCGCCGTCGACGGCGGGGCCTGGCCGGTCAAGCGCATCGTCCACGAGATGCTGCGCGTCGAGGCCAACGTCTTCGTGGACGGCCACCAGCCGCTGGCGGTCGACCTGTGCTGGCGGGCCTGCGACGAGGAAGCGTGGCGCCGCGTGCCCATGTCGCCGCTGGGCAATGACCGCTGGCGCGCCGAATGCCGCCCCGATCGGGTCGGCGCCCATGAATACCGCATCCAGGCCTGGCTCGACGACTGGGCGGGCTTTCGCCATGCGTGGCGGGTGGGATTCGAGGCCGGCCAGGACCTCGGCCTCTCCCTGCGCGAAGGCGAGTTGTGGCTGGCCCGCGTGCTCGAGGCCGCGGCCGCCGCGGGCGAGGACGGACCCGAATGGGCGCCCGCCCGCGCGGCGCTGGCGGCCCTCGAAGGGGCGCGGGGCGGGCCGCCGGACGCGCGCCTGATGGAGCGGCTGCTGGCCGGGCCGCTCGCGGCGCTGCTGCGCCACCCCGGCGAGCGGCCCTTCGCCTGCGCCTCGCCGGCCATGCCGCTGCGCGTGGACCGCGCGCAGGCCCGCTACGGGAGCTGGTACGAGCTCTTTCCGCGTTCCCAGTCGCCCGAGCCGGGGCGCCACGGCACCCTGGAGGACGTGATGGGCCGCCTGCCGGACATCCGCCGCATGGGCTTCGACGTGCTGTATCTCACGCCCATCCATCCGATCGGCCGGACCAACCGCAAGGGCCCCGACAACCACCCCGCGGCGCAGCCCGGCGACGTCGGCAGCCCCTACGCCATCGGCTCGCCGGAGGGCGGGCACGACGCCGTGGAGCCGTTGCTCGGATCGCTGGCCGATTTCGACAGGCTGGTCGCCGCGGCGCGGGCGGAAGGGCTGGAGATCGCCCTGGATTTCGCCATCCAGTGCTCGCCAGACCACCCCTGGCTGCGCGATCATCCGGACTGGTTCCAGTGGCGGCCGGACGGCTCGCTGCGCCATGCCGAGAACCCGCCCAAGAAATACGAGGACATCGTGAACGTGGAATTCTACGGCGGTCCGCCGCAATGGCGGCGCAAGCCCGCGCTGTGGCGCGCGCTGCGCGACATCGTGCTGTTCTGGATGGCGCACGGCGTGCGCATCTTTCGCGTCGACAATCCGCACACCAAGCCGCTGCCCTTCTGGCACTGGATGATCTCGGAGGTGCAGGCCCGCGAGCCCGGCGCGATATTCCTCTCGGAGGCCTTCACGCGGCCGGCCATGATGTACCGGCTGAGCAAGATCGGCTTCACCCAGTCCTACACCTATTTTACCTGGCGCAACGAGGCGGGCGAACTGGACGCCTACCTGGCGGAGCTGTCGCACCCGCCGCTGGCGGAGTTCTTTCGCCCGCATTTCTTCGTCAACACGCCGGACATCAATCCCCACTACCTGCAAGGCCACGGCAGGCCCGGCTTTCTCGCGCGCGCCGCGCTGGCGGCCACCAGCGCAGGGCTCTGGGGCGTGTACAGCGGCTTCGAGCTGTGCGAGGCCGAGCCGCTGCCCGGCCGCGAGGAATACGCCAATTCGGAAAAATACGAGCTGCGCCCGCGCGACTGGCATGCGCCGGGCAACATCCGCGCCGAGATCGCCCGCCTCAACGAGATCCGCCGCGCCAACCCCGCCCTGCAAGGCCATCGCGGCTACCGCGGCCTGCCGTCCGAGCCTCCGTCGGTGCTCGCCTACGTGCGCTGGGCGCCGGAGGGGGGCAACGTGCTGCTGGTGATGGTGAACCTCGATCCCGAGCGGCCCGTGGACGCCGGCGCGCGCCTGGACGGCCCGACCGGCGCCGAGAACCTGCTGACCGGCGCGCAGGAGCACTGGGGGGACGGCTGGGCCCGCGCCCGGCTCGTGCCCGAGGCCCCCTACGGGATCTGGCGCCTGCCCCCCGCGCCGGTGGAGCCATGATGAACGGCCATCTCGGCGCGCCGCTGTCCCCCGGCCTGCCCTATCCCCTGGGGGCGACGAGCGACGGCCTGGGCGTGAACTTCGCGGTCTTTTCGGGCAACGCCACGCGCATCGACCTGTGCCTGTTCGACGCCAGGGGCCGCAAGGAACTGCGCCGCGTCCCGCTGCCCGAATGCACGGACGAGATCTGGCACGGCTACCTGCCCGAGGCCGAGCCCGGCCTGGTCTACGGCTACCGTGCGCACGGCCCCTACGCGCCGACGCACGGCCACCGCTTCAATCCCGCCAAGCTCCTGCTGGATCCCTACGCCCGCCGGTTGAACGGCCCGCTGCGCTGGGGCGACGCGCTGTTCGGCTACCGGGTCGGCCATTCCCGCGGCGACCTGAGCCTGGACCGGCGCGACAGCGCGCCGCTGATGCCCAAGGCCGTGGTGACCACCCGGCTGCCCTTCGACTGGGGCGACTCCAGGCCGCCCGGCACGCCCTGGGCCGACACCATCATCTACGAGGCCCACGTGCGCGGCGCCTCCATGACCCGCGAGGACCTGAGGCCGCCCATGCGCGGCACCGCGGCCGCGCTGGGCGACCGCCGCTTCATCGACCACCTCGCCCGGCTCGGCGCCACCGCCGTCGAGCTGATGCCGGTGCACGCCTTCCTGCAGGACCGCCACCTGCTGGAGCGCGGCCTGCGCAACTACTGGGGCTACAGCACGCTCGCCTACTTCGCGCCCGAGCCGGCCTATACGCCGCAGGGCCCCAACGAGCTGCGCCAGGCCATCCGGCGGCTGCACGCCGCGGGCATCGAGGTCCTGCTGGACGTGGTCTACAACCACACCTGCGAAGGCAATGAATGGGGGCCGACGCTGTCCTGGCGCGGCCTGGACAACGCGAGCTACTACCGGCTGATCCCGGGCGACGAGCGCCACTACATCGACGACACCGGCTGCGGCAACACGGTCAACCTGTCCCATCCGCGCGTGCTGCAGATGGTGATGGATTCCCTGCGCGAATGGGCCGGCTCGTATGGCGTCGACGGCTTCCGCTTCGACCTGGGCGCGACGCTGGGCCGCGAAGGCGGCGGCTTCGATCCGGGCTCGGGATTCTTCGACGCCATCCTGCAGGACCCCGTCCTCTCGCGCCTGAAGCTGATCTCGGAACCCTGGGACCTCGGGCCGGGCGGCTACCAGCTCGGCAACCACCCGCCCGGCTTCGCGGAGTGGAACGGCGTGTTCCGCGACGGCACGAGGCGATACTGGCGCGGCGACGCCGGCCAGCGCCGCGGGATGGCCGAGGCGCTGAGCGGTTCGCGGCCACTTTTCGACCGTCGCCACCGGCGCCCCTGGGCCAGCATCAATTTCGTGGTCGCGCACGACGGCTTCACGCTGGCCGACCTGGTGGCCTATGCCGAGCGCCACAACGAGGCCAATGGGGAGGAAGGCCGCGACGGGCACGCCGACAACTTCAGCGCGAACTGGGGCGCCGAAGGCCCGAGCGACGATCCCGCCGTCCTGGAGACGCGGAGCCGCGTGGCGCGGGCCCTGCTCGCCTCCTTGTTCTTCGCCGACGGCACGCCGATGCTGCTGGCCGGCGACGAGTTCGGCAATTCGCAGGCGGGCAACAACAACGCCTACTGCCAGGACGGCCCGCTGTCCTGGCTGGACTGGAACCAGGCCGGCTCGCCCGAGGGCGGCGCGCTCTCGTCCTACGTGGCCCGCCTGGCCGCCCTGCGGCGCGCGCACCCCAGCCTGCACGCCGGCCGCTACGAGGATCCGGCGGCCGAGCTCGCGCCCGGCGTCGCGCGCGCGACGTTCTTCGAGCCGGATGGCCAGCCGCTGGCGCCCGAAGGCTGGGACGACGGCGAGCGCCGGCCGCTGGCCCTGCGGCGCGCCGCGGCGCGGCCCGACGGGACGCTCGACGTGACGCTGCTGCTGCTCAATCCCGGCGCCGAGCCCCACGCTTTCGAATTGCCGGCCCCGTCGCTGAACTGGTCCCTGGAACTGGACTCGTCCACGCCATGGCCCGCCGCCTCCCGCCCGCGAGGCCCCATCCGGGTGGAGGCCCATGGCGCCGTGCTGCTGTCGGCGGCGCCGGATACCGGGAGCACCAAGCCATGAGCGCGCCTTCCCCCGATTTCATCCTTACCCCGCTCGACACCGCCGCCGAATCGTTCGGCTGGGGCGCCTTCGCCCTCGAGGGCGGGAGCACGCTGTTCCGGATCTGGGCGCCGGAAGCGCCCGCGGGAATGGCTCTGTGCGTCGAGGGGCGCCCGCCCCTGCCCGTGGTCCCGGACGCCACCGGCCACGCCGAGCACCGGGTGCCGGACTGCCCTCCGGGCACGCGCTACCACTATCGGCTGGCCGACGGCACGCGGATGCCGGATCCGGCATCGCGCCTGCAGGACGGCGACGTCCACGGCGACAGCATCGTGGCCGATCCCGCCCCCTATCCCTGGCGCCATGCGGACTGGCGGCCGCGGCCGTGGAAGGAATCGGTCATCTACGAAGTCCACGCGGGCCTGGCCGGCGGCTTCGCGGGCCTGCGCGAACGCCTGCCCGAGCTCGCCTCGCTCGGCGTCAATCTGATCGAACTGATGCCCATCGCCGATTTCCCGGGCACCCGCAACTGGGGATACGACGGCGTGCTGCCCTATGCGCCGGATCGCGCCTACGGCCCCCCGGAATCGCTCAAGCAATTGATCGACTGCGCCCACAGCCTGGACATCGGCGTCATGCTGGACGTGGTCTACAACCATTTCGGCCCGGACGGCGACTACCTCGCGCGCTATGCGCGCTCGTTCTTCCGCCAGGACGAGTCCACGCCCTGGGGGGCGGCGATCGACTTCCGCCAGCCCGCCGTGCAGCGGTTCTTCGAGGACAGCGCCATCCGGTGGCTGGATGAATTCCGCTTCGACGGCCTGCGCCTGGACGCCGTCCATGCCATCGCCGACGAAGCCTGGCTGCGCACCCTGCCGCGGCGGCTGCGCGCCCGGCTGCCCGGCCGCCGCGTGCACCTCGTGATCGAGGACGACGCCAATCGCGCGCGCCTCCTCGAAGCCGGCTACGACGCGCAATGGAACGACGACCTCCACCACGTCCTGCACCACCTGCTGACGGGCGAACGGCACGGCTACTATGGCGATTACTGCCGGGACCCGGCCGGGGCCCTCGCGCGCTGCCTGTCCGAGGGATGGCATTACCAGGGACAGCCCTCGGACCACCACGGCGGGCGGCCGCGCGGCACCCCGAGCGCGCACCTGCCGCCCTCGGCCTTCGTGTGCTTTCTCCAGAACCACGACCAGACCGGCAACCGCGCGCACGGCGAGCGCCTCACCGTGCTGGCCGCGAACGAACAGCGCCTGCGCGCCGCCATCGCGCTGCAACTGCTCTCGCCGATGGTGCCCATGATCTTCATGGGTGAGGAATACGGCGCGCGCACGCCTTTCCTGTATTTCACCAGCCATGCGGACCCCGCGCTGGCGGATGCGGTGCGGCGCGGCCGCGCCCGCGAGTTCGCGGCCATGCCGGATTTCCGCGGCGATCCGGACGGCCTCCCCGACCCGAACGCCGAATCCACCTTCGAGACCTGCCGTCCCTGGCCTTCCAACGGCGCCCATCGCGCCTGGACGGCCTATTATGTCCATCTGCTGGACCTGCGCGCGCGCTGCCTGACCCCTCGCCTGCGGGGGGCGCGCTCCGACGGCGCACAGACCCTGGGCCCGGCGTCCGTGCGCGCCGCGTGGCGCCTGGGGGATGGCGCACGGCTCTCGTTCTACGTCAACCTGGGCCCCCGGCCCTGCGCAGTGCCCGTCGGCCTGCTGCCCGCCGCGCCGGACGCCACTTCGCTGCGCTACGAATCGGTCCCCGGGGGACTGGCCGCCCTGGCGCAGGGCGAGCTGCCGTCCGACTGCGCCCTGTGCCTCATCGAGGAGAATCCATGAACCAGGATCGTGTGGACGACGCGGCGGTCTTGGCCCTCGCCGCGCGGGCGGGCCTGCAGGAACACTGGGTCGACGCGCACAAGAGGCCCCGGCGCGTCGGCGTGGATACGCTGCGCGCCTTGCTGAGCGCCATGGGCCTCGCATGCGCCACGCTGGGCGACCTCAAGGCCAGCGAGGCGGCGCTCGCCGGCCGGGAGGCGGCCGTGGCCTCGGGCGACCTGGTCGTGGGGCGCGCGGGGGAAGTCCTGGCGCTGCCCGCCGCGGCCATCGGCGACTGCCTGATGAGCCGCGAAGGCTCCGACGAAGCCTCGCCCCGCACGGTGCGCGCCGAGCCTCGCGCGGCGGGGGCCGCCCTGCAGGCCCCGCCGCGTCCCGGATACTACCGGCTGCGCCTGCCCGGCGGCGAAACGCTGAGGCTGGCGGTCGCGCCCGGCGGCGCGGCGGGCGCCTGCCGGCCGCCGGGGATATTCCGCTCGCGCATGTGGGGCCTGATGGCGCAGGTCTACAGCCTGCGCACGAGCTCGCCCGACCCGCTGTCGGCGACGTGGGGCCACGGGGATTTCGCGACCGTGCGGCGGCTCGCGCAGCGCCTGGCGCAGAAAGGCGCCGACGTGCTGGCCCTGAGCCCCGTGCACGCCATGTTCAGCGCCGATCCGGCGGCCTGCAGCCCCTACTGCCCGTCCAGCCGGCTGTTCTGGAACGCCGCCTTTGCCGCGCCGGCCGACATGCTGGGCGAGGCGGCGGTGCGCACGGCCCTGGCGGCCTTGCCGCCGACGGACTGGGCCGCGCTCGACGGCGCCGAGCTGATCGACTGGCCGGCCACGGCCGAGGCGCGCATGCGGCTGCTGCGCAGGCTGCACGAGCAGTTCCAGGCCGGCGACGATGCCGCGCGCGAGGATTACCAGGCCTTCGTGCATCTCCATGGCCAGGCGCTGACCGACCATGCGGTCTTCGAATCCCTGCACGCCTCGCATGCCCGGCTGTCGGGCACGCCGCGGCCCTGGCCGAGCTGGGACCTGCCATGGCGCGATCCCCGCTCGGCGGAGGTACGCGACTACGCGATCGGCCACGAGCAGGACATCGATTTCCATCGTTTCCTGCAATGGCTGGCGGCCGGCAGCCTGGACACGGCCCAGCGCGCGGCGCGGGAGGCCGGCATGCGCATCGGCCTGCTGGGCGACCTCGCCGTGGGCGCCAGCCATTTCGGCAGCCAGGCCTGGAGCCGCCCGGACCACTTCCTGCGCGGCGTCTCCATCGGCGCGCCGCCCGACATCCACAATCCGCGCGGCCAGGTCTGGCGGCTCACCGCCTTCTCGCCCCAGGCGCTGCGCCAGCAGCACTACGAGCCCTTCCTGGGCGTGCTGCGCGCCGTGCTCGAGCACACGGGCGGCTTGCGGATCGACCACATCCTGGGATTCCAGCGGGTCTGGGTGGTGCCCGAAGGCGCCGACGCCGCCGACGGCGCCTATCTCCACATGCCCGCGCGCGAGCTCCTGGCGCTGACCGCCCTGGAGGCGTGGCAGCGGGGCGGCCTGGTCATCGGCGAGAACCTCGGCACCGTGCCCGAGGGGTTCGATGCGGAGCTGCGCGTCCATGGGATCGCCGGCATGAACGTGCTGTGGTTCATGCGCGCGCCGCCGCCCGCGCGCCAGGACGCCCCGGCGTTCCTGCCGGTGAGCCGCTGGCCGCGCGATGCCGTGGCCATGACGACCACCCACGACCTGCCGACGCTGGCCGGGTGGTGGCGAGGCACCGACATCGCGCAGCGCCGCGAGGCCGACCTGCTCGGGCCGGACGAGAGCTTCGAGGCCCTGTGCGCGGCCCGCGCAAAGGACCGCGCCATGCTGTGGCGCCGCCTGGACCAGCGGGGGCCGCCGCCGCCCGTCGCGCCCCTGCCCAAGCTGCTGGCGCACGTGGCGAGCGCCCCCTGCGGGCTGATGCTGGCGTCGCTGGAGGACCTGGCCGGCCTGCTGGAAGCGCCCAACGTGCCGGGCACGGTCGATGAGTTCCCGAACTGGCGCCGCCGCCTGCCGGGCGACACCGTGCGCGCCCTGGATACGCAGCCCTGGCGCGAGAGGCTGGACGCGATACGCCGGGGCCGGAAAAAGGCATGAGGCCGCGCGCCACGGCCCGCCTGCAACTGCACGCGGGCTTCACGTTCGAGGACGCCCGCGCGGTGCTCGGCCACTATGCCGCCCTGGGCGTGAGCCACCTGTACCTGTCGCCGGTCACCCAGGCGCGCCCCGGCTCGCCGCACGGCTACGACGTGATCGACCCGACCCGCGTCAACGGCGAACTGGGCGGCATCGACGGCCTGCGCCGCCTGGCCCGCGACGCCGCCGCCTGGGGCATGGGGCTGATCGCCGACATCGTTCCCAACCACATGGCCGCCGATCCTCGCAACCCCTGGTGGCGCGACGTCCTCCGGCACGGCCCGGACAGCCCCCACGCGCGGGTCTTCGACATCGACTGGGCGGCGGGCGGCGGACGGCTGCTGCTGCCCATCCTCCCGCGGCCCTACGGGGACGCGCTGGCCGCCGGCGACGTCCGCCTGGCGATCGAGGGAGGCGCGGCCGTCGTGCGCGCCGGCGGCCAGTCGCTGCCGCTCGCCGGGGATGCCGCGGCGATCCCGGACGCCCACGACCCGTGCGACAAGGCCGGCCGCGCGCGCCTGCACGCGCTGCTCGAGCGCCAGCATTACCGCCTGGCCTGGTGGCGCGCCGCGGCCGAGAGCCTGAACTGGCGGCGCTTCTTCGAGATCAGCGAGCTGGTGGGCGTGCGCGTGGAGGACGAGGCGGTGTTCGATGCGACGCACGCCCTGGTCCTCGGGCTGTACGCCGAGGGCGTGCTCGACGGGCTGCGGGTGGACCACGTCGACGGCCTGGCCGAGCCCGGCGCCTACCTCCGCCGCTTGCGCGCGGCGCTGCGGCGGGCCGCGCCGGCGCGCGAGCCCTACCTGGTGGTGGAAAAGATCCTCGCGCCGCGGGAGGCGCTGGACGAGCGCTGGCCCGTGGAAGGCACGACC
This sequence comes from Alcaligenaceae bacterium, assembly GCA_044508625.1. GTDB lineage: Bacteria > Pseudomonadota > Gammaproteobacteria > Burkholderiales > Burkholderiaceae_B > Castellaniella. The sequence goes on from JBIQHJ010000002.1 coordinate 218,696, forward strand.
GGCTACGATTTCATGGACGAGGTCTCGGCATTGCTGCACGCGCCGCGGGCCCGCCGACCGCTGCTGGCCTTCTGGCGCGCCTGCGGCGGCGTGCCCGAGAGCGCCCGCGCGCAGTTGCGCGCGCTGCGCCGGCACCTCCTCGAGCGCCACCTCGCGAGCGAACGCCGCGCCGCCGTGGACGCCTGGATGGCGGTGGCCCGTGCCGACCTGCGCGCGCGCGACTGGAGCGCCGATGCGCTGCGGCGCGTGCTCGGGGCGTGGCTGGCCGGCTTTCCGGCCTATCGCAGCTACGCCGAGGACGGCGGCCCCTCGGCCGCGGATCGCGCGGCATGGGACGAGGCCGCGCGCCGCGCGCGTCCGGCGCTGTCGCCGGCCGACCGGATGCTGCTGGACATATGGATGGACTGGCTGCGGCATCCGCCCGAGGGTGCCGCCCCCGCGCTGCGCCGCCTGCAGCAGCTCACGCCGCCGCTGGCCGCCAAGTCCCTGGAGGACACGCTGCATTACCGCCACGGGCCGCTGCTGTCGCGCAACGAGGTCGGCGCCTGGCCGAGCCGCTGCGTGCTCGGCGTGGAGGACTTCCACGAGCGCAATGCCTGGCGGGCGCGGCGCCTGCCCCTGGCCATGCTTGCCACCGCGACGCACGACCACAAGCGCGGCGAGGACGTCCGCGCCCGCCTCGCGGTGCTGACGGAGATGCCGCGGCGCTGGGCCGAGCTCGCGGGCCAATGGCTCGGCACCCTGCCTCCGGGCCCGCCCTCGGCGACGGACCGCTACATGCTGCTCCAGACCCTCGTCGGCGCCTGGCCCTCGGCCTGGGACGCCGACGTCCGCGCCCTCGACCCGGCCGCCGTGCGCGCCTGGCTGGAGCGGATCGCCGGCTGGCAGCGCAAGGCGCTGCGCGAGGCCAAGCTGCGGACCTCCTGGACGGATCCCGATCCCGCCTACGAGGAGGCCGCGCAGGCCTGCCTGGACGCGCTGGATCCCGACGCCGGGGACCCGCGCCCGCTGGAGGCCCTGGCCCGCCTCGCCGCCCCCCTCGTGGCGCCCGGCCACATCAATGGCCTCGCGCAGGCCCTGCTGCGCAACACCGTCCCCGGCGTCCCGGATCTCTATCAGGGGACTGAAACGTGGGACGAGAGTCTCGTGGATCCGGACAATCGCCGGCCGGTCGATTACGACCGGCTGCGCCGCCTGCTGGCCGGCCCGCCGCCCCTGCGGCCCCGCGCCGCCGACTGGCGCAGCGGCCGCGTCAAGCAATACCTGATCCAGGCCGCCTTGCGCCTGCGGGCCGCGCGGCCCGCGCTGTTCGGTCCCGAATCGGAATACCTGCCCCTGTTCGCCGAGGGCGCCCGGGCCGAACACGTGGTGGCCTATCTGCGCGGCGGCGCCAACGGCTGGGCGCTGGCGGCGGCGCCGCGCCTGTGCGCGCTGCGGCTCGCCGGCTACGCCCGGGACGAGGCCGAGGCAGCGAGCGGTTTCTGGGGGGATACGGCGCTGGTCCTGCCGGCCGGCTGCGCCGGCCGCTGGGAGGATGCGCTGGGCGGCGGCGGCCTCATGCCTGAGGGTGACGGCCGCCTGCCGCTGGCGCGCCTGTTGCGCCGCTGGCCGGTGGCGCTGTGCGCCACCGCGCCGGCCGGCGCTAGAGGCGCCCGGTGAGGAGCAGCACGATGGCGATGATCAGCAGTATCCCGAGCACGCCGCTGGGGTAATACCCCCATCCCCGGCTGTAGGGCCAGGCGGGGACCGCGCCGATGAGCAGAAGGATCAATAGGACCAGCAAGAGGGTGGACATACAGCTTCTCCTTGGCATGGATGACATCCCTGCAAGGGCAAGCCGCATGCCCGGATACTCAGCTTTCGACGTAGTCCCCGCTGCGCTCGCCGGGCACCCGGTAGCCGGCGGCCGCGTAGGCCTCGAGCCGGTTGTACAGCGTCTTGGGGCTGACCCCCAGGATGGCGGCGGTCTGCTTCTTGATGCCGCCGCAGCGCGTCAGGGTGGCGAGGATCAGCCGCCGGTCGGCTTCGGCGAGCGTCTCGCCCACGCGCAGCGTGACGCTGCCCGGCTCCCCCTCCCCGGACGCCGCCTTCGGGGGTGTCCCGAGCGGCGCATCCAGCTCGTCGCCTTCGGCCAGGATGCAGGCGCGCCGCACGTAATTGCGCAGCTCGCGGACGTTGCCGGGCCAGTCGTGCAGGCACATGCGCTCGAGGGCCTCGGCGCTGAAGCGCTTTTGCGTTCCGGCATCGGCGTTCATCTGGTCGAGGAAGCGGTTCGCCAGCAGCAGCACGTCGTCGCCCCGTGCGCGCAGCGGCGGCACCTCGAGGGGGAACACCGCCAGGCGGTAATAGAGGTCCTCGCGCAGCTTGCCGTCGCGCACCGCCTGTTCGGGCGAGCGGTTGGTCGCGGCCACCACGCGCACGTCGCAAGCCGTCTCGCGGTTCGTGCCGACGCGCATGAAGTGGCCGGTCTCCAGCACCCGCAGCAGCTTGACCTGCAGGTCAAGCGGCATCTCGGTGATTTCGTCCAGGAACAGCGTGCCGCCGTCGGCGCGCTCGAAATAGCCCTTGTGCTGCCGGTCGGCGCCGGTGAAGCTGCCCTTTTCATGGCCGAACATCTCGTTCTCGATGAGATTGGGCGCGATGGCGCCGCAGTTCACCGCGACGAAGGGCTTGGCGCGGCGCGGGCTCAGGTAGTGGATGGCCTGGGCGACCAGCTCCTTGCCCGTGCCGCTCTCCCCGATCACGAACACGGTCATGTTGCTGGGCGCGACGCGCTGGATCTGCCGATAGACCTCGCGCATCGGCTCGGACTCGCCGAACTTGCGGCCGAAATGCCCGTCGTCGGGCGCCGCGGCGAGCGGCATCTCGGTGCCGCGCCTCGCCGCCAGGCGCGCGAGGATGGCCCGCAGCCGCTCCATGCAGATCGGCTTGACCAGGTAGTCGCTCGCACCCACGCGCAGGGCCTGCACGGCGTTGTCCATGCTGCCGTAGCCGGTGATGACCACGACCTCGCTGCCCACCGCGACGGCGTTGCGGCAGACCTCCATTCCGTCCCCGCCCGGTACGCGCATGTCCGCCAGCAGCAGGTCGGGCGGCCGCATGTCGAGCTGGAGCAGCGCATCCTTGATGCTGCCCGCCTGGGCGACGGTGTAGCCGCAGTCGGTTCCGATATCGGCAAGTGTCTCGCGGATGATTTCATCATCGTCGAGAATGAGCAGGTGAGGCATGACATCTCCTTTTCGTGGCATTCACGGGGGCACCCCGAGCGGGCCGGCCCTGTTGGGTCGATACGAGCTTCCCGGCAAAGTCTTCGAGGGAGAGAAGTAACTATGCTCCACTTGAGCGAAATGTTGGCACGTTTCCGTGAACAATTTCCATTTCTTGCATTTGCATGCAGTTCCGAAAAGTAATATTTCAACTCATTTTCAGCATGCGCACTACAATCGCGATCGCCCGCGCAACGGCCTCAGGGCGCCGCCGCCCGGGCCCCCGCGCCCTTGCGCCCGGCGGCGAGCATCGCCTGCACCCTGGCGGCGAACGCATCGAGCGCAAAGGGCTTGGTGATCAGGTCCGTGCGCTCGTCCATGAAGAACGGATCCTTGGCCGCGCCTTCGGCATATCCCGTCATGAACAGCACCGGCAGGCCGGGCTGGCCGCGCCGGGCCCTCACCGCGAGTTCGCGGCCGTCCATGCCCGGCAGGCCGACGTCGGTCACCAGCAGGTCGACGTGGCCGGCCTCGTCCAGCCGCCGGGCTCCCTCGATGCCGTTCGAGGCGCACAGCACCGTCACGTCCAGCCGGGCGATCGCCTCGATCGCCATCTCGCGCACGGAGTCGTCGTCCTCCGTCAGGAGCACGACGGCGTGCGGCGCCCCCGCCAGCGCGCCCGGCGTGGGCGCGAGCCCCGCCATCTCGGCGCGCCGGCCGCCCTTGTAGCGCGGCAGCCAGACCCGCACCGCGGTGCCCCACCCTTCCGTGCTCTCGATGGCCACCGCGCCCCGTGCCTGCTGCGCGAAGCCATAGCTGGTGGACAGGCCCAGGCCGGTGCCCACGCCCACGGGCTTGGTCGTGAAGAACGGCTCGAAACTGTGCGCCAGCACCTCCGGGCTCATGCCGCAGCCCGTGTCGAGGACCTCGATTTCGACGAACTCCCCCGGCTCGGCCTCGGGAAAATGCCGCAACTGGGCGCCGTCCAGCACCACGTTGCGGGTGCGCAGCGTGATGCGCCCCTCCTCGGGTATCGCATCGCAGGCGTTGATGACCAGGTTGAGCACCACGCTCTCGAACTGGCTCACGTCGCAGCACACCGGCCAAAGGGTGGGCTGCAGGTCGAATTCCAGCAGGACGCGCTCGCCCGTGTAGCGGCGGAACAGCTCCACCATGGAGCGCAGCATGTCGCCGGCGTCGCAGGGCCGGGGATCGATGGGCTGGCGCCGGGAAAAGGCCAACAGGCGCTGCGTGAGCTGCGCCGCGCGGTCGCAGGCGTCGCTGGCCATGCCGACATAGCGGCGCACCGCCCCCAGGTCGCCGGTGGCCAGGCGGCGCTCGATCAGGTAGAGCGCGCCCGAGATCCCTTGCAGCACGTTGTTGAAATCGTGCGAGATGCCGCCGGTCAGGCGCCCCACCGCCTCGAGCTTCTGCGCCTGGCGCAGCGCCGCCTCGGCCTCGCTCAGGGCCTCGGCCTGCGCCTTCAGGTCGGTGTCGTCGCGGCCCGCCAGATAGAGATGGCCCTGGGCCGAGGACATCGTCCAGGTGATCCAGCAATAGCCGCCCTTGCGCTTGCGCAGGCGGTTCTCCATGTGATGCATGCCGGTGCCGGTTCCCGTGCCGTCCAGCGCCTGGGCGAGGGCCACGCGCGTCGTCTGGCGGTCGTCCGGATGCAGCAGCGACCAGAACTCCGTCGACAGGAATTGTTCCGGCGTCCAGCCCAGGATGGCGCGCACGGCCGGGCTGACGTTCAGGAAGCGGCCGCGCCCGTCCATGATGGCCAGGATCTCGGGCGACAGCCGCCAGATGCGGTCGCGTTCGGCCACGGCCTGCTCGACGAGCTCCTGCAATTGCAGCGGGTGCGCCGCGCGCTCGGTGGCGTCGCACAGGCGCTCGGCGACCTCCTCGATGCAGGCGCGCTCGGGCGGCCGCAGCCAGGCGCGATGGCGCGAGCGCACCACCAGCACGCTGCCGGGCTGGCCCCAGCGCACGAGGGGCACCATGAGGCTGTCGCCCCCGCCGTCGGCGGTGCGCGGCAACGGCGCGCTGCGCCCCCGGCCGATGGTCTTGCGCACGGCCGACTGGACGGTGCGCGGCGGCGGCAAAGGCTCGCCCTCCGGCGACCAGCCCGCCGTCATCCGCACCGTTTCGCCGCCCCGCACGACGCGCAGCAGCCAGACCTCGCTCAGGCCGAGGTGCAGGCCCAGCGCCTCGCACACGGCCTGCTCGATCGAGGCCGGGTGCTCCAGCAGCCGCAGCCGGTCGCCGAGCGCCAGTTGGAAGCTCTTGTGACGCTGCTCGTCGGAGAGCTTCTTCTCGGCCAGCTTGCGCGCGGAGACGTCGAGCTGCATGGCCATCAGCCGGTCCGGCCCCTCCCTGCGCGCGCGCACCTCGTACCAGGCGGGCGACGGGCCCGACACGCAGTACTCGGCCTGCACCGGCTCGCCGGACTCCATGGCGCGCGCGAAGATGTCGAACATCCGCGACGGCGCCCGCTTGAGGATGTCGCGCAGCGTGCGCCCCAGGCTCGAGCCCGTCCGCCGGCCGCATTGCTGCTCGAATGCCGGATTGACCTCCAACAGGCGGAAATCGCGGATCTGGCCGCGCTCGTCGCGGATCGCCTCGGCAAGGAAGAATCCCTCCTGCATGCCCTCGAACATGCTGCGCCAGCGCTGCGCGCTCTGGCGCAGCGCCTCCTCGGTGCGGTGCCGCTCGATCGCCAGCGCGGCCGTGCGCGTGACCAGGGCGTTGGCCTCGATGTCGTGCGCCGACGGCAGCCGGCGCTGGCCGTAATAATTGGAAAACACCCCCAGCAGCCGTCCGTTCGGACGCTTGATGGGCGAGGACCAGCACGCCCGCAGGCCCAGCGGGAGGGCGCGGTCGCGCCAGCCCTCCCAATCCGGATGCGTGGCGATGTCCTCGACGTAGACCGGCTCGCCGAGGTAGGCCGCGCGCCCCCAGGACGCCACGTGCGGCCCGGCCGGCGTGCCGTCGATCGCGGCCAGGTAGTCCGGCGGCAGGCTCGGGGCGGCGCCGGCCCGCAGCAGCCCCCCCTCGTCGAGGAACAGGATCGAGGTGCGCAGGGGCACGCTGGACTGCGCCTCGACCGCCCGCAGCACATGCTCCAGCACTTCCGTCAGCGGCTCGCCGGCGGCGATGCGCTGCAGCATGATGCGCTCGTCTTCCAGGCGGGCCAGCATGTCGGTCCAGGGATTGCCCAGGGGATGGGCCTGCGTCAGCATGTCGCGTCTCCTCGTGAGGCCTCGGGCCGCGGAAACGGGCGGGGCGTGCCGGCGGCCGGGTCTCCGCATCATGCGCGCGGCGGCGCGCGCCGGTTGTTGCGATTTGCGCCAACATGTAAACGCGAGGGCCGCCGCGGCATGAAGCTTGCTGGAAGCTGAGAGGCGCCGCGTTCCCGCGGCGCATCATCCCGGAGAGACTCATGGCTGGAAAAACCTTGCAAGACCTGTTCATCCACGAACTATCGGACATCTACAGTGCCGAGAAGCAGCTCACCAGGGCCTTGCCCAAGCTCGCCCGCGCGGCCCAGGACCCGGACCTGGCCGCGGCCTTTTCCCACCACCTGGAGGAGACCCAGGGCCAGGTGGAGCGGATCGACCGCATCGTCGAGGCCACCGGCCTGCGCCTCAAGCGCATGAAATGCGCGGCGATGGAAGGCCTGATCGAGGAAGGCCGCGACGTCATCGAGGAGATCGAGCAAGGTCCGGTGCGCGATGCCGCCCTGATCGGCGCGGCGCAGAAAGTCGAGCACTACGAGATCGCCAGCTACGGCACCCTGTGCACCTTCGCCGAATGCCTGGAGCATCCCGACGCCGTCAAGCTCCTCAAGGAGACCCTGGAGGAGGAAAAGGGCGCCGACCGCAAGCTCAACGAACTGGCCCTCAGGCGCACCAACGAAAAGGCCTCGCGACAGGGCGCGGCGCGCTGATCGCCAGAGGCAAGGAGAGCAAAAATGACCGATCGATCTTCCCGCTCGGATTCCGAGTCCACCGCCGCGCGCCAGCGCGCGCTGCAGCGCGAGCAGGACGAGCGCGACGCGCGGGCGCGCGAGGCCCGGGCGCGGGGTGGCGGAGGCGGCGCCGCCCAGCCGGGCGCGCGCGCGCAGCCCGAGCCGCCCCAGCCGGCGCAGCACCAGCGCAAGCCCGGCGAGGAATCACGCCTGAATCCCGCCCCGCGCTACCAGGCGCCGGACTACCATGGCAGCGGCAAGCTCGATGGCATGGTGGCCCTGGTCACCGGGGCCGATTCCGGCATCGGGCGCGCCGTCGCCGTGCTGTTCGCTCGCGAGGGCGCCGACGTGGCGATAGCCTATCTCAACGAGCACGAGGACGCGGCGCGCACCCGCGAGGCCGTGCAGGCCGAAGGCGCGCGCTGCCTGACGCTCAGCGGCGACGTGCGCGACCCGGCCTTCTGCGCGCGGGCCGTGGACCGCACCGTGGACGAACTGGGGCGCCTCGACATCCTGGTGAACAATGCCGCTTTCCAGGAACACGCCGAGTCCCTCGAGGACTTGTCCGACGCCCGCTTCGAGGAAACGCTGCGCACCAACATCGGCGGGTATTTCTACATGGCGCGCGCGGCGCTGCGCCACCTGCCCCAGGGCGGCAGCATCATCAACACCGGATCGGTGACCGGCCTGCGGGGCAATCCCCATTTGCTGGACTATTCGGCCACCAAGGGCGCGATCCACGCCTTCACGCGCTCGCTGGCGGCCAACTTGGTCAAGCGCGGCATCCGCGTCAACGCCGTGGCCCCCGGCCCCGTGTGGACGCCGCTGAACCCGGCCGACCAGCCGGCCGAGAAAGTGCAGGAATTCGGCAAGCAGACCCAGTACGGGCGCCCCGCCCAGCCCGAGGAAATTTCGCCGGCCTACGTCTTCCTGGCGGCGCCGAGCTGCTCGAGCTACATCACCGGCATCGTGCTGCCCGTCACCGGCGAGGCTGGCGATTAAAGGCGCGCGCGCCGGACTTCGGCGAGCAGGCCGCGCACCCGGGCGCCCACGGGGCGGCGCAGGACCTGAGCCGCGCGTCCCTGGCGCAGCGCCTCCCGCAGGACCGTCCAGCGCGCCCCCCAGCCCGGCAGGCCGGCCAGCGCCTCCCATGCGCTCGCGAGCGCCGCGTCCCACGGCAGCCGCATCCAGGCCACGAGCAAGGCGTTGCGGGCCAGCAGCCGGCGGCGCCGGGCCGCGTCGCGGCTGGGCGAGGGCCAATGCCGCGCGGCGATCGATGGCGCGTAGAGGATGCGCCAGCCCTGCTCCAGCAGGTCCAGCGCCAGCAGCGCCTCCTCGCCGCCGATGAACAAGGGCGGCCAGTAGCCGCCCGCCTCCCGGAAGGCCGCGGCGCGGACCACGCAGGCGCCGGCCATGAATCCGACCAGGGCCGGGCCGACGTCGGGCTCACCGGGCAAGGGGCTCGCGTCCATGGGCGCGCAGGCCGGATCCGGCGTGGCCGCCGGGCCCACCAGCACGCGGGCGCTCAGCACCGCGACGTCGGGATGGCGGTCCAGCAGGTCCTGGGCGCGCGCCAGCGCGCCGGGCATCCAGCACACGTCATCGTCGCAGAAGGCGACATAGTCGGTCCGCACGGCGCGCACACCCAGGTTGCGCCCGGCGGCGCCCAGGTTGGCGGGCGCGCACACCAGTTGCACTTTTGGGAAGCAGCGCCGCACTTCGTCCGCCGTGCCGTCGGCGCTGGCGTTGTCGACCACCACCACCGGCACGCCGGGGGCCGCCGTCTCCAGGCGCTGCAAGGTGCGCAGGACCTCGCCGCAGCGGTCGTGCGTCAGAACGACCAGGGTCGTGCGCGGCGCCGCGGCCCGGCTCATGGGCACCACGACCCTAGCCATCGCGGCCGTTCCTGGCCACCGGCGCCGCGCCCTGCGCGAGGCGCCAATAGTGCTCGGGCAGCGCGTCGTCGCCGCAACCCGGCGTCAGGCCCAGCGGCCCGAGCTGGCTGGCGTAGGCGGCCACCGCACGGCGCTTGGCCGGGAGATCCGCGGGCACGGTGAGCCATGGCGTGGCGCGGACCCCGCGCTCGCGCAGGGCGGCCAGCCGCTGCTGCACCAGACCGGGGCGGCGCCGGTAGAGCGCATCCTCGTAGGCGATGCAGACCGGGCCGCCGCCCAGCCGGCGGCAGGCGCGCAGCGCCGCATCGCTCACGCGGACGTGATCGTCGTGGAACAGGCCGAGCGGCAGCAGCAGCATGCGTGGACGCAGCCGCGCGATCTCGTCCGCCAGGCGCGCGCCCAGGCCGGCGCACCGGCCGCCGTACTGGCTGTCGAGCAGGTCGAGCTGCAGGCTCGCGGCGCCTAGCTGTTCGAGCGCGCGCCGGTTCTCCTCGCCACGCGCCAGCATCGCCTCGCGGGCGTCCGAGAAACCGCAGCGCCGGTCCCAGTCGGTCAGTGGCATGCCCTCGGGCGGCAGGCCGGCGCACACCGTCATCACGAGGGTGCCCGGCCGCCCCGCCAGGAAGGCGCCGCAGCCGAGCACGGCGTCGTCGAAATGGGGCGAGAGCACCAGGACCCCGCCCCCATCGCGCGGCGCGGGCCGCGCCATGCGTCCATTCATGCCGGCTTTTCCACCAGAAAGCCGCCGATCGCCAGGGCGTCCAGCGGCGAGGTGAAGAACGCCTCCAGCGCGTCGCGGGGCGTGCAGACCACGGGCCGGCCACGGGTGTTGAAGGAGGTGTTGACCAGCACCGGCACGCCGGTGCGCGCCTCGAAGGCCCGCAGCACGTCGTAGTAGCGCGGATTCTCCTCGCGGCGGATGGTCTGCACGCGCGCCGTGCCGTCGACGTGCCGCACGGCCGGGATGCGGTCGGCGCATTGCGGCAGGACGTCGTAGACGAACAGCATGAAAGGCGCCCGGATGCTGGGCCGGCCTCCCGCGTCGAACCACTCGTGCGCGCACTCCTCGACCACCACCGGCGCGACCGGCCTGAAATCCTCGCGGTCCTTCAAGGCGTTGAGGCGCCCCTGCATGGCCGGATCCAGCGGCGAGGCCAGGATCGAGCGCGCGCCCAGCGCGCGCGGCCCGAACTCCATGCGGCCCTGGAACCAGGCCAGCACCTTGCCCTGTGCCAGCAGCCCGGCGGCGTCCGCGGCGATGTCCTCCGAGCGCCGGTACTTCACCTGCGCGTGCTCCAGCGCCCGGGCGATTTCCTCGTCCCCGTAGGCGGGGCCCAGGTAGGCGTGCTCCATGGTCCAGCGCCGCCCGCCGCGCCCGTGGCGGTAGTCCACGTGCAGCGCCGCGCCCAGCGCGGTGCCGGCATCGCCGGCGGCCGGCTGCACCCAGACGCGCTCGAAGGGCCCGTCGCGGGCGATGCGCGAATTCATCACACAGTTGAGCGCCACGCCACCCGCCATGCAGAGGTCCGCCGCGCCGGTCTGGCGCTGGAGCCATTCGACCATGTGCAGCACCGTGTCCTCCAGCACGTGCTGGAGGGAGCTGGCGATGTCCATGTGGCGCGGCTCCAGCGGCTCGCCGCGCCGCCGCGGCGGCCCCAGGCGCTCGGCGAGGGACGCGGGCGCCAGCGAAAAGCCGCCGCCCTCCTCCAGGCGCAGCATGTCGCGGAACACGCCGTACAGCGCCGGCTTGCCGTAGGACGCCAGCGCCATCACCTTGTACTCGTCGCTGGCGTGCAGGAATCCCAGGTGGCGCGTCACGTCCTCGTAGAGCAGGCCCAGGGAGTGCGGCATCCCGATCTGCTTGAGGCGCGAATACTCGCCGCCGGCGAAATGGCCGTAGCTCGTGGTCACGCCCTCGCCGCGCCCGTCCATGGTGAGCACCGCGGCGGACTCGAACGGCGCCGCGAGATAGGCGCTCGCCTCGTGGCACAGGTGGTGGTCCAGGAAGGTCCAGCGGCCCTGGATGTCGGCCAGGCTCGCGCCCTCGAAGCGTCCCGCCAGGTGCAGCGGCGCGCCGGCGGCCAGTTGCCGCGGCGCGTTGGTGATGTAGGACAGGAACAGCGGATCCCAGGGCGAGCGCCCGCCGCTGGGCGTCCCCGACCGCGAGGGCTCCAGCGGCAGCCGGATGTCGCCCTCGGGGGTCACGGCGCCATGGTCCAGCAATCCCGGGTCGAAGGCATAGGCGATGTGGTCCACCTCGCGCAGGGCGATGCCGGCCTCGGCGAGACAGTAGTCGATGGCATGGAACGGCAACTGCCAGGCCGTGAACGGCACCGGCCGCTTGCCGTGCTTGATCCGCGTGAAGCGCTCCTCCTCCGCGGCCGCCACGACCCGGCCGTCGCACACGAGCGCGGCGGAACAATCATGGAAAGCGGCATTGATTCCCAGGGTGTACATGATCTTCTCCCGTTGGTCCGGCCGTGCCGCGCCGCCCGTCGGCGCGGGGCACCCCCGGCTATGGCCATGAGGTTTCCCTGAGCGGCAGCACCATGACCTCGGGGATCACGCTCTCGCCCGGCTGCGTCAGCACGAAGCGGATGGCGCGCGCGACGTGCGCGGGATCCTGCAGGACTTCGGGATCGATGTCGGGAAAGCGGTCCATCAGGAAGGGCGTGCGCATGCCGCCGGCGATGATGGCGCTCACCTTGATGCCGGCGGGGCGCAATTCGGCGTGCAGGGCGTGCGTCAGCCCCATCAGGCCCCATTTGCTGGCGTGGTAGGCGCAGGCATTGGGCCAGGCGCGCCGCGCCGCGGTCGAGGCCACATTGACGATGTGGCCGCCGGGCGCCAGGTGCTCGCGCGCGAGCTTGGACAAGAGGAAGGGGCCCGTGAGATTGGTGCGCAGCACCCGCTCCCAGGCGTCCATGCCGATCTCCTCGATGGGCGCGGTGACGTCGATGCCGGCGCAATTGACGAGCGCGTCCAGCCCGCCGAAGCGCGCCAGCACGCCCTCCAGCACCCGCGACCCGTCGGCGGCCACGCCCACGTCCCCGGCGAAAGCCGCCGCCTCGGCACCGTCGGCGCCCAGGCGTTCGACCACCTCGCTCGCCCGGCGGGGGTCGATGTCGAGGGCCGCGACGCGCGCGCCGTCCGCGCCCAATTGGGCGCAGAGGGCGGCGCCCAGTCCGCTGCCGGCGCCCGTCACGAGCACGATGCGCCCGGCCAGCGATTCGGAATCCTGCATGGGGTTCTCCCTGGAAAAGACATGATGGGGGGC
>JBIQHJ010000084.1:0-8094 GCA_044508625.1 Alcaligenaceae bacterium
TCCGAGTCTCAAGCCCCCGCTCCGGCAGGGCCCCCGAGGCGAGTTCCCCACGCTGCGCCCCGGCGAGCCTCCCACGCCACGCCGCGCCCATCGCCTCCGCCCATCGTCTCACGCATTGCCGTCCTTCGCGTCGCGTTTTGGCGACAAGCTCGCGGAAACCGTCGCAAAAACAGCGGCCCCGCCGCTGTTTCCTCCTTTACATTGTTAACATTGTTAACATTGTAGGAATTGAAATTTATGAAAAAATTGAAATGACGACGAGCCGCCCCGAGTGGACGCCCATGGTTCCGGGGCGCACCCGGATCCATACCACCCGCAGCGCGGCCCGGCTTCTCGGGGTATCCGTCCCCACCGTGCAGCAACTGGTCGAGTCGGGGCACATCGCGGCCTGGAAGACCAAGGGCGGGCACAGGCGCATACCGGAAACCGCGCTGGACGCGTATCTCGACCGGCAAGCCACTCTTCGAGCGCCGCACGCCTTCCACTGGGCAACGGACATCTCCGACCACGAGCCGAGCGCCCCCATCGGGGAACCGGGCCGGGATCCGCAAGCCGCCGGCCAGGATGAGGGACCGCGGCAAACGACGATGGTCATACTCGTCGCCGACCGGCCCGCCTACGTGAAATATCAGCGCAGGCTGGAGGAATGGGGCCTGCCCATCGAGACCAGGCATGCCTCCAACTGTTATGACGCGCTCCTGGAGGTCGGGCTGCATCGGCCGGATATCGTCCTGATCGATTTCGAGATGCCCGAGGGCGAGCTCGACAAGCTGGCCGCGGCCCTTGGCGGACGGCCGGAACTCGCCTGCGCGCGGATCGTCGTCTGCTCGACCCAGGTGCCAGCGCCGTCCGAGGACGGCCCTGGACGCTCCCGCAGCAGCCCCCGCATCGGTTCGGGCACCAGTTCCAGCACCGGTTCCGGCATCAGCCCTCGCACCGGTTCCGGCATCAGCCCTCGCATCGGTTCAGGCAGCAACTCCGGCATCGACTCGGACACCAATTCCGGCATCGGTTCGGACACCAACCCCGGCATCGGTTCGGACATCGGCCCCAGCCTCATCCACGTCCGCAAGTCGCTGAGTCAACGGGCCTTGAGAAATTATCTGCAAGCATGCCACGCAGCCCGCGAACAGGCGCGCACACCGGCATGGCGTGAGTAGCGCCCCACGGGCGCGCAGGAAAACAGTTTTGCCATGCCGAAACAGAAACGCACAGCCGCGATACAGGCCATGCTGGTGGCCGGCCTCATCACCATCCTGGCCTGGGCGGTCGTCCTCTACTTGATGAGGCAGGCCGAGAAAATGCAGCTCCAGGCGGTCGAGGGCAATCTCTCGAGCGTGACGCAGGCCATCGTCGCCCATTCGAGCCGCACGCTGCAATTGATAGATTACGCGACCGAGCTGGTCCGGGACCGCTACCTCGAGCAGGGCCTGGACCTGGACCTGGCGACCCTGGCGCAGGAGCGGTTCTTTGCCGAACCCCTCTTTGTCCTTTTCTCCGTCACCGACGGCGCCGGCAAGCTGGTCCTGTCGAGCCAGCCTTTCGCCAGCGGGCTCGACCTGAGCGATCGCGAGCACATCCGGACGCACCTCGTCGAGGAACGGGATTTCCTGTTCGTGGGACGCCCCGTCGTCGGGCGGGTCTCGGGAAAGCCCTCGATCCAGTTCACCCGCAAGATCCTCGACAAGGACCGCGCGCTGGTGGGCATCGTGGTGGTTTCGGTGGATCCCTATTACTTCACCAACGTCTACCAGTCGCTCAACCTGGGCAGCGACAGCACCATCGAGCTGTTTCGCCCGGACGGACTGGCGCTCGCGCAGCAGAAAGGCTCGAAGACCGCATTCGGCGTCGGCATTTCCAATCCCGCCTTTTTCCAGGAAAAGGACATGGGCGGCGGAGGCGCCGTCCTGCTGTCCGACTCGGCCGGCTCCAAGAGGATGTGGGTGTTCTCCAGTGTCGGTGACACGCTGTACGTGGCGGTGGGGCTGAACCTCGCCGAGCACATGGCCCCCGTCACCCAGTTGCGCAACCAGATGATCATCCTGACGCTGCTGCTGAGCATGGCCGTCTTCACCCTCGCCGGCGTCGGGATAAGCTATGTGTTCGTGCTCGACAAGAGCCGGCGCCAGGCGATCGAGGCCAACCGGCAGAAATCGAGGTTCATCTCGAACGTGTCGCACGAGCTGCGCACCCCGCTGAACGGCATTCTCGGCTATACCGAGCTGCTCCAGTCGGACGAGCAGAATCCGGAGCACCGCGAGTTCCTGCAGATCGTGCGCGAAAGCGGGGCGCACCTGCTCTCGCTGGTGGATTCGCTGCTGGCGCTCAACAGCATCGAAAAGGGATTGAAGCCTGTCGAGCTCAAGCCGGAACCCCTGCGCCCGCTGATCTCGGGGATCACGCAGATCCACGTCCGCCCGGCCAACGCCAAGGGCCTCGCCCTCCATCTCGAGATCGATCCGAACCTGCCGGACACGATCCATTGCGACCGCGTGAAGCTCACCCAGGTGCTGCACAACATCATCCACAACGCCGTCAAATACACCGACCAGGGATCGATCGATGTCAAGGTCTCGCGTTCGTCGGCCAGGCTGCGCATAGACGTCACCGATACGGGCAGGGGCATCGCCGCCGAGGACATCGACTCGATCTTCGACACGTTCTACCAGATCAACCAGAGCGGCAGGATCCAGTCCGAGGACGGATTCGGACTGGGGCTGCCGATCGTCAAGCAGTTGACGGGCATGATGCAGGGCGAGGTGCTGGTGATCTCGCGCCTGGGCAGGGGCACGACGTTCTCCGTCCTGCTGCCGCTGCATGGGCATGCCGGCGATGCCGGAACCGCCGGCTCGAGGAAATCCCCATGACGGATGCCGGCCATTCGATCGCCCTCGACCCGATCGTCATCGTCGAGGACAATGACATGAACGCCCAGTTGCTCAGGCACCAGTTGCGGCGCCTGGGCTTTGGCGCGACGGCCCATTTCGCGGACGCCGAGGACGCGCTCGACTGGCTGCAGAACCATTCCTGCCTGCTGATCTTCACCGATTGGCAGATGTTCCCGGTGGACGGCGCCGCCTTCGTGCGCAGGTACAGGCGCTGGGAATCGGCGCGGGATCTGCGCAGGCTGGTCATCGCCGTGACCGCCAGCGCGATGGCCTGCGATTACGAGAGCTGCCTGAACGCGGGGGCCGACGACTGCCTGCGCAAGCCCCTGAGCCTGGGCGAGCTGTCCGGGACATTGAAAAAGTGGGGGATCCTCTGATGCATCGCCTCATTGCGCCGGAAGTCTTCTACGGCCTGTGCGACAACGACTGCGCGCTCGCGAGCCAGTTGCTGGACATGTTCCTGCGGACCTTCGCCGAGGACCTGGCCTCGCTGGAACACGCCATCGCCGGCAACAACCGCCCGGGGACCTCCAGGCTGGCCCACAAGATGGCGGGCTCGGTCCTGCTGTTCGGCGCGACGCCGACCGCCGACCGGCTGAGGCTCATCTCGAGGCAGCTCTCGGACGGCGGCGGGGAAATCACGCACGGCGACTACGAGGCGCTGCGCATCGATCTCGTTCAAATTCTCGTGGAGGTAAGGACCATTGGCCGCTAAACCATCCGCGCCGCGCGCGCCGGCGAGCCCCCCGGGCCGCCCTCCCCGCATCCTGCTGATCGAGGACGATGAGTTCCAGCGCATCGCGATCGTCACCCAGATGCTCACCCACCGCATCAGCAACGTCCACGCGGCCGCCAGCGGCGAAGACGCGCTGGAACTGCTGAAGGATCCGCGCAATGCCTTCGACATCACGCTGTGCGACCTGAGGCTGAGCGAATCCGACGGCATCGCCTTCCTGCTGGCCGCCGACCCGGCGCGGCTGGGCGCGATCGTCCTGCACTCGATCCTGCCGCCGGACGTGCAGCAGGCGACCGTCAGCCTCCTGCGCCAGCGCGGCATACAGGTCGCGGCCTGTATTCCCAAGCCCCTGAACATGCCGAGCTTTTTCGACATCCTGAGGGGCGTGGCGAAAGGCCACGAACCCCCAGCGGGCGAGGCGGAGCCCGGCGACGACGGCTTCCAATTCACCAAGGAGGACATCCAGTCGGGACTGGAATCGGGCCGGTTCATCGCGCATTTCCAGCCGCTGGTGGACCTGGACTCCCATTCCCTCCATGCCATCGAATGCCTGGGCCGCTGGGACCATCCGGCATACGGCCTGCTGTCGCCGCAGTTCTTCCTGCCGCACGTCCTGGAACATGGCCTGATCGATGCGTTCACATGGCAGGTGATGGACTACAGCCTGGGCTGCATGGGCAGGTGGCCGAAGTCGCTCGAACTGCCAGAGATCGGCATCAACGTGTCGGCCAGCAGCCTTAGGACCAATGATTTCGTCAATGAATGGAAGACCAGGGCGGCCCGCGCCGGCATTCCCCCCGAGAAGATGGTCCTCGAGCTCACCGAGACCGAGGTCGCCCCCGACGACAGCGCGCTGCTGGAAATCCTCACCAAGCTGAGGATCCTCGGTTTCGGGATCGCCCTGGACGATTTCGGCGTGGGGCACACGTCCTTGAACCAGCTTCGCCAATTGCCGATCACCGAGCTGAAGATCGACCGTTCCTTCGTGTCGCGCATCGGTTCCTCCCGGCGCGGCATCGTGCTGCTGGACGCCATCATCTACATGGCGAACGAACTCTCGCTGTCCTCCGTGGCGGAGGGCATCGAAACGGCGGCGGACGCCGAGCTCCTCAAGGAACTGGGCTGCAAGATCGGCCAAGGCTACTATTTCGCGCGGCCGATGCCCGAGGACAAGCTGCACTACTGGATCCGCGGCAACGCCTGAGGATTGGCGCGCGCCGGCGCGCCGGTCACGATCGCGTCGCCGGCCGGCCGCCGATCTCCAGGATGGAGCGGCGCAGCGGCGGCAGCACCGCGCGCAGCAGCTCGCCGAGGTTCGCGGCCTTGCCGCCCACGGCGGCCCCGTCCGCCGCCCCGAAGGCGTCCATCGGAGCGACGTCCACGGATGCGGGAATCGCCGAGGTGCCCATCCGTCCTCCTCTATAGAGAACCAGTCGTACTCTATAGTCGTCCGGATGTGGAACCCCCGCGGGGGCTAATCGGGGCGCCTCGCCGGCGCGCCTGGCCGGCGCGCGCCGACGAGGATCTTTTCGCCTTCCACCGCCCCGAACAGTACCACGGCCGCCGCCAGGGTCAGCAGCCATTCGCGGGCGCCCAGGGCCGCGGAGCCGAAGATGCCGTGCATGGGGGACCAGTACACGTAGACGAGCTGGAGCAGCACCGCCACGGCCATGGTGAGCAGCGCGTGAGGATTGCCCAGCAGGCCCTCGCGATCGAGCACGGTGTGCCGCAGGCGCCGGGTGTTGAGCAGGTACACGACCTCGCACAGCACGATGGTGTTGACGACCATCGTGCGCGCCACCTCGATGCCGGCGCCGGCCTCCAGCGCGTACAGGAACAGGGCCAGCGCACCGGCCATCATCAGCACGGACACGAACACCAGCCGCCACACGAAGAAAGCCGTGAACAAGGGCTCGCCAGGAGGGCGCGGCCGCCGTCGCATGACATTGCCCTCGGGCGCCTCGAACGCGAGCGCGATGCCCAGCGTGCCCGCCGTCACCATATTGATCCAGAGCACCTGCGCCGGGGTGAGCGGCAGCGTGAGTCCCAGCAGGAGCGCGACGAGCACGACCAGCGCCTCGCCGCCATTGGTGGGCAGCATGAACAGGATGAACTTGCGCAGGTTGTCGTACACGGCCCGGCCTTCCCGCACCGCCGTGGCGATGGTCGCGAAGTTGTCGTCGGCCAGCACCATGTCGGCCGCCTCGCGGGCGGCATCGGTGCCTTTCAGGCCCATCGCCACGCCCACGTCCGCCCGCTTCAGCGCCGGCGCGTCGTTCACGCCGTCGCCCGTCATCGCGACGATGTCCCCATTGTCCTGCAAGGCCCGCACCAGGCGCAGCTTGTGCTCGGGGCTGGCGCGCGCAAAGATGTCGACGTCGTTCACCAGGCGCCGCAGCCCCGCGTCGTCCAGCAGCGAGATCTCGGCGCCGGTGATCGCCGGCTTGCCGACGCCGATGCCCAGTTGGGCGCCGACGGCGCGGGCGGTGTCCGCATGGTCGCCGGTGATCATCTTGACCCGGATGCCCGCGGCGTGGCATTGCGCCACCGAGGCGATGGCCTCGGTGCGCGGCGGATCGATGATGCCCACCAAGGCCAGCATCACGAAACCGTCCTCCATATCGGCCGGGGTGAGCATTCCTTCGCGGGGCGCGGCCTCTTTGCGGGCCAGGGCGAGCAGGCGCAGCCCGCGCGCGGCGATGTCGTTGGCCATGCGGCGCCACCAGTCCACGTCGAGTTCCCGCAAGGCGCCCGCGGCAAGCTGCCACCGGCACATGGACAAGACACGTCCGGGCGCCCCTTTCACGAAGATCCAGTCCGCGCCCGCCGCGTCGCGATGGTGCGTCGCCATGTAGCGGTTTTCGGACTCGAAGGGAATGGAGTCGAGCCGCGGCCATTCGGCCTCGAGGCCGCGCAAGTCCAGGCCGCCCTTTGCGCCCAGCACCAGGAGGGCGCCCTCGGTGGGATCGCCGACGATGTGCCAGCCATCGTCGCGCCGCAGCAACTCGCTGTCGTTGCACAGCATGCCGACCTGCAGGGCCGGGACCAGGCCGCCCGCATCGGCCTGCCCGTCGAGTGGCCGGATCTCGCCATCCGGCGCATAGCCCACCCCTGTCGCCTGATGGCTGCCGTCGCCCGAGACGATGAGCTGGACCGTCATTTCATTGCGCGTCAGGGTGCCGGTCTTGTCCGAGCAGATGACCGTGACGGACCCCAGGGTCTCGACGGCCGGCAGGCGGCGGATGATGGCCCGGTGGCGGGCCATGCGCTGCACGCCCAGGGCCAGGATGATGGTCATGATGGCGGGCAGGCCCTCGGGGATGGCCGAGGCCACGAGCGCAACCACCATGAGGAACATGGCCTCGACCGGGTATCCGCGAACCAGGACGCCGAAGGCGAAGGTGAGCACCCCCACGCCCAGGATGACCAGCGCGAGGCGGAAGGAAAAACCGTTGATCTTGCGCATCAGCGGCGTGCTGACGCTCGCCACGCCGCTGAGCAGCCCCGTGATCCGCCCGATCTCGGTCCGCATGCCGGTGGCGACCACGACCCCCATGCCCTGGCCACCGACCGCCACGGTGCCGGAGTAGGCCATGCTGGAGCGGTCGCCCAGCGTCGCCCCGGGGGCGACCGGCTGCGCGGATTTCTCGACCGCCAGCGATTCCCCCGTGAGCGAGGCCTCGTCGACCCGCAGCTCGCGCGCATGGACGAGGCGCAGGTCGGCCGGCACACGGTCGCCCGCCGCGATGACGACGCGGTCCCCGGGCACCAGGCCCGCGGCATCGACCACCTGCCGCCGGCCATTGCGAATGACCATGGCCTGCGGCGCCAGCATGCCCCGGATCGCGGACAAGGCCGTCTCGGCCCTGCCCTCCTGCACGAAGCCGATGAACGCATTGATGAGCGTCGCCGACCACAGCACGCCGGAATCGACCCACTCGCCCAGCAGCGCCATGATGACGGCGGCCGCCATCATGAGATAGAGCAGCAGGTTGTGGAACTGGCGCAGCAGCCGCAGCAGCGGGTGGCGGACCTGGACGGCGGCCAGCTCGTTGGCCCCATGCGCGGACAGGCGCGCGGCGGCCTCGCCGGGGGACAGGCCGTTCTCGGGCGAGGACAGGGCCCGGAGCACCTCGTCGGCGGGCAGGCTGTGCCAGTCATGCCCGCCGGGCCTCGTGCCGGACGGGGCGAGAGGGTCTTGCGTGTTCATGGCTTGAATTATTGCAAATCTCAATTCAAGACCATTGATATAGAATAAATCTATATCGATCGACCTTTCGCCAAAAAATAAAAAGCCCTTGAAAATGAACTGCGCACCGGAAGTTGGACACTGATCCAACCTTTGGGGTGCAGTTCAAACAAGGGCTTTTATTCTGGCGGAGACGGAGGGATTCGAACCCTCGATGCGGGTATAAGCCGCATGCTCCCTTAGCAGGGGAGTACCTTCAACCACTCGGCCACGTCTCCGGA
>JBIQHJ010000020.1:0-57191 GCA_044508625.1 Alcaligenaceae bacterium
GCCACCGCGATGCGCATGCTCGACAACGTCATCGACATCAACTACTACGCGGTGCCCAAGGCGCGCAACTCGAACCTGCGCCACCGTCCGGTGGGCCTGGGGATCATGGGATTCCAGGACTGCCTGCTCAAGATGCGCATCCCCTTCGCCTCGCAGGAGGCCGTCGAGTTCGCCGACGCGTCGACCGAGGCCGTGTGCTATTACGCCTACTCGGCCTCCAGCGCCCTGGCCGCCGAACGCGGCCGCTATGAAAGCTATCCCGGCTCGCTGTGGGACCGCGGCATCCTGCCGCAGGACACGCTGGCGCTGCTGCGCGAGGAGCGCGGCGGCCACGTCGAGATCGACATGTCCAGCCGCATGGACTGGACCAGCCTGCGCGAGCAGATCCGCGTCAACGGCATGCGCAACTCGAACTGCGTGGCCATCGCGCCGACCGCGACCATCGCCAACATCGTCGGCGTGTCGCCCTGCATCGAGCCGACCTACCGCAACCTGTACGTCAAGTCCAACCTGTCGGGCGAGTTCACGGTGGTCAACGACTACCTGGTGCGCGATCTCAAGGCGCGCGGCCTGTGGGACGAGGTCATGGTCGCCGACCTGAAGTATTTCGACGGCAGCCTGGCGCGCATCGACCGCATCCCGCAGGACTTGCGCGCGCTGTACGCCACCGCCTTCGAGGTCGAGCCCCACTGGGTGGTCGAGTGCGCCGCGCGGCGCCAGAAATGGATCGACCAGGCGCAGTCGCTCAATATCTTCATGGCGGGCGTCTCGGGCAAGAAGCTCGACGAGACCTACAAGCTCGCCTGGATCCGCGGCCTGAAGACCACCTATTACCTGCGCTCGAGCAGCGCCACCAATGCCGAGAAATCCACCGGCCGCGGCGGCGAGCTGAACGCCGTCTCGAGCCAGGGCTCGGCGGGCGGCCTGTCGGCATCCGCCCCCATCCAATTGCCCGAGGCCGAGGTCGTCGGCACGGTCTGCACGCTGCGCCCGGGCGACGAAGGTTTCGAGGAATGCGAGGCGTGCCAGTAGGCCCCTCCACGGAAAGATGAAAGGAGTCCCAATATGTTGAGTTTCGAAGACACCGAAGTCCCCGCCCCCGTGCGCGCGCCCGCCGCGATGGCCGGCGCGCCGGGCGCCGCCGCGCCCAAGGCCAGCGTATCGTCATCGGGCGACGGCGGGCGCGTGCGTGTCGCCGACAAGCGCATCATCAACGGCGCCACCGACGTCAACCAGCTCGTGCCCTTCAAGTACAAATGGGCCTGGGAAAAGTATCTCGCCACCTGCGCCAATCACTGGATGCCGCAGGAGATCAACATGTCGCGCGACATCGCGCTCTGGAAGAACCCCGACGGCCTGACCGAGGACGAGCGCCGCATCGTCAAGCGCAACCTCGGGTTCTTCGTGACCGCCGACTCGCTGGCGGCCAACAACATCGTGCTGGGCACGTACCGCCATATCACCGCGCCCGAGTGCCGCCAGTTCCTGCTGCGCCAGGCCTTCGAGGAGGCGATCCACACGCACGCCTACCAGTACATCGTCGAGAGCCTGGACCTGGACGAGGGCGAGATCTTCAACGCCTACAACGAGATCCCCTCGATCCGCGCCAAGGACGAGTTCCTGCTGCCCTTCATCGACGCGATCGCCGATCCCGATTTCAAGACCGGCACGCCCGAGGCCGACCAGACGCTGCTGCGCTCGCTGATCGCCTTCGCCTGCCTGATGGAGGGCCTGTTCTTTTACGTGGGCTTCACGCAGATCCTCGCGCTGGGCCGCCAGAACAAGATGACCGGCGCCGCCGAGCAATACATGTACATCCTGCGCGACGAGTCCATGCATTGCAACTTCGGCATCGACCTGATCAATACCATCAAGCTCGAGAACCCGCACCTGTGGACGCCCGCGTTCCGCGCCGAGATCAAGGACATGTTCCTCAAGGCCGTCGACCTCGAATACGCCTACGCCGAGGACACCATGCCGCGCGGCGTGCTGGGCCTGAACGCCTCGATGTTCAAGTCCTATCTGCGCTTCATCGCCAATCGCCGCAGCCAGCAGATCGGCCTCGAGGCGCTGTTCCCCAACGAGGAAAATCCGTTCCCGTGGATGGCCGAGATGATCGACCTGAAAAAGGAACGCAACTTTTTCGAGACACGAGTGATCGAATATCAAACCGGTGGTGCGCTAAGCTGGGAATAATGCTTGGAATAGACGGATTGCTTACGTTAGACTCTAAGGCGTGCGACATCACCATCGCACGCCTGCGCCATTTGAGATGGGCCGCGCCCGCTGCGGGGGTCATATCAAATGGGTGGACGTTCACTTTCGACCTCAAGGAGCATGACTATGGCAACCGCCAAAAAGGCCTCCGCCAAGCCGGCCAAGAAAGCTGCACCCGCCAAATCCAGCAGTAAATCCGAGGACAAGAAGACCGCCAAGAAAGCAGTAAGCAAGGCAGCCGCAACCAAGGCACCCGCCAAAAAGACCGTCGCCAAAAAGGCCGCGGTGAAAAAGGCCCCGGCAAAGAAAGCCGCCGCCAAAAAGACCGTCGCCAAGAAAGCCGCGGTGAAAAAGGCGCCGGCCAAAAAAGCCGCCACCAAGACGACCGCAGTGAAAAAGGCCGCCGCCAAGAAAGCCCCGGCAAAGAAAGCCACGGCCAAGACGGCCGCGGTGAAAAAGGCTCCGGCCAAGAAGGCCGCCGCCAAAAAGACCGTCGCCAAGAAAGCGGCTGCGAAAAAGACCGCCGCCAAGAAAGCGCCGGCGAAAAAGGCCGCGGCCAAGAAAGCCGCCGCCAAGCCTGCCCCGGCCCGCAAGGCTGCGCCCAAAAAGGCCGCCGTCCAGCCGGAAACCCCGGCACCCGAGGCGCGCACCGACGTCAACCCGGCCGGCTCCTGGCCCTTCCCGACCGCCAACCGTCCCTGAGTCCCGCACGCATCGACGGTGGCAGGAAACCCCGGCCGCAAGGCCGGGGCCTCCAAGGATCCAGCGACGAGGCCCGGCAATCGACTTGCCGGGCCTTTTTCATTGATGCGAAAATGGGCGATTGAAAAAGGCCCGCGAGCGACCTCCCATGTTTCGTGACATCCTGGTGTTCCTGATCGACATCGTCTTTTCCCTGTTCGGGATCGTCCTCATCCTGCGCGCCTGGATATACGCCATCCGGCTGCATCCCTTCAATCCCTATTCGCAGGCGATCCTGCGCGCCTCGGACTGGCTCGTCCAGCCCTTGCGCAGGGCGATCCCGGCCACGGGCCGATTCGACTGGCCCAGCATCCTCGCGTGCTGGCTGATCGCGCTGATCTATCTCCTCCTGAGCGGATTCATCCTGTCGGCGGGCACGCTGCCGCCGGTCGCGATGGTCGCGCCCGCCATGCTGGCCGCGGTGCTGACCGCGCTCAAGTGGCTGTTCAACGTGATCGTGTGGGTGACTCTGATCCAGGCCGTCCTGTCGTGGATCAACCCGCTCTCGCCGGTGATGCCGGTGCTCTACACGCTGACCGCGCCGCTGCTCGATCCCATCCGCCGCGCCCTGCCGCGCATGGGCGGCCTGGACCTCTCACCCCTGGTCCTGCTGGTGATCGCCCAGATCGCCATGATGGTGGTACAGCACCTCGCCTTCTCGGCCTTCGGGCTGTGAGGGCTACAGCGGCACGACGCGGGTCGGCCCGCCGCCGCTGATGACCTGCACGCGCTGACCCGAGGACAGCGGCACGTCGGCCGCCTGGGCGATCACGCGGGTCTCGCCATTGTCAAGACGGACGGTGACCTCGATGCCATTGGTCTTGGTGGTCGCGTTCTCGATCGCGTTGCCGGCCAGGCCGCCCAGGATGGCGCCGCCCATCGACGAGAGGATCCGCCCGGTGCCGCCGCCGATGGTGCTGCCGGCGACGCCGCCCACGGCGGCGCCCGCGACCATGCCGACGCCCGAGGACTTGTCGGTCTGGATGGTGACCGGACGCACCGAGACCACGGTGCCGTAGCGCACGATCTGCTCTTGCTGGGCCTGGCCGTAGGTGTAGGTGGAACTGGAGGCGCTGTGGTTGGCGCAACCGGCCAGCACGGCGAGCGATGCCGCCACGCCGGCCGCCGCCAGCCCGCGCAGCGCCCGCGCGCGCGCAGAGGTTGAATTCACGGTTTGCATGACGATGGCTCCTGAATCGATAGGGACGGAAATTGGCGCCCCGGCTCTGGAATGCGTGCCGGGGCGATCATGGGATTGCGGTCACTGGGAGAGTCCGGGCGCGTCGATGCCATAGCTGGCCCTCAGTACGGCCGCGATGTCCGACCGGGCCGGCTGGTGGTTCTGTGGCCCTTTGGATACGATTTTAATTCCCCCCATGACGTTCGCCAAGCAGCAGGCGTCGTGCAGGGACCAGCCTTCGACCAGGCCGTACAGCAGGCCCGCGCGGTGCGCATCGCCGCAGCCCGTCGGATCCACGGGAGCGCCCACCGGCACGGCCGCGATGTCGGTCCGCGTCCCGTTTTCATACAGCGACACCCCGTGGGCTCCGCGCGTCACCACGGCGGCCCGCAGGCCCTCGGCGATCCGCTCGATGGGGGCCCCCACGCGCTGCTCGATCACGCTGGCCTCGTAGTCGTTGGCCGCCAGGATGCTGGACATGCCGATCATTTCGCGCAGGTCGTCGCCGTCGAACAGCGGCATGGCCTGGCCCAGGTCGAATATGAAGGGAATGCCTTGCGCATGCAGGCGCCGCGCATGGGCGAACATGCCGTCCTTGGCGTCGGGCGAGACGATCGCCCAGGCGCAGGGCTGGGCGCCGAGATCGTTTTCCGCCGAGCGCAGCATCGCGCCCGGGTGGAAGGACGTGATCTGGTTGTTGTCCAGGTCGGTGGTGATGAAGCATTGCGGCGTGTAGGCGTCGGACAGCACGCGCACCAGCCGGGTGTCGATGCCCAGGTCGCGCAGGCGCTGGAGGTAATCGTCGGCGTCCATGCCGACGGTGCCCACCGGCACCGGCTGCCCGCCCAGCAGCCGCAGGTTGTAGGCGATGTTGCCCGCGCAGCCGCCGAACTCCTTGCGCAGTCTGGGGACGAAGAACGACACGCTCAAGGACTGGATGTTGTCGGCCAGGATGTGATCCTTGAACCGGCCTTCGAACACGGCGATCGTATCGAATGCGATCGAGCCGCAAATCAGGACTTCCTTGGACATGAGTTCCTCAGGGATAGAACAAATCGAGTTGGTAGCCGTTGACCTGCACGCCGGTCACCGTCAGGGGCACCCGCACGAGGACGTCGCCATGCGCGGCGAACGGTCCCTCGAGCCGGTCGGGGGTCAGGTATTCGCGGGGGCCGAGGTTGCGCCGCACCAGCCGCGTGCCCGAGGCATCGTTGAGGTCGAGCACGAGGGTCGGCCACTCCTGCGGCCGGTCGCTCAGGTTGCGCAGCGCCACGTTCAGCACGTAGTGGCGCACCGCGTCCTGCGCGGCGCCTTGCGCGGCGCCCTGCGTGGCATCGGGCGCCATGGAGGCGCCCCGCGCATCGGCCCGCAGCGAGGATCCCGAGATGCTCAGGCGGGACAGGTCGCGCGCATACGGGACCTGGCATCGCAGGGGCGCGCACGCGCGCTCGAGCGCCGGCCGCAGGGCCGGGAACGCCAGGGCGATCTGCGATCGATAGATGTAGGCCAGTTGCACGCAAGCCAGCAGGACCAGGAAGGCCAGGAGCAGCGCCATGAGCGCGCGGCCCAGCCGCGCCAGCAGGCCGGCCTCGTCCTCGTCGCGCATCAGCGGCGCCGCGGAACCGCCCCGGCCCGCGCGCGCGGGATGCGGCTCGACGACGAAGGGCTCCGGGCGCGCGCCGCGGGAAGGCGCGGGCGCGATGGGCGCCTCGCCGGCGGTGATGCGCTCGGGCGGCGGCACGCCGCCCGCCTCGGGGCGGACGGACGGCCCGGCGCTCGGACCGCCCAGCCCGGCATCCGGGGCGATGCCGACCGTGAAATGAGGTTCCGCGCGGCTCTCGCGTCCCGCCCGGAACACCTGGGGGCCGGGCGGCACGACGAAGGGCTGCGCCGGCTCGCTGGCCGCGGGCGGCGGGACGGAGAAGACCGGCGAAGCTGGCGGGACCGAGGGCACCGGCGGCACCGAGGACGCCGGCGGCACCGATGAAGCCGGCTGGGCCGGCGCGGCGCGCGGACCCGGCTCGGACACGACCTCGGCGTAGCCGTCGAAGATATGGGCGCACTGCACGCAGCGGATGTAGCCCTTGCGGAGCTGGAGCTCCTGCAGGCTGGCCTCGAAGACGGTCCCGCAGCTCGGGCAGCGCGTGGTCAGGTCCATGGCGGCCGCCTACGTCCTGCGCCCGGCCAGGCAGACCCAGCCGTCGCGGGCGCGCCAGACCTCGAGCGCGATCCAGGGCGCATAGGCCGCGGCCACCTCGCCGGCCTGGCGCTCGAGCACGCCCGACAGCACGAGGCTGCCTCCGGGCTCGACCCGGCCGGCCAGCATCGGCGCCAGCACCTTGAGGGGGTTGGACAGGATGTTGGCGACCACGATGCGGCTGCACCCGTCGGGCAGGCCCTCGGGCAGCCACGCCTCGACCCGCGCGCGGTTGCTCCGCGCATTGCGCTCGGTGGCCAGCACCGCCTGCTCGTCGATGTCGACCGCATGCACCCGCGCGGCCCCGAGCATGTGCGCGGCGATCGCCAGGATTCCCGAGCCGCAGCCGTAGTCGAGGACCGTTTCCCCGCCCCGCAGGTGTTCGGCCAGCCATTCCAGGCACAGGTGCGTGGTCGGGTGGCTGCCGGTGCCGAAGGCCAGGCCCGGATCGAGCTCGATGCGCACGATGCCGTCGGCCGCGCCGGCCGCCGGCACGGCCGCGTCCTCGCGATGCCAGCTCGGCACGATCCATATCCGCTCGCCCACCGCGATCGGGCCGAACTGGGATTGCGTCAGGCGCACCCAGTCCTCCTCGGGCACCTCGCGCACGGACCAGTCGGCCGGCGCCGGCCCGCCCTCCGGGCCGAGCCCCTCGAGCACCGCGGCCATCTGGGCCGGGTCATGGCCCTCGGGCAACAGCGCCACGATGCGGTTGCGCCGCCAGGCCTGCACCTCGGGCTCGGTCCCGGGCTCGCCGAACAGCGCCTGCTCGTGCTCGGTATCGCCGTCGGCGTCCTCGACGGACACGGCCAGGGCGCCGGCCTCGAGCAAGGCATCGGCCCAGGCCTCGGCCTGGGCCTCGGGGCAGCTCAGCACAAGCTCGCGCATCCGCCTACACCTCCTCAGGCCCGCTGCGAGAGCTTGTGCTCGAGGTAGTGGATGCTGGTCCCGCCCCGCACGAAATTGGCGTCCTGCAAGAGCTCGCGGTGCAGGGGGATGTTGGTCTGCACGCCCTCGACGATCATTTCCGACAGGGCGATGTCCATGCGCATGAGGGCCTGGTGCCGGTCGTCGCCGAAAGTGATGAGCTTGGCGATCATGGAGTCATAGTACGGCGGCACGGTGTAGCCGCTGAACACGTGCGAATCCATGCGCACGCCCGGCCCGCCCGGCGTATGCCAGTTGGTGATGCGGCCCGGGCTCGGGGTGAACTTGTAGGGGTCCTCGGCATTGATGCGGCATTCGATCGCATGGCCGTGCAGGCGGACGTCGCGCTGGCGCAGGGTGAAGGGCTCGCCCGCGGCGACGCGCAATTGCTGCTGCACCAGGTCGATGCCGGTGATCATCTCGGTGATGGTGTGCTCGACCTGGATGCGGGTGTTCATCTCGATGAAGAAGAACTCGCCGTTCTCGTACAGGAACTCGAAGGTGCCCGCCCCGCGGTAGCGCATCGCCCGGCAGGCCTCGACGCAACGCTCGCCGATGCGCGAGACGAGCGTCCGGTCCACGCCCGGCGCCGGCGCCTCCTCGATGATCTTCTGGTGGCGGCGCTGCATCGAGCAGTCGCGCTCGCCCAGCCAGACGGCCTCGCCCTCGCCGTCGCCCAGCACCTGGATCTCGATGTGGCGCGGGTTTTCGAGGAATTTCTCGAGATAGACCTCGGGATTGTTGAAGGCCGCGCCCGCCTCGGTGCGGGTCATGGCCACGGCGTTGAGCAGGGCCGATTCGGTGTACACCACCCGCATGCCGCGTCCGCCGCCGCCGCCCGCGGCCTTGATGATGACCGGATAGCCCACCTTGGCCGCGATGCGCTGGATTTCCGCCGGATCGTCGGGCAGGGCGCCGCCCGATCCGGGCACCACCGGCACGCCCGCGGCGATCATGGCCTGCTTGGCGCAGACCTTGTCGCCCATCGTGCGGATGCTCTCGGGACGCGGCCCGATGAACACGAAGCCGCTCTTTTCGACGCGCTCGGCGAAATCGGCGTTCTCGGACAGGAAGCCGTAGCCCGGATGGATGGCTTCGGCATCGGTCACCTCGGCCGCCGAGATCAGGGCCGGCATGCTGAGATAGCTGTCGCGCGCGGGGGCGGGGCCGATGCAGACGGATTCGTCGGCGAGGCGCACGTACTTGGCCTCGCGGTCGGCCTCGGAATGGACCACGACGGTCTTGACGCCCAACTCGCGGCAGGCGCGCTGGATGCGCAGCGCGATTTCGCCGCGATTGGCAATGAGGATCTTTTCGAACATGGCTCAGCCGATCACAAACAGCGGTTGCCCGTACTCGACCGGCTCGCCGTTCTCGACGAGGATTTCCTTGACGACGCCGGACTTGTCGGCCTCGATCTCGTTGAGCAGCTTCATGGCCTCGATGATGCACAGCGGCTCGCCCTCCTTGACGGCCTGGCCGAGCTCGACGAAGGGCGGGGAATTGGGGTTGGGCGCGCGATAGAAGGTGCCCACCATGGGGGCCTTGACCACGTGGCCCTGGATGGCGGGGGCCGGGGCCGGCGCCGCGGGGGCCGCATCCCCCGCGGGAGCGGCGGCGGCCGCCGGCGCGGGCGCCGGCGCATAGGCCACTGGCGGCTGCGCCTGGGAAAACTTGACGATCCTGACCTTGCCTTCGCCTTCGGTGATCTCGAGCTCGGCGATCCCGGAATCGGCCACCAGATCGATCAGTGTCTTGAGTTTTCTAAGATCCATATACTTTCCCATGAACGTCGCCGCGCGGCGGGCGCGGCCACCAGATGCCGGAACTCCACAGGCACAGATGAATGCGCCGTCGATCTGCCTCCCGGACCAAGGGGCGGGATAGAGCGACGGCCGCAAGAATGTCTGCAGTCGGGCGGGGTGCCGGAGCGACCGCCCTCTCGGGGCTGGACGCCCCGACAAAGCGTCTTTTTACGCTAAAACCGTCGATTTGTCCACGAAACGTGGGCGCCAGGCCGAAAAAGCCCAAGACTTGAAACCTAAAGTATCTCGGCGATCCGGCGCCGGATGTCGGCGGGATCGACCTCGCCCAGGATCACGCCGGCCGAGCGGCCGCGCGCATCGAACAAGGCCGTGAACGGCAGGCCCCCGCCCTTGTTGCCCAGCTCGCGCATCAGCGGAATGCCCTGGGTGCCGGTGAGCAGCACCGGATACGAGACGCGCACCTTTTCCATGAAGCGCTCGACGTTGGCGCGGGTGTCGATGGCGAGCCCGAGGAAGGCGACCTCGGGGTGCTGGCGATGGAGGGCGTCGAGATCGGGCATCTCGCGCACGCAGGGCGGGCACCAGCTCGCCCAGAAATTGGCCAGCACCGGCCGGCCGACCAGCGTGGACAGCTCGAAGGTCTCGCCGTCCAGGTCCTGGAACGAGCGCCCGAAGAAAGGATCCACGGGAAGGACGGACCCGGCCGCGGGGACCCCGGCGACGGCCGCGCCGAGCCCGAGCACCAGGCCGCCCGCCCTCTGGATGAATTCCCGCCTGCCGATCACGCCATCACCCGCCAAAACTCGATGCCACGCCGACCATCATAGCATTGGGCCCTACAATACGGGCTGGAGGATCGCGATGCACATACACATACTGGGAATCTGCGGCACGTTCATGGGCGGCCTGGCGCTGATCGCGCGCTCGGGCGGCCATGCGGTCACCGGCTGCGACGCCGGCGTCTATCCGCCCATGAGCACCCAGTTGCGGGAACAAGGCATCGAGCTGGTCGAGGGATTCGGCGCCGGGCAGCTCGCGCTGGGCGCCGACCTGTACATCGTGGGCAACGTCGTGTCGCGGGGCAACCCCCTGATGGAGGCGATCCTCGATCGCGGCCTGCCCTACACGTCCGGCCCGCAATGGCTCGCCGACCACGTGCTGCCGGGCCAGCACGTGCTGGCCGTGGCCGGCACCCACGGCAAGACCACCACCAGCTCGATGCTGGCGTGGATCTTCCGGCACGCCGGCCATCCCGTGAATTTCCTGATCGGCGGCGTGGCGCCCGACCTGGAGGTCTCGGCGCGCTTCGACCCGGCGGCGACGCGCTTCGTCATCGAGGCCGACGAATACGACACGGCGTTCTTCGACAAGCGCTCGAAATTCGTGCATTACCGTCCGCGCACCGCCATCCTCAACAACCTCGAATACGACCACGCCGACATCTTTCCCGACCTGGGCGCCATCGAGACCCAGTTCCACCACCTGGTCCGCACCATCCCGGCCAGCGGGCGCATCATCCGCCCGGCGGAGGATGCGGCGCTGGACCGCGTGCTGGCGCGCGGCTGCTGGACGCCCGTCGAGACCTTCGGCGCGGGCGGCGAGTGGCAGGCGCAGGCCGTCGATGGCGGCGCCGCCGGCCGCTGCCTCGTGCGCCACCGGGATCGCGAGGTCGGTGTGCTCGACTGGCGGCTGAGCGGGGCGCACAACCAGTCCAACGCGCTCGCGGCCCTGGCGGCCGCCCACCACGCGGGCATCGCGCCCGAGGAGAGCCTGCGCGCGCTGTGCGCCTTCCAGGGCGTGCGCCGCCGCCTCGAGCACCTGGGCGAGGCGCGCGGGGTGCACGTCTATGACGACTTCGCCCACCATCCCAGCGCCATCGCCACGACCATCGACGGCCTGCGCCGGCGCATCGGCTCCGCGGGCCGCATCCTGGCCGTGATCGAGCCGCGCTCCAACACGATGAAGCTCGGCGCCATGGCCGGACGGCTGCCCGGCGCCCTGGCCCAGGCCGACCTGGTCTTCTGCCACGGCGCGGCCGAGGGCCGGCACGCCCTCGGCTGGAATCCGGCCGAGGTCCTCGCGCCGCTGGGCGCGCGCGCCTGGTCGGGCTCGGACCTGGCCGCGCTGGTGGACGCGGTGCGCGCGGCGGCCCGTCCCGGAGACCACATCCTGATCATGAGCAACGGCAGTTTCGGCGGCATCCACCGGAAACTGCTGGACGCGCTGGCGGGCGGCGCGCCCTGAGCGCGCACCCCCGGACCCACAACTGGCCCTTCCACCATGCACGTCCTATACGAAGACAGCGGCAAACTGAAAGCCGAAACCATCTTGTCCGAAGCGGACACCTCCCTGCAAGTCGAATCGGCCTCGGGCAAGCGCAGCAAGATCAAGCGCAACACGGTGCTGTTCGAGTTCGAGCAGCCCTCCCCGGACGTCCTGCTCGACCAGGCCCAGGCGCTGGCCGACGGGCTCGACATCGATTTCCTGTGGGAATGCGCGCCCCAGGAGGAATTCGAGGCGGCCGCCCTGGCCGAGGATTATTTCGGCCACCCGCCCAGCGCGGTCGAAAAAACCGCGCTCATCATGGCCCTGGGGGCCGCGCCGGCCTATTTCCACCGGCGCGGGCGCGGCGCCTACCGCCCCGCTCCGCCCGACATCCTCAAGGCCGCCCTCGCGGCCATCGAGAAAAAGCGCCTGCAGGCCGAGCGCCAGCAGCAATGGACCGATGCGCTGGTCCGCGGCGAGCTGCCCGAGGAACTGCGCGCGGCGGCCCCCGGCTTCCTCGACCACCCCGACAAGAATTCCCCCGAATGGAAGGCCTTCGATGCCGCCGTGCAGCAACTGGGCGTCACGCCCGAAAAGCTGCTGCTGTCGCTGGGGGTCTGGCCGCATACCCTGGCCCTGCTGCGCCATCGCTTCCTGTCGCAGCATTTTCCCAAGGGCACCGAGTGGCCGCCCGTCGCGGTGGGCGTCCACGGCGCCGACCTGCCGCAGGCCGAGGTCGAGGCCTATTCCATCGACGACTCGCAGACGATAGAGATCGACGACGCCCTGTCGGTTTCGCTGCCCGACGCGGACACCATCCGCGTGGGCATCCACATCGCCGTCCCCGCCCTGGCGGTGACGCGCGGCAGCGAATTCGACCGCATGGCGCGCAGCCGCATGTCCACCGTCTACATGCCGGGCCAGAAGATCCCCATGCTGCCCGCCGAGCTCATCGCCGCCTTTTCCCTCGACGAAGGCCAGTGGCGGCCCGCCCTGTCGCTGTACGTCACCGGCCGGCGCGACACCGGCGAGGTGCTGGCGGCCGAGACCCGCCTCGAACGGATCCGAGTCGCGGGCAACCTGCGCCACGACCGGCTCGACGTGGACGTCACCGAGGAGGCGCTGGACGATCCCGCGGCGCCCCTGCCCCAGGGCCACTGGCTGCGGCCCCTGTGGCAATTCTCGCAACGCCTGTGCGCCCGCCGCGACGAGATCCGCGGCAAGCCCGAGAACAACGACCGCATCGAGTACAGCTTCGAGCTCGAGGGGCCGGCCGACGATCCGTCCTCCATCGTCCACCTGATCCCGCGCCGGCGCAACGCGCCGCTGGACCGCCTGGTGTCCGAGTACATGATCCTCGCCAACAGCCAGTGGGGCGGCATGCTGGCCCGCCACGGGGTGCCGGGCATCTACCGCTCGCAGCAGGGCGGGCGCGTGCGGATGTCGACGCAGGCCCTGCCGCACGAGGCCATCGCGGTGCCGCAATACATCTGGGCCACCTCGCCGCTGCGCCGCTACGTCGACCTGATCAACCAGGGCCAGATCATCGCCGCGGCCGAGCACGGCGTCTCGGCGCGGCTGGCGGCCCCTTTCCGGCCCAAGGACGCCGACCTGTACGCGATCATCGGCGCCTTCGATTCCCAGTACGCGCTGTGGGGCGAATTCCAGTCCTCCATGGAACGCTACTGGTGCATACGCTGGATGCAGCAGCAGGGCCTGCGCGAGGTCCGGGCCTGCGTGCTGCGCGAAAATCTCGTGCGCCTGACTTGCGCCCCCTTCGTGACGCGCATCAACGGCCTGCCCGAGCTCGACCGGGGCAGCGAGATCACCCTCGACATCCTGGGCTACGACGAGCTCGCCCTGGACATCGAGTGCCGCCTGCGCAGCTTCGCAAGCAGCACCGAAGGAGCCTAGTGCCGCCATGGGCACGGGCACGCTCGCCTTGCAGTTGCTGCGGGCCCCGCGCGAGGGCGTGGGCCGGCTGGCCGTGGCGCTCGCGATATCGGCCTGCCTGCACGGCGCGCTGATCGCCTGGCGCTTCGCCTCGCCGCCCGCGCCTCCGCCCGTGCAATCCACGCTCGAGGTCACCCTGGTGAACGCGCGCAGCGACACCGACCCCATCCGCCCGCAGGCGCTCGCCCAGCAATCCCTGGACGGCGGCGGCGAGCAGCCGGCCGGCCTGGCCGCCACGCCCCTGCCGCGCACCACGGACCAGTCCGCCGACGAACTCGTCCTCGAGGCCATGCGGCGGCGCCAGGCCGAGCTCGAGGCCGAGCAGCAGGCGCTGCTCACCCGGCTGGAGGCCATCGACCAGGTGGCCGCGCCGCGGCGCAGGCCCGAGCTGCTGGGCAGTCACCAGGACCCCGGCGACGAGAACCGCGACCAGGACAGCCTCGTGCTCAACGCCCGGATCGCCGCGCTCAAGGCGCGCATCGAACGCTACAACGCCCAGCCCCGCCGCATCTACGACGCACCCTCGGCCCAGGCCGTGGACTACGCCCAATACGTGGAGGCCTGGCGCAAGCGCATCGAGCTCATCGGCACCGAGCACTATCCGCCCGAGGCGCGCGGCAGGATCTACGGCAGCCTGCAACTGACGGTCTACATCCGCCGCGACGGCAGCCTCGAGCGCGTCGAGATCGACAGGCCCTCGACCCACCCGGTGCTCAACAGCGCGGCGCGGCGCATCGTCGAGCTGGCCGCGCCCTTCGAGCCCCTGCCCGCCGCGCTCGCCGCCCAGGCCGACACCCTGGTCATCACCCGGACCTGGCATTTCACCAACGACCGGCTGGATACCGGGCAGCCATGAGCCGTCCCCGTCCCTTCCGGCGACTGGTCCTGGGAGCCTGCGTGGCGGGGGTGCTGGCGCTGCTGCTGTACCAGCTCGGGCTGTTCGCCATGGTGGTCTGGTTCAATTTCCGCGATCCGGGCGTCACCCCCGTCATGCGCGAGACCCTGAGGGCGCTGCGCGCCGAGGACCCGGAGGCGACGCTGGAGTACCAGTGGACGCCCTACGCCCGCATCGGCGCGAGCCTGAAGCGCGCGGTGATCGCCTCGGAGGACACCGGCTTCACCGAACACGACGGCGTCGAATGGGACGCCATCCGCAAGGCCTGGAAATACAACCAGCGGCAGGCGGACCTGGGCCGCGATCGGCGCCGGGGCGGATCGACCATCACCCAGCAGGTCGCCAAGAACCTGTTCCTGACGAACGAGCGCAGCTACCTGCGCAAGGGCCAGGAGCTCATCCTCGCCTACATGATCGAGGCGGTGATGAGCAAGGCCCGCATCCTCGAGCTCTATCTCAACATCGCCCAGTGGGGCCGCAGCACCTTCGGCGCCCAGGCCGCCGCCCGGCACTACTATCGTACCGACGCCGCGCGCCTGTCGAACGCGCAGGCGGCCAGGCTGGCCGCCATGCTGCCCAACCCCGCCTACTACGACAGCCGCGGCACGACCCGCTACCTGCGCGGCCGGATCGCCACGATCCAGGCGCGGATGGGTCAGGTGGACATCCCCTGAGCGCCCCATGCCCCCACACGGAACGCGGTACTATTGGGCGTTGCGAACACCCATCATCCGACCCGATCCTCCATGCGCACGGCCCGCCGGTACCTTGCCCGTGAAATCTACCGATCCACCGCAGTGGTGCTGCTGGCGCTGGTGGGGCTGTTCGTCTTTTTCGCGCTCATCGAGGGCCTGGACAAGGTCGGCACGCGCCTGACGCTGGCCAACCTGTTCTACCTCCAGTTGCTGAACCTGCCCACGCATCTCTACGAGCTGCTGCCCATCGGCCTGCTGATCGGCGCGATCCTCGCGCTCGCAGGCCTCGCCCAGCGCAGCGAGCTCACCATCCTGCGCTGCGCCGGGGTCAGCGGCATGAAGCTGCTGCGCGCGCTGTGGATCATCACCATCCCGCTGGTGCTGGGCGCCTTCGTATTGTCCGAGTTCATCACCCCGGCCGCCGAGCTGCGCGGCAGCGAATCGCGCCTGGCCCTGCTCGGGCGCGCGGACGGCGGGCGCCTCGAGAGCGGCTACTGGTTCAAGGAATCCGACGACAAGGGCACCACCCGCATGATCAACATCCGCCAGTTGACGGGCAAGGGATCGGTCGAGGGCGTCATCCTCTACGAGCTGGGCCCGGGCCAGACGCTGCGCAATTACATCGAGGCCGAGACCGGGGAATTCCGGGGCGGCGCCCTGGTCCTGCGCGAGGTCACCGAAACCCACATCGATCCGCGCTCGACCCAGGCGCTGGCCAATGCCCGGGCGCTCGAAAAGCCCCTGGCGAGCGTCACCCACCGGCCCGAGCTGTCCATCGACACCTCGCTGACGCCCGAGCGCCTGATCGCCCGCGTCCTCACGCCCGAGCGCATGTCCATCGCGGACCTCACCGACTACATCGGCTACCTGAAAAAGAACCACCTGCAGACCGACCGCCAGGTGATCGCGCTGTGGCGCAAGATCGCCTATCCCTTCACGCTGCTGGTGATGATCACCATCGCGGCCCCGATCGGCCTCATGCAGACGCGCCGCGGCGGCGTGGGCCCCAAGGTCTTCGCGGGGATCATCCTGGGGGTGGGCTTTTTCATGCTCAACCAGCTCGCCCTCAATGCCGGCATGCTGGGCGACTGGCCGCCCTGGGCGACGGCGCTGGTCCCCAGCCTGTTCAGCCTGGCGCTGGCGCTCGCCGCCATCACCGCCATGGAGCACCGCCACGCCGTGGCCGGCTTCATCCAGCGCCATCGCGGGGCACGCGCCGCATGAGCAGCCCCCCCGGCGAATCGATCTGGGTCATCGGCGACGTGCAGGGCTGCGCGCAGGCCTTGCGCGCGCTGCTGGCGCAGCCCGAGCTGTCGGCGCCGGACGCGCGCTACTGGTTCGCCGGCGACCTGGTCAACCGCGGCCCCGACTCGCTGGGCGCCCTGCGCCTGATCATGTCGCTGGGCGACCGCGCCCAGGCCATCCTCGGCAACCACGACCTGCATCTGCTGGCGGTGGCCGCCGGGGTCCGCCGGCCGGGAAAATCCGACACGTTCCACGACGTCCTCGAGGCGCCCGACGCCGACGCGCTGATCGACTGGCTGCGCCATCGGCCGCTGATGATCCGCGGCCCCGGACACGTCATGGTCCACGCGGGCATCCTGCCGGCCTGGACCATCCCCCAGGCGCAGCGCCTGGCCGGCGAGATCGAGGCGGCGCTGCGGGGCCCCGGCTGGCGCGCGGCGATGGCCGACCTCTACGGCGAGGAGCCCCTCGAATGGGACGAGGCCCTGCGGGGCCGCGACCGCATGCGCGTCATCGTCAACGCCCTGACGCGCATGCGCATGTGCACGCCCGGAGGGGCCATGGACCTGCGCCACAAGGGGCCGCCCGACCAGACCTCGGGCCTCGTGCCCTGGTTCTCGCTGCGCGACCCGGCGGCGGACGGCGAGACGATCGTCTTCGGCCACTGGTCCACGCTGGGCCTGCACATCGACGAGCACCGGATCTGCCTGGACACCGGCTGCGTCTGGGGCCGCGCGCTCACGGCCCTGCGCCTGCGCGACCGCCATTGCGTGCAGCAGTCCTGCACGCTGTGCCGCTGAGGCGGCGCCCTCGCGCCCGCCGGCTCTCGGGCTCTAGCCCTCCCGCGGCCGCACCGCGTGGGCGATCGCCTGGTGCGCGCGGCGCGCGAGTTCCGCGCGGCCGCCCTCGGCGCCGGGCGCCAGCGGCGGCAGGAACTCCGCCTCGACCACGACGCCGCGCGCGCCCAGCAGGATCCACAGGTTGCCCACCAGGGTCTGCTCGCCGACGAAGGCGAAGCGCGTGGTCCGCCGGCCATGCTGCAGGAAGCGCAAGGCGATGGGCTGGACCGGCACATCGGCCCGCATCGCCGCCTCGAACAACCCGGCGTGGAACGGCCGCACGTCCAGCCCCTCGGTGGTGGTGCCTTCGGGGAACAGGCCCACGGCATCGCCACGGTCGAAGCAATCCCGCATCTGCCGGCCCGCCTCGCGGACCGCGTGGCGCTGGCGGCGGTCGATGAACAGGGTGCCGGCCCAGGCCACCAGCAGGCCGATCACCGGCCAGCGGCGGATGTCGCTCTTGGCGATGAAGGAGGTGGGCCGCACCGCGTCGATCACGAAGATGTCGAGCCAGGAGACGTGGTTGGCGACCCAGAGCGCCGGCCCCTGCAGGACGGGCCGCCCCTGGCGGCGCATGCGCACGCCGCAGACGCGCAGCAGGACCCGCGACCAGCCCTGGATCAGGTCCTGCCGCCGCCGGAACCCCAGCAGGGGAAAGGCGAGCAGCTCGGTCAGCAGGCCGGCGGCGATCCAGCAGGCCGCCATCGAGGCGCGCACGGAAAACAGGATCAGGGACACGGGCACTCCGGAAAACCGCCCGGGCGCCCGGGCACGCCGCACATCATACCCGCGAGGCGTGCGCCCGCGCATCCAGGTAGCGCTGCAGGATCACGCAGGCGGCCATCGCGTCGTCGTCGGCATGGGAGCCCAGGATCTGCTGGGCCTCGAGGCTGGAGCCGCGCTCGTCGACGAGCTCGACCGCCACCCCGAAGCGGCCCTGGAGCTGGTTGGCAAAGCGGCGGGACTGCCGCGAGGCGGCTTGCTCGGCGCCCTCGAGGGTGAGCGGCAGGCCGACGATCACCCGGTCGGGGCGCCACTCGTCGAGCAGGGCGCCCACCTGGGCGAAACGCTGCTCGCGCGTGGCCGGCCTCAGGATGCGCAGGGGCCTGGCCTGCCAGGTCAGGGTGTTGCCCAATGCGACGCCGATCTTGCGCGTGCCGAAATCGAAGGCCAGCAGGGTCTCGTCAGGCATGGCCGGCGTCTGAGGCCAGCATGGAGGAACTGATGCCGAGCTGGGCCAGGGCGGCGTCGTAGCGATCCTCGGCCGGCGTATCGAACAGGATGTCGTTGTTGGCGAGCACGTTGAGCCAGGCGTTGCGGGCGAGCTCGTCCTCGAGCTGGCCCGAGCCCCAGCCGGCGTAGCCGAGCGTCACCAGGATGCGCGCCGGCCCACAGCCCGCGGCCACGTCCTGCAGCACGTCGCGCGAGGTCGTCAGGGCCACGTCCTCGCCCAGCGGGATGCTGGAGCTGTAGGCCCCCTGCGGCACGTGCAGCACGAAGCCGCGGTCGGTCTGGACCGGCCCGCCGAAAAAGACCGGCGCGTGGCCCACCGGGCCGATCTCGAGGGAGAGATTGAGATCGATGCGCTGCAGCAGGTCGCCGATGGTCAGGTCCGTGGGCCGGTTGATCACCAGGCCCAGGGCCCCGTGCTCGGTGTGCTCGCACACATAGATGACGGTGTTGGCCAGCTCGCCGGACACCCTGCCCGGCATGGCCAGCAGGAACTGCCGGGAGAGATCGATGCGGGGGCTGGTCTCGGGTGTATGCGTGGAAGGTGCCATGGCTGTCCCCTTGTGCGGACCTGATGTCCAGCCTCTAGATTATCAGATTCAGATCTCGATCAGCTCGAAATCCTCCTTGCGGGCGCCGCACTCGGGGCAGACCCAATTGGGGGGCACGTCCTCCCAGCGGGTGCCCGGCGCGATCCCGTCCTCGGGATAGCCCGCAGCCTCGTCGTAGATCCATCCGCAGATCAGGCACATCCAGGTACGCATCCGATTCCCTTGCACTTGCTCGCCGCCGTCCAATCCCGGCGGCCGGCGGCGCGGGCCGGCCCGCCGGGGCCAGGCCCGGCGTCCGCCCGTTCGATTAGAATGGAGGTCATATTACACAAGCCGCCGGCCTCTCGTTCCACGCGGGCCGCCGGCTCATCGTTCCAGCCCGCCATGGCCCAAGCCGACCAGTCCCTGCACGCGCCGCTCCCCCTCATTGTCGGTCCATTCGACCCCAGCGGGGCCGGAAACCTCCCCATAGACGCGGTCATCTGCGCCCAGGCGGGATCGCACGCCCTCTCGGTCGCGACCGCCATCCACGTGCAGGACTCGGCGGGCATCGAATCGATCCAGCGCCTGGGCGCCGACCTGATCGACGACCAGGCCCGCTGCCTGCTCGAGGACATGGCCGTGGGCTCGATCAAGATCGGTCCCCTGTACGATCCCGAGACCGTCAGCGTGCTGACCCAGATCGCGGCCGATTACAGCAACCTGCCGCTGGTCCTGCAGCTCTCCGCCCCGCCCGAGGTCGCCGACCTCGAGGACCTCGATCCCGAGGAGACCGTGGGCGCGCTGCTCGAGCTGCTGGTGCCCCAGGCGCGCGTGGTGGTCGCCGACCGCGGCCTGCTCGAGCAATGGGGCACCCAGGGCCTGCTGTCGTCCTCGCGGGCCGACGACCCCGTCGCCGCCCTGCACGAATTCGGCGCGCCCTACGTATTGTGCTGCAACGCGGCGCTCAGCCCCGGCCTCAACGGGCTGGCCCTGCACATCCAGGACCAGCCCGGCCTGCGCTGGCCCTGGCCCAGTCCCCACGTGCGCCTGGGCGATGCCGAGGGCATGCTGGCCACCCTCGCGGCCGCCCTGCTGGCCCGCGGCCTCGAGCCCGCCGAGGCCGTCCGCGAGGCGGCCGCCCGGGGCGCCGCGATGCTCGAGCGCAGCTTCCATCCCGGCATGGGCCAGCGCCTCCTCCTGCACGCCCGTCCCCAGCCATGAATACCCGCTTCCCCCGAGGCCTCTACGGCATCACCCCCGACTGGGCCGACACCGGCCGCATGCTGGCCGCCGTCGAGCAGGCGCACGCCGGCGGCATGGCCGCCCTGCAATGGCGCCGCAAGCACGGCCAGCCCGACGAGCGCCGGGCCCAGCTCCTGGCCCTGCGGCGGCTCGCCCTCGACCTGGGGCTGCTGCTGATCGTCAACGACGACTGGCGCCTCGCCGCCGACGTGGACGCCGACGGCGTGCACATGGGCCGGGACGACGGCTCGATCGTCCAGGCGCGGATGGCGCTGGGGTCGGAAAAGATCATCGGCTGCTCGTGCTACGACCAGCCGGCCCTCGCCGCCCGCCGGATGGCCGAGGACGTGGACTACGTGGCCTTCGGCTCGGTCTACCCCTCGCAGGTCAAGCCCGGCGCCGTGCGCGCCACCCTGGACCACATCCGCGAGGGCCGCCGGCTCGCCGAGGCCCACCGGCCGCGCCCCGCGATCGTCGCGATCGGCGGCATCACCCCCGACAACGCCGTCCCCCTCATCGAGGCGGGCGCCGACAGCATCGCCGTGATCAGCGCGGTGTTCGAGGCGCCCGACATCCGCGCGGCGGCCGCGCGCTGCGCCGCGCTGTTCGCCTAGCGCCGCACCCAGCCACCCTCCCCACTCCATTCCCAACACGGATTCCAGCCATGTCACGCAACTCGGAACTCTTCGATCGGGCCTGCCGCGCCATCCCCGGCGGCGTCAACTCACCCGTGCGCGCCTTTCGCTCGGTCGGCGGCACGCCGCCCTTCATCCAGCGCGCCCAGGGCCCCTACCTCTGGGACGCCGAGGGCACGCGCTACATCGATTACATCGGCTCATGGGGTCCGGCCATCCTCGGCCACGCGGATCCCGAGGTCGTCCAGGCGGTGCAGGCCGCGGCCGCGGGCGGCCTGTCCTTCGGCGCCCCCACCGAGGCCGAGGTCGAGATGGCCGAGGCCATCATCGCCTGCTTTCCCTCGATCGAGCAGGTGCGCCTGGTGAGTTCCGGCACGGAGGCGACCATGTCGGCCATCCGCCTGGCCCGCGGCCACACCGGCCGCAACAAGATCATCAAGTTCGAGGGCTGCTACCACGGCCACGCCGACAGCCTGCTGGTGAAGGCCGGCTCGGGCATGCTCACCTTCGGCAACCCCACCTCGGCCGGGGTGCCCGCCGAGTTCGTCAGCCACACCCTGGTGCTGGACTACAACCGCATCGACGCGGTCGAGGCCGCCTTCCACAAGTATCCCGACGACATCGCCTGTGTCATCGTCGAGCCCATCGCCGGCAACATGAACATGGTGCGCCCGGCGCCGGGCTTCCTCGAAGGCCTGCGCGAGCTGTGCACGCGCCACGGCGCGGTGCTGATCTTCGACGAGGTGATGACCGGCCTGCGCGTCGGCCCGGGCGGCATGCAGGGCCTGTGCGGTGTGGTCCCCGACATGACCACCCTGGCCAAGATCATCGGCGGCGGCATGCCGGTGGGCGCCTTCGGCGGGCGCGCCGAGATCATGGGCAAGATCGCCCCGCTGGGGCCGGTCTACCAGGCGGGGACCCTCTCGGGCAATCCCGTCGCCGTGGCGGCCGGGCTGGTCACCCTGCGCCGCCTGCGCGAGCCGGGCTTCTACGAAACCCTCGGCCGCCGCACCGGCAGCCTGGTCCGGGGCCTGGCCGAGCGCGCCCGCGCGCATGGCGTGGCCTTCTCGGGCGACTGGCAGGGCGGCATGTTCGGGATCTACTTCCGCGACACGCCGCCCACCAGCCTGGCCGAGGTCTCGGCGAGCGACACCCAGGCGTTCTCCCGGTTCTTCCACGGGATGCTGGCGGCGGGCGTGCACTTCGCCCCCTCGGCCTTCGAGGCGGGCTTCGTGTCGGCGACGCACGACGAGGCCGTGATCGACGCGACCCTCCAGGCTGCCGATCGCGTCTTCGCAACACTCTAGGACGGCGCGGGGCCCGGGGCGGGGCCTCGCCCCCGGGGGCGCCGTCCCCCGCGCGGCCGCGCGCCGCCCGGGCGGTCCGGACTTCAACGCCCTAAATAGTCCGGACTTCAAATTTATTGATGCAGGACAAAGACAGCGGTCATGCGCGTCAATACACTGGCTTGGTAAGTTCACCCCATGTCCAGCATGGGCCGTTCCGGCCCGGAGGTTCCATCATGACCGACTACACGCAATACGCCGCCGTCCGGCACCAGGCCGTGATGCCGCAGGCCCCCGACCTCGAAACCCGCGTCACCGGGCACGAGCCCGAGGACACCCGCCTGTGGCTGCGGATGCTCAGTTGCTGCAACCTGATCGAAAACGAGCTGCGCAGCCGCCTGCGCAACGAGTTCAAGACCACGCTGCCGCGCTTCGACCTGATGTCCCAGCTCACCCATGCCCCCAAGGGCCTGAAAATGAGCGAGCTCTCCCGCCAGATGATGGTCACCAACGGCAACATCACCGGCATCACCGACCAGCTCGAGAAAGACGGCCTGGTGGAACGCCTCAAGGACGCCACCGACCGCCGCAGCTCGCTGATCCGGCTGACCCTCAAGGGCCGGCGCTACCACCGCAAGATGCAGCGCGCCCACGAGGCCTGGATCGAATCGCTGATGAGCGGCCTGTCCCAGCAGGCGCGCGGGTCGCTGTTCGACCTGCTGGGCGAGCTCAAGCTCGCCGCGCACAGCCGCCTTCCCGCCACCACCCAGTGAGGCGGCCCGGCCGCGGCTCGCGGCACGGCTCCTCTCGGACGGACCCCCAAAACGGATAGAATGGGGGTTCGTTTTTTTTGGGACCCCGATCAACGCCATGGCCATCAATCTGCACATCCCGGCGCGCGACGCCATCCATTCCGTCTCCGGCGTCCGGATCGGCACCGCCGAGGCCGGCGTGCGCAAGGCGGGCCGCCGCGACCTGACCGTGCTGCTGCTGGACGATGGGGCCTCGGTCGCCGGCGTCTTTACCCGCAACCGCTTTCGCGCGGCGCCCGTGCAGCTCAGCGAGGCGCACCTGGCGGCGGGGCTGGGCATCCGCGCCCTGGTCGTCAACACCGGCAATGCCAACGCGGGCACCGGCGAGCCCGGGCTGCGCGCCGCCCGCCAGACCTGCGAGGCCCTGGCATCCCGCCTGGGGCTGCGCGCCGAGCAGGTCCTGCCGTTCTCGACCGGCGTCATCCTCGAGCCCCTGCCCGTCGAGCGGATCGTCGACGCCCTGCCCGCGGCCATCGCCGACGCGGCCGCCGACCACTGGTTCGAGGCCGCGCACAGCATCATGACGACCGACACCCAGCCCAAGATCCATTCGCGGCGCGTCACGCTGGGGGACACCCCGGTCGCCGTCACCGGCATCAGCAAGGGGGCCGGCATGATCCGCCCCAACATGGCCACCATGCTGGGCTTCCTGGCCACCGACGCCGGCCTGGCGCCCGCCCTCCTCCAGCCCCTGGTCCGCCGGATCGCCGACCAGTCCTTCAACCGCATCACGGTCGACGGCGACACCTCGACCAACGATTCCTTCATCGTCGTGGCGACCGGCGCCAGCGGCGTCCACATCGAATCCACCGACGATCCGCGCTACGCGCCGCTCGCCGAGGCCCTGACGGACGCGGCCCGCGACCTGGCCCAGAAGATCGTGCGCGACGCCGAGGGCGCGACCAAGTTCATGACCATCCGCGTCGAGGACGCCGCCACCACGGACGAGGCCCTGCGGGTGGCCTACGCCATCGCCCATTCGCCCCTGGTCAAGACCGCCTTCTACGCCTCCGACCCCAACCTCGGCCGCATCCTCGCGGCCATCGGCTACGCCGGGATCGACGACCTCGACGTGGGCCGCATCCGCCTCTGGCTGGGCGACGTGCAGGTGGCTCGCGACGGCGGCCGGGACCCCGGTTACCGCGAGGAGGACGGCCAGCGCATCATGCGCGAGGCCGAGATCCTGGTGCGCGTCTCGCTCGGGCGCG
The DNA here is from genome assembly GCA_044508625.1 of Alcaligenaceae bacterium. GTDB lineage: Bacteria > Pseudomonadota > Gammaproteobacteria > Burkholderiales > Burkholderiaceae_B > Castellaniella. Next base: position 23,867 of record JBIQHJ010000020.1, read on the forward strand.
GCGAGGTCTGCGATACCGTCTACACCTGCGATTTCTCGCACGAGTACGTCAGCATCAACGCGGACTATCGCTCTTGACCCGCGCCGCGCCGGACGGCCGAGCGCTGGAAGATCTCGGCGCACAGCCTGCGCAGCCAGGCGTTGCCGGGATCGTGGTGATAGCGGGTGTGCCAGTGCAGCTTGACGTCGAATGAGGGAATCGGCACGGGGCAATCGAACAACTGCAGGCCGCCGGCGCCGGCCATTTCCTCGCCGATGTCGCGCGGCAGGGTCGCGATGAGACCCGTGCGCGCCACGATCGAGCCCAGTCCCAGGAACCCCGGCACCTGCAGCAGGATGCGCCGCCGGATCCCGGCGCGCTCCAGCAGGCCGTCCAGCGAGAAAAAGTGGCCGTCCGGCGCCGCCAGGCCCACGTGGGGCAGCTCGCGGTAATCCTCCAGGCTCAGCGAATCGCGCACCCGCGGATGGTCCCGCGCGGCCAGGCACACCCAGTCCTGTGAATACAGGACCTGCTGGTAGAAACCCGGTTCGAGCTCGGGCACGAACCCGAAGGCCAGGTCCGCCCGCCCCGAGCGCAGCATCTCGGCCGTCGAGTCGTCGATGCGGGCCGCCTCCAGCCGTATCCGGGGAGCCACGGCGGCGATCCGCGAAAACAGCCGGGGCACGATCACGACGTGGCTGGCGTCGGTCATGCAGATCCTGAACGTGCGCTCGGCCGTCGCGGGGACGAACTCGGCCTGGGCGTCGGTCAGCCGGCGCAAGACCTCGAGGGCCTCGCGGCAGGTGACGATCAGCTCGTCGGCGCGCGGCGTGGGCAGCATGCCCTCAGGGGTGCGTACAAACAGCGGATCGTCGAACATCGCGCGCAGCCGGGCGAGCCCGATGCTGACCGTGGGCTGGCTCTGGCCCAGGAGGTCGGCGCAGCGGGTCACGCTGTTGGTCGTATAGAGCAGGTCGAACAGGCGCAGCAGCTTGAAGTCGATGGGTGCGGCGGGCAGGCTCATGGCCACATCATTGAAAAAATAAATGCATCGGATAGGTTTCATTATATGGACAATATGCGGCGCCCCACCCTATCTTGTACTCCGGACCCGCCGCCGCGGGCCCCGCGGCGCCAGACGACGAGCACAACCATGAATCCAGAGCAGTTCAAGTATTGCCGATACGAGGTCGACGGCCAGGTCGTGACCATCACCATCAACCGTCCCGAGGTGCTGAATTCGCTGCACCCGCAGGGCCACCAGGAAATGTCGGACGCCTTCGACTGCTTCGCCGCCGACGACTCGCTGCGCGTGGCCATCGTCACCGGCAGCGGGGACCGCGCCTTCTGCGTGGGCACCGACCTCAAGTACCTCGCCGAGACGGGGCTGGCCAACAAGCCCAAGACCGGCTTCGCCGGCATGACCCATCGCTTCGATCTGTGGAAGCCGGTGATCGGCGCCGTCAACGGCCTGTGCCTGGGCGGCGGGATGGAGATGCTGGGCGGCTGCGACCTGGCGGTGGCGGCCGAGCACGCACGCTTCGGCCTGCCCGAGACCCGCGTCGGCCTGGCCGCCTCGGGCGGCGGCATGCTGCAGCGCCTGCCGCGCGAGATCGCCATGAAGCACGCCATGGCCCTGGTGCTGACCGGCAGCCCGATCTCGGCCCAGGAGGCCTGGCGGATCGGGCTGATCAACGAGGTCGTGCCGGCCGGGCGGCTGCTCGCGCGGGCGCGCGAACTCGCCGAGGAGATCCTCGCCTGCGCGCCGCTGGCGGTCATGGCCTCCAAGCAGGTGATGCTGCAAAGCCTGGCGCAGGCCGATCTGGCCTCCGTCATGCACGAGAACTATCCCATCCTGCAGCAGATGCTGGCGAGCAACGACGCCATCGAGGGCCCCAAGGCCTTCGCCGAGAAGCGCAAGCCGAACTGGACCGGAACCTAGGCCGCCCGCGGCCCCGGCCGGCGCCCATCGCCGGACCCGGCCGCGAGCCCCACGATTACCCCGGGCGATGCCAGGCGGATGCGGATTCCCTGGCAGACCCGGAGATACCGCCCCTCGCGGCGGCCCCTTGCAATAACGGAGACAACTCCATGAAACTTCGCCTCTCATTCGGACGCCTGGCCCTGGGCGCCGCCTACGCCAGCCTGGGCATCGCGCTTGCCCTGCCCGTCCAGGCAGCGGACACCGTCAAGGTGGCCCAGGTCGTCGAGCTGACCGGGCCGGGCACCACCGCCGGCACCAACTTCAAGAACGGCGCCGACCTGGCCCTCAAGGAAATCAACGCCGCCGGCGGCATCCTGGGCCGCCAGGTCGAGGCGTTCGCGGCCGACACCCAGACCAATCCCGGCATCGCCAAGGGCCTGTCGCAGCGCGCCATCGACAACGGCGCCGCGGCCGTGCTGGGGCCCGTGTACTCGGGCTCGATCATGGTCAGCATGGCCACCACCGAGGCCGCCCAGATCCCCAACTTCGTGGGCGGCGAGGCCGCGGCCATCACGCAAAAGGGCAACCCCTACGTGTTCCGCACCAGCCTGACCCAGGCCGACGCCATGCCCAAGGTCGCCCGCTACCTGGACGGCCGCAAGGACATCAACAGCATCGCCGTGATCTTCGTCAACGACGACTTCGGCAAGGGCGGGCGCGACGCCATCCTCGAGGCGCTCAAGAGCACCCACGTCAAGGTGGCGACCGACATCTCGACCGCCCCCAGCCAGATCGACTTCAGCTCGGTCGCGCTCAAGGCCAAGCAGAGCAATGCCGACGCCATCTTTGCCTACCTGCACGAGGAGGAGTCCGCCCGCATGCTGGGCGAGCTCAAGAAGCAGGGCTGGGACAAGCCCATCATCGGCGAGACCACCCTGGTCAACCAGAAGGTCATCGAACTGGCCGGCCCGGCCGCCGAAGGCGTGGTCGCCCACGTCGGCCTGACCGCCGACGCGCCCACGCCCGAGATGCAGCGCTATGCCAAGGCTTTCCAGCAAGCCTACGGCTACGCCTCGGACCACAATGCCCTCAAGGGCTACACCAGCGCCTATCTGTACAAGGCGGGCGCCGAGAAGGCCGGCACTTTCGACGGCCCGGCCGTGGCCAAGGCCCTGCACGGCATCCACATCTCGGTCAAGGACCATCCGGGCGTGCTGATGGACGTCTCGATCGACGACAAGGGCGACCTGGACCGCGAGAGCTTCCTGGTGCAGGTGGTCGACGGCAAGCAGAAGGTCGTCGAGATCCTGCCGCCGCTGTCGCGGAAGTAAGGGCACGCGCCCGGTCACGGCGTAAACGCCGGGACCGGGCGAAGCGGATGCTGCCGGTAGGCGACCAGCCAGGCGTTGGCGCAAGCAGTCCGGCGCAAGCTGTGGGGGCGCGCGCCGCTCACATCGCCCAGTCCCGGCGTAGACGCCGGGACTGCCCGGCCGCGAAACCGGAATCGGGGCGGCCGCCAAACTCGCGGGGCGATCAGTCCCCCGGACTGATCGCAAGCGTCCCGCTCAAACAGTGGCGTCCTTGCATCCCCGATTCCGGCCCCGCGACCGGCGGGCTCAAGCTCGCTTGCGCGCGCCCCCACAGCTTGCGCCGGACTGCCACACTCACCGACTGCCACACTCACTTGATCTCCAAGCACATTCCTGCTTAAAATACAAGGCTTGGCTCAATGCGCCTTTGCGCAGCAGGCTATTTTTGGCAGTCCCGTTTGGCAGTCCCGTTTGGCATTCCCATTTCGGGAACATTTTCACAGGAAAACCCCCATGTACGCGGTCATAAAAACCGGCGGCAAGCAATATCGTGTTTGCGCCGGCCAGAAACTCAAGATCGAACAGATACCGGCTGACATTGGGCAAGAAATCTCGCTCGACCAGGTGTTGTCGGTCGGCGAAGGCGATGCACTCAAGATTGGCACGCCCTTCGTCGATGGCGCCACCGTCCGTGCGACCGTTCTTGCGCAAGGCCGTCACGACAAGGTCCGGATCTTCAAGATGCGCCGGCGCAAGCACTACCAAAAGCACCAAGGCCATCGCCAGAACTACACCGAGATCCGCATCGAGGCCGTCTCGGCCTGATCACGGACCCACGGCACACAGGAGCTACTCATGGCACACAAAAAAGGCGGCGGCTCGACTCGCAACGGCCGCGACTCTGAATCAAAGCGCCTCGGCGTCAAGGTGTACGGCGGCCAGCAGATCTCGGCCGGCGGCATCATCGTCCGCCAGCGCGGCACGCAATTCCACCCCGGCGTCAACGTCGGCATCGGCAAGGACCACACGCTGTTCTCGCTGGTCGACGGCACGGTCCAGTTCGGCATCAAGGGCGCCCTGAACAAGCGCACCGTCTCGGTCGCGCCCACGGAGTGACCCCGGACGCGCGGCGGCTCCCAGGGGCCGCCGCGCGCCGGCAGGGTCCGGGCCGCCCGCGGGCGGCATCGCCGGCAAGTCCGGTCCGGGCCACGAGAAAGCCCCGTCCTCGCGGCGGGGCTTTCCTCTTTCGTTTAGAATAGGCGACACCCCATCGCGGGAAACAGGCGGCCTCCCCACCGCGGGATCCCGGGGCCCGGACTCTCATCATGAAATTCGTAGACGAAGCCACCATCGAAGTCATTGCGGGCAAGGGCGGCAATGGCGTGGCGAGCTTTCGCCGCGAAAAATTCATTCCCAAGGGCGGGCCCGACGGCGGCGATGGCGGACGCGGCGGCAGCATCCACGCCGTGGCCGACCGCAACATCAACACCCTGATCGACTACCGCTACGCGCGGGTGCACCGCGCCCGCAACGGCGAGAACGGCCGAGGCTCGGACCAGTACGGCGCCGGGGCCCCCGACATCGTCCTGCGCATGCCGGTCGGGACCACGATATACGACGCCGACACGGGCGAGCAGCTCTTCGACCTCGACCGGCACGGCCAGCGCGCCACGGTGGCCGCGGGCGGCGCGGGCGGCCTGGGCAATCTCCATTTCAAGTCCAGCACCAACCGCGCGCCGCGCCAGTGCACGCCGGGCCAGGAGGGCGAGCACCGGCGCCTGCGGCTCGAGCTCAAGGTCCTGGCCGACGTCGGCCTGCTGGGCATGCCCAACGCCGGCAAGTCCACGCTCATCAGCAAGGTCTCGAACGCGCGGCCCAAGATCGCCGACTATCCCTTCACCACCCTGCACCCCAACCTGGGCGTGGTCCGCACCTCGGCCGAGCACAGTTTCGTCATCGCCGACATTCCCGGCCTGATCGAGGGCGCGTCCGAGGGCGCGGGGCTGGGGCATCTGTTCCTGCGCCACCTCAGCCGCACGCGCGTGCTGCTGCACATCCTGGACGTGCATTCGCCCGACCCCGAGGTCGACGCCTGCGCCCAGGCGGCGGCGGACGCGCGGGCGATCCTGCGCGAGCTCGAGCGCTACAGCCCCGACCTCCACGCCAAGCCGCGGTGGCTGGTCCTCAACAAGATCGACATGGTCGAGGACCCGGCCGCCGTGCAGGCCCGGATCGTGGACGAGCTCGGCTGGACCGGGCCCGTGTTCGGGATCTCCGCCCTCACCGGCGAGGGGACGCAGACCCTGATGCGCGCATTGCAAGGATGGCTGGACGAGCACCGCCCGGCGCAAGCCGATCCCGAGCCCGGCCCCGGTTCGGATGCCGGCCCGGATCCGGAACCCGGTCCGAGCCGCGGCCGGGGGTCCGATCGAGACCCCGGCCGCGAGTCCGAGCACGGCTCCGGCCGCGGCGCCAGCCAGGATTCCGACCCAAGTTTCGACGATCCCTCGGGACCATGACCACCACCCCCTCCACTCCCTCCGTCGCGCGCGACGCGCGCAAGCTCGTCCTCAAGGTCGGGTCCTCCCTCGTCACCAACGAGGGCCGCGGCATCGACCTGCAAGCCGTGGCCCAGTGGGCCGAGCAGATCGCCGACCTGCACGCCCAGGGCCGCCAACTGGTGCTGGTCTCGAGCGGCGCCATCGCCGAGGGAATGGCGCGCCTGGGATGGCCCCGGCGCCCCAGCGCCATGAACGAATTGCAGGCCGCCGCCGCCGTGGGCCAGATGGGCCTGGTGCAGGCCTACGAGGCGGCCTTCGCCCGCCACGGCATCCGCACCGCCCAGATCCTGCTCACGCACGAGGACCTGGCCGACCGGCGCCGCTACCTGAACGCGCGCAGCACGCTCTACACGCTGCTGGCGCTGGGCGTGGTGCCGATCGTCAACGAAAACGACACCGTGGTGACCGACGAGATCCGCGTCGGCGACAACGATACGCTCGGGGCGCTGGTCACCAACCTGATCGAGGCCGACGTCCTGATCATCCTGACCGACCAGCCGGGCCTCTACAACGCCGATCCGCGCAAGCATCCCGACGCCACCCTCATCCGCCACGGCCAGGCGGGCGATCCCGCGCTCGAGGCCATGGCCGGCGGATCGGGCAGCGCCATCGGCACCGGCGGCATGCTGACCAAGGTCCTGGCGGCGCGGCGGGCGGCCAACAGCGGCGGCCACACCATCATCGCCTCGGGCCGCACGCCCGGGGTCCTGCGGCGCCTGGCCGCGGGCGAGGCCATCGGCACCGAGCTGCGGGCGGTGCTGCCGGTGCGCTCGGCGCGCCAGCGCTGGCTGGCCAACCACCTGCGGTTGCGGGGCCGCGTGACCCTGGACGCCGGCGCGGTCAAGGCCCTGACCCAGGGCCACAAGAGCCTGCTGCCGATCGGCGTCATCAAGGTCGAGGGGGATTTCGAGCGCGGCGACGTGGTGGCCTGCGTGGACGAGCACGGCGTGGAGTGCGGCCGCGGCCTGATCAATTATTCCGCCGCCGACACGGCGCGCATCATGCGCCAGCCCAGCTCGCGTATCCTGGACATCCTCGGCCACATGTCCGACCCCGAGCTCATGCACCGCGACAACATGGTGTTCATGCGGCGGCAGCCTATTTCTGCGCCGGAATGAACGCGGTCTCTTTGACCTCCTCCATCACCACGCAGCTCTTGGTCTGAGTGACGCCGGGCAGGCGCAGCAGGATGTCGCCCAGCAGGCTGCGGTACTGGCCGATTTCCTTGATGCGCGCCTTGACCATGTAGTCGAAGTCGCCCGAGACCAGGTGGCACTCGAGGACCTGCGGCACGCACAGCACCTCGCGCCTGAATTCCTCGAAGGTGCGCTCGGACTTGCTGGACATCGATATCTCGACGAACACCAGCAGGCCCGCGTCCAGGGCTGACGGGTTGACCCGCGCATGATAGCCTGTGATGATGCCGTCGCGCTCGAGGCGGCGCACACGTTCGATGCACGGGGTCACGGTCAGGCCGACCGTGTCCGCCAGCTCGGTCATCGACATCCGCCCGTTCTGCTGCAGCAAATCCAGGATACGCCGGTCTAGTTTATCCAACGTATATATGGCATCGCGTTGCATGCGCATTGGCAAACCTCACTCGGGCCGCCGGCCGCCCGGCCCGCCGCCGCTTGGCCAGCAATTTATCCTGCGCGCCCCCAGGCCGCCTGCGCTGGACGGACATTTTTCATGGAAAATGGGATTTTTCATGAAAAACCACCCAGGGAGTTCCCATAACATCATAAAAAATTAACCTTTCGAGGAATCATACATGAAGGTTCTGGTTCTTGGGGCCGGCGTCGTGGGTGTCACGAGCGCCTATTACCTCGCCCGTCAGGGCCACGAGGTCACCGTCCTCGACCGCGAATCCGCGTCGGCGCTGGAAACCAGCTTCGCCAACGCCGGCCAGATTTCGTTCGGCTATTCCTCGCCCTGGGCCGCGCCCGGGGTCCCGCTGAAGGCGATCAAGTGGATGTTCTCCCAGCATCCGCCGCTGACCATCCGCCCGGACGGCAGCCTGTTCCAACTGCAGTGGATGTTCCGGATGTGGCGCAACTGCACGGCCGAGCGCTACGCCATCAACAAGGAACGCATGCTGCGCCTGTCGGGCTACAGCCGCGACTGCCTGCACCAGCTCGAGGCCGACACCGGCATCCAGTTCGAGGGGCGGCGGCAGGGGACGCTGCAGGTCTTCCGCACGCACCGCCAGATGGAGGATGCCAGCCGCGACGTCAAGGCGCTCAGCGAGGCGGGCATCGAGTACCAGTTGCTGGATGCCTCCGAGCTGTCCTCGGTCGAGCCGGCCCTCGAGCACGTGCGCCACAAGCTCGTCGGCGGCCTGCGCACCCCGGGCGACGAGACCGGCGACTGCCAGTTGTTCACGACCCGCCTGGCCGAGCTCGCGCGCGGGCTGGGCGTGGAATTCCGCTACGGCGAGACCATCCAGTCCCTGTACGCCGCGGGCGGCCGGGTCAACGGCGTCCAGTGCGCGAGTGGCCTGCTCACCGCCGACGCCTACGTCATGGCGCTGGGCTCGTATTCGCCGACGCTGCTGCGCAGCATCGAGCCCCTGCCCGTCTACCCGATGAAGGGCTATTCGATCACGGTGCGGATCGCCGACCCCGAGCGCGCACCGGTCTCGACGCTGCTCGACGAGACCTACAAGATCGCCTTGACGCGCTTCGACGAGCGCATCCGCGTGGGCGGCATGGCCGAGGTCGTGGGCTACGACACCACGCTGGACCCCCGGCGCCAGCGGACGCTCGAGATGGTGCTCAACGACCTGTTTCCCGGCAGCTACACGCCGGGCGACGTGTCATTCTGGACCGGCCTGCGTCCCAAGACGCCCGACAGCACGCCCATCGTGGGGCGCAGCTCGCTGTCCAACCTGTACCTGAACACCGGCCACGGGACGCTGGGCTGGACCATGGCCTGCGGCAGCGGCAGCCTGATCGCCGACATCGTCTCGGGCAAGCCCACCGCCATCCGCAGCGACGACCTGTCGATCAGCCGCTACCGCTGACGGGCCTCAGCCCGAACACGTACCCGTGCCCGCGCACGGCGCGGATCGGGATGGCGAGGCCCGCGCGCCGGCCCTTGGCCCGCATGCGGTTGATCACGACCCCGAGCCGCGCGAGGGGCCGGCCGGCGTCCGGCGCGCGGCCGTAGGCGTCCTCGAGGGCGGCGCGCAGCTCGGCGTGGCGGGCGGACAGCCCGGGGGCATCGAACAGGACCGAGAGCACGGCGAGCTCGCCCGCCGTCAGGCCCATGCGCGCGCCATCCGGGCCCTCGAGCGTCCAGGCGTATCCGCGCAAGGTCCAGCCCGCGTGGGTCCGCGGCGCCGAGCCGGGCGCGGCGCCCAGGTGCCGCCGCCACAGGGCCAGGAGGACGGCGGCCACCAGGTCGGCGGAATCGCCGGGCAGGCAGATCCAGTCCACGCCCATGCGCAGCCAGGCCATCCGCTCGTCCTCGGCCGCCGTTCGCGGCAGGGCCACCAGGCAGGCGCCCGGCAACCGCGCGCGCAGCCATCCCGCCGCCTCGAGCGCCGGCGGACCCGAGCCCATCAGCAGCACGGGCACATAGGCCCCGACGGCCCGCTGCCGCGCCCGCGCGGCCACCTCCTCGGGAGAGGACAGCAGCCGCACGTCGAAACCGATGGCCCGCAGCGCCGCGAGGCGGCCGTGGATGCCCGTGGAATCCGCGGGGACGGCCCAGGCCAGCACCTCGGGGTCGAACAGCATCGGACGCTCTCCTCGATTCGTGGCTTTCCCGCCATGCCGGGGAATTATTCCGCTTGTAATATATTACAACACCAAAGTGGTGGACATTCCGCGTTCAATCACGGGTGTGGATACCTTCGCCCAGCGCCTATTGTTCGCCCGACGGATGCGCGGCCTCTCGCAGGCCGCCCTCGCGCGCGCCAGCGGCGTTTCGCAGAGCGCGATCGCGAGCTACGAGAACGGCACCCGCAAATCCACGCAAAAGATCTTCCGCCTCGCGCAGGCCCTGCAGGTCGATCCCGTCTGGCTTGGAATGGGCACCGGCGCCATGACGCCCGCGCCGCCGGGCCGCTCGCTGCAGGACGCCGCGGGCGCATGGCCGTTTCCCGGCATCCTGCCGGAAACATACTGGTCGCTGCCCGTCGCCGAGCGTCAGGCCATCGAGGAAACCGTCGACGCCATGATGCGCGCGTTCCGGGCGCCACGCGCGTAGCGCACGAAAGCGCTTATACTCGAAATCACGCAGGGGTACTCGCCGGATGGTCCGGCGCTGTTGAGAAAAACCCTTCGTACCAGTACGGATAATGCCGATGCTGGGAGCGTGCGCGGCGTCCATCCCTTCCCCGGGCCCGCGATCCAATTCTCCCCGACTCGGCTCCACCGTCCGATTTTCTTCGAACCTGGAGCTCCATCTTGAACACGAACCCCCAATTCCTGGCCGACCAGGCCCACGTCGATCGCGCCGCCATCGAGCCCTTGCCGCAGTCCCGCAAGATCTACGAGACCGGCTCGCGGCCCGACATCCGCGTGCCCTTTCGCGAAATCATCCAGTCCGACACCCCCACGCTGTTCGGCGGGGAAAAGAACCCGCCGCTGACGGTCTACGACACCAGCGGCCCGTACACCGACCCGCAGGCGGACATCGACATCCGCCGCGGCCTGCCCGCGCTGCGGGAGCCCTGGATCCTCGAGCGCGGCGACACCGAGGCCCTGCCCGGCCTCAGCAGCCGGTACGGCCGCGAGCGCCTGGCCGATCCCGAGCTGGCCGGGCTGCGCTTCCAGGCCACGCGCCCGCCCCGGCGCGCCCGCGCCGGCGCCAACGTCACCCAGATGCACTATGCCCGGCGCGGCATCGTGACCCCCGAGATGGAATTCGTCGCCATCCGCGAAAACCTGCGCCGCGAGCACTTCATCGAAAGCCTGCGCGCCTCGAGCCCCGACGGCGAACGCCTGGCGCAGCGCATCACCCGCCAGCATCCGGGCCAGTCCTTCGGCGCCGCGATCCCCGAGCGCATCACACCCGAATTCGTGCGCGACGAGGTGGCCCGCGGCCGCGCCATCATCCCGGCCAACATCAACCACCCGGAAGCCGAGCCCATGGCCATCGGCCGCAATTTCCTGGTCAAGGTCAACGCCAACATCGGCAACTCGGCCATCCGCTCGGACATCGGCGAGGAGGTCGAGAAGATGACCTGGGCGATCCGATGGGGCGGCGACACCGTGATGGATCTGTCCACCGGCAAGCACATCCACGAGACGCGGGAATGGATCATCCGCAACTCGCCGGTGCCCATCGGCACCGTGCCCATCTACCAGGCGCTGGAAAAGGTGGGCGGGATCGCCGAGGACCTGAGCTGGGCCGTATTCCGGGACACCCTCATCGAGCAGGCCGAGCAGGGCGTCGACTATTTCACCATCCACGCCGGTGTGCGCCTGCCCTTCGTGCCGATGACGGCCAGCCGCATGACGGGCATCGTCTCGCGCGGCGGCTCGATCATGGCCAAGTGGTGCCTGGCGCACCACAAGGAAAGTTTCCTCTACGAGCGCTTCGAGGACATCTGCGAGATCATGAAGGCCTACGACGTGAGCTTCTCGCTGGGCGACGGCCTGCGGCCGGGCTCGGGCTACGACGCCAATGACGAGGCCCAGTTCGCCGAGCTGCGCACCCTGGGCGAGCTGACCCAGGTCGCCTGGAAACACGACGTGCAGGTCATGATCGAGGGCCCCGGCCATGTGCCCATGCACCTCATCAAGGAAAACATGGACCTGCAGCTCGAGCACTGTCACGAGGCGCCCTTCTACACCCTCGGCCCCCTGACCACCGACATCGCCCCGGGCTACGACCACATCACCTCGGGGATCGGCGCGGCGCTGATCGGCTGGTACGGCACCGCCATGCTGTGCTACGTGACGCCCAAGGAGCACCTGGGCCTGCCCAACAAAAAGGACGTCAAGGACGGCATCATCACCTACAAGATCGCCGCCCACGCCGCCGACCTGGCCAAGGGCCATCCCGGCGCCGCGATCCGCGACAACGCGCTGTCCAAGGCGCGCTTCGAGTTCCGCTGGGAGGACCAGTTCAACCTCGGCCTGGATCCGGACACCGCGCGCGCCTTCCACGACGAGACCCTGCCCAAGGACTCGATGAAGGTCGCGCACTTCTGCTCGATGTGCGGCCCCAAGTTCTGCAGCATGAAGATCTCGCAGGACGTGCGCGACTACGCCAAGGAAAACGGCCTGGACGACGCCACGGCACTGGCGCAAGGCATGGCGGCGAAATCCGCCGAGTTCATCGCGCAGGGCTCGCAGATCTACCAGAAGGCCTGAGGGAACGGCCGGACACGGCCTGGCCCGGCCCGACCTGCGGCCTGGCTCGGTCGGGTTGGCCTGGCTGGGCCGGATTGGCTGGTCCTGGCTTAGGCCGGGATGCGCCGAGGCCGCCAGCCTGGGCCCCGGCCAGCCCGGGGGCCCGCGCCGGGCCGGAATGAATCGCGGCGACTTTCATAACGATCGATCCAATCTGACTCCGATTGGCGCATTCGACGCCGATGGCGGCCGGAAAATCCCCGGCCGCGCGCCTCCCACCTCCTGGAAAACCCAGGAAACCATTTGAAAACAATCCACTGTACAAGCCGAAAAGGGATTCCCCCTGCCGGTTCGGACTTTTTCATGCCCTAGGACATACCCTATATTCGATCACTATACGATCATTGCAATTGATAAGCGATCTAAACAATCGCATCCTGTCTCGGAAAACCGAAATGGCGGGCCCACGGAAACCGCAAGGAGGACCCAGGACATGAGCCCACGCGACACGCTCTCGAGCGCCCTCATCCGATTGCTGGGCGAGCCGGCCGTGCTGCATTCCGCATCCGACATGGCCGGCCACACCGAGGACTGGCGCGGCCGCCATCGCGGGCCCGCGCGCTGCGTGACGCTGCCGCACAGCGCCGCCCAGGTCTCGGAGATCGCCCGCCTGTGCGCCGCGCATGGGGCGCCGATCCTGCCGCAAGGCGGGAACACCAGCCTGTGCGGCGGCGCCGTGCCCGCCGCCGAAGGCCCGCCGCCGGTCATCGTCAACCTGTCGCGCATGAACCGCATCCGCAAGGTGGACGCGCCGAACAACTCCATGGTGGTCGAGGCCGGCTGCGTCCTGGCGGCGGTCCAGGCCGCGGCGCGCGACGCCGGCCGCCTGTTCCCGATCAGTCTCGGCGCCGAGGGTTCCTGCCAGGTCGGCGGGATCATTTCCACGAACGCGGGCGGCACCGGCGTCCTGCGCTACGGGACCACGCGCGACAACATCCTGGGCCTGGAGGCCGTCCTGCCCGACGGCTCGCTCTGGGACGGCCTGACGGCCCTGCGCAAGAACAACACCGGCTTCGACCTGAAGCACCTGTTCATCGGCGCCGAGGGCACGCTGGGGATCGTCACCGCCGCGGTGCTGCGGCTGCATCCCCTGCCGGCCGCCCACGCGGTGGCATGGCTGGCCCCCCGGGATCCCGCGGCGGCGCTCGACGTCCTGGCCATGTTCCAGCAAGCCTGCGGCACGCAACTGTCGGCCTTCGAGCTGATGAACGAGGCGCAGCTCGACATCGTCACGACCCACGTCCCCGACCGCCGCGCCCCGCTGGCGGGGCGGCACCCCTGGCACGTCCTGGTCGAGCTGTCCGATACCGGCGACGAGCGCGGCCTCCTCGAACGGATGGAACAGGTCCTCTCGCAGGCGGCGGAACGCGGCCTGCTGCGGGACGCCGCGCTCGCCGGCAGCGGCGCGCAATGCGCGGCCCTCTGGACGCTGCGGCACAGCGTCTCGGAGGGCAACAAGAAGGCCGGCATGGGCCTGACCACCGACTGCGCGGTGCCCGTCGCGCTCGTCCCGCGGTTCATCGAAGACGCGACGCGGGCGGTGCATCGCCTGGTCCCGGGCCTGCCGATCGTGATCGTCTCGCACATGGGCGACGGCAACGTGCATTTCATTCCCTTCTTTTCCTTCGGCGCCTGGGACGCCCTGGAGGACCGCGAGGCCACGGCCGCGGACCTGCGCCGCGCGGTCGACGACGCGGCCCACGCGCTGGGCGGCACCTTCAGCGCGGAACACGGCGTGGGCCGCACTTCGCTGGCGGAAATGGCCCGCTACAAATCACCGGTCGAGCTGGCCATGATGCGCTCGATCAAGCAAGCCTTCGATCCCGGCGGCCGGTTCAATCCCGGCCGCCTCCTGCCCTGATCCAGACCCCACAGGAGACCCCCCATGAAATCCCTGCCCACCCACAACGCATCCCGCCGCGGCGCCCTCAGGACCCTGGCCCTCGGCACGGCCGCCCTCGCCATGCCGGCGATCTGGACGCCGTCGCGCGCCGCCTCCAAGCGCATCGTCATCCGCGACGACGGCGGCATCTACACCAAGGCCTACGGCGCAGTCTTCTACCGGCCCTTTTCCGAGGCCACCGGCATCCAGGTGGTCGGCGTCCAGGCCAACGCCGAGCCGACCGCGCAGATCCGCAGCATGGTCGAGGCCGGCAACTACACCTGGGACATGGCCAAGATCAGCCAGCCGGCGATCCTGGTCCTGACGCAGGGCAAGGACGTCTACCTGGAAAAGCACGGGCTGGAATCGGATCCCGTGGTCGCCACCATTCCGCAGCAATACATGTCCCCCTACGGGGTGGGCAACAACGTCTACTCGACCGTGCTGGCGTACCGCCCCGAGGCCTTCAAGGGCGGCCGCGAGCCGGCGTCGTGGGCGGATTTCTGGGACGTGCAGGGCATCCCCGGACGGCGCGCCCTGCGCAAGCATCCCTTCGACACCATCGAGGAGGCCCTGATGGCCGACGGGGTGCCGGCCGACAAGGTCTATCCCTGCGACGTCGACCGGGCGCTGGCCAAGCTGGACCGGATCAAGCCCGCGGTGGACGTCTGGTGGACCTCGGGCGCGCAGGTCGAGCAGATGCTCGGATCCGGCGAGGTCGACATGGTCGCCACCTGGGTCTCGCGCGCCCAGTCCGCGGCCGCCAACGGCGCCAAGGTGAAGGTCATCTGGGACCAGAACATCTGGGGCTGCGATAGCTGGTCCATCCTCAAGGGCACGCCCAACGCCGACGCCTGCCGCGAATTCATCCGCTTTGCCTCCGACCCCAAGCGCCAGGCCGCGCTGGTGGAGTTCTTTGCGGCCGGCGTCACGCAGCCGGCGGCCTTCGAGCACATCGACCCCAAGATCGCGCTCGACTGCCCGACCCACCCCGACAATATCAAGAGCGGCCTGCACATCGACGCCGCGTACTGGCTGGAGCACCAGCGTGACGTGATCGAACGTTTCAACGACTGGATCCTCAAGTAGGCCCTCCCACACTCATTCAACCGCAGCTCTTTGCACCGATGCCCTCATCCAACCTGCAAATCTCCGGCCTGTGCAAGCGCTATGGCGATTTCGTCGCCCTGGCGCCCACCGACCTGGACGTCGCCCGAGGCGAATTCCTGACCCTGCTGGGCCCGTCGGGGTCGGGCAAGACCACGCTGCTGAGCCTGATCGCGGGCCTGGCCCAGCCGGACGAGGGGCGCGTGCTGATCGACGGCCATGACGTCACCTACGGCGCCCCCTACGAGCGCGACATCGGCATGGTGTTCCAGAACTACGCCCTGTTCCCGCACATGACCATCGAGGAAAACATCGCCTTTCCGCTCAGGATGCGCAAGGTGCCGTCCGCCGAGGCCCGCCGCCGGGCGCTCGCGGCGCTCGAGATGGTGCGCCTGCCGCAGGTCGCGGCGCGCCTGCCGCGCGAACTCTCGGGCGGGCAGCAGCAGCGCATCGCGCTGGCGCGCTGCATGGTGTATGAGCCCGCCATCATCCTGATGGACGAGCCGCTGGGCGCGCTCGACAAAAAGCTGCGCGACCAGATGCAGCTCGAGATCAAGCGCATCCACCGCGAACTGGGCACGACCATCGTGTACGTCACGCACGACCAGGAGGAAGCCATGACCATGTCCGATCGCATCTGCCTGATGAACGGCGGCGCGATCGAGCAGCTCGGCACCCCCGCGGACCTGTACTTCCGTCCCCATACCTTGTTCGTGGCCGATTTCCTCGGCGAATCCAATCTGCTGCCGGGCCGCGTGGTCCGGGCGGAGGGAGACACATTGTCGATTACGCTGGAGCACGGCGGGCTGGCCGCCGGCACGGTGACCGGCCAGGCCCTGGGCAACGGGGCCGCCTTCCGGCCGGGCGACGCGGCCACCATCATGCTGCGCCCCCAGAACCTGCGCATCGAGCCGGGCGCCGCCGAGGGCGCCCTGTCGGGCCGGCTGCTGGACGTCATGGTCACGGGCAGCCTGACCAAGCTCTACCTGGACACCGGCGCCCCCGGCGGCGCGGCCATGGTGGCCGCGCATCCCACGCGCCGCGAGGCCGCGCGCTACGCGATCGGCCAGACCGTGTCGGTGAGCTGGGACGCCGCCGACGCCGTCGCCCTGCCCGGAGGCGCGGCATGAAGGCGCCCGTGCGCACGCGCGCCCCGGGCAAGGGCGCGCGCCACGCCCTGATGGCGGCGCCGATGGCGATCCTGCTGCTGGTCCTGCTGGTCTACCCGGTCGGCCAACTGCTGCTGCTCAGCGTATACGGGGACCAGGGCTTCGACCTGTCGCCGTACCGGCGGCTGTTCGAGTCCCCGGTCTACGTCAACGTGCTGCTGATCACGCTCAAGATCTCGCTGTGGACCACGCTGTTCTCGGTCGTCGCGGGCTATCCCGTGGCCTACCTGATCTCCAGCCTCGCGGCGCGCCGCAAGGCCTCGCTGCTGTTCTGGGTGCTGCTGTCGTTCTGGACCAGCTTCCTGGTACGCACCTTCGCCTGGGTCGTGCTGCTGGGCCGCAACGGCGTGGTCAACCAGATGCTGCAGGCGCTGGGCATCCTGGACGCCCCGGCCAACCTCCTCTATAACTTCGGCAGCGTGCTGGTCGGCATGGTGCATGCGCTGATGCCCCTGGCCGTGCTGACGATGCTGTCGGTCATGGAGAACATCGACCGCAACCTGCCGCGCGCCGCCGCCACGCTGGGCGCGCGCCCCGGCACGGCGTTCTGGAAGGTCTACTTTCCGCTTTCGATGCCCGGCGTGGCGGCGGCCGCCATCATGGTGTTCGTGACCGCCATCGGTTTCTTCATCACGCCCGCCCTCCTGGGCGGGCGGCGCGAGACGATGATCACGCAGATCATCATCGACCAGATCCAGCAGACCCTCAACTGGGAGTTCGCCGCGGCGGTGTCCGTGCTGCTGCTCGCCGTGGTGCTGCTGGTCTTCGCGATCTACGACAAGATCCTGGGCCTGTCCACGATGGCCGGCGGCGTGTCGGCGCGCGCCTCGGCGGGCGATCGCAACGGGCCGATGCGCCGCGCCGGGAATGCCGTCCTGTCGCTGCTGGCGGCGCTGTCGGACCGGGCCGCCGCGCTCTGGCCGAGGCTGCCGGGGCGCCGCCGCAAGGCGGCCGAAGGCGCCTCGCGCGGGCTCTGGGCCATCGTGCTGCTGGCGCTGGTGTTCCTGAGCGCGCCGGCCTTCCTGATGATCCCCCTGTCCTTCGACTCGGGCTCGGGCCTGAACTGGCCCCCGCAGGGCTTCTCGCTGCAATGGTACGAGCAGATGTTCGCCTCGCCCGTCTGGATGCAGGCGATCTCGCGCT
The DNA here is from genome assembly GCA_044508625.1 of Alcaligenaceae bacterium. Classification (GTDB taxonomy): domain Bacteria; phylum Pseudomonadota; class Gammaproteobacteria; order Burkholderiales; family Burkholderiaceae_B; genus Castellaniella. Next base: position 41,307 of record JBIQHJ010000020.1, read on the forward strand.
CGCTCATCGTCGGCGTGGGCACCGGCCTGCTGGCCATGCTGATCGGCACGCCCGTGGCCTTCCTGCTGGTGAGGTCGGACCTGCGCGGCAAGTCCGCCATGCTGGCGTTCGTGCTGTCGCCCATCGTGGTGCCGCGGATGATCATCGCCGTGGGCATCTTCTATTTCTTTGCGCGCCTCGGCCTGGTGGGCTCCGCCTTCGGCCTGACCCTGGCCCACACGGTCGTGGCCGTCCCCTACGTCGTGATCACCATGATGGCGGTGCTGCGCAACTACGACACGCGGCTCGACCTGGCCGCCCAGAGCCTGGGCGCGCGCCCCTGGGCCACGCTGCGCCACGTGACCTTCCCCATCCTGGGCGCCGGGCTGCTGTCGTCCTTCCTGTTCGCCTTCGCGACCTCGTTCGACGAGCTGACGATCGCGCTGTTCTCGTCGGGCGGCCTCAACGCCACCCTGCCCAAGCAGTTCTGGGACGAGGTGACGCTGCAGATCTCGCCGGTGATCGCCGCCGTCTCGACGTGCCTGTTCCTGTTCATCGCGACACTGATCTGGGTGGCCGACCGCCTGCGCCACCGCAGCCTGTCCGGCTGAGGAAGCCGGCCGGCGGAATCTCATTCCTTACCTATCCTCCAGGATCTATTTCATGTTGAACGCAAGCCAGTTGCGCGGGGTGCTGCCCGCGATCCCCACCCCGGTCGATGCCGGCGACTCGATCCACGTGGAGGCCGCGCAGGCCCTGGTCCGCTACCTGCTGCGCCAGGGGATCGACGGCATCGTGCCGCTGGGGGGGACTGGCGAATACGGCGCGCTGCCGCGGGCCGAGCGGATCCGCATGGCCGAGCTGACCGTACGCACCGTCGACGGCCATGTCCCGGTGATCCCGGGCGTGCTGGATCCGGGCTTCCATGACGCGCTGCGAGCCGGGCACGATTTCGCGGCCGCCGGCGCCGACGCCCTGATGGTGCTGACGCCCTACTACACCACGCCCACCCAGGCCGGCCTGCGCGACTATTTCCTGCGCTATGCCGACGCCTCGCCGCTGCCCATCCTGATCTACGAGATCCCCTACCGCACCCGGATCGCCGTGGCCCCCGAGGTGCTGCACGAGCTCTCGCGCCACGAGCGCATCATCGGCATGAAGGCATGCAACACCGACATGTACCATTTCCTCCGCACCATCGCGGGCGTGGACGACTCCTTCGCCGTGCTGAGCGGCGAGGACACCCTCTTTCCCCTGCACGTGGCGGCGGGCGCGCGCGGCGGCGTGGTCGTCACCGCCAGCCTGCTGCCGCACGCCTGGCGCAGGATCCACGAGCTCGCCGGCGGCGGGCGCACCCTCGAGGCGATCGCGCTGCACCGGCGCCTGATCCCCTTGATGAACCTGGTGTTCGCGGAAACCAATCCCGGCCCCATGAAGTCGGTGATGGACATGATCGGCGTGGACGCGCCCGAGGTCCTCGATCCGCTGGTCTCGCCCGCCCACGAACTGCAGGCGGCGCTGCGGGCCGAGCTCGCCCCGCTGCTGCGGGAATTCGAGGGCATGCCGGCCTAGCGGGAATATGCGGAAAACTTGGAGCGCGAGATGGAGGTCGCCGCCACCTGCACGTGCGGCGCGAGCTCGGCCTCGGCGCGCGCCACCGTCCAGCGGGTCGTCGGCACCGAGATGTTGATCGCCGCCACCGCGGCCCCGAGATGGTCGATGATGGGCGCCGCCACCGAGATGTCGCCCAGCACGGTCTCATTGGCGACGATGGCGTAGCCGCGCTGGGCGGCGCGCCGCACCCGTTCCAGCAGCCTGTCGGGATTGGTCTCGGTATGCGGCGTGATCGCCGAGAGGCGGGTCTGCGCCAGGATCCCGGCGCGCCGTTCCTCGGACAGGCGCGAGAGGATGGCCGTGCCCGAGGCGGTGAAGTACGCGGGCAGGCGGCTGCCGACCGCGATGTCCACGTTGACCAGGTGATGGCCCGGAAAGCGCGCGACGAACACGATCTCGTGGCCGTCGAGCTCTTGCAGGTTGGTCGTCTCGCCCAGCATCCGGCTGATGTCCAGCAGGTAGGGGGATGCCTTGTCGATCAGCTCGTTGGCGCGCACGTAGTTGTAGGAGAACTGCAGCATCTTGGGCGTCAGGCCGTAGCTGCGCGTATCCGGGATGCGGCGCAGGTAGCCCAGGTGCTCGAGCGTGTAGACCAGCCGCTGCGCGGCGCTGCGGTCCAGGCCGGCGGCCCGCGCGATGTCCGCCAGCGTCATGTGGCGCTGCGCGCCGTCGAAGGCATGCAGCACCCGGAAGGTCTTTTCGGTCGAGCCCACGAACAGCGAGGACCTGGGCTTTGCAGGCGGCTGCCCGGACTCGGGCTCGGGATTTCTGGGATCGGGCACGGCGAGACTCGGTGACGGAGGCCTTTTAATTGTACTCCAATCGCCGAAATCGGATGGTGATCGGTCACCCGCACCGTCCCGTGCCACGCGCCTCTTTCATGCCCGCAGCGTCCGCACGCTGCTGCTTCGCCGCAGCTACTGCTTCACCGCATAGAGAAAGAGTTCCACCCGGCGGTTCAGCGTCCGGCCCTCGGGCGTGGCGTTGTCCCCGACGGGGTTGGCCGCGCCGCGCCCTTCGGCCGTCAGCCGGTCGGCGGCCACGCCCTGGCTCGCCAGGTGCTGCGTCACCGCGGTGGCGCGCCGCTGCGACAGCGGCAGGTTGATCGCGTCGGAGCCGGTGCTGTCCGTGTAGCCGATCGCCTTGGCGCGCAGCTCGGGATGCTGGGTGAGCGCCCGCGCCACGCTGTCGAGCACCGGCAGCAGCTCGGGCTTGAGGACGGCCTTGCCGGTGTCGAAGGAAACGTTGCTGGGGATGTTGACCTTGAGCGTGCCGTCGGGCATCTCGATCACCGCGACGCCCAGGCTCGTGGCGCCGGAACTCTCGACGTCGCGCTTGATGCCTTTCCAGTTGTAGCCCACCACGCCGCCGAGCACGCTGCCGATGCCCGCGCCGATCAGCGCGCTCTGGCTGGTGTCGCCGATGAGGGCGCCCAGGCCGGCGCCGATGGCGGCGCCCGCCCCCGCCCCCACCGCCGTGTTCTGACCCTGCGGGCTCATGTTGGCGCAAGCCGTCAGCACGGCCAGGCCGCCGATGCCCGCGATGCGCGCGGCGCGATATGCCAGGATTCCCATCGCCGTTCTCCTTGTCATGGAAATGTAAGAGCTACGGACGAAATCCTAGCAAGAATCCCCGCATGGCTTGTAAGCGTATTTAAGGCTTCAATGCAGGATCTGACTGAGGAACAGCTTGGTGCGCTCGTTGCGGGGATTGTCGAAGAACTCGTCGGGCGCGTTTTCCTCGATGATCTCGCCGTGGTCCATGAAGATCACGCGATCGGCCACCTTGCGCGCAAAGCCCATCTCGTGCGTGACGCACAGCATGGTCATGCCGGTCTCCTCGGCGAGCTCGACCATGACGTCCAGCACCTCCTTGACCATTTCCGGGTCCAGGGCCGAGGTCGGCTCGTCGAACAGCATGATCTTGGGGTTCATGCACAGCGAGCGGGCGATGGCCACGCGCTGCTGCTGGCCGCCCGAGAGCTGGCCCGGATACTTGTCGGCCTGCTCGGGGATGCGCACGCGCTCGAGGTATTTGCGGGCGGTCGCCTCGGCCTCGGCCTTGGGGCGCTTGAGCACCCATATCGGGCCGAGCGTCAGGTTTTCCATGACCGTCATGTGGGGGAACAGGTTGAAATGCTGGAACACCATGCCCACGTCGCGGCGGATGGCCTCGATCTGCTTGAGGTCGTTGGTGAGCTCGACGCCGTCGACGATGATCTGGCCCTCTTGGTGCTCCTCGAGGCGGTTGATGCAGCGGATCATGGTCGACTTGCCCGATCCCGACGGCCCGCAGATCACGATCCGCTCGCTGGGCGCGACGTCCAGGTTCAGGTCGCGCAGGACGTGGAACTGTCCATACCACTTGTTGACGTTCTTGAGGCGGATGATGGGTTCAGACATGGTCCGCGGGCTCCTGTTGCCGGCGGGATCCGCCCCGCCGGCGCAATGGCGTTAACGATGCTGTCCCTGGTCGAGCTGGCGCTCGAGCGACAGGCTGTAACGAGAGATCGAAAAGCAGAATATGAAGTAGATGACCGAGATGAACAGGTAGGATTCGGTGCTGAATCCGCGCCACACCGCGTCCGAGACGGCGGCCTTGGCGGCCTGGGTCAGGTCGAAGATGCCGATGATCACCACCAGCGAGGTATCCTTGAACAGGGAAATGAAGATCCCCACCAGCGGCGGGATCACGATCTTGAGGGCCTGGGGCAGGATGATCTTGCGCATCTGCTGCCAGTAGCTCAGGCCGAGGGAGTCCGCCCCCTCGTACTGTCCCTTGGGGATCGCCTGCAGGCCCCCGCGCACGGTCTCGGCCACGTAGGCCGCCGCGAACAGGATGATCGCGATCTGCGCGCGCAGCAGCTTGTCGATCGAGAAGCCTTCGGGCAGGAACAGCGGCAGCATCACCGAGGACATGAACAGCAGGCTGACCAGCGGCACGCCGCGGATGAGCTCGATGTAGACCACGCAGACGGCCTTGACGCCGGGCATGTGCGAGCGCCGCCCCAGGGCCAGCAGCAGGCCGAAGGGAAAGGCGAAGGCGATCCCGAAGGTCGAGAGGATCAGGGTCAGCGGCAGGCCGCCCCAGCGGCTGTTCTCGACATAGCTCAGGCCGAGGATGCCGCCCCACATCAGGATGCCCACGGCGACCAGGGCCGCCACCCACAGCAGGCCGAGGAAGGGCTTCCAGAACCAGCGGATGCAACTGCAGATGATCACCGCGACGAGGATCACCGAGGCCAGCAGCGGGCGCCACTGCTCGTCGTACGGATAGATGCCGAACAGGATGAGGCGGTGCTTTTCACGGATGAAGGCCCAGCAATAGCCGCCGGTCTCGCGGCACTGGGCAGCCGTGGTCGCGGCGAAATCCGGCTTGACCAGCAGGTAGTCGATCAGCGCCGGGATCGCCATCAGCAGCAGCCACAGCGCGAGGATGGTCAGGATCGCGTTGAGCGGGGAGGAAAACAGGCGCGACCGGATCCAGCCCAGCGGGCCGGTCTCGGTGCGCGGCGGCTGGCGCCCGGTGCCTGGAATTGCGCTGTCCATGGCTTATCGCTCCACCAGCGCGATGCGCTTGTTGTACCAGTTCATGAAGACCGAGATCGACAGGCTGACCACGAGGTAGGCCGCCATGATGATCATGATGCCCTCGATCGCCTGGCCGGTCTGGTTCAGGATCGTGTTGGTGACGGCCACGATGTCCGGATAGCCGATGGCCACCGCGAGCGAGCTGTTTTTGGTGAGGTTGAGGTACTGGCTGGTCATCGGCGGGATGATCACCCGCATGGCCTGGGGCAGGATGACCAGCCGCAGCATGCGGCGGCGCGACAGGCCCAGCGAGGACGCGGCCTCCCATTGGCCCTGGTTGACGGCCTGGATGCCCGAGCGCACGACCTCGCCCACGAAGGCCGAGGTGTAGATCACCAGGCCGGCCAGCAGCGCGGCGAATTCGGGGGACATATTCAGGCCGCCCTGGAAGTTGAAGCCCTTGAGCTCGGGACGGTCGAGCTCGAGCGTGCCGCCGCTGAGGAACCACGCGAGCGCCGGCACGGCGACGAGCAGCGCGATCGCGACGCGGACCAGGGGAAAGATCCGCCCGGTCGCGTCCTGCCGCCGGCGCGCCCAATGCGCCACGAGCACGATGAGGATGATCGCCAGCGCCAGGCCGCCGAAGATCCAGTCCATCGCATCGCCCTTGAGCCAGGGGATCTTGAGGCCGCGGTTGGACAGGTACACGTCGGGCAGGGGCGAGAGCGCCTGGCGCGGGCCGGGCATGAGCTCGGTGATGACAGCATACCAGAACAGCAGTTGCAGCAGCAGCGGGATGTTGCGCATGACCTCGATGTAGAGGCCCGCCAGGCGCGAGATCAGCCAGTTCTTGGACAGGCGGCTGATCCCGAGCAGGGTCCCGAACAGGGTCGCGGCGATCACGCCGATCACCGAGACCCGCAAGGTGTTGAGCAGGCCCACCACCACCGCGTGGCCGTAGGTGTCGGCGGGCGAATATTCGACCATGGATTCGCCGATCGCGAACCCGGCCTCCTCGTGAAGGAAGGCGAAGCCCGTCGAGATGTTGCGCGCGGCGAGATTGTGGAGGGTGTTGGAGGCCAGGTACCAGACCCCGAGCCCGACGAGCCCGAGGATGAGCACCTGGTAGATCAGCGCGCGCGTGGCCGGATCGTTCCAGGACCACCGGCGACGCCGGGGTGCGCGGGCGCGTGAGGTATGGTCTGTCATGGGATCTCAGGCGGTGAGACGGCGGCGGCCGCCGGAATGCGGCACGCCGGGAGCCCCGCCCCCGGCGTGCCGTCGCTGCCCCGGCGCGATCAGCGTACCGGCAGGGCGTACATCACGCCGCCGTTGGTCCACTGCGCGTTCAGGCCGCGCTCGAGCTTGAGCGGCGAGCCCATGCCCAGGTTGCGCTCGAAGGACTCGCCATAGTTGCCCACCAGCTTGACGATGTTGTAGCCCCATTTCTTGTCGAGGCCCAGGCCCTTGCCCATGTCGCCCGACACGCCCAGGATGCGCTGGATGTTGGGGTTGGAGCTCTTGGTCATCTCGTCGACGTTCTTGGAGGTGATGCCGTATTCCTCGGCCTCGACCATGGTGTTCAGGGCCCAGCGCACGACCATGAACCACTCGTCGTCGCCCTGGCGCACCATCGGGCCGAGGGGTTCCTTGGAGAAGTTCTCGGGCAGGATGATGTAGTCGTCGGGCGAGGCCGACGAGGCGCGCAGGCTGGCGAGCTGGGACTTGTCGCTGGTCACCACGTCGCAGCGGCCGGATTCGAACGTGCGGAAGCCCTCCTCGGAGGTATTGATGACGACGGGCTTGAAGTCGAGCTTGTTGGCGCGGAACCAGTCGGCGAGGTTGAGCTCGGTGGTGGTGCCCTGCAGCACGCAGACCGCCGCGCCGCCGAGTTCCTTGGCGCTCTTGACGCCGAGGCTCTTTTTCACGAGCACGCCCTGGCTGTCATAGTAGTTGACGCCGGCGCCCATGAGTCCGAGCGTCGTGTCGCGCGTCATGGTCACGGTGGTGTTGCGGGTCAGCACGTCGACCTCGCCCGACTGGAGGGCGGTGAAGCGCTGTTGGGTGGTGAGGGGCGTGACCTTGAACTTGGAGGCGTCGCCGAACACCATGGCCGCGACGGCGCGGCACATGTCGATGTCCAGGCCTTTCCATTCGCCCTTGCTGTCGGCCTGCGAAAAGCCCGGCAGCCCCGTATTCACCCCACATTGGACGAATCCACGCTGCTTGACCGTATTGTAGGTCTCGCCCGCCTGCGCGGCACCCGCCGCAAACGTCAGCGCCGCGCATACGGCCGCGATTTTTGTGAATTTCATAAAAGTCCCTTCCTGTGAGCAAGTGGCATTGATGAACACGGAATACAATCTTCTGGATTGCCCCGTCAGGGTTCAAATCGTAGCCTGTTACAGGCCGTTAGAGACATGCGGGATATCCCTGGCAATCCTATGGCTTTCCGTGGCTCGCGCCACCATACGCGCAGATGATCGAGTTTCAGCACGTCTTCAAATCCTTCGGCCGCGGACGCAACATCCTCGCCGACGTCAACTTCCGGATCGACCCGGGGGAATTCATCTTCGTCTCGGGGCCCTCCGGCGCGGGCAAGTCCACCCTGCTCAAGCTCGTGGGCGGCCTCGAGCCTCCCAGCCGCGGCGCGGTCACCGTCAACGGCCACCGGATCGACCGCCTCGCCGCGCGCGCCCGCCCCTACCTGCGGCGCACCGTCGGCGTGATCCTGCAGGACGCCCACCTGCTGTTCGATCGCAATGCGATCGACAACGTGCGCCTGCCGCTGGCGGTCATCGGCCTGGACCGCGCCACCGCCACCGCGCGGGCGCGCGCGGCGATGGAAAAGGTCGGCCTGCGCGGCAAGGAGGACCTCAACCCCATCGAGATGTCCGGCGGCGAGCAGCAGCGCCTGGCGATCGCGCGCGCCATCGTCGGCCGCCCCGCCATCCTCATCGCCGACGAGCCGACCGCCAACCTGGACCACACCAGCGCGCAGCACATCATGGACGTATTCCGCGACTTCAACCAGGTGGGCGTCACCACCCTCATCGCCTCGCACGACACCGGCCTCATGGCGCGCTACGCCCGCCGCACCCTGCACCTGGATGCCGGCCGCTTCAACGACATTCCCGGAGTCCCGGCATGAACGCGCCGGGCAATCCCAGGCGCGAACCCGCCCGCGGCGGGGAAGGCGCGCCGCGCCAAGGGGGCGTCGCCGGCGCGCGGCACGAAGGCAGTCCGGTACACCGCTGGCTGCGCCACCACGGGTACGCCCTGCGGGTCGCCCTGCGCCGGCTGCGCCTGCATCCGCTCTCGTCGATCGCCAACATCGTGGTCATCGCGCTGATGCTGGCCGTGCCGATCCTGGGCGCCTCCGTGCTGCAATCCAGCCAGCCCCTGGCCCGCCAGCTCTCGGTCGCGCCGCAACTGACGCTGTTCCTCGCGCCGGACGTCGCGGCGGCCGGGCAGCGGGCCCTGCTCGAGCGCATCCGCAGCGAATCGGCCGAGGCGGTGGCCAGCGCCACGCTGCTGCCGCGCGAAAAGGCGCTCGAGACCCTGCGCGCCGAGCCCGCCTGGGCCCAGGCGCTGGCGGCGCTGCCCGACAATCCCCTGCCCGACGCCATCGTGGTGACCCTGCGCGACAGCGAGGCGCCGGCCCGCCAGGCCACCGCGCTGGCCGAGCAATGGAGGCAATGGCCGGGCGTCGACCACGTGCAGCTCGACAGCGACTGGGTGCGCCGCCTCGAGTCGCTGCTGTCCTTCGTGCGCTGGGGCGTGGGGCTGCTGGCCGCGGCCGTGGCGGTGGTGGTGCTGGCCACGGTGTTCAACACCGTGCGCCTGCAGGCCCTGACGCAGCGCGAGGAGATCGCCGTCGCCCGCCTGGTCGGCGCCACCGAGAGCTTCGTGCGCCGGCCCTTCCTGTACCTGGGCGCGCTGACCGGGCTGGCCGCGAGCCTGCTCGCGCTCGCGCTCGCGCGCCTGGCGCTGGTCCCCCTGAACGAGATCCTCGGGCGCTTCGCCCGCAGCTATGGCATCGAATGGTCGGTCGCGCTGCCCGCGGCCGCCGACCTCGCCCTGGCCGGGGCGGTGGTCGTCATCCTCGGCGCGGCCGCCGCCCGCCTGTCGGTGACGCGCCGCACGCGCTTCTGATGGCCGGCGCGGCGCCCGGCGCGGCGCAGCGCATCGTCCAATGGCAGCGGCGCGCGGGGCGCCACCACCTGCCCTGGCAGGGCACGCGCGATCCGTACCGGATCTGGCTGTCCGAGATCATGCTGCAACAGACGCAGGCGGCCACCGTCATCCCCTACTACCAGCGGTTCCTGGACGCCTTCCCCGACGTCCTGGCGCTGGCCGATGCGCCGGCCGACGCGGTGATGCACGCCTGGGCGGGCCTGGGCTACTACGCGCGCGCCCGCAACCTCCAGCGCTGCGCGCAGGCCGTGCGCGACCGGCACGGCGGACGCTTTCCCCGCGAGCCCGAGGCGCTGGCGGAGCTGCCCGGCATCGGCCCCTCGACCGCGGCGGCGATCGCCGCCTTCGCTTTCGGCACGCGCCGCCCCATCCTGGACGGCAATGTGCGGCGCGTGCTGGCGCGCTACTTCGCCGTCGAGGGCGATCCCGCCTCGGGTCCCGTCAGCCGCCGCCTGTGGGTCCACGCCCAGGCCGTGCTGGACGCCGCGCCGCCCGACCTGGACATGCGCGCCTACACCCAGGGCCAGATGGACCTGGGCGCGATGATCTGCACGCGCCGCCAGCCCGACTGCGCGCAATGCCCACTCGCCGACGATTGCCAGGCCCGCCTCCAGGGACGCCAGCACGAGCTGCCCTCCCCGCGCGTCCGGCGCGCGCGGCCCGAGCGCGACGGCCTGATGCTGGTCGTGGAATGCGCGGGCCGGATCCTGCTGCGCAGGCGCCCGCCGGCCGGGATCTGGGGCGGACTGTGGAGCCTGCCGCAATTCGACACGCCCGACGAGCTGCGGGCCGCGTGCGCGAGGCATGCGCCGGGGGCGCCGGGGCCGCTCGCGCTGGCGTGCTTCGACCACGAGTTCACGCATTTCCGCCTGCGCATCGCGCCATGGCTGCTGCGCTGCGGGCAGCCGCCCGGCGAGCCGGCGCCCGGCGAGGCCTGGATCCCCGTCGCCGAGCTCGACCGCCTGGGGCTGCCCGCGCCGGTCGCCCGCCTGCTCGCGGGCCTGTATCCGCCGGCCGGCTGAACGGGCCCCGGGGCCCGTCCACACCAGGCCCTAGTCGCGCACGGGCTGGTGCCGGCTGATGCTCATCAGCAGGCCGCAGGCGATGCCCAGGGTCATCAGGGCCGTGCCGCCGTAGCTCATGAACGGCAGCGGCACCCCCACCACGGGCAGCACGCCCGTGACCATCCCCACGTTCACGAACACGTACACGAACATCATCATGGACATCGCGCCCGCGAGCAGGCGCCCGAACTGGGTCGGGGCGCGGATGGTGATGGTCAGGCCCCGCAGGACGATCAGGGCGTAGAGGATCAGCAGCATGACGCTGCCGTACAGGCCGAACTCCTCGGCGTAGACCGCGAAGATGAAGTCCGTGGTGCGCTCGGGGATGAAGTCCAGGTGCGACTGGGTGCCCTGCATGTAGCCCTTGCCGTAGACCCCGCCGGACCCGACCGCGATCATCGACTGGATGGTGTGGAAACCCTTGCCCAAGGGGTCCGAGCCCGGGTTGAGCAGCACGCAGACGCGGTATTTCTGGTAGTCGTGCAGCACCACCCAGTCCACCTCGGGCTGGCAGATCTGGTCCTCGTAATAGATCAGGGTGCCCAGCGACGCGACCACGATGAGGATCACCGGCGCGAGCAGCTTGAACGACAGCCCGCCGAAATAGATGACGCAGAAGCCCGAGGCCAGCACCAGCAGGGCCGTGCCCAGGTCTGGCTGGTCGATGATCAGCGCGGCGGGCACCAGCAGCAGCACCCCCGCCACCAGGAAGTCGCGCACCCGCATGGCGCTGGCGGCGTGGCGCTGGAAATACCAGGCCAGCATCAGCGGCACGGCGATCTTCATCATCTCGGAGGGCTGGATCCGGATGATGCCCAGGTCGAGCCAGCGCGTCGCCCCCTTGCTGGTCGCGCCGAAGAACATCACCGCCACCAGCAGGCCCAGGCCGAACACGTAGAAGTACGGGGCGGTGCGCATGATGAATGCCGGACGCAGCATCGCCACCACCCACATCGCCGCGAACGCGATGATGAAGTTGCGGAACTGGTCGGCGAAGCGCCAGTCCGTGTTGCCCACCGCCGAATGCATGGTGGCCATGCCGATCACCGCCATGATGACCAGCAGGGCCAGCAGCGGCCAGTCCAGCGCCCCCAGCATGCGGCGCACGGCCAGCAGAACGAGCCTCATGGCGATTCCTCCGGATCGGACGGTTCCTCCCCGCCGGGCGGCTCGCCGGGGACGCGCGGGTCGGACGAGGGCAGGGGCGCGGGCTCGGGCGGCTCGCCCTCGGGCGCGGGCTCCTCCGAGATCTCGGGCCGCGGCACGGCGGCCGGGGCATGCTGCGAGGCGGCGGCCTCCTGCTCGATGCGCAGCCGCTCGCTGCGCGCGGCCCGCCGCGCCGGGTCCAGCCAGTAGTCGAACACCTTGCGCGCGATCGGCGCGGCCACCGAGGCGCCCCAGCCGCCGTTCTCGACGATCAGCGCGACCGCGATCTGCGGATCCTCGACCGGGGCATACGCCATGAACAGCGCGTGGTCGCGCAGCCGCTCGTCCACGGAGCCCGCGCGGTACTTGGCGCCCCGCAGGCTGTAGACCTGCGCCGTGCCGGTCTTGCCGGCCGCCTGGTAGGCCGCGCCCTCGAAGGCCCGCCGTGCCGTTCCCTTGCGGATCACGTCGACCATGGCGTCGCGCACCACCTGGAGGTCGCGGGGCTTGAGCGGGATGGTGTACTGCGGCCCGGTCACCGGGTATTCGAATTCGCCGGTGAGGGGATCGATGATGCGCCGGACCAGGTGGGGCTTCATGTAGACGCCGTCGTTGGCGAGCACCGAGGTCGCCTGCGCGAGCTGCAGCAGGGTGAAGGCGTTGTAGCCCTGCCCGACCGCCACCGACACCGTCTCGCCCTGGTACCAGTGCTGCTGGTCGGGCTTTTTGTAGGTCCGCCGCTTCCATTCGCGCGAAGGCAGCACGCCGCGCCGCTCGCCGTCGAGGTCGATGCCCGTGATCTGGCCGAAGCCGAACTGCTTGCTGAAGTCATGCAGGGCGTCGATGTCCATCATCGCCCCCAGGGAAAAGAAATACGTGTCCGAGGACACCACGATCGCGCGGTGCATGTCCGTGGGGCCGTACACGGCGCCCGCGGCATTGCGGAAACGCTGGCCGGCCAGCTCGAAATAGCCGGGATCGGGCACCGATTCCCGCGCCGAGCGCAGGCCCATCTCGAGGGCCGCGAGCGCGACGAAGGGCTTGTAGGTGGAGCCGATCGGATAGGTCCCGTAGAGCGGCCGGTTGATCAGGGGATGGTCGGGGGACTCGTTGAGATTGCGCCAGTTTTCGACGTCGATGCCGTCGACGAACAGGTTGGGGTCGAAGGACGGCGCCGACACGAAGGCGAGGACCTCGCCCGTCTTGGGCTCGATCGCCACCAGGGCGCCGCGCTTGCCCTCGAACTGCGACTCGGCCAGGGCCTGCAGGCCGGCGTCCAGCGAGAGCTCGAGGTTGGCCCCCGGCCGCGGGTCGCTGCGGCTGAGCACGCGCACGGGCCGGCCGACGGCGGTGACCTCGAGCTCCTCGACGCCGGTGCGGCCATGGAGGGTCCGCTCCCAGGTCTTCTCGATGCCTTTCTTGCCCATCACCAGCGTGCCGCGATAGTTGCCGAGCTGGCCGGTCTCCTCGAGCCGCTGCTCGTCCTCCTCCGAGATGCGGCCGACGAAGCCCAGGACGTGCGCGGCCGATTCGTGCCGCGGATAGGACCGCACCCAGCGCGCCTCCAGCGTGACGCCGGGGAAGCGGTACGCATGCACGGCGAACCACGAGGCCTCGACGTCGTTCAGGTTGTTGCGCAGCAGCACCGGGGCGTAGCGCCCGCTCTGCCCGTAGAGGCGCAGAAAGCGGCGCCGGTCGCCGGGGCTCAGGTAGACCAGTTCGCCGAGCTGGTCGAGCAGGCGCTCGACGTCGCCCTGGACGTTGGCCCGCGTCACCGACAGGGTGTAGTCGCGATGGTTGCGGGCGAGCACCTCGCCGTTGCGGTCGACGATCTGGCCGCGGCGCGGCGGGATGGGCACGATGGTGATGCGATTCTGGTCGGCGCGCGCGGCCAGGCTCTCGTAGCGCACCACCTGCAGATGCCACAGCCGCGCCACCAGCAGCAGCAGGCAGGCCAGGGCAAAGATCCCCGCCACCCAGGCGCGCAGCAGGACGGTCTGCTTCTGGCGGTAGTTGGTCTTCCTGAACTCGAACATATCCCGGCCGGGCGCTCAGACGGCGTTCACGTCCGCATCGTCGAGGCGGCGCTGGGGCAGGAACAGCAGGATGTCGGCCAGGGGCCACAGCACGGCGGTGATCAGCGCCGACCATAGCCAGTCCCATCCCGCCCACTCGCCGTTGAGCCAGGATCCGAGCAGGGTCACGACCGTGGCCGCCACCACGAGCACCGGCAGCATGTGCAGGGCCTGCACCAGCGTGCTGAAGTGCTCGAGCCGCCGGCGCAGCACGATGGCGCCGTATGCGACCAGCACGTAGCCCAGCGCGTGCAGCCCCAGCAGCTCGGAATCGTGCACGTCCATCAGCAGGCCCAGGACGAAGGCGGTCAGCAGGCCCACGCGCCGGGGCTCGTGCAGGCACCAGAAGGCGAGCACCAGCAGCAGGATGTCGGGCGTGGGCTGCCACATCCGCCAGGGCAGCAGGGACACGACCCAGGCAAAGAGCAGGGTGCCCCACACGAAGAAGGGGTGGGAGGGCCGGTGGAAGGGCGAAGCGTCGATCGGCTGCAGGGCCGCCAGCGACGAGGTGCCGCCCCGGCTTGCTCGGTTATTCATGCGCAGCCTCCTGCGACGGCCCCGGCGCGCCGTCCACGTCCACCCGCAGGACCAGGAAATGCCGATAGCGCTCGGGGTGCGACAGGGGCTGCGCGACGGCCATCGCGAAGCCGGTCCCCGGATCTCGGTCCACCTTTTCGATGCGGCCCACCGGCAGGCCCGCCGGGAACAGGCCGCCGATGCCGCTGGTCACCAGTGTATCGCCCTCCCGCACGTCGGCGCTGGCCGTCAGGTAGCGGACCTCGATCTTGCCGACCTCGTTGCTGCCGAATGCGATCAGGCGCAGGCCGTTGCGCAGCACCTGCACCGGGATCGACACCTGGTCGTCGATCAGCAGGGCCGCCTCGGAGGAGTACGGCGTCACGCGGATGATCTGGCCGACCACCCCGCCCTCGTCGATCACCGGCATGCCCGGCCGTATGCCGTCGCGCGTGCCCTTGTTGAACACCAGCCGGTGGCTGAAGAAATTGGGCGGCACGTAGAAGACCTCGACCGCGACCGAGTGCTGCGAGATTTCCTCGGAGATGTTGAGCAGGCGGCGCAGTTGCTCGTTCTCGGCGGCAAGCTGGGCGGCGTGCGTCGAGAGCTGCGCCATCTCGATGTGCTGGCGGCGCAGGGCGTCCTGCTCGTCGCGCGCGAGCGTCGCGGCGTGCGTCCAGCTATCGATGTAGTCCATGGCGTCGCGCGGCGCCAGGGCCACGCGCTGGAAGGGATAGATGGCCACGGCCAGGGCCTGGCGCACGGGGGCGAGCAGCGCCGAGCGGGCGTCGACCACCAGCAGGGCCAGGCACAACACGAGCAGGAGGAACAGACGGACGTCGACGCTGGGGCCGCGCTTGAAGAGTCTGAGTGTCCCGTGTTCTTGCATGGTGTCCGGCGGCCTGCCCGCCGAACCGCCGCCCAGGCGGGGCCCGGCGCGCCCAAGCCCAGCGTTCAGTCGTAGATGAAGACCCCGCCAAGGCGTTCGAGGTGCTCGAGGGCCTCGCCGCAGCCGCGCACGACGCAGGTGAGGGGATCCTCGGCCACCACCACGGGCAGGCCGGTTTCCTCCTGGAGGAGGCGGTCGAGGTCGTGCAGCAGGGCGCCGCCGCCGGTCAGGGCGATCCCCTTGTCGGTGATGTCGGCGCCGAGCTCGGGCGGGGTCTGCTCGAGCGCGGTCTTGACGGCCGAGACGATCTGGTTGAGCGGATCGGTCAGCGATTCGAGGATCTCGTTCGAGGACACGGTGAAGCTGCGCGGCACGCCCTCGGACAGGTTGCGGCCCTTGACCTCGATCTCGCGGATCTCGGAGCCCGGGAAGGCCGAGCCGATTTCCTTCTTGATGAGCTCGGCGGTGGGCTCGCCGATCAGCATGCCGTAGTTGCGGCGGATGTAGTTGATGATGGCCTCGTCGAACTTGTCGCCGCCCACGCGCACCGAGCCCTTGTAGACCATGCCGCCCAGCGAGATGATCGCCACCTCGGTGGTGCCGCCGCCGATGTCCACCACCATCGAGCCGCTGGCGTCCGAGACGGCCAGGCCGGCGCCGATGGCCGCGGCCATGGGCTCCTCGATGAGGTAGACCTGGCTCGCGCCGGCGCCCAGCGCCGATTCGCGGATGGCGCGGCGCTCGACCTGGGTCGAGCCGCAAGGCACGCAGACGATGATCCGCGGGCTGGGGGCCAGCATGCTGCGCGGATGCACCATCCGGATGAACTGCTTGAGCATCTGCTCGGTCACGGTGAAGTCGGCGATCACGCCGTC
>JBIQHJ010000021.1:0-56968 GCA_044508625.1 Alcaligenaceae bacterium
GGGAAGAAGGATTCGAACCTTCGCATGCCGGAATCAAAATCCGGTGCCTTAACCAGCTTGGCGATTCCCCAACACTAACCACTGATCCAGTGCCTCAGAGGATGATCGTGCAGGCCGGCGCACGCCCACGCCTGCTGGATCGAACCATCCTCAAAGGACGCTATTTTACTGATAATCCGGTCTCGATGCATCCGCGCCTGGGCGAGATCGCCAAGCTGCGCAAAGAGGCACGAGCCCGATCCCGTCATGCGGGCATCGAGCCCCGCATCCCGCATCATCCGTAGCGCAGAAAGGACCTGCGGGTGACGCGAAAGGACGACATCCTCCAAGTCATTGCGCCCATATAGGCCCTGATGCCTGGACTGCCAATCAGCAAAGACCGAAATTTTGACCGAAGGCGTGTTTCTTGTCAAATCCTGCGCGGCAAAAACCTCGGCGGTCGACACATGCACGGGCGGGCGGACCACCAGGTAGCCCCGATCGGGCAGCGCCACCGCCGCCAGGTCCTCGCCGATGCCCTGCGCGAAGGCGGGCTGGCCGAACACGAACACCGGCACGTCGGCGCCCAGCGGCACGGCCAGGCGCATCAGGGCGGCGCGGTCCAGGCCCGTGCCCCAGAGGCGGTTGAGGGCGATCAGCGTGGTGGCCGCATCGCTCGAGCCGCCGCCCAGGCCGCCGCCGGCCGGAATGCGCTTGCGGTAGTGGATCCGCGCGCCATACGGGACGCCCGTGGCCTGCCGCAAGGCGCGCGCCGCGCGCAGCACCAGGTCCTCGGATTCCGGCAGGCCGGGCGGAACGTCGCCCTCGCGCGAGAGCTCGCCGCCCTCGACGCGCTCGAAATCGAAGGCATCGGACAGGTCGATGAAGCGAAACACGGTCTGCAGCAGATGGTGGCCGTCGGGCCTGCGCCCGACGACGTGCAGGAACAGGTTGAGCTTGGCCGGGGCCGGCAGGTCGTACAGGCTGCGCATGGCCGGATGCGCCTACGGAGCGTCCGTGTCGGCGACCAGTTGCAGGCTGATCCGGCGCCCCGCCTGGTCGCGCGCCAGGCGCAGCCGCCCGGGGCCGCGATCGTCGTAGTCCGAGAGGCTCACGGTCCAGCCGTCCTGGACCAGTTGCGTGACGCGCCCCTGCCCGTCGCGCCGGACCGAGGCGAGCGCGCTGCCCGCCCACGGCCGGCCCTGGATCCAGGCGCGCAGGCCCGCCACCGGCATGGCCTCGCCCCAGATCTCGGCGAGCAGGGCGTCCGGATCCTCGGCGCGCTCGCGCTCGCCGTTGGCGCGCTCGAGGACCGCCAGCCCGGGCTCGACGAGGATGCGGGCGAGCACGCCGCCCATGGGGCTGAGCAGGTCCAGCCGCAAGGCGGCGCCGGTGTCGCGCCAGGCGAAATTCCCTTGCGCGGCCTGGGCCGGGCCGTCGGCCGGGCGCACCGAGACGGCGAAGCGGCCGGTGCGCTCGAAGGCCGGGCCGGCGCCGCCGATGCGCGCCGGCGTCGCGCAGGAGGCCAGCAGCAGCGCCACGGCCGCCATGGCCAGGAGGCGCAGCCATCTCATTCGGAGAGCTCCACCCCGAGCCGCTTGAGGGTCTCGAGCAGGGTCTCGTTGTCGGCGTCCTGGCGCCGGCCCTCGGCCCAGATGCCGCGCGCCTCCTGCTTGCGGCCCAGGGTCCACAGGACCTCGCCCAGGTGGGCGGCCACGTCGGCCGCGGGCAGCTTGTCGTAGGAGCGCCTCAGGTATTCGAGCGCCGCCTCGTAGTCCTTGATGCGAAAGAGATACCAGCCCACGCTGTCCAGGATGTAGGGATTGTCCGGCTCGAGCTCCAGCGCGCGCTCGAGCAGGCCCTGGGCCTCGTCGAGGTTGCGCCCCTCGTCGGCGAAGGTGTAGCCCAGCGAGTTGTAGGCGTTGGCGTTGTCGGGGTCGAGCTCGATCACGCGCCGCATGAGGGTCTCGAACTCGGTGCTGCGGCCCTGGCGCTCGAGCAGCATGGCGAGGTCGTACTTGATCTCGGCGGCATCGGGCATGTCGCGATCCGCGGTGCGCAGGATCTGGATCGCCTCGTCGCTGCGGCCCGCGTCCCGGTAGATGGAGGCCAGGGTGAGCTGGCGCACGATGCGCTCGCGGCGGTCGGCCGGGCGGATGGCGTCGATGGTGGCGCGCGCCTGGGCGAGGTTGCCGAGCTTGCCCTCGAGCACCGCCTCGTGGATGCGCGCCTGGAAGCGCAGGGACGGCTCGTCGATCATCCGCAGTTGGCGGATGGCCTCTTTGTAGTCCTCGCGCCGCTCGGCGATCTGCACCAGCAGCAGGCGCGCGTCCGAGGCATCGGACTGGGCGTTGCTCGCGCCGTCGTCGATGGACTGGCGCCGCTGGTTCTGGACCGAGATGTAGTCGTTGAGCAGGCCGATGGCCACGTCGTAGCGGCCGGCGCGGGCATTGACCTCGGCCTCGGTGTAGAGCAGGTCGAAGTCCTCGGGCGCGCGCCGGCGCATGTCCTCGAGCAGTTGCAGCGCCCGCTCGAACTGGCCGCGCGAGGTCAGGCGGCTGACCAGCAGCAGGTGCAGCGCGCGCTGGTCGGGATGGGCGGCGAGATAGCGCAAGGTCTGGGCGACGGCCGCCTCGGGATCGACCCGCAGGCCGTATTCCAGCACGCGCTGCGCCGCGTCCTGCGAGTCGGGGTCCAGCGTCTGCGCGCGCCGCGCCTCGTCCAGGGCCCGCCGCGCGTCGCCGGCGGCCCAGGCCGCGTCCGCCAGGGCCAGGCGCGCAAAGGACGAGGTGTCGGCCACGCCCGCCAGCGCCTTTTCCAGGACGTCCAGCGCCAGGTGCTTGTCGGCCATCTTGGACACGATGCCGGCCGCCTGCACGATGGCCTGGTCGCGGTCCTCGGCCTTCTGGATGCGGCGCGCCAGCGTCTGGGCCAGCCCCTGCGTCTGGCCGTTGGAGGCCGCGAGCGCCAGCGAGGCGGCGACCGCCTCGGGGTTCTGCGGCTCGAGCAGGGCCCACTGGCGCGCCGCGCGCAGCGCCAGCGGGATGTTGCGCGCCGCCATCGCCATCTGGAAGGCACGCCGGGCCAGCCTGGGATCGAGGGTGTCTTGCGCGACGCCCAGCAGCGTCTGCCCGGCATCGTCGAACATGTCGCGCTGCGCGGCGATCTCGGCCACGAGGATGCGATACAGGATGTCGGGCGTGAGGGTGACGGCCGGCAGCTCGCCGCTACGCAAATGAATGGTTTCGACCGGCTCGGCGGGCGTGGCGACCTGCGGGGCAGCCAGGGCCGCCCCGTGTGCGGCGACCAGCGCCAGCAACACGGGGAACGCGGATACAGGAAATCTCATTTGCGGTAACCATAGCCGATACGCAAAGAAAATGCGTCAAGTGGCAAAATTGCACAATCGAATGAGGATGTTATCACCCTACCATGCCCGAACTGCCAGAAGTTGAAACCACTCGTCGTGGAATTGCCACGATCATGCCGGGCCGGGTGCTGCGCCGCCTGCTGGTGCACGAGGCGCGCCTGCGCTGGCCCGTGCCCGCCGCGCTGCCGGCGATCCTCGAGGGCCGCCGCGTGCTCGCCTGCGAGCGCCGCGGCAAGTACCTGCTGATCCGCTTCGAGCATGGCACCCAGATCATCCACCTGGGCATGTCGGGATCGCTGCGCCACGCGCCCCTGGACGAGGACCTGCGCAAGCACGACCACGTCGAATGGCGCTTCGACGGCGCGCGCTTCCTGCTGCACGATCCGCGCCGCTTCGGGGCGGTGCTGTGGCATCCGGCCGAGGCCGGCCCGCTGCTCGAACACCCGCTGCTCGCGGGGCTGGGCATCGAGCCCTTCGACCCGGGCTTCACGCCCGACCACCTGCACGAGGCCCTGCGGACGCGCGCCCAGTCGATCAAGGCCCTGCTGCTGGGCGGGCGCATCGTCGTGGGCGTGGGCAACATCTACGCCTCGGAATCGCTGTTCCAGGCCGGCATCGATCCGCGCACGCCCGGCCGCCGGATCTCGCGGCCGCGCAGCGCGCGCCTGCGCGACGCGATCCGGCAGACACTCTCGCAGGCCCTGGAATCGGGCGGCAGCACGCTGCGCGACTACGTGAACGCCCAGGGCACGCCCGGCGCCTATTTCACGCTGCACGCCGCGGTCTACGAGCGCGAGGGGCGCGCCTGCCCGCGCTGCGGCACCCCGATCCGACGCATCGTCCAGGGCCAGCGCGCCACCTACTTCTGTCCCGGCTGCCAGAAGCGCTGAACCCGCAGAATGCTTCACATCTGGACCATTCACGGTTTAAACTTTGAATGTATCGTTAAACGGGACAATGTTACGACATGGATAACTACCTCAGCGGTTTCGGCAACCATCACGCCACCGAGGCCTTGCCGGGCGCCCTGCCGGAGGGCCGCAATTCCCCTCAACGCTGTCCCTATGGGCTGTACGCCGAGCAGCTTTCGGGGACCGCCTTCACGGCGCCCCGCGCCGACAATCGCCGGTCCTGGCTGTACCGGATCCGGCCGGCCGCCGCCCAGCCCGCGTTCTCGCCCTGCGATGCGTTCCCAGGCTGGAACCAGGACTATCTGCGCGGCCCGGTGACGCCCAACCGCCTGCGCTGGAATCCGCAGCCGATGCCCGAGGCGCCGACCGACTTCCTGGAAGGCATGCGGACCTGGGCCGGCAACGGCGCCTGGGACCAGCAGGCCGGCATCTCGATCCACCTGTACGCCGCCAACCGCTCGATGCAGGGCCGGTTTTTCTACGATGCCGACGCGGAAATGCTGCTGGTCCCGCAATCGGGCGCCCTGCGCCTGCGCACGGAACTGGGGACGCTCGAGGTCTCGCCCTGCGAGATCGCCGTGATCCCGCGCGGCGTGCGCTTCCTGGTCGAACTGCCCGAGGGCCCGGCGCGCGGCTACGCGCTCGAGAATTTCGGCGCGCCGCTGCGCCTGCCGGAACTGGGGCCGATCGGCTCGAACGGCCTGGCCCAGGCGCGAGACTTCCTGTATCCGGTCGCCCGCTACGAGGACGTGGACGGCGAGGCGGAACTGGTCGCGCGGTTCGGCGGCGGATTCTGGCACACCACCCTGGACCACTCGCCGCTGGACGTCGTGGCCTGGCACGGCACGCACGCGCCCTACAAATACGACCTGCGGCGCTTCAACGTGATCGGTTCGATCAGTTTCGACCACCCCGATCCGTGCATCTTCACCGTGCTCACCTCGCCCTCGGACACCCCGGGCACGGCGAACCTGGACCTGGCGATCTTCCCGCCGCGCATCCTGGCGATGGAGGACACCTTCCGCCCGCCCTGGTTCCACCGCAACATCGCCGGCGAGTTCATGGGCCTGATCCAGGGTGCCTACGACGCCAAGGCCGAGGGCTTCTCGCCCGGCAGCGCCAGCCTGCACAACACCATGAGCCCCCACGGTCCGGATGCCGACACCTTTGCCAAGGCGAGCGCCGAGGACACCGGCAAGGCGCACTACATCCGCGACACCATGGCCTTCATGTTCGAGACGCGCCGGGTCATCCAGCCCTCCCCCGCGGCCCTGTCCAGTCCGACCCTGCAATCCGACTACGACCGCGCCTGGATGGGCCTGCGCAAGCACTTCGACCCGAAGCGTCCGTAACCCGGGAATCCCGCGGAGGCGCCGCCGGCGTCCGCTCCGGCATGCCAGGGGGCGCGCCGGACGCCGCATCCGGCGGCACCGTCCTCAGCCGGAGACCTTGCCGGGATTCACCGGGCGCTGAATCGTCGTCGGTTTGCTCCTGGCGCGGATCCTCAGCCGAGGACCTTGCCGGGATTCATCAGGCCCCGGGGATCGAGGGCCTGCTTGATGCGATGCATCAGCGCCATCTCGACCGGGTCCTTGTAGCGGGGCAGGACGTCGCGCTTGAGCTGCCCGACGCCGTGCTCGGCGCTGATCGAGCCGCCGACGGCGTGGACGCTGTCGTGCACGAGCTCGTAGATGGCCTCCTGGCGCGACAGCAGGTCCTTTTCGGTCCAGCCGGCGCCCCGGGCGACGTTGTAGTGCAGGTTGCCGTCGCCGAGGTGGCCGAAGATCACGTGGCGGATCCCGGGAAAGGCCTGTTGCAAGGCGCGATTGGTGTCCTGGACGAAGGCGGCCATGCGCGACACGGGGATCGAGACGTCGTGCTTGATGCTCTTGCCGGATTCCTTTTCGGCGAGCGGGATGCTCTCGCGCAGATGCCACAGGGCCTTGCTCTGGGCCATGGACTCGGCGATCACCGCGTCCCGCACGAAACCGGACTCGATCGCCTCGCCGACCACGGCCTCGAAGCGCTCGCGCGCATGGGCCTCGCTCTCGCTGTCCGAGAGCTCGAGCAGCGCATACCACGGCAGGCCGGCCGAGGCGCCCTCGAAGGGCAGGCGCTGCTGGGGAAAGCAGCGCACGACGTCCTGCAGGCAGTCGCCCGCCATCAGCTCGAAACCGGTCAGCGCGGCGCCCAGCCCGCGCCGCGCCAGGGCCAGCATGGCGATGCCGTCCTCGATGGACCCGAGCGCGAGCAGCGCCGTGCAATGCGCCACGGGCTGCGGATGGAGCTTGAGCGTCGCCGCGGTGATGACGCCCAGCGTCCCTTCGCTGCCGATGTACAGGTCGCGCAGGTCGTAGCCGGTGTTGTCCTTGCGCAGCCCGCGCAGGCCGTGCCAGATCTCGCCCTGCGCGGTGACGACCTCGAGGCCGAGTGTCAGCTCGCGCATGTTGCCGTAGCGCAGGACCTGGGTGCCGCCGGCGTTCGTCGCGAGGTTGCCGCCGATCGTGCAACTGCCCTCGGCGGCCAGGCTGAGGGGAAACAGGCGGCCGGCTTCGCGCGCGGCCTCCTGCACGGCCTGGAGGACGCAGCCGGCCTCGACCTCCATCGTGTCGTTGTCCAGGTCCATGGCGCGGATGCGGTTCAGCCGCAGCAGGGACAGGACCACGGCCCGCCCCGACTGGTCGGGCGTGGCGCCCCCGCACAGGCCGGTGTTGCCGCCCTGGGGCACGACGGGCGCGCCGTCCGCCGCGCACAGCCGCAGCACGGCGGCGACCTCGTCGGTCGATCCCGGCCGCACCACCGCGAGGGCCTTGCCGCTGTAGCGGTCGCGCCAATCCGACAGATAGGGCGCCGCATCGGCGTCCGTCAACACATGCTGCCCGCCCACGGCAGCGCGCAAGGCATCCAGAAGACTCATGACCCTATGATTCCCATGCTCCTCCCCTGAAGGAGATCCCGGTCCATTGTAAAGGATGCTCCGGACGGCGCCGCGGATGCCGCCGCCCGCGGCGGGTCCATTCGCATGCCGGCCCCGGCCCCAGCCCCGGCGTCCGCGCCCGCCGCCCGACCCGCTCGCCCGGGGCGCCCACCGCCCGCCGCTCGGCCTTCCCGGCCCGCTCGCCCGGGGCGCCTCCCGGCGACATGCGCGATAATCCCATCATCGCCACCCGACGGAGCCCGAACCGTGCCCGAACTGCCTCCCCTGCCCGATGCCGTCTTCAAGGCCTACGATATCCGGGGCACCGTGCCCGGCCAGATCGACGGCGGGTTCGCCCGGCGCCTGGGCCTGGCCCTCGCGGCGCAGGCGCGCGCCGAGGGCGTGTCCGCGATGGTGGTGGGCTACGACGGGCGGCTGAGCAGCCCGTCGCTCGCCGAGGCCCTGCGCGGCGGTCTGCGCGCCGGGGGCATCGACACGATCGACCTGGGGATGGTGCACACGCCCCTGGTCTATTTCGCCGCCCATCTGCAAGGCACCGGCTCGGGGGTGGCGATCACCGGCAGCCACAATCCCCCGGACTACAACGGCTTCAAGCTGATGATGGCCGGCCGCACCCTGCACGGCGAGGACATCCAGGCGCTGGCCGCCGCCATGCGCGAGCCGCAGGCCGAGGCCGAGGCCACCGGCGCCGAGGACCACCAGGATCTCGTCGACGCCTACGTCCGCCACATCGCCGGGCACGTCCGCCTGGCCCGCGGCATGCGCGTGGCCATCGATTGCGGCAACGGCGTGGGTGGCGTGGCCGCCGCGCGCCTGTATCGCGCCCTGGGCTGCGAGGTCGACGAGCTGTACTGCAACGTCGACGGGCGCTTTCCCAACCACCACCCCGACCCGGCCGACCCGGCCAACCTCCAGGACCTCATCCGCCACGTCCAGGCCTCGGATTGCGAGCTGGGCCTGGCCTTCGACGGCGACGCCGACCGCCTGGGCGTGGTCACGCGCTCGGGCCAGATCATCTGGCCCGACCGGCAGATGATCCTGTACGCCCGCGACGTGCTGCGCCGCGTGCCGGGCGCGCCCATCATCTTCGACGTCAAGTGCAGCCGCCACCTCGAGCAGGCCATCACGCAGGCGGGCGGCCGGCCGGTGATGTCGCAGACCGGGCACTCGCTGATCAAGGCGAAACTGGCAGAGACCGGCGCGCCGCTCGCCGGCGAGATGAGCGGGCACATTTTCTTCAAGGAACGCTGGTACGGCTTCGACGACGGCCTGTACGCGGGCGCGCGCCTGCTCGAGATCCTCTCGCGCGACCCGGACCCCAGCCGGGTGCTCGAGGCCCTGCCCCAGGGCCTGTCCACGCCCGAGCTCAAGCTCGCCATGCGCGAGGGCGAGCCGCACCGCTTCATCGAGCGCCTGCGCGGCGCGGGCCGCTTTCCCCAGGCCCGGCGACTGGTGACCATCGACGGCGTGCGCGCCGAATACGCGGACGGGTTCGGCCTCGCGCGGGCCTCGAACACCACGCCGGTGGTGGTGCTGCGCTTCGAGGGCGACACGCCCGAGGCGCTCGCCCGGATCCAGGCCGAGTTCCGCGCGGCCTTCACGGCGCTGGAGCCCGGCCTCGCCCTACCCTTCTGAGCCCTCCAGCAGGGCGCGATAGACATCCAGGTGCGCCTGGACGATGGCCTGGATGCCGAAATCGCGTTCGGCCAGCGCGCGGCCCGCGGCGCCCATGCGCAGGCGCGCCGGCTCGTCGGCGGCCAGCGCGATCACCGCCTCGGCCAGCGCGCGCGCATCGCGCGGCGGCACGAGCACCCCGCTCACGCCCGGATCGATGGCATCGCGGCAGCCCGGCACGTCGGTGGTGACCACCGGCCGCCCGCAGGCGGCGGCCTCGACCAGTGACTTGGGCAGGCCCTCGCGATAGGACGGCAGCGCCACCAGGTGCGCCGCCGCGTACAGGGCGGCGACGTCGGCGCACTCGCCCGCGTATTCGATCGTCCCCGCGCGCACCCAGGCGTCGAGTTCGTCCCGGGTGACCGAGGCGGGATTGCCGGGGTCCGGGCTGCCGGCCAGCACCCAGCGCAGGCCCGCGCCGCGGGCGGCGCCGATGCCCGCGGCCTCGACGAATTCCGCCACGCCCTTGTCCCGCAGCAGGCGCGAGGCCATGACGACGGTGATGGGCCCCGGCGGCAGGGGCCGGGGCGCGTAGCGGTCCAGGTCCACGCCCGAGCCGCGGATCATGATGGCCTGCCCCGGACGCACGGCGCCGGCGCCGACCAGCACGTCGCGGTCGCTGGTGTTCTGGAAGATCACGCGGCTGTTGCGATGGCCCAGGGCCAGGCGGTAGAGCCACAGCGCGCCCCGGCGCAGCGGGTCGAAGCCGCCCCGGCCGCGCATGAACACGTAGCCCAGGCCCGAGACGGCGGCCACGTAGGCGGGCACCCCGGCCAGGCGGCAGGCGATGCCGCCGTAGAGGACCGCCTTGATGGTGACGGCGTGCACCAGGTCCGGCCGCAGGCCGCGCAGCAGGCGCAGGAAGGCCAGCAGGCTGCGCGCCTCGATCCAGGGATTGGTGCCGCTGCGCGAGAGCGGGACGGCATGGTGATGCAGGCCATGGGCGAGGATTTCGGCCACCGCCGGGCCGTCCGGGGTCGCCACGTGGACCTCCATGCCGGCGTCGCGCGCGGCCAGGGCGAGCGGCAGCCGGTGCGAGACCAGGAAGGCCGGGTTGTTCACGAAGAACAGCACGCGCCGGGGCTTCCGCGTGGCCGCGGCCGGCGGCCGGGCCGGCCCGCGCGCCGGGAAATCCTCGGCCAGCCGGCGCCAGATCGTCGCATAGCGCCGCGTCATGGCCCGCAGGCCGTAGCGCGCCGCCACCGATTCGCGCGCCGCCTCCAGGCGCCGTGCGGCGTCCGGCGCGCGCGTGGCCTCGATGGCGCGCTCGATGGCCTCGGCGAGCGCCACCGGATCGCGCGGCGGCGCGATCCAGCCATGCTCGCCCACGATCAGCGCCGCGTCGCCCACGTCGGTCGCCACGCAGGCCACGCCGCTCGCCATGGCCTCGGCCACCACGTTGGGAAAACCCTCGGCCCGGCTCGAGAGCACGTGCACGTCCAGGGCGCGCATCAGGGCCGGCACGTCGTCGCGCCGCCCGAGGAAAACGAGATGGTCGAGCAGGCCGTAATGCCGCGCCATGGCCATCATCGGCGCATTGTCGCGCGACATCCCCAGGCCCGCCAGCACGCAGCGCAGGTCCGGGTGGCGCCGCACGCACAGGGCGAGCGCCGCGAACAGATTGGCGTGGTCCTTGAGGGGATTCCAGCGGGCGATGCTGCCCAGCAGCGGGACGCCGTCCTCCACCCCCCACTCGGCGCGCAGGCGGGCGCGGTCGCCGGCGTCGGGACGCCACACCTCGATGTCATAGCCATTGGGCGCGACCAGCATCCGGTCGGCGCGATAGCCCCAGCCCACGTGCACGTCGGCCGCCTTGCGGGCGCAGGCGACGATGACCGCGGGAATCCAGCCCGACACGCGGGCGCACAGCCAGGCCGTCGCGCGCGACGAGCGGCTGCTCTCGCCCAGGTCGACGCCCGAATTGCGGATGCCCCAGGCCACCGCGCGGATCCCGGCCAGGCGGGCCACCAGGCCGCCGATGAGATCGGCATGGTACATCCAGGTCTGCACCACGTCTGGGCGCCGCGCCCGCAGGACGCGGTACAAGCGCAGCAGGCCCCGGACGGTGCCCGTCACCCCCTGCATCTCCAGCGTCAGCACCTCGATCCCCGCCTCGCGCAGGCGCGGGCCGAAGACCCCCTCGCCGCGCATCGAGATCACGGTATGCCGGATGCCCGGCTCGGACGCCGTCACGAGGCGATGCAGGACGGTCTCGGCTCCGCCGTGCAGCAGTCCGGAAATGATGTGCGCCACGTGCAGCGTGGCGGTCTTCTCTGGCTCAATCGGGTTCATGCTCGTCATTCTCCGGGGCGGGGTCCTCCTCCGACCACGCGGCGTCCCATTGCCGCAGGATGCGGTCCAGGCCGTAGCGCGCGCGCACCGAGGCGGCGGCGCGGCGGCCGAGATCCTCGCGCCATTGTGGCGTGGCCGACATGGCGCGGTCCAGCGCCGCGGCCAGGGCCGCATCGTCGCCCGCCGGGACCAGCAGCGCATCGCGGCCCTCGCGGCTGAGCTCGCGCGGGCCGCTCGGGCAGTCGGCGGCCACGCAGGGCAGGCCCAGCGCCATGGCCTCGAGCAGGGCGTTGGGGAAGCCCTCGACCGCCGAGCACAGCACGAAGGCGTGCGCGCCGGCGAGCTCGCGCCACGGCGCGTCGCTGCGGCCGGGCAGCAGGATGCGCCCCTCCAGGCCCAGTTCGGCCACGCGGCGCAGGCAGGCCTCGCGCCGCGGCCCGTCGCCCCAGATCACCAGGTCCCACTCGGGATGGCGCGGCGCGAGGCCCGCGAAGACCTCGACCAGGGCCTCGAAGCGCTTGACCGGATTGAAGCGGCCCAGGGCCGCCAGGCGCCGGCGCGCCGGCGCGGCGGGCTCGTGCGCACGCGGCGACGGCAGGCCGTCGGGCAGGGGGTTGGGGATGGCCGACAGGCGGCGCGTCCCGGGCGCCACCGCCATCAGGTGCGGCATGCTCTGGCGGGTCTGGACCACCACGCGGCGGGCCCGGGGATAGGTCCAGCGGCGCAGGAGGCGCAGGACGGGCTCGAGATTGACGCTGTGCGCCGGATCGGTGCGCTCGGACACCACCACCGGCAGGCCCAGGCCCCGGGTGGCGAGCAGCGCGGTGACGTTCACGTTGGTGAGGAAGGACAGCACGCGGTCGGGCGCCGTCTCGCGCGCGAGCGCGCGCAGGGCGCGCAGCTTGTCCAGGGGCCGCAGCCAGCGCGGTCCCCGGACCCGGTCGGCCAGCCACAGCAGGCGCACGCCCTCCTCCAGCGCATAGGCGCAGCTCCCCCGCCCCGAATAGCAGCACACCAGCGTGACCGAGTCCCCGCGGCGCGCCCATGCGTTGGCCAGCGTCGCCGCCACGCGCTCGGCGCCGCCGCCATGCATGGAACTGACCAGGAACAGGATGCGCATCGCTCAGGACCCGTCGGCGCCGCTCGAAACACCGCCCTGGACACCGCCCGGGACGCCCACCGAGCGGCCCTGGAAGACGAGCTCCCACATGGCCATCACGCGCGGCACGCCGAAGCGGTCGCGCACATCCACGGCGCGGCTCGCGTAGCGCCGGCGCTCCTCGGGATGGGCCATCAGCTCCGACAGCCACGCCGCCAGGGCCTCGGGATCGCCATCGGGGCGCACCAGCACCCCGTCGATCCCGTCGCGGATGATCTCGCGCGGGCCGGTGTCGCAATCGAAGGCGACGCAGGGCAGGCCGCAGGCCATGGCCTCGAGCAGGGTGTTGGACAGGCCCTCGGTGCGCGAGCTGAGGACGTACAGGTCCGAGGACTCGTACCACTGCGTCATGTTGCCCACCCGCCCCGGCATGGACACGCGCGCGGCCAGGCCCGCCTCGTCCACGGCGCGCTGCAGCTCGCCGCGCTGGGCCCCCTCGCCCAGGATCACCAGGTCCCAGTCGGGGAACAGCGGCGCGATGCGCGCGAAGGCGGCGATCAGGATGTCGAAGCCCTTGACCGGATGCAGGCGGCCGGCGGCCAGCAGGCGGTGGCGCCCCTGGCGCGCGGGCGGCTCGACCACCGGCTCGCCGTTCCCCAGGGGCCAGCGCACGGCGTTGGGGATCACCTGGGCCCGCACCCCCGGCAGGGCCTCGTCCAGCCAGCGGGCCGTGCCGCGCGTCAGGGCGATCACCGCGTCGGCGCGCGGATAGGCCCAGCGGCGCAGGCGCTGCCACGCCTCGGGCAGGCGCTGGACCGGCGGATGGGTGTGCTCGGTGGCGATCACGCGGCACGGCAGGCGGCTTGCGGCCAGCACGGACAGGATGGACGCCTTGGTCATCATGCCCAGGACGACGCCGGGGCGTTCGTCGCGGATCAGGCGGCGCAGGGCGCGCAGCCGGCGCCAGTTGCCCCAGGCGGCCCGCGGGCCGCCGCCGCCATGCGCGTCCAGGCCGAGCGCGTGGCGCCGCACGCCCTCGGGCAGCGCGTAGGCGTCCTCGGCGTCCGTGGTCTGCGTCACGACCGTGACGCGGCATCCCCGGCCCTGCCAGTAGGCCGCCAGGTCGGCGGCGACGCGCTCGGCGCCGCCCCCGCGCAGCGAGTGGATCACGATCATCAAGTGGGGCTGCCTGCCGCTCATTCAGACGTCTTCCTCGGAGGACTCGGCCGGGCGCCGCAGCGCCAGGCACAGATAGCATACATAGGACGAGGCATACATGAGGGCGGTGGCCAGCATGATGCCCGAGGGGCCCATGGACGGCGCCAGCGCGTAGTTCATGACCGCCTTCACCAGGAAATTGAGCACCGCGATCAGCGCCATCAGGCCGTAGCGGTTCTGGCTGGCGAGCAACTGGACGAGAATCAGCACGCCGAAATAAAAGGGCAATTGCAGCAGGCCCCAGCGCAGCACCTGGGCCACCGCCAGCGTGTCGCGCGCCGTGAAGGCCCCGCGCTCGAACAGCAGGCTCACGCCCCAGGGCGCCAGCCACCAGCCCACCGCCACCACCAGCGCGCCCACGGCCAGCATTCCCGCCGACCATTTCAGAGCCATGCGCCGCGCGTGCGCCGGATCGCCCCGGCCCTGGATGTCCGCCAGCACCGGCAGCGCGGCGCGCCCCACCGAGGCCGCCCCGATGCCCAGCACCAGCGACAGCAGGCGCGCGGCATAGCCCAGGACGGCGTTGGCGTTGTCGCCCAGCCTGGCCGCGGTGTACTGGTCGATGGGCCCGACCAGGCTCATGGCGAGCTGGCCCACCAGCATGATGCCCGCCGCCGCGGCCAGCGTCGACCACTGCGGCGCCCGGCGGCCCAGCGCGGGCCCGCCGGGGTGATCGTCCGCGCGCGCGGCAAAGCCCGCCAGAAGGAGCGACTGCAGGGCATAGCCCACCAGCGTTCCCCACAGCAGCGGCCCGAGGCCGCCCGAGGGCGAGGCCAGCACCCAGATCAGGATCACCAGGGCCGGCATGCTGTCGAGCAGGGTATTGACATGGCGCTCGTGCGCGCGCAGGCGCGCGGCGCTCAGCCCCGTCCAGATCGTGAACAGCGCCGCCGGCGCGAAACCCAGGATCAGCAGCGTGCTCATCTCGCGCACGTGCGGGGCCAGGCCCTGCCCGGCCCAGGGCACGACCAGCGGCCAGGCGAAGAACAGCGCGAGGGCGATCGCCAGGCCCAGCAGCAGCGCGGCGCCCTGCAGCTCGCGCAGGAAGCGGCCGTGCTCGGGGCCCGCCGCCTGGCGGCGGCTGCGCACCAGCGCCGGGATCAGCACGACGGAAAAGGCGCCCACCAGGGTGAGCGGCAGCCAGTTGGCCAGCGTGAGCGTGAACTGGTAGGCGTCGACGATGTCGCTCACGCCGTAACGGTAGGCCACCGCCATTTCCTTGAAGGCGCCCACCACCTTGCCCAGGAGCAGGAAGAACGCCACGCGCGCCGCCCCCAGCGCGATGCGGCGATGATCGGCGTGCAGGCTCGCGAACCTGCGCCTCAAGCCCGCCGCCACGTGTGCCTCCCGCAAGCCCGCATCCCGGCGGCGCGCGTCCCGCTCAACGCAGGAACTGCGTATACCAGGGCATCGCGGCCTCGAGTCCCTGGAGGATGTCGTGGCTGGGCTCGTAGCCCAGGAGCCCGCGGGCCTTGCCGATGTCGGCCTGCGAATGGCGGACGTCGCCCGGGCGGAAATCGCCGTGCCGGGGGGCGAGCGTGTAGTTCACGCCGTTGCGCCCCAGGATCTCGCGCAGGTGCTCAAAGAGCTGGTTGAGCGTGGTGCGCGCGTCGTACGCCACGTTGTAGACCTGGTTCACGCCCTCGGGCGGCGCGAACGCGGCCAGCAGGTTGGCCTGCACGACATTGTCGACATAGCAGAAATCGCGGCTGGTCTCGCCGTCGCCGTTGATGAGCACCTCGTGCTGGCGGATCATGGCCGATATCCATTTGGGGATCACCGCGGCGTAGGCGCCCTCCGGGTCCTGGCGGCGGCCGAACACATTGAAGTAGCGCAGGCCGATGCTGCCGAAGCCATAGGCCCGCGCGAACACGTCGGCGTAGAGCTCGTTGACGTACTTGGTGACGGCATAGGGCGAGAGCGGCCTGCCGATGCGGTCCTCGACCTTGGGCAGGCCGGGATGGTCGCCGTAGGTCGAGCTGGAGGCGGCGTAGACGAAGGACTTCACGCCCTCGTCGCGCGCGGCGACCAGCATGTTGAGATGGCCGCCCACGTTGACCGCGTTGCTGGTGACCGGATCCTTGAGCGAACGCGGCACCGAGCCGAGCGCCGCCTGGTGCAGCACGTGGTCGACGCCGCGCACCGCCGCGCGGCAGGCCTCCGGATCGCGGATGTCGCCCTCGACGAAGCGGAAGCGCGCCCAGCGCGCGGGCGTCACCAGGCGCTGGACCTCGTCGAGGTTGCGCTGGTGGCCGGTGGCGAAGTTGTCCAGGCCCACGACCGTCTGGTCCAGCCCCAGCAGGGCCTCCAGCAGGTTCGAGCCGATGAAGCCGGCGCAGCCGGTGACCAGCCAGGTGCCGGGCCGGGCCCGCAAGGCCGCGCACACATCCTGGTAGCGGGGGTTCATGGCGGCCTCCTTACAGGCGCAGGTCGGACTCGTCGGCCCGCAGGACGTATTTCAGGTCGTAGAGCACGTGCTCGGGCTTGCCCAGGGCCCGCAGGGCCGCGGCGCCCATCTCGGCGAACTCGCGATGGGCCACGGCGAGGATGATGCCGTCGTAGGCGCCCACCGCGGGCTGCGCGATGGGACGGATGCCGTATTCATGGACGGCCTCGTCCGGATCGACCCAGGGGTCGTGGACGTCCACCTCGATGCTGTACTCGGAGAGCTCGCGCACGATGTCCACCACCCGCGTATTGCGCAGGTCGGGGCAGTTTTCCTTGAACGTCAGGCCCATCACCAGCACCCGCGAGCCCTGGACCTGGATGCGCCGCTTGGTCATGGCCTTGACGAGCTGCGCGGCCACGTAGCCGCCCATCGAGTCGTTGAGCCGGCGCCCGGCGAGGATGATCTCGGGGTGGTAGCCGATGGACTGCGCCTTGTGCGTGAGATAGTACGGATCGACCCCGATGCAGTGCCCGCCCACCAGGCCCGGCCGGAACGGCAGGAAATTCCATTTCGTGCCGGCCGCCTCGAGCACGTCGAGGGTGTCGATCCCCAGGCGGTTGAAGATCAGCGCCAGCTCGTTGATCAGGGCGATGTTCACGTCGCGCTGCGTGTTCTCGATCACCTTGGCCGCCTCGGCGACCCTGATCGAGGACGCCCGGTGAGTGCCGGCGACGATGATCTGCCGATAGAGCGCGTCGACGAGGCCGGCGACCTCGGGGGTCGAGCCCGAGGTGACCTTGCGGATCGTCGACACCCGATGCGTCTTGTCGCCCGGGTTGATGCGCTCGGGGCTGTAGCCCGCATAGAAATCCTGGTTGAACCGCAGGCCCGAGGTGCGCTCGAGCACCGGCACGCAGACCTCCTCGGTCGCGCCCGGGTAGACGGTCGACTCATAGATCACGATGTCGCCGCGCTTGAGCACGCGGCCGATCGTCTCGCTCGCGCGCTCGAGCGGGGTCAGGTCCGGCTGCTTGTACTCGTCGATGGGCGTGGGCACCGTGACGATGAAGACGTTGGCCCCGGCCAGCTCGGCCGGATCGTGGCTGAAGCGCAGGTGCTTTGCCTCGGCCAGCTCCTCGCTGGAGACCTCGCGGGTGTGGTCCGTCCCGGCCCGCAGCGCCTCGATGCGGCGCGCATTGATGTCGAAGCCCAGCACCGCGCGTTGCTTGCCGAATTCGACCGCCAGGGGCAGGCCCACATAGCCCAGTCCCACGACCGCCAGCTTTACGTCCTGAATGTCCAAGATTTTCTCCGTTACCGAGATGATTTGCCTTCGATGATGATTCGCCTGGGATTTTACTTATGGCGACTGCCGCGGCCCAGCGAGGGCAGCAGCAGCCAGCGCGGACGCCGCCACGACACCAGGCGCGAATACAGCCAGATGTAGACGCCGGCGAAGGCCAGCATGCTGGCGCACAGCACCCAGGGATCGTCCCACCAGATCGTGGCCGGCACCAGCCCGATCAGGGCCAGGACCCACAGATAGGGCGAGGCCATGGCGTTGCACAGGGCCGGCACCGCGTGGCGGCGGTCCCGGCTGAAGGTGACGCGCACCAGCCGCCGGAAGACCAACTGGTGCAGGTGCAGGGCGTCGGGCTGGTCGACGGGGACGCCGCGCTTGAAGCGCCGGCGCCAGATCGAGAACAGGGTCTCGAACACCGGATAGAACAGCACGGCGAGCGCGTAGAAGGGCGACACGCCGGGGTTGCGCACCACGAGCTGCACCGCCAGCTCGGCCAGCATGAAGCCCAGGAAATAGGCGCCGCCGTCCCCGAGGAAGACCCGCCCGAAGGGAAAGTTCCACACCAGGAAGCCCAGGGTGGCCGCGGCCAGGGCCGTGGCGATCAGGAAGATCGGGACGTCCTGGACCTGCGCCGCCACCAGCGCGAGGGACACCGCCATGAGGGTGGCGATCATGCCGGCCAGGCCGTTCATGCCGTCGACGATGTTGAGCGCGTGCGTACAGCCGCCCACCGCCACCATGGTGAAGACCAGGGACACGGGCCAGACCGACAGGGCCGCGTCCGCCCAGGACCAGCCCACGCGCGAGACCCCGCCCAGCAGCCACCAGGCGATGGCGGCCGAAAGGAAGGCGGCGACGAGCCGCTTGCCCGAGCCGATGTCCTTGGTGATGTCCTCGAGCAGGCCCGCCACGAAGACCGGCATGGCGGCGATGAACAGCACGGGCCACAGCCAGGTGAGCGTCATGTTGCTGGGGCCCAGGACCAGCAGGCCGGCGAGACTGCCCGCCAGCACCGCCAGGCCGCCCACGCGGGGCGCGGCGCGCGCGTGCATGGCCTGGGGCTTGCGCATGTCGGTGTCGCCGGTGAGCCGTCCGTGCCAGCGCTCGGACGCCACGATCAGCCCGCCGACCAGGAAGGCCACGATGCCGATGACCGGCCAGGTCAGCGTCTCGGACAGGTTGGGAACATTCACGGCGGAACCAGGAAAAGGGTCAAAGGGGGAATTATCGGCCGAGGCGGCCGGCCCTGTCCTCGAACACGAGATACAAATGCAACAAAACCGGCGGCCCCCCGCGGCGCCCTGCCTCGCGCATCCGGCGCCATCCCGCGAGCCGCTATCTTACGCCGCGGGGGGAATAACTCAACCGGCCCCTCGCCCGGACCGGAATCCAGGCAAAAAAAAGCCCAAGATCCGAAGATCCTGGGCTAAATCCACCAAAGGAGGAGGGTGGAGGAGACAACCTGGGCATGTCGTGGCTGCGAGGGCCTGGGCCCGAGCCTGGCGTGATCTAGGGTTTTCCCGCTGCAATCACGTTTCGACATCCGATAAGCAAATTATATAGAGACCAATGGTGCGTTGCAAGAAAAATTTGTGTTTTTTAGTGAACGGGGGCCGGCCGTGGCTTTTTCTTAACAAACCATCCTTGGAAATATGGGGTTTGTCATTCAGGACAAACCCTAGAGTTACTCTATTTTACACAATCCCCCCGCCCTACAGGCGGTAGGCGGTGGTCGTCATGACGCGCGACATCCCCCGCATGGCCAGCCGGACGGGCGCCGGCAAGGGGTGCGCCCCGTGGTGCTCGGCGGTCGCGCGATGGCCGATCTCGTCGTCGCGCATCTGCGCCACGATGCGGCGCGAACGCTGGTCCTCGGCGGGCAGCGCGGCCAGGTGGCCGTCGAGGTGCTCCTCGACCTGGCGCTCGGTTTCGGCCATGAATCCCAGGTTGTAGGGGATGCCGGCGCGGCTGGCGGCCACGCCCAGGGAAAACGCCCCCAGGTACCACAGGGGGTTGAACAGGCTCGGGCGGCTGCGCAGCTCGTCGAGGCGCTCGCGGCACCAGACCAGGTGGTCGACCTCCTCGGCGGCCGCCTGGTGCAGGACCTCGTGGATTGCCGCATCGCGGCAAAACAGGGCCTGGCCCCGGTACAGGGCCTGGGCGCAGATCTCGCCGACGTGGTTCACGCGCATCAGTCCGGCCGCGTGGCGCGCCGGCTCGCCCTCGAGATCGGCGGCGTCCGCCGGCCGCGGCCCCGCGGGATTGGGCCGCCCCGCCGCCACCGAGCCGTCGAGCACCCGCAGCGCCCGGCCTACCTCGGCCAGCACGGCGTCCAGCGGGCCGCGGCGCCGCTTCCATCCGGTTTTTCCTGCCAGTTCTGCCATGATGACGGGGCTCCTCAACGATTCAGATAACGCCAGACCGGACCGATCCGGGCCAGCAGCCACAAGGCGGGCAAGGCGATCGACAGGGCGATCAGGCCGTTGCCGGTCCAGGCCTGGTCGTCCTGCAGGTAGGCGTTGCACAGGCGCACCGGCTGGTCCTGGTAGATCAGCCCGGCGATCGCGCCCATCCAGCAGAAATTGCCCAGGAAGAACAGCTTGACCACCGTGTTGGAGCGCCGCAGCGACGCCCGCAGGATCCAGCCCGCCACCGGCAGGCCGAGGATCTTGAACGCGGCCATCCGCCAATCGACCAGCGCCTCGTCCAGGGCCCGGGGCACCATCCAGCACGCGCCCACCAGGCTGACGAACAGCAGCCCGGGCATGCCGTATTCATTATAGGACCAGGCCCCGGACCGTCCGCCGGAACCCCTGAGCGGCTCGCGGTCGCGCCCCGCGCGCCAGGCCTGCTCGGCGCACACGCCGGCCAGCACCAGCAGGGGAATCTGCACCAGCATGTGCGTGCTCATCAGGGCGGTGAGCGGCGCGCGCCAGACCAGGGCGGCGGCGTAGAGCGCCAGCGCGGCGCCCGCGTGGGCGAGGCAGGCGCGCGCGCTCATCGCTCCCCTCCAGGGGCCAGGGTTTCGGCGACCCGCAGCGCCTCGCCCGGATCGTCCAGGTCGACGATGCGCGCCAGGCGACCGTCGGGAGTCACCACGTGGAAGGCGGCATTGTGCTCGAACTGGCCCAGGGGCGCGGGCACCACCACGATCCCGAAGATCCCGAGCAGCCGGTCGCGCTCGCCCGGATCCGCGAAGGACAGGAACTGCCAGACGTCCGGGCGCGCGTCCATGCGGCGCGCGTAGCCGGCGAGCTCATGCGCCCGGTCGCGGAGATCGAAGCTGATGCTCAGCAGGCGCACGCGCGACGCCAGCCCCCGCTCGCCGATGGCCTGCTGCAGGCGCCCGGTCTGCGAGCCCTGGGCCAGGCACAGGGACTCGCAGCGGGAATAGAAGAAATTGACGATCGCCACGCGGCCATCGGCCCGCAGGTCCTCGAGCAGGGAGACCGTCGCGCCGTCCGGCCGGAGCACCCGCGCATCGGGCAGGGGCCGAGGGTCGCTCGCCACGGCCTGGCGGCGGGCATCCTCGGCCGTGAGCGCGGTGAAGCCCGCCGTGACCCAGTACAGCGATCCGGCCCCGGCGGCCAGGGCCAGCAGCAAGGCCAGAGCCCAGCGCATGCGGCCAGGACCCGCCGATTATTTCTTGAGCATCGGCAGGAGCTCCTCGTCGCCGTTCCAATGGTCCGGATGGTCCTTGGTGGCCTCGCGCTCCTGCTGGACCAGCTTGGCGTCGACCTCGCCGGCGCCATTGCCGAAGCTCGTGCGGATGTGGCTCACCACCGCCGCCAGCTCGGCGTCCGAGAATTTCTCCTTGAAATGCGGCATCTCGCCGTTGTATTTGGCCCCCTTGACCGTCAGCGGCCCCTTGATGCCGTGCAGGACGATGCGCACCGTTACCGCCGGGTCGCCCAGGACCCATTCCGAGCCCGCCAGCGGCGGGAACACGCCCGGCACGCCCGCGCCCGTGGCCTGGTGACAGGCCACGCAATTGGCGGTGTAGAGCTGGCCCCCGTCGGCCGAGACCGGCACGGCGAAGTCGGCGGCCACCCGGTCGTCGCCGAGGTTGGGCGGCATGGGGTTGTAGGTCGACCAGATGTAGTACGCCGCCCAGACGAACAGCGCGCCGATGATGGTGAGCACCACCTTGGGCACCGGGCGGCTGCCCTCGTAGGGCTCGGGCTGCTCGCGCCGCTGCTGGCTGTCCGGGGTCTTTTGATCCGTCATTCGTGTTTCTCCTTCGGTACCCGCGAGCCGCGCTCAGCGCAAGGCGGCGTTGGGCTTGATCGGGTACGTGTGGTCCAGCCCGATGAGGTACTGGACCAGGTCGAGGGCCTCGGGCGTGGCCACGACGACCTGGCCGGGCGGCGCGTAGCTGGGCGGGACGCTGACCACCTTGTCGCCCGGATCCGCCTTGTCCTTGACCTTGAACAGGAAGGGGAAGGCGGGCATGGTGCTGCCCGGCACGTAGGCGCGCGGCTCGTAGAGATGGCCGAGGTTCCAGTCCACGCTGGGCTGGCGCGCGCCGATGTTGAACAGGTCCGGCCCCGTGCGCATCGTGCCCAGCAGGTGCGGGTGATCGTAGTAGTAGTCGCCGGCCACCGGCGCGCGGCCCCAGCCGCGCTGGAAATCGGGCGCCTGGGACTGGCTGCGCGGCTGCTGCGAGTGGCAGTAGACGCAGCCGTTGGAGATGTAGACCTGGCGTCCGCGCAACTGCGCCTCGGTATAGGGCTTGAGCCCCTCGGGCGGCTGCACGTCGGAGAGCTGCATGTAGGGCACCACGACGAGGGTGGCGGTCGCCAGCGCGAGCGTGACCATCGCGCCGCTGAGGAGTTTGTATTCGCTTTCCATGATCAGGCACCTACCATCGCCTGGACCTCAGGCTGACGCTTTCCATGCAAGAGGGCGGGTCCCACGCGGCGCGGGCCGTAGCGCAGGGCCATGAGGGCGAAATGCGCGGCGAACACCAGGTGGCCCAGGGTCATGATGGCGCCGCCCACCGAGCGCCCCTCGAGATACGGGATCGTGACGCGCACGGAATCCATGAACGGCTTGCTGGCGTCGAGCATCGCCAGTCCCTGCAGCCAGCCGCCGGTCGACAGCGTCACGAAGTAGATGCCGAAGCCGATCACCACCAGCCAGAAATGCAGGACGATGAGCTTGGGATGCGGCCACTCCCAGGACATGACGCGCGGCATGACGAAGTACATGGCGCCGAACATCACCAGCGAAAAGAACCCGTACAGCCCCAGGTGGGCGTGGGCCACGGTAAAGTGGGTGAAGTGCGCGACGGTGCTGATGGTGCGCAGGGCCTCGAAGGATCCCTGCACCGAGCTGAGGGTGTACATCATGGCGCCCAGCACGATGAAGCGCAGCGTCGGCGAATAGTACATGGTGCGGAAATTGCCGCGCATGGTCAGGTGCTGGTTCACCGAGAACGCCAGCACCGGCACGATCATCATCATGCTCTGCACGATGGACAGCGTGATCAGCCAGTGGGGCACCGGCCCGCCCACCAGGTGGTGGCCGCCGACCTGGCCGTAGAAGAAGGCCAGCGCCCAGAAGCCGATCAGCGACAGGTTGTAGGACTGGATCGGGCGGCCGATGATCTTGGGCAGGAAATAATAGACCGAGGCCAGCGCGATCGGCGTGTAGTAGAGGCCCAGCACATTGTGCCCGAACCACCAGTTCATGGTCGCCTGCTCGACCCCGAAGTGCACGCCGGGGATCTTGCCCACCAGGTACAGCACCGGGAACCAGAACAGCGCGGCGCCCATGTACCAGATCGACACGTACAGGTGGCCGACCTTGCGGTTCTGCAGCGTGAACACCAGCGGCAGCGCGATCAGCGCCCCGCCCAGCACGATGAGGATGCTCACCTGCCAGGGGATCTCGAGCCACTCCAGCCCGTCGTTGATGCCGGCGGCGATGCTGCCCAGCCCCGCGATCAGGCCGGCGTTCCACAGCATGCAGCCGAGAATGGCGAAGCGCCCGCCGTACAGGTGGGTCTTGAGCAGGCGCGGCAGCGTCCAGATGGCCACGCCGAAGGCCGCCATCGGCGCCCAGCCGTAGGCGACCATGTTCAGGTGCAGCGTGCGCGTGCGCCCGAAGGTCAGCCAGGCATACTGGGTGAGGAACTCGGGATCGTGCAGCTTGATCGAGCTGATCAGGCCGAAGATCGAGGCCAGCACCAGCCAGACGATCGCACAGCACAGAAAGGTGAACACCACGAAGGCCGTCGACTGGTCGGCCTCCAGGCGGGCGGCGAGCTCGGCCTTGAGCTGGCTCGAGAGCGAGGGATCGATCACCGCCGTGCCGCTGGCGGCCACGGTCTTTTGCAGGCCCGCCTTTTGCGCGGCCGTCGCCGACGGATCCTCGACGTGGCCGATTTCGCCGGTCGAGAAAATCACCCCTGCCGCCTCGGGATTCTCGTCGAACATATTGCGCCGCAGCGACCAGATGAAGATGCTCAGGCCCGTGACGGATAAAATGAAGGTGAGCAGGAGTATTGTGACGGTATCCACGAGATTTCCGATGGAAGGCTGTAGGGGCGGGGAATGGCCGGGAACCGGCCTTCGATGGGCTGCCGATAGTCTTGCAGAATTGATCTATGATAATTCTATTGTCTTAATCAATCCTTAATTACCCTATGTCGCCTGCGGGCTTTCCGGCAGGCTCCACAACAGGATCGACTCACATGGAATGCACGATCGACTGGCGCGGCCCCGAGGGCATGCTGTTCATCTCACGCACGGGCAGCGGCCACGTCATCGCCATGGACGGCGCCCCCGACGGCGGCGGCCAGAACCTCGCCGCGCGGCCGATGGAAACCGTGCTGTCGGGCGCGGGCGGATGCGCGGCGTACGACGTCGTCCTCATCCTCAAGCGCGGCCGGCACGCGGTCACGGGCTGCAGCGTCAAGCTCACCGCCGAGCGCGCGGGCACCGACCCCAAGGTGTTCACCGCCATCCATTACGCCTTCACCGTGACCGGCCGCGGCCTGCCGGCCGCCGCCGTCGAGCGCGCGGTCGAGCTCTCGCACACCAAGTACTGCTCGGCGATCGCGATGCTGGAAAAGACCGCCAGGATCACGCACTCGATCGAGGTGCTCGAGGCCTGAGCACAAACGGGCGCGTGGCGGCCTGCCCGCCGCCCCGCCCGGCCACGCCCTACACCGCCATCGGCGCCGTCAGCGGCGGGTGATGCCGGTAGCCGGCCAGGGCGAAATCCGAGGGCTCGACGCGCTCGAGCCACTCGGGCTCGTAGCGTCCGGTAGCGGCGCGGTCCGGGATGCGCGGCGACAGGACCAGCCGCGGCGGCGGCAGGGGCTCGCGGCGCAACTGCTCGCGCAGCATCTCGACGTGCGTCTCGTAGATGTGGGCGTCGCCGATGAAATAGGTGAACCAGCGCGGCTCGTAGCCCGTCAGGCGGGCCGCCAGGTGCAGAAGCGCGGCACCCTCGGCCAGATTGAACGGCGTCCCCAGCCCCACGTCGTTGCTGCGGACGTACAGGCACAGCGACAGCTCGCGCGCGCCGGGGTTGGCCAGGAACTGGTAGAGCAGGTGGCAGGGCGGCAGGGCCATCTCGTCGAGCTGCGCCCAGTTCCAGCCATGGAACAGGATGCGCCGGCTGGCCGGATCGCGGATCAGGGCATCCAGGCAGGCGCGCAACTGGTCGACCGCCTTGTACATGAGCACGCTGGGAACACCCTCGTCCTCGAACTCGGCCACGCGGCGGTAGCCCAGGCCGGCGGCGTGGGCGATCCGCTCGGGCGCGTTCGCGGGCAGCAGCTTGTAGGCCGGCCACCGGCGCCATTGCACGCCATAGACCGGCCCCAGGTCATCGGGCCCCGAGCGATGGGGATTGGCCAGCCACTGGGCATTCTCGTTGGCGTTCTGGTCCCAGACCTTGCAGCCCAGCTCGCGGAACTGCGCGGCGCTGTCCGCGCCCCGCAGGAAGCCGACGAGCTCGCCGATCGCGGACTTGAAGGCGAGCCGCTTGGTCGTGACCGCGGGAAAGCCCTCGCGCAGGTCGAAGCGCAGGCAGGCGCCGGGCAGGCTGAGCGTGCGCACCCCCGTCCGGTTGTCCTGCCAGGATCCCTGCTCGAAGATGCTGCGCACCAGGTCGAGATAGGCCTTCATCGGCCGTCTCGCGCGAGCAGGCGGCGCGCCCGCTCGATCAGGGGCAGGTCCACCATGCGCCCGTCCACCCGGAAGGCCAGCGCGCCGCTGCGGTCGGCCTCGGCGACCACGCGGCGGGCCCAGTCGAGCTCCTCGGGCGAGGGCACGAACGCCGCGTGCACGACCGGAATCTGGGCCGGATGGATGCACAGCATGCCCCCGAACCCCATGTCGCGAGCCAGGGCGATCCGCCGCGCCAGGCCCTCGAGGTCGGAAAAATCGGCGTGGACGGCGTCCAGCGGCGGCGGCAGCCCGTTCATGCAGCTATGCAGAAGGATCTGGTAGCGCACCTGGTCGAGGACGCGCTCGGCCCCCTCGGTGCCCGGGCGCGTACCGAACTCGAGCATCAGGTCCAGGATCCCGAAGGACAGGCGCCAGACCCCGGCCGCGCTGGCGATGCCGTCCAGCTCGCGCAGGCCGCGCGCGCTCTCGATGACGGGGATCAGGGGCTTGCCCGCCCCGGACACGATATGGACGTGGCGCGCCGCCGCGGCCTTGGGCAGCACGATGCCCACGACGTTGGGCAGCTCGCGGCACAGGGCGAGGTCCTCGTCGAACCAGGCCGTGGTCCCATCGTTGATCCGCACCATGAAGCGCTCGTCCGGATGGGCCCTGGCGAACTCGGCCAGGTGGCGGCGCGCGGCGCCCTTGGCGTCGTGGGGGACCGAGTCCTCGAGGTCGACGATCACCGCGTCGGCGCCGCTGGCCAGGGCCTTGGGCAGGCGGTCGGGGCGGATCGCCGGCACGAACAGCGCGGTGCGCAGCAGTTTGTCATGCATTTCGCTCACTCCTACAAAGGCGGGCGGGCCGCGGCGGACGGCGCCGGGCCGCCCCCGTGGGCCGTACCGTCATTTCCCCTTCCAGACCGGCGGGCGCTTTTCGGCGAAGGCGGTGGCGCCCTCGCGCGCGTCCTCGGACACGAAAATGTGGGCGATGCGCGGGCGCTGGAGGTCGAACATCTCGTCCTGGCGCCAGTTGCGCGACTGCGAGATGACGCTCTTGGCGGCGCGCACCGCCAGCGGGCCGTTGGCCGCGATGCCGCGGCCCAGCGCCAGGGCCTCCTCCAGGGCGCCGCCCGGCTCGGCCAGGCGGTTGACCAGGCCGAGCTGGTACAGGCGCTCGGCGCCCATCATCTCGCCGGTGAGCACCGCCTCCATGGCCACGTGGTAGGGGATGCGGGCCGGCAGGCGCAGCATGCCGCCCGAGCCCGGCACCAGGCCGCGCTTGGTCTCGGGCAGGCCCATGCGGGCCTCGCGCGAGGCCACGATCAGGTCGCAGGCCAGGGCCAGCTCGCAGCCTCCCGCCAGGGCGTAGCCCTCGATGGCGGCGATCAGCGGCTTGGCCGGCGGACGCTCGCACAGGCCCGCGAACCCCCGGTCGCCCACATAGGGGCGCCGGCCGGTCGCGGCGAAGGCCTTGAGGTCCATGCCGGAGCAGAAATTGCCGCCCGCGCCGGTCAGGATCCCCAGGACGACGTCCGGATCGCCGTCCAGCGCGTCCATGGCGGCGGCGATCGCCTCGGCGACTTCCAGGTTGACGGCGTTGCGGGCCTGCGGCCGGTTGATGGTCATCACCTGAATGCGGTCCACGATCCGCAGCTCCAGGATTTCGCTCATGGTTTTCCCCTTTGTGCTTGCCTGACGAGTATGGATGATCCGCCCGATTGTATTGCGTCCCCGTCGGCCCGGCGCGGCGCCGCGGCCCGGGGCGCCTCCCATGAGGGAGGACGAAACAGATAAAATGGGGCGCGGCGCAGC
Organism: Alcaligenaceae bacterium; assembly: GCA_044508625.1. GTDB lineage: Bacteria > Pseudomonadota > Gammaproteobacteria > Burkholderiales > Burkholderiaceae_B > Castellaniella. The sequence continues at coordinate 27,111 of JBIQHJ010000021.1, forward strand.
GGCCGGTCCGTCCGGACGGCCCCGGCGCCGGACCCGCGAACCGGCCTCCGACACGAACACGAACCCGATCCCACTCACCGCGACGCCCGCGCCGCGCATTCGTCCATGCTCACATTCCAACAGTTGATTTTATCGCTCCAGCAATACTGGGACCGCCAGGGCTGCATCCTGCTGCAGCCCTACGACATGGAGGTCGGCGCCGGGACCTCGCACACCGCCACGTTCCTGCGCGCCATCGGGCCCGAGCCCTGGCGCGCGGCCTACGTCCAGCCCTCGCGCCGCCCCAAGGACGGCCGCTACGGCGAGAACCCAAACCGCCTCCAGCACTACTACCAGTTCCAGGTGGTGCTCAAGCCCGCGCCGCCCGAGATCCTCGACCTGTACATCGGCTCGCTGCGCGAGCTGGGCATCGACCCGCTGCAGCACGACATCCGCTTCGTCGAGGACGACTGGGAAAACCCGACGCTGGGCGCCTGGGGGCTGGGCTGGGAGGTCTGGCTCAACGGCATGGAGGTCACGCAGTTCACCTACTTCCAGCAGGTCGGCGGCCTGGACTGCAATCCGGCGACCGGCGAGATCACCTACGGCCTCGAGCGCCTGGCGATGTACCTGCAAGGCGTCGAGTCCGTCTACGACCTGGTCTGGACCGACGACGGGCGCGGCGGCCGGGTGCTGTACCGCGACGTCTTCCACCAGAACGAGGTCGAGCAATCCACCTACAACTTCGAGCACGCCTCCACCACGATGCTGTTTGCCCATTTCAACGACTACGAGGCCGAGGCCAGGCGCCTCATCGAGGTGCCCCTGGCGCTGCCCGCCTACGAGGCCACGCTGAAGGCCGCCCACACCTTCAACCTGCTGGACGCGCGCGGCGCGATCAGCGTCACCGAGCGCGCCGCCTACATCGGCCGCATCCGCAACCTGTCGCGCGCCGTCGCGCAGGCCTACCATGATTCGCGCGAGCGCCTGGGATTCCCCATGCTGCGCGAGGAGGCAGCGGCATGAACGCGCCCTCCGCCGTCAAAGAGCTGGTCGTCGAGCTCGTCACCGAGGAACTCCCCCCCAAGGCGCTGCGCGCGCTGGGCCAGGCGTTCGCCCAGGGCGTGCGCGAGGTGCTGGACGAACGGGGCCTGCTGGCGCCGGGCTGCGCCTGCGCCGACTTCGCCACGCCGCGCCGCCTGGCGGCGCACTTCAGCCACGTCCTGGGCCAGGCGCCCGACCACGCCTATTCCGAAAAGCTGATGCCGGCCGCGATCGGCCTGGACGCCTCCGGCGCGGCCACTCCGGCGCTGCTCAAGAAACTCGCGGCCAAGGGCCTGGACGGCATCGACCCCGCCCGCCTGGCGCGGCGCAGCGATGGCAAGCAGGACGTCCTGTACGCCGAGGGCACGGCGCCGGGCGCCACCCTCGCCGAGGGCCTGCAGCAGGCGCTGGACCACGCGCTGACGCACCTGCCCATCCCCAAGGTCATGCAGTACCAATTGGCCGACGGCCGCAGCTCGGTCAAGTTCGTGCGGCCCGCGCACCGGCTCGTCGCCCTGTGGGGCGCCGAGGTGGTGCCGGTGCGCGCGCTGGGGCTGGAGGCCGGGCGCCTGAGCATGGGCCATCGATTCATGGGCCGCGCCGAACTCGCGATCGCCGAGGCCTCGCAATGGGCGCGGCAACTGCGCGACGAGGGGATGGTCCTGCCCTCGTTCGACGAGCGGCGCGGCGAGATCGCGCGCCAGCTCGCGCGGGAATCCGCCGCCCTGGGCGCCACGATCGATCCCGCCGGAGACAGCCCCGAGGTGGCCGAGCTGCTCGACGAGGTCACCGCGCTGGTCGAGTACCCGACGGTCTACGTCGGCGCCTTCGATCCGGCCTTCCTGGCGGTCCCGCCCGAATGCCTGATCCTCACCATGCGGCTCAACCAGAAATACTTCCCGCTGTTCGATCCCGACGGCGGGCGCCTGACGCACCGCTTCCTGATCGTGAGCAACATGCGTCCGGCCGACCCGCGCAACATCATCGAGGGCAACGAGCGGGTCGTGCGCCCGCGCCTGGCCGACGCGCAGTTCTTTTACCAGACCGACCTCAAGACCCCGCTGGCCGACCGCGTGGGCGAGCTGTCGCAAAGCGTCTACCACAACAAGCTCGGCTCGCTGCTCGAGCGCACCGAGCGCGTGCGGGCCATCGCCCGCTGGCTGGCGCCCCTGCTGGGCGCGGACGCCGATCGCGCCGACCGCGCCGCCCTGCTCGCGCGCGCCGACCTGAACACCAGCATGGTGGGCGAGTTCCCCGAGCTGCAAGGCATCATGGGCGCCTACTACGCGACGGCCGACGGCGAGCCCGCCGACGTGGCCCGGGCCCTGCGCGACCAGTACCGCATCCGCCTGGACGCGCCGGTATCCGGCGACACGCTGACCTCGGCCGTGCTGTTCATGGCCGAGCGCGCCGAGACCCTGGTCGGCATCTGGGGCATCGGCCTCGCGCCCACGGGCGAACGCGACCCCTACGGCCTGCGGCGCGCGGCGCTGGGCCTGATCAGCGCCTACGAGCAACTGACCGCGGGCGGCTGGCTCTCGGCCAGCCAGGACTCGCCGGCGCGGCTGTCGGCCCTGCTGGAGCGCGCCTGGGCGGGCTTCGAGCCCGGGCGCCTCGCGGCGGACACCGTGGACGAGGTCCGCGGCTTCGTCTACGAGCGCTACCGCCACCAGCTCGCGCAGGCCTTCGACCGCGCCGCGGTCGACGCCGTGCTCGCGCTGCAGCCGCCGCTGCACCAGGTGCACGCGCGCATCCAGGCCTGCGTCGACTTCGCCGCGCGGCCCGAGGCCGCCGATCTCGCCGCCGCCAACAAGCGCATCGCCAACCTGCTGAAAAAGGCCGAGGGCGCCCTGCCCGCCTTCGATCCGGGCCTGCTCGCCGAGCCGGCCGAGCGCCGCCTGGCGGACGCCGTCGCCGGGCTCGCGCCCGAGGCGGGCGAGCGCATCCGCGCCGGCGACTTCACCGGGGGCCTGGCGGTCCTGGCCGGCGCGCGCGACGCGGTCGACGGCTTCTTCAACGACGTCATGGTGATGGCCGAGGATGCGCGCCTGCGCGCCAACCGGCTGGCCCTGCTGCGCTCGCTGCACGAGCTGATGAACCAGGTCGCCGACCTCTCGAGGCTCGCGCGGTGAAACTCGTCATCCTCGACCGCGACGGCGTCATCAACCACGACAGCGACGCCTACATCAAGTCGCCCGCCGAATGGATCCCCATCGACGGCAGCCTGGACGCCATCGCGCGCCTGTCGCGCGCCGGCTGGCGCATCGTGGTCGCGAGCAATCAGTCGGGCCTCGCCCGGGGCCTGTTCACCATGGATACGCTGGTGGCGATCCACGCCAAGATGCACCAGGCCGTGGCGGACGCGGGCGGACGGATCGACGCGATCTTCATCTGTCCGCACGGGCCGCAAGAGGGCTGCGCCTGCCGCAAGCCGGCGCCCGGCATGCTGCGCGACATCGGGCGGCGCCTGGACGTGCCGCTCGCGGGCGTCCCTGTCGTGGGCGACGGCCTGCGCGACCTGCAGGCCGCCGTCCAGTGCGGATGCGCGCCCTGGCTGGTGCTGACCGGCAAGGGCCGCAAGACCTGGGAGGACGCGGGCCGGCAGGGCCTGCTGCCCGCCGGGACCGAGGTCCGCGAGGACCTCGCGGCCGTGGCCGACGCCTTGCTGAAGGCCTGACATGAACATCCTCCACATCCTGCGCTCCACCGTCTACATGGCCTTCATGGTCGTCACGGTGATCCCCTATTCGATCGCCTGCGTGCTGTGGGCGCCGCTGCCCCTGCACTGGCGCTACGTGCTGACCACGGGCTGGCCCCGGATGTGCCTCTGGGCGGCCCGCTGGGTCCTCGGCATCCGCTACGAGGTCACCGGCATGGAAAAGCTGCCCGACGGCCCGCTGATCATCCTCTCGAAGCACCAATCGGCCTGGGAGACCCTGTTCTTCGCCACGCGCATGCCGCGCGACGTGGTCTTCGTCTACAAAAAGGAACTGCACCAGATACCGTTCTTCGGCTGGGGGCTGGCGCTGCTCAGCATGATCCCCATCGACCGGCGCAAGGGGCGCGAATCGTTCGACCAGGTCGTGAGCATCGGCGGGCGCCGCCTGCGCGAGGGCCGCTGGCCGGTGCTGTTCCCCGAGGGCACCCGGGTCGCGCCGGGCGAGATCGGCCGCTACAAGCAGGGCGGCGCCCTGCTCGCCTGCCGCACCAACACCCCGGTCGTGCCCGTGGCCCACAATGCGGGCGAGCGCTGGCCGCGCAACGCCTTCATCAAGACCCCGGGCCTGGTCACCGTCTCGTTCGGGCCGATCATCCGGCCCGAAGGCAAGACGCCCGCCGCCCTGAACGCCGAGGTCCGCGACTGGATCGAGGCCGAGATGCGGCGCCTGAATCCCGAACGCTATGGCGGGCCGTCAGCTTGAGCTGTTCTCTCCCGCCCCCGAGGCGGGCGGCCACGGTCGCCGGCGCCCGCCCGCGGCCGCGCCCATCCCGGTCCCCGTGCCGCCCGGCGCCCCGCCGGCGCGTCCGGCCGTCCTGCCGGCGGGCACCCGCTGGCGCGAGATCGCGCTGGACGCCCGGATCCTGGGATTCCTGCTGCGGCGCTCGCGGCGCAAGTCCATCGGGCTGGTGATCCGCGACGACGGCCTGCTGGTGCAGGCGCCGGCCTGGAGCACCCTGCCGCAGATCGACCACGTGGTGCGCGAGAAGGCGGACTGGATCCTGCGCAAGCTCGATGAGCGCGACCAGCGCCTGCGGCTGCTCGCCCTGCAGGCCACGCAATGGCGCGCGGGCGGCGCCATCCCCTACCTGGGCGTGCGGATCGAGCTCGCGCTCGACGGCACCCGCGCCGCGCGCTATGCGGGCGACGCCGACACGCCGCGGACCGGCGATACGCTCAGCCTGCCGCTGCCCGCGGACGCCGGCCCCGACCGGGTCCGCGACAGCGCGGGCGCCTGGCTGCAGCAGCGGGCGCGGATCGACTTCGGCCGCCGCCTCGACCGCTACCTCGCCGCGGCGGGAATGTCCCTCAAGGACTGGCGCCTGTCCTCGGCCACGGGGCGCTGGGGCTCGTGCAACAGCGACCGGCGCATCCTGCTGAACTGGCGCCTCATCCATTTCGAGCCGCGCCTGATCGACTACGTCGTCGCGCACGAGGTCACGCACCTGCGCGTCATGAACCACAGCCCCGCGTTCTGGCGCGAGCTGGGGCGCCTCTATCCCGAATTCAAGCAGGCCCGCGACACGCTCGCGCAGCACCACCCCGACAGCCTCCCGCTGATCTGAGGCGCCCGGCGAGGGGCGGCGGCGCCCCGACCTCGCAAGGACGGCCGGCGGCGCCCGGGGTGCCCCCAAGGACGGCCGGCGGCGCCCGGCACCCCGCGCGCGCCCGCATTTGCGTATGATGGGAGGAAATCCCATCACCGAATTCCATCATCACCGGAGAACCCATCATCATGCGTCTGCTACACACCATGCTGCGCGTGGGCAACCTCGATCGCTCCCTGATGTTCTACACCGACATCCTCGGCATGCGGCTGCTGCGCCAGAAAGACTACCCGGACGGACGTTTCACCCTGGCCTTCGTCGGATTCCAGGACGAGGACGAAGGGGCCGTGATCGAGCTCACCCACAACTGGGACACCGAAACCTACGCGCTGGGCGACGGCTACGGCCACATCGCCATCGAGGTCGATGATGCGTACGACGCCTGTGCGCGCATCAAGGCCAAGGGCGGCCACGTGGTCCGCGAGGCCGGGCCGATGAAGCACGGCAGCACCGTGATCGCCTTCGTCGAGGACCCCGACGGCTACAAGATCGAACTCATCCAGCGCGAGGGACGCGCGGACTGAGGCGGGCGCGGCTCGCCGGCCTCATTCGGCGGCCGGCGACCAGCGGCGAGGCGGCTTCCCGGTCAGGCGGTCGGCTCGGCGCCGCTCGCCGCGAGGGCGTCGGCCATGTCCATGAACCGGTCCACCGGCAGTTCCTGGGGGCGCGCCGTGGGGGGGATCCCCAGGGCCTCCCAGTCGAGCGCATCGGCCCAGATGCCGAGGCTGACGCGCACCATCTTGCGGCGCTGCTCGAACGCGCGGGCCACCACGCGCTCGAAGGCCAGCGCGCTGCGCGGGCGGCGCAGCGCGTCGCCGGCCAGCGGCCGCATGCGGACCACCGACGACACCACGCGCGGCGGCGGATCGAAGGCCTCGGGCGGCACGTCGAACAGGTTCGCCATGCGGTAGCGGGCCTGCAGCATGACCGAGAGGCGCCCGTACTGGCTGTCGCCGGGGCGGGCCACCATCCGCTCGATCACCTCGCGCTGCAGCATGAAATGCTGGTCGCGCACCTGGTCGGCCCATTGCATCAGATGGAACAGCAGCGGCGTCGAGATGTTGTAGGGCAGGTTGCCGACGATCCGCAGCCCGGCCCCCAGAGCCCCGAAATCCACCCCCAGGGCGTCGCCCTCGAGGACCTCGAGGCGCTCGGCCGGCCATTCGCGGCGCAGGCGCGCCGCCAGGTCCCGGTCCAGCTCGACCGCCACGAGGCGGTCCAGGCGATCGAGCAGGGGACGGGTCAGGGCCGAGAGCCCCGGCCCGATCTCGACCATGCGATCCGCGGGCTGCGGATCGATGGCCCGCACGATGGCGTCGACCACCGCCTCGTCGTGCAGGAAATGCTGGCCGAACCGCTTGCGCGCCTGGTGGGCCATGCTCAGCGCGCCGTCCGCGCGCCGTCCTCGAGGCGGTTGTCGATGTACGCCTGGGCGCGCAACTGGTCCAGCCATTCCTCGTACGCCGGTCCGATGCGGCGCTGCATCAGCTCGCGGCGCGCCTGCATGCGGCGGAACTCGTTTTCCATGTTCTTGCTGCGGCGCTCCTCGACCTGGATCAGGTGCCAGCCGAACGGCGACTTGATGGGCTGGCTGACCTGCCCGTCGCCCAGGGCGTCCATGGCCTCCTCGAAGGCCGGCACGGTATCGCCCGGCGACAGCCACCCCAGGTCGCCGCCCTGCGGCGCCGTGGCATCCTCGGAATACCGCTTGGCGAGCTCGGCGAAGGACTCGCCATGCCCGATGCGCGCGCGCAGCTTTTCAAGCAGGGCGCGGGCCTTGTCGTCGGTCGTGACCTTGTTGGTCTTGATCAGGATGTGCCGCGCATGGGTCTGGGTGACCATCATCGGACCCGAGGCGGGCTGCCGCGGGGCGGGCTGGGGCGCGGGGGCCGCGGCGGGCGGCCGGGCCGCCGGGCGGCGCGCCGCCGACGGCGCCTGGGCGTAGCCCCGGCGCAGCACCTTGAGGATGTGGAAGCCGCGCCCGCTCTGCAGCACGTCCGAGATCTGGCCCGGGCCGAGATTCCGGATCGCCTGCGCGAACAGGTCGGGCCAGTCGGAAATCGGGCGCACGCCCATATTGCCGCCGTCGAGGGCCTGCGGGCCGTCCGAGGAGGCCGCGGCGACGCCGGCGAAGTCCGCCCCGCCGCGCAGCTTGCGCAGGATGGCCTCGGCCTCGCGGCGCTTTTCGTCGACCACGCCGCTGGGCGCGCGGTCGGGGACCTCGACCAGGATCTGCGCCAGCTCGACAAGCTCTGGGCCGCGCGGGGCCGGTGGCGGCTCGGGCGGCGGTTCGGCGGCGCGCGGCTCGGGCTGGGGCACGGCCGGCTGGCCGCCGCTGCCGCCCGTGCTCAGGAAGGCGTCGATGTCGCTGTCGCTGATGGTGATGCGGTCGGCGACCAGGCGCTGGCGCAGCATGTCGTCCCGGATCTGCTGGCGCAGCTCCTGCCGATAGGCGTCCCAGGCCAGGCCGCTGCGCTCGACCTCGCGGCGCAACTGCTCGACCGTCAGGCGATTGCGCTGGGCGACGGACTGGACGGCGCGGTCCACCTGCTCGTCGCCGACCCTGAGCCCGATGCGCTCGGCCTCCTGGCGCTGCAGCTCGTCGTTGATCATCTGCTGGAGGACCTGGCGGCGCAGGGTGGCGTCGTCGGGCACGGGCACGTTCTGCTGCTGCATCTGCTGGCGGACCTGGGCGGCCTTGACCTCGAGCTGGCGCAGGGTGATCACCTGCTTGTTGACCACCGCGGCGATCCCGTCGACGAACTGCTCGCTGGGCGCCCGCGCCTGCGGGGGCGGTGCGGCCTTGGCGGCCCGGGTCGCCGCCAGGGCCGTGCCGCCGGCGGCGAGGCCCGACAGCGCCGCGATGAGCAGCGCGGCGCGGGCCAGATAGTGCGGACGAAACATCATTCGTACCTCTCGAAGGCGGTTTTTTCAGGTATGGGCGCGGCCACCGACTCGTAGCCCACGACCCGCTCGGACAGCAGCCTCATGGGATCGGTGCCCAGCGACCCCAGTCCGGAGAGTTCCAGTTGCAAAAAGAGCGCCGTGTTGGCCTTTTCGGCCGACACCGCGTAGCGCTGCATCACCACGCGGGCCGTCCAGCAGCAGTCGCCGCGATATTCCAGGCCCAGGATCGATTGGGTGCTGCGCTTTTCCTCCAGGGAATAATCATAGCGGCCCACGCCGTACCAGCGGCGGGCGATGGGCCACTGGCCGCTCAGGCTGACCTGCTCGCGCGATTCGATCGTGGCGTCGTCCTCGTACAGGCGGTAGGGGTCGGAATAGGCGTTGGGATCCCGCTCGTAGCGATAGGCCAGCGACACCGTCGCCAGGCGCTTGGGATTCCAGCGCACGCCCGTGCTCAGGCGCTCGCGCTTGCGGGTCTCGGCCTTGAACTGGCCGTCGAAATACACCGAGAACTTGTCGGTGAGCGCCGCGTTCGCGCCCAGCAGGTAGTCGGATTTCTTGTCGCTGCGGGGCGTCTGGCCCGGCAGGGTGACCTTCAGGTCGGTGAAGTAGAAGCGCTGGGCCGCCGACAGGGACAGCCGCTCGAAGCCGGTGTCCGCGTCCAGCCAGCGCGTCGTCATCCCCAGCGTGAGCTGGTTGGCGTTGGCGATGCGGTCCCAGCCGCCGCTGAAGATATTCTCGTCGAAGGCCTGGATGTAGTTGAAGGTCGCCACCCCGGTATCGAAGACCGGCAACTGCGACTGGTCGCGATACGGGACGTACAGGTAATAGGCGCGCGGCTCGATGGTCTGGATGGAGTCGTTGCCGAACAGCGTCGTCGAGCGCTCGAAAGTCAGCCCGCCGTCGACCGAGGCGATGGGCAGGACCCGCGACTGGCTGCGCGGCCATCCCGTGTAGGCCGGCAGGTCGTCCGCGAACCATTCGGTCTCGTAGTGGCTCATGTGCAGGCCGACCTTGGGCGTGAGGTAGGCCCACGGCAGGACGAAGGGACGCGAGATCGAGGTGTAGGAGGTGGTGCGCGTCCCGTTGGGCAGCAGGCGCTTGCCGGATTGCTGGGGAAAGGCGTCGCCATGGTAGATGGGCGAGACGAAGCGCGTCGCGTAATTGTCGGAGACGATGTCCAGGCCGTTCCAGTTGTAGTGCTGGGCCCGCAGATACAGTTCGGGCAGCTTGTCGTAGGGCGGCGTGATGAAGGCGCCGGTCCGGTCCTGCAGAGTCTGGTAGCGGTAGTACTGCAGCGAGCCGCTGAAATACCGGCCGCCCGACCACGTGAGCAGGGCCTGGCTGGGCATGTAGGTCACGGCCGCGTCGTTCAGGCCGAAGGTCGAGAAATCACGGAAATAGTCGTCGTCGGACACCTTGCGCGCATCCAGGTAGGCCGCGAACCCGTGGTCGAGCTGTTGCGTGTGCTGCCAGGAATACATCCAGCGCTTTTCGCGGGTCTGCTGGTCGCGCATCAGGTAGGTGCCGAAGGCCTGCCCGCTGTAGTCCCTGCCGAGGTAGCGCACCTCGGTGCCGAGCTGGAGGCCGCGCTTGCTCATGTAGCGCGGAAACAGGGTGGCGTCGTAGTTGGGCGCGAGGTTGAGGTAGTACGGCGTGGTCAGCTCGAAGCCGCTGTTCGACGAGGTGCCGTAGGTGGGCACCAGGAAGCCGGACTTGCGCTCGTCGCTGAGGGGAAAGGTCAGGTACGGGGAATACAGGATGGGCACGTCCTTGAAGTACAGCACGCCGTTGCGCGCCACGCCCTCGTTCTGGTCCATGTACAGGTCCACGCGGCTGGACTCGATGTACCAGGCCGGCTCGGGGCATGGGCAGCCGCTGTAGCGGACGTCGTACAGGCGCATGGTGTCGCGGCCGAGGATGTCGGCGGCGCCGGCCGTGCCCGAGCCGGCGCGGGCGCCCAGGCGGAACGAGGGCTGCTCGATGCGGCCCCGGGACGAATCGACGTTGTAGCGCAGGTGCGGGCCGGTGACGATGCTGCCGTCGCGCATCAGGAGGCCGTTGCCGCGCACGTCCAGGTCGCCGGTGGCGCGGTCGTATTCGATCCGGTCCCCCTTAACCACGCCGTCGATGCGGCGGACCTGCGCCGCGCCCTCGAGGATGATGCGGTCGTCGGTGCCCTTGCGCACCTGGTCGCCGATCAGGAAGGCGGGCTGGTCATTGCCGCCGGGCACCCGGTGCGTGCCGAGGCTGCCCACCATGCGCATCCCGGAGGGCTCGGCCGCAGCAGGCGCCTGCGCCCATGCCTGCGCCGCAGCCGCCAGGCATGCCCCCAAAACGATGATGCGCCAGATCCGATGCACGAAGACCCAGTCCCCCAAGGATGATGTTTGTACCGCGACTGATCCGCGCGCCCACAACGACCAGCGACCCAGTATTATAGAGAAGCCGCCGCAGCCATGCGTGCGCACGATTTCCCGACCATCCCGCCGCACCCCGATGAAAGACCAGTCCCCATCCGATCCTCGCCTCGACAGCCTGGCGCAATGGCTGCGCACCTTGCCGGCCGAACTGGGCCTCGAGCCCGACAGCCTGGCGCCGGTCTCGGGGGACGCGAGTTTCCGGCGGTACTTCAGGATCGAGGCTCGAGGCGGCACCCTCATCGTGATGGACGCGCCGCCGCCGCACGAGGATTGCGGCCCATTCGTGTGCATCGCCCGGCGGCTCGCCTCGGCCGGATTGACGGTTCCGGCCATTTTCGCACACGATGCCGCCCGCGGATTCCTGCTGCTGTCCGACCTCGGGCGGCAGACCTACTACGACGCCATACAGGCGGGGCTGGATCCGCAGGTCCTGCAGCGGCGCTACTGCGCCGTCCTGCGCGACCTGGCCAGGATGCAGCGGGTGTCCTGCGAGGGCCTGCCGGTGTACGACGAGGCGCGCCTGCTCGACGAGCTCGCCCTGTTTCCGCAATGGTACCTGGGCACCCACCTGGGACTGGCGCCCGATGCGGGACGCCAGGAGGTCCTGCGCCGCGCCTTCGCCCTGCTGGCGCAGGACGCGGCCCGCCAGCCGCGGGTGTTCGTCCATCGCGATTTCCACTCGCCCAACCTGATGATCGGCGAGGACGACCCCGACGCGCCGCCCGGCATCATCGACTTCCAGGATGCGGTCCGCGGGCCGCTGAGCTACGACCTCGCCTCGCTGGTGATGGACGCCCGCACGACCTGGGACGAGCCGCAGCAGCTCGACTGGGCGATCCGCTACTGGGAGGCCGCCCGCGCCGCGGGCCTGCCGGTGCCGGACGACTTCGCCGAATTCCACCAGCAGTACGAATGGATGGGCCTGCAGCGCAACCTGCGCATCCTGGGCGTGTTCGCGCGCCTCTCGCACCGCGACGGCAAGCACCGCTACCTCGACCACATGCCGCGCGTGCGCGCCTACGTGCGCCAGGTCGCCGGCCGCTACGGCGTCTTCCATCCCCTGCTGCGCGTGCTCGACCAGGCCGAAGGGGTCGAGGCCGCCGAGGGCTGGTCGTTCTGATGCGCGCCATGATCCTGGCGGCGGGGCGCGGCGAGCGGATGCGCCCGCTGACCGACACCTGCCCCAAGCCGCTGCTGCCCGCGGGCGGCCAGCCCCTCATCGCCTGGCACGTCCGCCGGCTGGTCGCGGCCGGCATCCCGGACATCATCGTCAACCATGCCTGGCTCGGCGCGCGCATCGAGGCCGAGCTTGGCGACGGGCGCGCCTACGGGGCGCGCATCGCCTACTCCCCCGAGCCCGTCGCGCTCGAGACCGCGGCCGGGATCGCCCGCGCCCTGCCGTTCTTCGGCGGCGAGCCCTTCCTCGCCGTCAACGGCGACATCTGGTGCGACTGGGATTTCGGCCGCGCGCCCGCGCTCGCCGCGGATCTCGGCGGCCGGATCCTGGCGCGGCTTGTCCTGGTGGACAATCCGCCGCATCATCCCGAAGGTGATTTCTTCCTCGCGCCCGACGGGCGCCTCGTCCCCGAGGGCCGGGACGCCCTGACCTTCGCGGGCATCGGCCTCTATCATCCGGCGCTCTTTGCGGACGTGCCGACGGATCGCCCGGCGCCGCTCGCCCCGCTGCTGCGCGCGGCCATCGCCCGCGGCCAGGTCGCGGGCGAGCGCCACGGCGGGCGCTGGGTGGACGTCGGCACCCCCGGGCGCCTGCGGGCGCTCGACGACTGGCTGCGCGCCTCCCCCGGCCATCCGGCGCCGGGCGACGTCCCGGCCGCACGCTGCTAAACTTTCGGTTTCGGCGCGGCGCGCGCCGGCTTCGATTCTTTTCCATGTCCGGCAAATCGAAACGGTCTATGTGAGCCGGACCGGTCGGCCCATGCAACCGTTTAAGCTTCAGGACTTCGCGAGGCCGCGGGCCTCGGGCTCACGCAGTACAGGAATGCACCCATGTCTTTCGGCTCTACGAAACGTCCCGCCTTCAAACCCACGCCCTATGGCTACACGCGCCAGCGCAGGGGCATCCCGCGCTGGCTGGTGCTGCTGATCAGCGGCATCGTCCTCGGCGCGGGCGGCGTGGTGTTCCTGCAGCGCAGCTACGGCCCGCCCCGTCTCACGACCGAGCAATCCGAGCAATTGCGCATGGACCTCAATTCCGCCAACATCGAAAAGCAGCAATTGCAGACGCAGGTCAAGCAGCTCAGGACCGACCTCGAGCAGACCCGCCAGTCGCTGGCCGACCAGACGCGCAAGTTCGAGCAGTTGCGCACGGACCACGCCGAGATGGAGGCGGGCGTGGCCGACCTGATCGCGGCGATCCCGCCCGACCCGCGCGGCACCTCGCCGGGCATCCGCTCGGCCGAGATGACCGTGCGCGACAACCGCCTGAGCTACAACGCCCTCCTGATCCAGGACCAGCCCGACGGCGCGGCCGACGCGGCCGCCTTCGACGGCGAGGTCAAGCTCGTCGCGGCGGGCCACTACAGCAACGGCCAGACCGTGTACGTGGACATCGCCACCCTGCCCCTGCACATGATGCGCTACACCGTGGTCAAGGGCGATTCCGAGCTGCCCAAGGGCTTCCGCGCCCGCCAGGTGACCATCCAGCTCACCGCGGCCGGCTCCGACAAGATCGTCGCGACGCGCACCATCCGCGTCTCGGCGGCGCGGTAGGCGGCGCGGCCGCGAGGCTGGGGGCGCAGCAGGGCGGGCGGCGCCGCGAGGCACCCGGCAGCAGCGGCCGGACGGCGCAGCGAGGGGCGCAGGCGCATGCGGGGACGGCAAGGACGGCGCCGCCTGCAGGGCGGCCTCAGGCCACGTGCTGGAGGAAGTCCCGCAGGCGCTGCGTGGGCGGATTGCTCAGCAGGACCTGCGGATCGCCATCCTCGGCGATCTTGCCCTGGTCCATGAAGATCAGCCGGCTGCCGACCTTGCGGGCGAATTCCATCTCGTGGGTGACCACGATCATGGTCATGCCTTCCTCGGCCACGTCCTGCATCACCCGCAGGACCTCATGGCGCAACTCAGGGTCCAGGGCCGAGGTGGGCTCGTCGAACAGCATCAGCAGCGGCTTGATGGCCAGCGCGCGCGCAATGGCCACGCGCTGCTGCTGGCCGCCGGACAACTGCCCGGGATAGTGCCCCGCCCGTTCGGCCAGGCCGACCTTGGCGAGCAGGGCCGCGGCCTGCTCGCGCGCCTGGGCCCGCGGCACGCCACGGGCATGGATGGGGCCGAACATCACGTTCTCGAGCGCCGTGAGCTGGGGAAACAGGTTGAACTGCTGGAACACCATCCCCGCCTCGCGGCGCAGCTCGCGCACCTGCGCCGGGGTGCCGCGCACGCTGAGCCCGTTGACGACGATGTCGCCGCCCTGGATGGTCTCGAGCACGTTGATGCAGCGCAGGAAGGTGGACTTGCCGGAACCCGAGGGGCCCACCACCACCACGACCTCGCCCGGCTCGATCGTCAGGTCGATCCCGTCGAGGACCACGTTGTCGCCGAAGCGCTTGGTGACGTTCTTGAATTCGACGATGCTCATACCATCCGCGTCCTGTGTTCGACGAATTTGAGGACCAGGGCGATGATGCCGGTCAGGATCAGGTAGATCACGGCCACGGCCCCCCAGATCTCGACGGCGCGGAAGTTGCCGGCGATGATTTCCTGCCCCTGGCGGGTGAGCTCGGCCACGCCGATCACGATGAACAGCGACGAGTCCTTGAGGCTGATGATGCACTGGTTGCCCATGGTGGGGATCATGCGCCGCAAGGCCACCGGCCCGACGATGTGCAGCAGGATCTTGTGGAAGGGCAGCCCCATGGCCTGCCCAGCCTCGTGCAGCCCCTTGGGCACGGACTGCAGCCCGCCACGGACGATCTCGGCGATGTAGGCACCCGAATTGATCATCAGGGTGAAGACCGCCGCCGAGAATCCGTCGATGCGCAGGCCCACGATCAGCGGCAGCGCGAAATAGATGAACATCACCTGCACCACGATGGGCGTGCCGCGGATCACCAGGATGTACACCTGGGCGATGAAGGACAGCGCCAGCGGGATCCAGGCATGGAAGCGCCACAGCAGCAGGATCAGGATGGCCAGCCGGACCGCCCACCAGGCCCAGTCGGGCACGTCGCCCAGCACGCCGCCGCCCAGCCAGAACGCCAGCCGCAGCACCCAGTAGACCGCCACCACGGCGATCGCCGACAGCAGCGCCGAGCGCCAGGTGACGGGGACCTTGACGTAGGTGGTGACCACGCCCGCCAGCGCGCCGATGATCGTGCCGCCGATGAGGCCGAGCAGCGTGATCCGGATCGTCATGAGAGTGCCCTGGAGCAGATCGGGCATCGCGGCCCAGATGGCCGACCATTCAAAAGTCACGTTCGTCACCCCGTGGAAGGAGTTGGCCCAGCGGCAAAAAGGAACGGCGACCGAGTGGAGCCACCCGATCGCCGCGCGCGAGGCGGGGCGCGCCCTACTTGACCGTTTCGGCCTTCTTGCCGAACCAGGTCTCGTAGAGCTTGTCGTAGGTGCCGTCGGCCCGCAGCGCCGCCAGCGCCTTGTTCACGACCGGGACGAGCTCGCTGCCCTTGGGAAAGGCGATGCCGTAGAAGTCGCCGCTCTTGAGCGAGCCCACGACCTTGACCTTGCCCTGGCCGGCGGTCTTGGCGTAGTACTGGACGTTGGGCGTGTCGTGCACCACGGCGTCGACGCGGCCCGTGGCCAGCTCGAGGAAGGCGTTGTCGATGTTGGGAAAGAGCTTGAGCTTGGCCGAGGGCACGTTGGCCTTGAGGTAGTCCACGGTCGCCGTGCCGATCTTGACCGCGACGGTCTTGCCTTCGAGGTCCTTGGGGGTCTTGATGGGGCTGTCGTTCGTGACCAGGATGGCCAGGCCGCTCTCGTAGTAGGGGTCCGAGAAATCGATCACCTTGGCGCGGTCCTCGCGGATGGTGATGCCGGCCAGCGCCACGTCGAGGTTATGCGTCTGCAGCCCCGGGATGATGCCGTTGAAGTCCATCGGCTGCAGGCGGTATTTCAGGCCGGCCTGCTTGGCGATGGCCTCCCAGAGCTGGATGTCGAAGCCCGTGTACTTGCCGTCCTGCTTGAACTCGAAGGGGACGAAGGCGGTGTCGGTCGCCACGATCAGCTCTTTGTCGGCCGCCTGGGCGGCGGGCAGGGCCAGGGCCATGGTCAGGCCGAACAGCATGGCTTTGAAGGTCTTGGGCAGCATTGGGGTCTCCTTGTGGGATGGTTTTCGCTATCCGGGTTTTTTCACGTCTCATGTTAACTGAAAAAATCCGCCGCCTACGCGGTTCCGCGGACGCGGGCCGGACGCGCCGGGCGCATGGCATCGCCCGGGCCCCGCGCCCGCCGTTCAGGCGTCCAGGCGTTCAGAACGCCGGGACGATGGCGCCCTTGTAGTGCTCGAGGATGTACTGGCGCACCTTGGCGGTGTGCAGGGCGTCGACCAGCTTGCGGATCGCGGGATCGTCCTTGCGGTCGGCCGAGGTCACCACGATGTTCGCATAGGGCGAATCCTGGCCCTCGATGAAGAGCGCGTCCTGGACCGGATTGAGGCCGGCCTCGAGGGCGTAGTTGGTGTTGATCAGGGCCATGTCCACGTCCGGCAGCACGCGCGGCAGCGTGGCGGCCTCGAGCTCGTGGAACTGGAGGTGCTTGGGGTTCTCGACCACGTCGCGCGCGGTCGCGAGGATGTCGCCGGGGTTCTTGAGCTTGATCAGGCCCTGCTTTTGCAGCAGCAACAGGGCGCGCGCGCCGTTGGACGGATCGTTGGGAATGGCCACCTTGGCGCCGTCCTTCAGGTCCTTGACGTCCTTGATCTTTTGCGAATAGGCGCCGAAGGGCTCGACGTGGACCAGGCCCACCGTCACGAGCTTGGTGCCGTGCTCTTTGTTGAAGGAATCGAGGTAGGGCTGGTGCTGGAAGTAGTTCACGTCGATCTGCTTGTCGGCGACCTGCAGATTGGGCTGCACGTAGTCCGTGAACACCTTGATGTCCAGCTCGAGGCCTTCCTTGGCCAGGTCGGGCTTGACGAATTCCAGCAGTTCGGCGTGCGGCACGGGCGTCGCGGCGACCGAGAGCTTGGCGGCCTGCGCCGGCGCGGCGAAGGCCAGGGGGAGCGCCAGCGCGAGCACGGGCGCGAATTTCTTGAACGACATGGGAAACCTCCTGAAAAAAATCACTTCCTGTTCATCCTGGCGACCCAGCGATCGCCAAAGACCTGCAAAGCCTGGACCATCACCACCAGGATCACCACGGTGACGATCATCACGTCGGTCTGGTAGCGCTGGTAGCCGAAGCGCAGCGCCAGGTCGCCCAGGCCGCCGCCGCCGATCACGCCGGACATGGCGGAATAGCCGACCAGGGTGATGGCGGTGACCACGATGGCGGCGAGGATGCCGGTGGTGGCCTCTGGAATCAGCGCCCACAGCACCGTCTGGCGGGAATTGGCCCCCATCGCGCGGCAGGCCTCGCTCACGCCCGGATCGAGCTCGCGCAGCACGTTCTCGACCAGGCGTGCAAAGAACGGCGCCGCGCTGGCCACCAGCGGCGGGATCGAGCCCTGCACCCCCAGGGCGGTGCCCGCCAGCACCCGCGTGAGCGGAATCATCACGATCAAGAGGATCAGGAACGGCACCGAGCGCAGCACGTTCACGATGAAGGCCACCGTCTGGTAGACGGCGCGGTTGCCGAGGATCTGGCCCGGGGAGGTCAGGAACAGCAGCACCCCCACCGGCAGGCCGATCAGCACCGTGAACAGCAGCGAAAAGCCCGTCATCAGCAGGGTGTCGATCGACGCCTGGCCGATCAGCCACCAATCCACGTTCGCAAGCATCATGGCCTCAGCACCTCGTGATCGACCCCGGCCGCGTCGAGCATCGCGTCCAGGCGTTGCAGCCCCTCGCCCGGGCCCTGCACGGCGACCACGAGCTGCCCGAACGGCGTGTCCTTGATCCGGCCCACCGAGCCCTGCAGGATGCTCAGGTCCAGCGACAGCTCGCGGCTGATCCGGCTGAGCAACGGCTGGGCCGTGTCGTCGCCGCGAAAGCTCAGGCGCAGCAGGCGCCCGCTCAGGCCCTCGGCCATGGCGCGCCAGCCCTCGGCATCGATGCCGCTCTCGGACAGCAGCGATTGCGTGGCGTCGTGCCGCGGATGCAGGAACACCTCCAGCACCTCGCCGGACTCGACGATGCGGCCTCCCTCGATCACCGCGACCCGGTCGCAGACCGCGCGGATCACGTCCATGCTGTGGGTGATCAGCACGATGGTCAGGCCCAGGCGCCGGTTGATGTCGCCCAGCAGGCGCAGGATCGACTGCGTCGTCTCGGGATCGAGCGCCGAGGTCGCCTCGTCGCACAGCAGCAGCCGGGGCCGGCTCGCCAGGGCGCGGGCGATGCCCACGCGCTGCTGCTGGCCGCCCGACAGTTGCCCGGGATACTTGTGCGCATGGTCCGACAGGCCCACCAGCGCCAGCACCTCGCGCGCCCGCGCCAGCCGCGCCGCGCGGGCCATGCCGGCGAGACGCAGGGGAAAGCAGACATTGTCCAGGACGGTGCGCGAACGCAGCAGGTTGAAATGCTGGAACACCATGCCCACGCCCCGCCGGTACTCGCGCAACTGGGCGTCGTTGAAGGCCGTGATGTCGCGCCCGTCGACCCGCACCACGCCCTCGGTGGGGCGCTCGAGCAGGTTCAGCATGCGGATCAGCGTGCTCTTGCCGGCGCCCGAGCGGCCGATGATGCCGAACACCTCGCCCTGGCGGATCGCCAGGTTCACGCCGGCCAGCGCGTCCACGGCGCGCCCTCCGGAATGATAGGTTTTACGGATGTTCTCGAGGTCGATCAAGATACATAATCACTCATGAAGGCCGCCCACCGGTCGGGCGAACGGCGACGCACAATTTAACATAGCCGATTCAATGAAAAATCAACCAGCTTATTTTCATCGGTTATATGCAAACCCGGCGCCCCATGTGAAAACGCCAGCCCTCGAGGGGCTGGCGCCTGCATTCCTGGTGGGTCGTGCGCGGCTCGAACGCGCGACCAACGGATTAAAAGTCCGGTGCTCTACCGACTGAGCTAACGACCCAACATAAGCCTTTTATTATCGCTTTCACAAGAAATCCTGTCAAATCAAGGGAATCAGCGCCCCATGAACAACTCCAACCTGCGCCTCCACATCCTGTCGGACCTGCACCTGGGCGTCCAGGGCATGCCGCCGCCCGAGGTCCGCGCGGACGTCACCGTCCTCGCGGGCGACATCGCGCGGCCCCAGGCCGCCATGCAGTGGGCCGGATCGCTGGGGCGCCCCGTGCTCTACGTGCCCGGCAACCACGAGTTCTACGGCGGCGACATCCCCGGCACGCGCCGCCAGTTGGCGGACCTCGCCGCCGAACGGGGCGTGCACCTGCTCGACCAGAACAGCGTGGTGCTGGGCGGCGTGCGCTTCCTCGGCGCCACCCTGTGGACGGATTTCGGGCTGTTCGGCCCCGAGCTGCGCGCCTCGGCCCAGGAAAAGACCGCGGCCTTCATGCGTGATTTCCAGGTGATCCGCAACGCCGACGGCAGCCGCTACACCCCGGCCGACGCCTGCGCGCTGTTCGAGGCCCAGTACGATTGGCTCGACCGGGCCCTGGACGAGCCCTTCGACGGCCCGACCGTCGTCATCACCCACCACGCCCCCAGCATGCGCAGCGTGCACCCCCGCTACGCGGATTCCCTGATCAGCGCCGGATTCGCCTCGGACTGCACTTCCCTGATGGGCCGCGCGATCCTGTGGATCCACGGGCACACGCACGACAGCTTCGACTATTCCGTGCGCGGCACCCGCGTGATCTGCAACCCGCGCGGCTATTTCCGCGACGGCACGCCCGAGAATCCCGAATTCGACCCGACACTGAGGATCGACATCCCGTTGCGGCCGTGATGGGCTTCACCGCAGGGTGCTCGGGGCTGGGCCAAGTTTTGTGCAATCTTTTGGCCGGCGCCGGATGCTGACGAAGGGAGGCCGGGGGGTGTCGGCGGGCACTGTCTGAGGCCGCAGGCCGAGTTTGCCCGCCGCCCGGCCGGACGAGGCAGATCCGGGTAGTCCGGCCGTAAGGCCGGACCGCCGGACGGGTTGCACAAAACTTGGCCCAGCCCCGAGCACCCCAGCCCCGAGCACCGTGAGACGCAGAAATTATGTGACGGACATCTATCGCGCCCGCGAGATCCGTACCTCGGCGCCGCGGCGCTTGACCTCCAGCCCCTCGGAGGGCAGGATGCGCAGGCCCTCGAGCCCCTTGATGTAGCTGGACCCCTGCATCTGCATGACGCGGATCTTGTTGCGCATGACGACCGGGCTGTGCTCGGGCATCCCGAACATCCACACCTCGTCCAGGATGCGGGCCGAATTGATCTCGCCGGTATGCTGGGCGACCGGCCCCAGGCACAGCATGTGGCCCTCGCGGCCGAACACCGGCAGCGTGTCCAGGCCGGGCGCCATCGCCAGGCGCGAGCCGCCCTCGTAGCGCCAGCCCGTGTTCAGGTCCCACCAGGCGTCGCCCTGCGGCAGGTAGACCTCCAGGCGGCCGCCGGGGCGCATCACCGGCGCGACCAGCAGGGCCGGCCCCAGGAGGTATTGGGTATCCCAGGCATGGGCCTGCGCGTCGTCGGGAAAGGCCTGCGCCATCGAGCGCTGCACCGGCAGGCCGGTGCGCACCGCATCCTCGATGATGCCCGCCACGTACGGCACCAGCCGGTAGCGCCAGCGCAGCCAGTGCGCCACGAGCTCGCGCGTCGCCGCGTCGAAGGCGTCGGGCATCAGGGCCGGATGGCCCTGGAGGCTGAAATTGGCCGAGAACACGCACATCGCCAGCCAGCGCAGGTAGAGCTCGGCGTCCATGCCGCCGGCCGGCCGCGACGCGCAGCCCAGGCCGTGCGTCTGCACCGCGATGCCGCTGTTGCCCACGGAAAGCGCGGCGCGCAGGGTGCGCGCATAGCCGCCCCAATCATTGTCGACCTCGGGGCCGAGCTGCCAGGCGTAGCGCTGGGCGCCGGGAAACAGGTCGCGGCTGGGCAGCACGCCCTCCTGGGGCGTCTTTTGCCCGGCCACGGCGTCGAACAGCGCCCGGCGGGCGAGATGCGGATAGAGGGTGCGCAAGGCCGCGCCGGATTCCCCGCCGCGCGCCTCGACCGTATCCGGGATGTCGAATTGCGCATGGCACACCGGCGCCGCGAGGCCTTCCTCGGCGGCCTGGGCATGGCGCTCGGACCAGAGCCGGTAGACGTCCTTGTGGGTCAGGTCCAGCAGGCCGAATTCGCGCCCGTCCGTGACGGCCTGGCCGGGAAAGACCTGCGCCGCGCCGTCCTCGCCGCACAGCAGCCAGCCGCGATCCTCCCATTCGGCGAACAGCGGGGTGTCGCGCAGCACGCCAGGGTAACAGGCGCCCGCCACGTGGACGTCGAGGGCGCCGCAGGCGGACGAAAACTCGCGCCAGTCGGGCAGGCGCGGCGTCCATTCGAAGATCGGCTTGTCGTCCTGGAAACCCAGCGCGGCCGGAGGCGCCAGGCTCAGCGCGTCCAGGGCCAGGCCCTGCTCGCGCATGCCGTGGATCTGGCGCAGGGACGCGGCCGCCGCCTGGCCGGGCGCCTGCTCGAGCCAGATGCCCATGGGCCAGAGCCCGGGCTGGCCCGCCCGGCCGGTGAGCGCGGTGTACTGGTTGAGGATCTCGGCGGGCTCGCCGACGAACAGGAAGGCATCGAACTGGGCGCCGGCCGTGCGGACGCAATAGGCGTCCGCCTCGGCCGCCACGTCATGCTCGACGCGGTCCAGCGTATTGAGATACAGGCCCCAGCCGCGCGGGCTCCAGGCCAGGGGGAGGACCCGGGCGGCCGAATCGTCGGACACCAGCCGCAGGCCGCGCCGATCGAGGTCGCCCTGGGTCTCGCCCAAGCCGAACACCCCCTCGTCCTCGCCCAGGACGAGGCCGAACCGCCAGGCCCGGCCGTCGCCCTCGCCGTCGACCTCCAGGGCCCCGGGCAGGCTCTCTACGACGAACCGATCGGCGCGCTCGACCCGCAGGACGAGGGATCCGGCCTCGAGCCGCAGCACCGCGTCGCCCTGGACGATCCGCCAGCCGGCGCCGTCCTCGAGGGGCTCGCAGGCGAGCTCGCCCACCGCCTCCTGCCGCGCCAGCAGCAGCTCGGCGTGCCGCTGCGCGCGCAGGCTGGGCTTTTCGGGATCCAGCGCCCGCGCCTCGCCGCAGCGCAGCCGGAAGACGCCCGGCGCGTGCGCCTCGATCCTGAGGCGCAGATCGCCGCCGTGGAACGCGAAGTCCGCGCGGGATGAATCGGCGCTGACGAACTCCAGACCTGTTTCGAGCAATTGGCCAGCCAGTTCTGATTTGGGCGACACAGCGTGATCCCCTGGGCATGAGCCCGTGTGAGTCGTACAAAAGCCATTATTCTGACGGATTTACGCCATAAAATAAAATCCCCGGCTGAAATTCCCGGCCCTTTTCGGGCCGCCGCCGAGGCGCCGGATCAGCGCGGCCGGATGCGGTGCGCCAGTTCCCGTTCGATGGGCGCGGGCTCGGCGTCCAGCTCGGCGCCCAGCATGTCGCCGGCCAGGGCCGACCAGCTCAGGCCGCGCGAGCCATACGCACAGGCCAGCCACAGCCCCGGCGCATCGGGGATCCCGCCGATGATGGGCAGGTGATCGGCCGTGGCGGCGCGCCACCCGGCCCAGCCCTCGGGCGGTCCGCGATCCAGCCAGGGCACCGCCCCCTCGGGCAGCCAGCCGGCAAGTCGGGCCCGGATGTCCCGGTGCCCCGCCGCGTCGGCCATGCTCTCGGCGGCGTCCGCGCGGTAGGTGCTGCCGGCGACTCCCCAGCCCATGCGCGGCGGCAGGCAATAGCCCTTGGCCGACAGGATGCAGCGCGGCACGTCCGCGCCCGGCGCGTCCGCCGGCACCGGGAACAGGCTGACCTGCCCGGCCAGGCGCCGCACGCCCGCAAGCCTGGGCAGGCGCGCCAGCGGATGGCAGGTCGAGAGCAGCGCGCCGGCCCCGGCGGCGTTGGCGAGGACGACGCCATCCGCCTCCTGGAGGACGCGCCCCTGGTGGTCCAGCAGGCGCCAGACGCCATCGCCGCCCGCTCGCAGGCCATCGACGCGCGCCGCGTGGGCCCGCACGCCCGGCTGGCCCAGCAGGGCCGGCAGCAAGGCGCCGGGGCGCGCCAGCAGGGCCTGCGCGAACCACAGGCCGCCCTCGCGCAGCGCCACCCCGGCCCGCGCGCCGGCCTCGGCCGCATCCAGCCAGCGGACCCAGTCCGGGGGAAACGCCAGGGCGTCCAGGGCGGCGCGCTGCGCCGCCGCCTCCTCGCCCGAGCGGGCGCACACCAGCGCCCCGCAGGCCTCCGGCCGCGCCACGCCCGGCAGCCCCATCCAGCGCTGACGGGCGCGCGCCAGCCCCGCGCGGCTCAAGCGCGAGCGGGTGTCGTCGTCCGGGGTCAGCGCGGGCACGAGGGCGGCCGCGCCGCGCAGGCGCAGGGCCTCGTCGTGCGCCTGGGCGAAGGCCGGATCGTAGACGTCCACCGCGTGGCCGCGCAGGGCCAGCGCCTGTGCCATGCCAGCGCCCGCCAGCCCGCCGCCGACCACGGCGATCCGCCGGGTGCCCGGCGCCGCGGGCCGCGCGCCCAGGCCGGGACGCAATGCCGCCACCGTCATGTCCCGCTTGCCGCCGAATCCGGGCGCCTTCCCGACCAGGAAGCCCGCGTCGCGCAGGTCGCGCCGCACCTGGCCCGCACTGCACCAGGTGGCGGCGGTGGCGTCCGCCGCGGCCAGGCGGCGCAATTGCCCGAACAGCGCCGGCGTCCACATCTCGGGGTTCATCGCCGGGGCGAAGCCATCGAGAAAGAACGCATCCACGCGGGCCTGCGCCTGGTACGCCATCCGGCGCACCGGCCCGAAGGCCAGCGTCAGGGTCAGGGCGCCCCCCTCGAACTCGAGGCGATGCAGGCCCGGCGTCAGCGGCGGCCATCCGTCGGCCAGGGCCTGCGCCAGGTCCGCCAGCCCCTCCGGCAGGCGAGACAGGACGCGCCGCAAATCCGCGGCCTCGAAGGGATGGGCCTCGAAGGCCAGGTAATGCAGGCGGCGGCTGCGCCGCGGATCCTCGCGCCACGCCTGCCAGGCCGCCAGGAAATTCTGGCCCAGCCCGAAGCCGGCCTCGCAAATGGCGAAGGAGGACCGGCCGCGCCAGCGCTCGGGCAGGCGGTTGCCCCGCAGGAAGACGTGCCGGGCCTGCCCGAGCGCGCCCGAGGCGCTGTGATAGACATCGCCGTATTCCGTGCTGCGAGGCACGCCCTGCGCATCGAAATGCAGGCGCGCCGGCCGCAGGGCCTCATAACTTCCCGACATGCAACACCCTCGGGGGCTCACGTACAATGCATGGGAACGCCATGGGCCGCCCCCGGCCGCCGGCGCCGCACGGGGCCTCACACGCCATGCAAGCTTCGCATTTCCTGTCCGCCGACTGTATGGACGCCGCCGTGACCGCGGCGCACGCCGCAGCCGCCATTCTACAGACCCACGCCCTGCACCGGGGGGACCTGGTCATCGACCTCAAGACGCGCAACGACCTGGTCTCGCAGGCCGATCGCGAGGCCGAGCGCGCCATCCTCGACATCCTGTCCGAACGCACTCCCGACATCGGCGTCATCGCCGAGGAAAGCGGCGGCCGGCGCGGCGCCCAGGCGACCTGGTACGTCGACCCCCTCGACGGCACCACCAATTTCATCAGCGGCATCCCGCACTACGCGGTCTCGATCGCCCTGGTCGGACACGCCGGCGCCCACGTCGAGGGACCGGGCGTCCTCCCGGACGACACCCCGCTGATCGGCGTGATCTACGACCCCAACCGCGAGGAACTCTTTTCCGCCATGTACGGCATCGGCGCCTGGTCCAACGGCCGCCGCATCTACTGCTCGGGCACGAAGGACCTCCGCGCATCGGTCCTGGCCACCGGCTTTCCCTTCCGCGACTTCTCGTTCGAACAGCAGTACATGCCCACGCTGCACGAGGCGATCGCCACCACGCGCGGCGTCCGGCGCATGGGTTCGGCGGCCCTGGACCTGGCCTGGACGGCCTGCGGGCGCTACGATGGCTACTGGGAAATGGGCCTGGCCCCGTGGGACGTCGCGGCGGGCGTCGCGCTGGTGCGCGCGGCCGGCGGCGTCTGCGAGGACATCCGCCATCGCCGGCCGTGGCCCGAGGACGGATACGTCTACGCCGCCAATCCCCGCATCGCACCGGCCCTCGACGCCATGATCGCCAAGCACCTATGACAGACGACGTTCTCGACACCCTCGGATCCTGGCATGAGGAATTCGCCGCCGTCCGCCGCGCCATCCACGCGTGGCCCGAGCTCGCCTTCGAGGAGGTGCGCACGGCGGATACGGTGGCGCGCCTGCTGGAATCCTGGGGCATCGAGACGCACCGCGGC
Source organism: Alcaligenaceae bacterium (assembly GCA_044508625.1). Classification (GTDB taxonomy): domain Bacteria; phylum Pseudomonadota; class Gammaproteobacteria; order Burkholderiales; family Burkholderiaceae_B; genus Castellaniella. Next base: position 52,340 of record JBIQHJ010000021.1, read on the forward strand.
CTGGGCGTGACGGGCGTGGTCGGACGGATCGCCGGCCGCGCGCCGGGCGCCTCGATCGGCCTGCGCGCCGACATGGACGCCCTGCCCATGGACGAGTCCAACACTTTCGCGCACGCCAGCCGCAACCCCGGCGTCATGCACGCCTGCGGCCACGACGGCCACACCGCCATGCTGCTGGCCGCCGCGCGACACCTGGCCCTCCACCGCGACTTCGAGGGCGCCGTCCACGTGATCTTCCAGCCGGCCGAGGAGGGCCAGGGCGGCGCGCGCCGCATGATCGAGGACGGGCTGTTCGAACACCACCCCATGGACGCGGTGTTCGGCATGCACAACTGGCCCGGCATCCCGGCCGGCGCCTTCGCCCTGACCGCGGGGCCCATCATGGCCTCCAGCAGCACCTTCGAGGCCGTCGTCACGGGCCGCGGCGCCCACGGCGCCATGCCCCACCTGGGCGTCGATCCGGTCCTCGCCGCCGCGCAGCTCACCCTCGCCTACCAGGGCATCCTCACGCGCGACCTCGACCCGCTCGAGCCGGCCGTCATCAGCGTCACCCAGATCCACGCCGGCTCGGCCGACAACGTCATCCCCGACCAGGCGGTCCTGCGCGGCACCGTGCGCACGCTCTCCGACGAGGCGCTGGACGTGATCGAGGCGCGCATGGGCGAGATCACCCGGGGCCTCGGCGGCGCCCTGCGCTGCGAGACCGAATTCCGCTTCGACCGGCGCTATCCCCCCACCATCAACCATCCGGCCGAGGCCGCGTTCTGCGCCGAGGTGCTGCGCGAGCTCGTCGGCGCCGAACGCGTCCGGACCGGCGTGCGCCCCTCCATGGGCGCCGAGGATTTCGCGTTCATGCTGCAGGCCAGGCCGGGCTGCTACGTCTGGATCGGCAACGGCGCCGGCGAACACCGCGACGCCGGCCACGGGCTCGGGCCCTGCACGCTGCACAACGGCAGCTACGACTTCAACGACGCCCTGATCCCGCTGGGCGCCGCCTACTGGGTGATGCTCGCCCGCCGCTGGCTCGAGCGCCGCCGGCCCCAGCCGCCCGGCTGACACGGTTTCGTCCCAAGGCTTGCCGTAAAATACGGCGACTCCCCGGGGGCCCGGCCCCGACCATCCCGCGCCACCCGGCGACCGCATCGCGAAAGGCCTCCCCATGAGCAAAGACATCATCGATACCCTGCCCGCCCCCGAGCGCCATGCGGTCCTGCGGGTCATGCCCATGCCCGCCGACGCCAACATCCACGGCGACGTCTTCGGCGGCTGGATCATGTCGCAGGTCGACATCGCGGGCTCGATCCCGGCGGCACGGCGCGCCGGCGGGCGGGTGGCCACCGTCGCCGTCAACGCCTTCACCTTCCAGCAGCCTGTGTTCGTCGGCGACCTGCTCAGCTTCTACGCCGAGATCGTCCGCACCGGACGCACCTCGATCACCATTTCGGTCGAGGTCTACGCCGAGCGCCAGCGCCTGTCGTCCGAGGTCGTCAAGGTCACCGAGGCGACGCTGACCTACGTGGCCACCGACGACCAGCGGCGCAGCCGTCCCCTGCCGCCGATCTGACGCTGGAACGACCATGCCGGATATCCAGCACAGCCCGGAAAGCACGCCGATCGTCATCCCGCGCCGCCTCGATCCCGAGGATGCGCAGACGGCGCTGCACGAGCTCCAGGCGATCCTGAAGCGCCAGGAGGTCGTGGACGCGATCTCGCAGCGCCAGCGCGAGGACGAGGACGAGGACGCCTCCAACCTGCTCGAGGGCCTGCTGCAGCGCCAGCACGAGGACGAGATCCGCCAGATCATCAACGCGCTGCATCCGGCCGACATCGCCTTCATCCTGGAATCCCTGCCGGTGCAGCAGCGCCAGGCGGTCTGGCAGCTCGTCGGCCAGGAACACGACGCCGACGTGCTGCTGGAGGTCGAGGACTGGGTCCGCGAGTCGCTGATCGAGTCCATGGACCACGAGGACCTGATCGCCGCGACCGAGACCATGGACGCGGACGAGATCGCGGACATCGCCCCGGACCTGCCGCCGGACGTCATCGCCGAGGTCCAGAAGGGCCTGACCGAGGCCGAGCGCGCCCAGCTCATCGAGGCCATGGGCTATCCCGAGGGCACCGTCGGCGCCATCATGGATTTCGAGATGGTGCGCGTGCGCGAGGACGTGACGCTCGAGGTGGTGCTGCGCTACCTGCGCCGCCTGCACGAGCTGCCCGACCACACCGACCAGGTGTTCGTCGTCGACCGCCTGGACCGCCTGCGCGGCACCCTCTACCTGTCCAAGCTATTGGTCAGCGAGCCGGACGCCCTGGTGGCCGACGTGATGAAGACCGACTTCCTGAGCCTCAACCCCCTGGACTCGGACACCGACGCCGCCAGCGCCTTCGAGCGCTACGACCTGGTGTCCGCGCCGGTGGTCGACGACCAGGGCCGCCTGATCGGCCGGGTGACCATCGCCGAGGTGGTCGACGTGCTGCAGGAGGACTCGCACGAGCAGGAACTCTCGCGCGCCGGCCTGCAGGAGGAGGACATCTTCGCCCCCGTGCTCAGCGCCCTGCGCAATCGCGCGCCCTGGCTGCTGGTCAACCTGTGCACCGCCTCCATCGCCTCGCTGGTCGCCTCGCGCTTCGAGGACACGGTCAGCCACATCGTGATCCTCGCCTTCCTGATGTCGATCGTCGCCGGCATCGGCGGCAACTCGGGAAACCAGACCATGACCATGATCATCCGCGCCATGGCCACAGGCCGGGTGACCGGCGCCAACATCTGGCAACTCGTCAAGCGCGAGCTGCAGGTGACCTTCCTGGTGGGCGCCTGCGGCAGCCTCGTGGCGGCCACCTTCGCCTGGGTGATCTCGGATTCCTATGCCGTCGCCGGCGTCATGATGGCCGCGATGGTCGGCAACATGCTGATCGGCGCCGCGCTCGGCGTCCTCATCCCCCTGCTGCGCGACCGCTTCGGCAAGGACCCGGCCGTGGGTTCGTCCGTGCTGCTGACCTTCGCCACGGACTCCCTGGGCTTTTTCCTGTTCCTGGGGCTGGCGACGATCTTTCTGCTGTGAGGACTTCCTGGTTCAGGCACTGCCTGCTCTGAGGGCTGTAGACCCCCCTTGGAAGATTCGGCGTTTGTCATTGGGTGAAAGCGTTATTGCTCGCGCACGGCGGGGATCAGGCTGACGCAGCGCTTGCCCCGCCCGGTCCCGGCGCAGCCGGGACCGGGCGATGAGCGCGCCGGGCGGGAGCGCATCCAGGCCGGCGCAAGAGCAAACTGCCTCAGACGCGAGCCTCAACGCCAGGCGCCCAAAAGAAAACAGGGGCCGCAGCCCCCGTCGTCCAAGCAGAATCAAGACATCAAGCCAGCCGCCCGTGGCAGTGCTTGTACTTCTTTCCACTGCCGCATGGGCAGGGGTCATTGCGCCCCACCTTGGGCACACCGCCCATGCCTGCCGCGCCCGCGGCCGCGCGGCGGCCCTGTGCGCCGGTTGCGGCCGGCGGCTGGTCCAGACCCGGATCCTCGCCGCGCAGCGCCGCGTCGTAGTCCGCGTGGTGATAGCGCACATTCTCGAGCGCCGGGGATTCGGGCTCCTCGACCTCCACCTGCTCGGGCGACTGGATGCGCACCGTCATCAGCACCCGGATCGTCTCATTGCGGATCCGGTCGAGCATGTCAGAAAACAGCGTGAACGCCTCGCGCTTGTAGGCCTGCTTGGGATCCTGCTGGGCATACCCGCGCAAATGGATGCCCTGGCGCAAATGATCCAGCGACGCCAGGTGGGCGCGCCAGTTCGAATCCAGGGACTGCAGCAGCACCGAACGCTCGAAGGGCTCCCAGCCCTCGCGGCCGACCAGCTCGACCTTGGCCTCGTAGAGCCGGCGCGCCTCGGCCAGGACCCGCGCGAGCAGGTCCTCGTCGGTCAGGTCGGGCTCTTTTTCCAGCATCTCGGTCAGCGGCAGCTCGATCCCCCAGTCCGATTCCAGCGTCGATTGCAGGCCGGGAACGTCCCATTGCTCCTCCATGGTCTGCTCGGGAATGCTGCGCCGGAACACCGCGGTGATCTCGGCATCCCGCAGGTGCGCGATGGTGTCGGCCACCGAACTCGCCTCCAGGACCTCGTTGCGCTGGGCGTAGAGCACCTTGCGCTGGTCGTTGGCGACGTCGTCGTATTCCAGGAGCTGCTTGCGGATGTCGAAGTTGCGGGCCTCGACCTTGCGCTGGGCGGACTCGATCGAGCGCGACACCATGCGCGCCTCGATGGGCTCGCCCTCGGGGAGCTTGAGGCGCTCCATGATGGCGCGCACCCGGTCGCCGGCAAAGATCCGCATCAGCGAATCGTCCAGCGAGAGATAGAAGCGCGACGAGCCCGGGTCGCCCTGGCGGCCGGCGCGGCCGCGCAACTGATTGTCGATCCGGCGCGACTCGTGGCGCTCGGTGCCGATGATGCGCAGCCCCCCCGCCTTTTTCACCGCCTCGTTGGCCGGCGCCCATTCGCTGCGGATGGTGGCGATGCGGGCCTCTTTCTCGTCGGGCGTCAGATCGGGATTGGCGCGCACCAGGTCGACCTGCTTTTCGACGCTGCCGCCCAGCACGATGTCGGTGCCGCGGCCCGCCATGTTGGTGGCGATGGTGAT
>JBIQHJ010000085.1:0-7797 GCA_044508625.1 Alcaligenaceae bacterium
GTCGACCTCGGTGGACACCCAGATCAGCGCCGGCTGGTCCCCCTGGGTGTCGAGCCAGCGATCCACGGCGTTGTAGCACAGGTTGGTGCGCCCCCCCACGAACCAGCGCGCGAACGGCGGGTTCGAATAATCCAGCACTTGCTTGAAAGGCGTTTCCCAATGGATACGCTGGGCCTCCCGCCGCCAGAACGATTCCCGCTCGTCGATGGATTGGCGATGAAACTCGCGTGTCTTCTGCATTGCCGTCCTCCTGTGCGCGGCAGCCCCCCATGGGCATGCGCGATGCCTGGCCGTCTCGAAATTATGATTGGGCTACATCCTACACCCGAAAGCCCGGCGGACCCATCCCCAACATCCCCGCCCCCGGCCGAAGAAGGCGCATCTCCGCCGATTCGGCCATGTACTTCGTCGATCCGGCCATGCGCGTCCCCCCGGAGGCCCGGGCGCCGCGCCGGGCGGGTCGGTATTTCCCCCAAGCCGGCTTTACCCCGGCGCCTGGATTCGCTACACTCGCCCGATCGGCCGCGTTTTGCCCGACCACAAAAACAAGCCATGCCACCGCCACATTCACGACCACAGACCGTCCTATCGCGCGCATCGATCCGACTGACCAAGCTCATGATGTGCGCGGCCGCCCTGGCCCTTGCCGGTTGCGCGACCCAGACGAAACAGACCGCCGACGCGTCCTCCCTGCACCTGCTGCGCGACGCCTACCTGATCCAGACCCAATCCGACCCCCTGGGGGCATGGCTGAACAACGACGACAGCCTCGCGATCAATCGCGCCGGCGCCCTGGACTACGGCTCGTCGCAAGTCCCCTCCTCGTCTTCCTCCCGGACGCTCGTATCCACCGCCATGCGCTTCCTCGGGGTCAAGTACCGCTACGGCGGCGACACCCCGGGCGAGGGCTTCGATTGCAGCGGCCTGGTGGCCTACGCCGCCGAAAAATCCCTGGGGCTCAAGCTCCCGCGCAGCGCCCGCGAAATGGCCCGCGAGGGCATCTCGGTGGACCGCGACGAGCTGCGTCGCGGCGACCTGGTGTTCTTCAACACCCGCGGGCACCGCTATTCGCACGTGGGCATCTACCTCGGCGACCACAAATTCGTCCACGCGCCCCGCAGCGGCGCCTCGGTGCGCGTCGAGAGCATGGACATCGCCTACTGGCGCAAGCGCTACAACGGCGCGCGCCGCCTCGAGGCCGAAATCCGCACGGCTTCGGCTGCGACGACCTCCGCCGCGACGAAGACCCCCGCCGCCACGGCATCGAAACAGGTGCACCGCAAGGCGGCCACCCCCAAGGTCACAAAGACCGCAAAGGCCACAAAGACCGCAAAGGCCTCCACCCGGCACACGGCCAAGGCCCGCCGCTAAGGGCGGGTAGGCGGCGCGCGCCGCCGGCTGCCGCTATAGGCTGCTCTGTCATGGCTTGCCATAGGCGTGCGGCGCTGGCGGCAGACTCTCAATGAAGCCGCGCAGGAGCCGCGCCACGAGGCTCCGCCACTCACGCGGCGGCGGCCACGGCCCTGCGGCTGTTGTTGCGGGGCGCCTCCTCCCGCATCGGACAAGCCTGGCAGTAGCCGCACTGGTCCAGCGCCTGCTTGACGCTGCACACCGAACGGCGGCAGGCCATCACCTGGATGCCGGCGCGCTGCGCGGCCGCGCGAAAGGTCTTCATCACGTTGTGCCCCAGGAAATCGGTCAGCAGGATCACCAACTGGGTCCCCGAGGGCAATTGCGGCGTTTTCTTTTGATGCGAGGGGTCGCGCCCGCTGATGTGATGGCGGATGGCGATATTGTGATCCCTGAGCAGGTCGGGGATGTTGCCCAGTCGATCCGCGCCGACGACGAGGGCACTGACTTGTTGCTGCGCCATGAATAGCTCCTGAGAGGCCAAGGAAGCTTAATGATAATCATTCCCATTATTGAAAGCAATGACATTCTCATGGGAATACATGGCGCAGCGCCATAAGGCCACGACTCGGGGTTTCCCCTAGGATATGGTGGGTTTGGCTGCCGGGGCCTGCTGCCGGGGTCTGCTGCCGGAGATCTGGCCGCAAAGCCTCGCGGCCTGGACCCTGCCCCGCCGTCGGGAAACCCTCGGATCAGGCGGCCGCGCGCGGATTCAGGCGGCCTCGCGGGCCGGTTCGCCGCCGCGTTCGACGGCTTTCTCGACCACGTCGCGGGTGAGGCCCGAGGCGAGCATCTCGAGCAGCACGTACACGTAGTCGCGCAGGAACACCCCGCGCTTGATGGCCACCGAGGTGGTGTGCCGGCCAAAGAGGTGTCCGGCGGGCAGCCCGACCAGGCCCTTGTCGCGGCGCGGATCGAAGGCCACGCCGGCGATGATGCCGATGCCCAGGCCGATGTCGGCATAGGTCTTGACCACGTCGGCGTCGATGGCCTCGAGCACGATGTCGGGCACCAGGCCCGCCTCCTCGAAGGCGGCGTCGATGGCCCGGCGCCCCGAGAACGCGCGGTCGTAGGTGACGATGGGATAGCGCGACAGGTGCTCGAGCGAAAGGCCGCGCGCCGCGCTGGAGGTCAGCTCGGCCAGGGGATGGTCCGGCGGCACCACCAGGGTGTGCTCCCAGGTGTAGACGGGCAGCGCGACCAGGCCCGGGGTCTGCGCCAGGGTCTCGGTGGCGATCGCCACGTCGGCCTGCTCGTGCAGGACGAGCTGCGCCAGGTGCTCGGGGTTGCCCTCGGCCAGGGACACGTGGACCTTGGGAAACTGCGCCCGGAACGCGGGGATCACGCGCGGCAGCAGGTAGCGCGCCTGGGTGTGGGTGCAGGCGATCACCAGGGCGCCCTCGTCGCGCCGCGCGAACTCGTCGCTGACTTTCTTGAGGTTGTCGACCTCGCGCATGATCCGGTCGATGATGACCGAGACCACCTGCCCCGGCTTGGTCAGCCCCTTGAGGCGCTTGCCATGGCGCTCGAAGATCTTGATGCCCAGCTCGTCCTCGAACTCGATGATGGCCTTCGACACCCCCGGCTGCGAGGTATAGAGCGCGCGCGCGGCCTCCGTCAGGTTGAAGCTGCGCCGGATGGTCTCGCGCACGAAGCGGAATTGCTGGAGGTTCATGAAGAATAGCCCTGTTTGGAAGGGCTATTATATGGAATAAAGACTAAAGTAATTATTACTTTTGGTTATTTGCTTAGGGGGGACGCCGGGGTCTCCGGCGCCCACCGCTCATCCCCCGCCGCCCGCTTCATGAAGCCCGCCGCCCGCTTCACGGGAAGCCTACCACGCGCTTCACGGAAAGCCCGCCACTCACTTCATGGAAATCGTGGTGTTGACGTCGCGCGCGTGCGCCTGCCAGCGGGCGGTGACGGTCTTGGTCTGGGTCCAGAAATACATCGCCTGCCTGCCGTTGGGCCCCAGGTCGCCGAGCTTGGAGGCGCGCGAGCCGGTGAAGCTGAACCAGGCCACGGGGACCGGGATGGGGATGTTGATCCCCACCTGGCCGACCTCGATGTGGTTCTGGAAATAGCGCGCGGCGCCGCCGTCCTGGGTAAAGATCGAGGTGCCGTTGCCGTTCGGGTTGGCGTTGATGAATTCCACGGCCTCCTCGAGGGTGTCGACCGGCACGACCGAGAGCACCGGCCCGAAGATCTCCTCGCGGTAGATGCTCATGTCGGCCCTCACCTTGCCGAAGATCGTCGGCCCCACGAAATTGCCCTTTTCATAGCCCTGGACCCGGATGCCGCGGCCGTCGAGCAGCAGCTCGGCGCCCTCGTCCACGCCCTTCTGGATGAGGCCCTCGACGCGCTGCCTGGCCTGGGGCGAGATCAGCGGGCCCAGGTCGGCCTGCCGGTCGGTCCCGACGTTGACCTTGAGCTTGCGCGCGCGCTCGACGAAATCGGGCAGCCATTCGCGGGCCGCGCCCACCAGCACCAGGACCGAGATCGCCATGCAGCGCTCGCCGGCGGCGCCGAAGGCCGCGCCCAGCATCTGGTTCAGGGCCGCCTCGCGATCGGCGTCGGGCATGATGACGCTGTGGTTCTTGGCGCCCATCATCGCCTGGCAGCGCTTGCCCGCCATCGAGGCGCGGCGATAGATCTCGGTGCCCACCCGGGTGGAGCCGATGAACGAGACCGCCTTGATGTCGGGATGGTCGCACAGGGCGTTGGCCGCGTCCGGGCCGCCGTGCACCACGTTGAGCACCCCCGGCGGCAGCCCCGCCTCGAGGGCGAGCTGCGCGATCATCAGCGAGGCGGTCGGGTCCTGCTCGGAGGGCTTGAGGACGAAGGTATTGCCCGCGGCCACCGCCATCGGAAACATCCAGCAGGGCAGCATCACGGGGAAATTGAAGGCGGTGATCCCGGCGCCCACGCCCAGGGGCTGGATCACCGAATACACGTCGATGCCGGTGGCGGCGTTCTCGGCGTATTCGCCGAGCTGCAGCACGTTCATGGAAATGGCGTGCTCCACGCCCTCGATGCCGCGTCCGACCTCGCCCTCGGCATCCGGCAGGGTCTTGCCGTGCTCGCGCGAAACGGCCTCGGCGATCCGCGGGGTGTGCTCGCGCAGCAGCCGGGCGAGATTCATCATGACCTGCTGGCGCTTGGCCTGGCTGGCGTTGCGCCAGGACGTGTACGCCTCGCGCGCGTTCGCCACCGCGCGATCGATCTCGTCGGGCGTGGCGAACGGCACCCGCGCGACGACCTCCTGGGTGGCCGGATCGACCACGTCGCGCCACTGCTCGGTCCGGGACTGGACCAGTTCCCCGCCGATCAGCAGCGGGACGCGTGAAACATCGCTCATGAGAGCCTCCTGGTATGGAATGCGCCGGGCCGGATGCCGGAACGAGGCCGGGTGGCCTCGCCCGTCCGCCCCCGCCCCCGGCGGTGTGTTTCGGTATGTGCTTCATGCACGGAGCACACCCCAGTGTAGCGGCTCCGCCGCCGCCGAGGGGAGCCTCCCCCGCCCGCCTCAGCCCGCGGCCTTGCGGGGCCGGCGGATCCGCAGGCGATGCCAGAACAGGCCGGCCGCCAGGGCGAGGAACACGACGTGCACCAGCCAGACGCCCAGGCCGAAACTGAGCTGCCCGCGCGCGATCCAGCCGCGCGAGAGGTTGATCAGGTTCATGTAGAGCAAGGCCACCAGCCCGGCGATCAGGAGGTCGCCCGAGCGCCCCAGGCGCGGATTCACGGCCCCCAGGGGTATGGCGATCAGGGCGAGGTTGAGGACGGCCAGCGGCAGGGCCAGGCGCCACATCAACTGGGACAGGGACTCGGCGTCGGCGCTGGCCACCAGCGCCGCGGTCGGGCGCGCCTTGATCTCTTGCAGCGCCGCCTGGCGCGCGGCCTCCAGCGAGCTGGCGTCGCCGCGGCTCTCGATGCGGACGCCGTAGCGGTCGAAGTCCAGCAGGCGCACCTCGGGCGTGCCCGGCTTGAGGTCGTAGCGATGGCCCGGCCCCAGCACCAGGAAGCGGTCGCCGTTGGGCTCGCTGCGGATGGAGGCGCTGTCGGCGGTCACCACGCTGAGCCATTCGGGCTCGATGACGCGGGCGACCACGCGCCCCAGCTCGTCGCCGTCGCGGGCCGGCGGCTCGGCGAAGAACACCCGCGCGCCGCCCTCGGTCTCGATGAACTGGCCGGCGGTGACCTTGGAGAGGTCCGAGCGCTGCTCGAAGCGCTGCCGGTACTCGGCGATCTGGCTGTAGGCCCACGGCGAGGCCGCCAGCGAGAGCACGCCCACCAGCGCCGCCACCGGCAGGGCAAAGCGCATCACCGGCCGCACCCACTGGGCGAGCGACAGGCCGCTGGCGAACCACACCACCATCTCGGACTCGCGGTAGCTGCGCGTGACCGTGGTCAGCACGGCCACGAACAGGGCCACCGACAGGATCACCGGCAAGGCGGTGATGCTCGAGAACGCCGCCAGCCCCAGCACGACGTTGGCGCCGATGTCGCCGTTGGCCGCCTCGCCCAGCAGGCGCACCAGCAGCACGCTCAGCCAGACGATGAGCAGGGTCGAGAACACGATGCCCGCGTGGCTGGTGATCTCGGAAAAAACGGCGCGCTTGAACAATGACATGGAAAATGCGGAATAATGGACCGTTATGTCTTAATGCCCGGGACTCATCGAGGAAAAAAACGAATGGAATTTAGCACACTGACCAATGCCTCTCTGCACACCCTCAAGACCCCCGCGCTGGCGGTCGGCATATTCCAGGACGGGGGCCTCAGCGAGGCCGCCGACGCCCTCGACCAGGCGGCCTCGGGTGCCCTGCGCGCCATCATCAAGACCGAATTCGACGCGGCGCCCGGCACCTGCCTGCCGGTCCACGCCCCAGCGGGCATCGCCGCCGCCCGGGTCATTCTACTCGGGCTCGGCCCTCGCGAACACTACAAGGCCTCGGCCCACGCCCGCGCCCAGGCCGCGCTTGCCGCCTACTGCGCGCGTGCCGGGGTGGCCGGCGTGGTCTCGACCCTGGCAGCCATCCCCTGCCCCGACGCCTCGCTGACCGACCGCGCGCGCGCCGCGGCCCGTGCCGCCAGCACGGCCGCCTACCGCTACGACGCGACCTTCAGCAAGCCCAAGCCCGCGCCCAAGCTGCGCAGCTTCGCGCTGCACGTCGGGCGCGGCCAGGTGGCCCAGGCGCGCGAGGGCCTGCGCCAGGGCGGCGCCATCGGCGCCGGCATGAACCTCGCCCGCACCCTGGGCGACCTGCCGCCCAATGTCTGCACGCCCACCTACCTGGGCAAGACCGCGCGCGACCTGGCCCGCCAGTTCAAGACGCTCAAGGCCGAGGTCCTCGACCGCCGCCGGATCGAGGCCCTCAAGATGGGTTCCTTCCTCTCGGTGGCGCGCGGCTCGGCCGAGCCCCCCGCCTTCATCGTCCTGCGGCACACGCCCAGCACGCGGCCCGAGGGCAAGGCGGCCCCCATCGTCCTGGTCGGCAAGGGGATCACCTTCGACGCGGGCGGCATCTCGCTCAAGCCCGGCCCGGGCATGGACGAGATGAAGTTCGACATGTGCGGCGCCGCCAGCGTCCTGGGGACCATGCGCGCGATCGCCGAGCTCGACCTGCCGCGCGAGGTCGTCGGCATCGTGCCCTCGTGCGAAAACCTGCCCAGCGGCACCGCCAACAAGCCCGGCGACATCGTCACCAGCATGTCGGGCCAGACCATCGAGATCCTCAACACCGACGCCGAGGGCCGCCTGATCCTGTGCGACGCCCTCACCTACGCCGAGCGCTTCAAGCCCGCCGCCGTCATCGACATCGCCACGCTGACCGGCGCCTGCGTGATCGCCCTGGGCCACGTCAACAGCGGCCTGTTCACCCAGGACGACGGGCTGGCGCAGGCCCTGCTGGCCGCCGGGCGCGATGCGCTGGACCCCGCCTGGCGCATGCCCCTCGAGGAGGCCTACCAGGAACAGCTCAAGTCCAATTTCGCCGACATGGCCAACATCGGCGGGCGCGCGGCCGGCTCGATCACGGCGGCATGCTTCCTGTCGCGATTCACCGGCAAGTATCCCTGGGCCCACCTGGACATCGCCGGCACCGCCTGGAACGAGGGCAAGGACAAGGGCGCGACCGGCCGTCCGGTGCCCCTGCTGGTGCAATACCTGCTGGGCCAGGCCGGCGGCCGCTGAGGCCCATGAGCCGCATCGATTTCGCGTTCGGCGCCGACGACCGCCTGCGCATGGCCTGCCAGACCGCCGCGCGGCATGCGCAGGCGGGCCGGCGCCTGCTGGTCTACTGCACGGACGCCCGCCGCATGCGGCGCTTCGACGCCCTGCTCTGGTCCTTCGAGCCGGCGAGCTTCGTCACCCACGCGCCGATC
>JBIQHJ010000086.1:0-5592 GCA_044508625.1 Alcaligenaceae bacterium
ACCGGGTTAACCCGGGGCCCGCAGCGCGAAGAAGCGAGACTATAGCACAGGTTTCCAAAGAGGCGCAAATGGAGGAGAAAAAAGGCGGCAAGGCCGCGGCAGGCGGCCCTCAGTGCGCCCCGCGCGCAGGCCCGCAAGCCCCAAAAAGACATCGCGAAAAAGCGCCGCGCCTCGGCGGGGCCCGCGACTCGAAGCCGTCCCGAGCGATCGGGACGGCTCGTCGCCGGACTCAGCCCAGGGCCTGGATGGCTGCAGCCACCCCCGCCCCGTAGGCGGGATCGGCCAGCGTGCAGTGCTCGATGTGCTTTTCCTGCACGTCCCGGCTGACTCCCGCGATGGCGCGCGCGGTATTGTCGAACAGCGCCTGCTGCTGCTCGGGCGTCATCAGACGGAACAGCGCGCCGGGCTGCGAGAAGTAGTCCGTGTCCTCGCGGTGGTTCCAGTGGTCGGCCGCGCCTTCCAGGCTGAGCGGCGGTTCGCGGAACTCGGGCTGCTCGGCCCATTCGCCGGCCTTGTTGGGCTGGTTGCCGGTGATGCCGCCGTGATTGCCGTCCACCCGCATCGCACCGTCGCGGTGAAAGCTGTGGAAGGGACAGCGGGGCGCGTTGACCGGGATCTGGTGGTGGTTGACGCCCAGGCGGTAGCGCTGCGCGTCGCCGTACGAGAACAGGCGAGCCTGCAGCATGCGGTCCGGCGAGAAGCCGATCCCCGGTACGACGTTCGCGGGCGTGAAGGCCGCCTGCTCGACCTCGGCGAAGAAGTTTTCGGGGTTGCGATTGAGCTCCAGCACGCCGACCTCGATGAGCGGATAGTCGCCATGCGGCCAGACCTTGGTCAGGTCGAAGGGATTGAGGTGATACGAGCCCGCCTCTTTTTCCGGCATGATCTGCACGTACAGGGTCCAGCGCGGGAACTCGCCGCGGGCGATGGACTCGTAGAGGTCGCGCTGCGAGCTCTCGCGATCACGGCCGATCAGTTCGGCGGCCTGGGCGTCGGTGAGGTTGCGGATGCCCTGCTGGCTCTTGAAGGTGAACTTTACCCAGAAGCGCTCGTTGGCCGCGTTGATGAAGCTGAAGGTATGGCTGCCGAACAGGTGCATGTGCCGGAAATCCGAGGGGATGCCGCGGTCGCTCATGATGATGGTCACCTGGTGCAGGGCCTCGGGCAGGCCGGTCCAGAATTCCCAGTTGTTCTGGGCGCTGCGCATGCCGGTACCCGGGTCGCGCTTGACCGCGTGGTTCAGGTCGGGGAATTTCAGCGGATCCCGGAAAAAGAACACCGGCGTGTTGTTGCCGACCATGTCCCAGTTGCCCTGCTCGGTGTAGAACTTCATGGCGATGCCGCGGATGTCGCGTTCGGCGTCGGCAGCGCCGCGCTCGCCGGCCACGGTGGAAAAGCGCGCGAACACCGGCGTCTGCTTGCCGATCTCGGAAAAGAGCGCGGCGCGGGTGTACGGGGTGATGTCGTGGGTCACGGTGAAAGTGCCATGGGCTCCGGCGCCCTTGGCGTGCATGCGGCGCTCGGGAATCACCTCCCGGTCGAAGTGGGCGAGCTTCTCGATCAGCCAGACATCCTGCAGCAGGACGGGCCCGCGCGGCCCGGCGGTCATGGTGTTCTGGTTGTCGACAACGGGGGCGCCCGCGGCGGTGGTGAGTTTCTTCATGGCATCCTCCTGGAGATGAGATGGGCCCGCCGGCAGGGGCCGGCATCCAGTGTCCGCCCGCCCCGTTGGCGAGCGCATGACAGCAGTCTAGGAGAAGCCGACGATTTAATAAATTTGAATATTTATTAATCAGCGATAGGTTTATCCTATATCAAAGGTTTTCCGCGGCGCCCGCGCCGGGGCGTCAGCGGCCGGCCGCGCTCAGACCGGCAGCTCCGTGGTTTCCTTGATGGTCTGGAGGGCAAAGCTCGAGCGCATGTCGACGACCGCCGGGTGGCGCATCAGGGTGTCCATCGCAAACTTGGAAAACCGCGCCAGGTCCTCGACCTGGACCCTCAGGACGTAGTCCATGTCGCCCGACATGGCATAGCACTGCACCACCTCGGGCCAGCCCTGCACGTCGCGCGCAAAATCGGAAATGGACTGGTGCGAGTCCCGGTGGGCCTTGTCCAGCCGCACGAACACGTAGGCCAGCAAGCCGAGGCCCAGCCGGCCCGGGTCGGCCAGCGCCACGTAGCGGCGGATGTAGCCTTGTTCCTCAAGGCGCCGGACCCGGCGCAGGCAGGGGCTGGGGGACAGGGACACGCGCTCGGCGAGTTCCTGGTTGCTGATCCGGCCGTCGCGCTGCAGCAGCGCGAGGATCTGCCGATCCGTTCGATCGAGGTCGATATCGGGCATGATATTGTTTGTTTGTGGAAATATTCGAATGAATATTGCTCAACCATAGTCCCTGACGGCCATGTTTGCAATCTTTCTCCCGCCCCTCTCACCTAGAATTTCAAGCATGAACCTTTGATTTCAGGCACGGCTTCCCGCACCCCGACCACAGGGGCGCGGGCACCCGGAGGAGGACTCTCATGAGCGCACGATTCGAACCCTGGGACAACCCCATGGGGACCGCCGGCTTCGAGTTCATCGAATACACCGCCGAGGATCCGGCGGCCCTGGGCCGGGTCTTCGAGGCGCTGGGCTTTCGCGCCATCGCCCGGCATCGCAACAAGGACGTGACCCTGTACCGCCAGGGCGGGATCAATTTCCTGGTGAACGCCGAACCCGATTCCTTCGCGCGGCGCTTCGCCCGCCTGCACGGCCCCTCGATCTGCGCCATCGGCCTGCGCGTCCAGGACGCCGCCCGCGCCTACCGCATGGCGCTGGACAAGGGCGCCTGGGGCTTCGACTCGCACAGCGGCCCCATGGAGCTGAACATCCCCGCCATCAAGGGGATCGGCGATTCGCTGATCTACCTGGTGGACCGCTGGCGCGGCAAGCACGGGCACGGCGGCATCGGGGACATCGACATCTACGACGTGGACTTCGAGCCGCTGGACGCCGCCACCGCCCGGGCCGACCTGTCGCATCCGGGCGCGGGGCTGACGGCCATCGACCACCTCACGCACAACGTGCACAAGGGCCGCATGCGGGAATGGGCCGAGTTCTACGAGCGCGTCTTCAATTTCCGCGAGGTGCGCCGCTTCGACATCGAGGGGCGGATCACCGGCGTCAAGTCCATGGCCATGACTTCGCCCTGCGGCAAGATCCGCATCCCCATCAACGAGGAGGGCGGCGACAAGCCGGGACAGATCCAGGAATACCTGGACCTCTACCGTGGCGAGGGCATCCAGCACATCGCCATGGCCACGGACGACATCCATCGCACGGTCGAATGGCTGGCCGGCCGCGTGCGGTTCCTGGACACGCCGGACACCTACTACGAGCTGCTGGATCGCCGGCTGCCCGGCCACGGCGAGGACACCGCCCGGCTGCGCCGCAACCGCATCCTGCTCGACGGCGCGCCGGGCGGCGGCCTGCTGCTGCAGATCTTCACCGCCAACCAGATCGGGCCGATATTCTTCGAGATCATCCAGCGCAAGGGCGACGAGGGATTCGGCGAGGGCAACTTCAAGGCCCTGTTCGAATCCATCGAGCTCGACCAGATCCGGCGCGGAGTGCTTGAAGACTGACGGGCGTCCCGCGCCGGACGGTCCACCTTCTCGCGCCCGAGGGGTGCCTTCCCCGCGGCTGCCGCCTCCCCGCGCTTGCCGCCTCCCCGCGCTTGCCGCCTCCCCGCGCTTGCCGCTTCCCCGCCCTGCCGCCTCCGAGGCGCCCGGCAAGCCGGGACCGGCCCGCCCGGCCTCGGCCAGCTTGCGCCGCCTCCGACCCCCGCCCACGGCTACAATCCCGGAACTTCAGTTCGTCGCGCGGGGGGCGCGCCATGACGTCCATCCTGGATTACCTGCGGACCATCGCGCAGCGCAGCCTGCGCATGTTCCTGACCATTGCGCGCATCATGGTGCCCGTGATGGTCATCGTCTACGTGGCCGAGCGCCTCGGGCTGGTCGCCCTCGTGGGGGAGGCGATCGCGCCGGCGATGTCGCTGCTGGGGATGCCGCCCGAGGCCGGCATCGTCTGGGCGACCACGATCGTGACGAACATCTACGGCGGCATGGCTTCGCTGGCGGCGCTCTCGGACGGCCTGCACATGAACGTGGCGCAGATCAGCGCGCTGGGGGCCATGATGCTGTTCGCCCACAACGTGCCCACGGAACAATCCGTCGTCCGGCGCGCGGGGGCGAGCGCCCTGTTCACCGGCGCGCTGCGCGTGGTGCTCGGCGCCGTGTACGGCGCCGGGGTGACCTGGGCCTGCCACCGCTGGGAGTGGCTGCAGGAGCCCGTCTCGCTGGAGTGGATGCGGCGGGACTCGGGCCTGGCCGCCGGCACGCCGGACACACTGAGCTGGCTGTGGTCCTCCGTCCAGTCGCTGGCCATGATCCTGGCGATCATCGTCTTCCTCGTCGTCCTCCTGGACGTCCTCGAGCGGCTGGGCATCACGCGGCTGGTGACCCGCCTGCTCACGCCGGTGCTGCGCCTCTCGGGCCTGGAAGAACGCGCCGCGCCCCTGACCACGGTGGGCGTGCTGCTGGGGCTGGCCTACGGCGGGGCCCTCATCATCGAGGCCACCGAGCGCGAGGACTACAGCCCGCGCACGCGGCTGCTGGCGCTGTCGTGGCTGTCGCTGTGCCATGCGCTGATCGAGGACACGCTGCTGATCCTCACGCTGGGCGCGGACATCTGGGTGATCCTGGTGATCCGGGCGGCCGTCACCCTGGCGGTCCTCGCGGCGCTGGCGCGGCTGACGCTGCCCGGCGCCCCGGTCGCGCGGCTGCTGCGGCTGTAGAGGCGAAGGCCCGCGACGCGGGCTAATCCCGCAGCAAGGCGGCGTAGCGCTGGCGGAACTTGGCGAGCTTGGGCGCGATGACCACCTGGCAATAGCCCTGCTGGGGATTGCGGTGGTAGTAGTCCTTGTGCAGCGCCTCCGCCGGCCAGAAAGGTCCCGCGGGCTCGATGCGCGTGCACACGGGCACGCCCAGCGCCGCCTGCACCTCGTCTCTCACGGCCCGCGCCTGGTCCCGCTGGCCCTCGTCGGCGAAAAACACCACCGAGGCGTACTGCGGGCCGACGTCGGCGCCCTGGCGGTCCGGCGTGGTGGGATCGTGCGTCCCGAAAAAGACCTCGAGCAGGCTGCGGTACGAGACCCGGTCCGGGTCGAAACGGACGCGCACCACCTCGACGTGGCCGGTGTCCTGGCGGCAGACCTGCTCATAGGTCGGGGCCTCGACATGGCCGCCGCAAAAGCCCGGCTGCACGTCCTCGACGCCGTCCAGGGCCTGGAACACCGGTTCCATGCACCAGAAGCAGCCACCGCCGAATATTGCCGTTTCCATTCCTCATGCTCCTGAACATCGTGCCGCACACGACCGCGGCGGCATCCTCGCTTGCTCCCGAACGCCACGCCGCACGAGCCCGCGGCGTCATCCTTCCATGCTGCCGGACATCACGCCGCGTGCGACCGCGGCGGCATCCTCACTTGCCGCCTCCGAGGGACAGGATCCAGGCCGCCAGGCGCTGGGCGTCCGTGGGGCTGACCTGGG
>JBIQHJ010000086.1:5692-7769 GCA_044508625.1 Alcaligenaceae bacterium
CCGAGGGACAGGATCCAGGCCGCCAGGCGCTGGGCGTCCGTGGGGCTGACCTGGGGCTGGGCCGGCATGGGTATCGCGCCCCACTGCCCGGTGCTGCCCCGGCGGATGACCTCGGCCAGGTGGTCCCTCGCCCCGGGCTGGCCGCCGAAGCGGGCGGCGATGGCCGCGAACGGGGGCCCCACGCGGCGGGCCTCCACCTGGTGGCAGCCCAGGCACTGGCGCGCGCGCGCCAGGTCCTGCCCCTGGTGCGTGGTGGCGGCCCGCGCCGCGGGCCAGGACACGGCAAGCGCGAACGCGACCGCCCAGATCTTCGACATCGACATCCTCACGACCCGAATCCAAACCATCCCCGGCGCCTGCCGGGATCCGATCGCGTTATTATCCATGATAATTTTTTTGCCGCCGAAGATGCCCTTCCCACAGATCGACCCCATCGCCCTGCAGATCGGACCGCTGGCCATCCACTGGTACGGCCTGATGTATCTCGCGGGCTTCGGCCTGGCCTGGCTGCTCGGACGCTGGCGCATCCGGCACCATCCCTGCGGCCTCGACCTGCGCGACCTCGAGGACATCATCTTTTACTGCGTGCTGGGGGTGATCCTCGGCGGACGCCTGGGCTACGTCCTGTTCTACAAGTTCTCCGACTACCTGGCCCATCCGCTGGCGATCTTCCGGGTCTGGGAGGGCGGCATGTCCTTCCACGGGGGCCTGCTGGGCGTCATCGTCGCCATGCTGGTCTTCGCGCGCCGGCGGCGGCGCACGCTGCTCGAGCTGGGCGACTTCATCGCGCCCCTGATCCCGCTGGGCCTGGCCGCGGGACGCCTGGGCAATTTCATCAACGGCGAGCTGTGGGGCCGGCCCACGGACCTGCCCTGGGGCATGGTGTTCCCGCAGGCGCAGGATGGCCTGGCGCGCCACCCCTCGCAGCTCTACGAGATGGGGCTGGAGGGATTCGCGCTGTTCGCCCTGGTGTGGTGGTTCGCGCGCAAGCCGCGCCCCGTCGGCCAGGTGAGCGCCGTCTTTCTGATGGGCTACGGCGCGGCCCGTTTCCTGGTGGAATTCACCCGGGAACCGGACGCCTTCCTGGGCCTGCTGGCCGGCGGGCTGTCGATGGGCCAGCTATTGTCGCTGCCCATGATCGTCATTGGCCTGCTGCTGTACTGGCGGGCCGCAGCCAGATCGTCCCGCTCACCGACACGCTGATGGTCTCGGTGCCGCCCTCGAGCGGCGCCGCCACCGCATCGGCGGCCTTGGCCATCATCATCCGCGGCATGGGGACGGGCACGGACTCGCCGCTGCCTCCCAGGTCGATCGTGTCGTAGCGATAGGATGCGAAACCCAGGGCCGTGGTCAGGGCCTGCGCCCGCGCCTTGAAGGCCTCGACGGCCTCGGCGAGCAGTTTCTGCTCGGTGGCGGCCCGGGTCTTGGGCGAGACCGAGAACGAGATCCCGGAAATCGGCATCTGGTCCCCCAGGCCGGCCGCCAGCCGCGAGGCCGCCGCGAAATCCCCCGAGCTCAGGATGATCTCGGCGCGGCCCCGCCATTCGGCGATCTTGCCGTCCTGGCCGGTCGACGGCCAGATCCTGTAGCCGCCGCTGCGCGCCTCGACGCCGGCATGGCCCTTGACCTGCTTCATCGCGGCATCGAGCCGCGTGTTGAGCGCCTCGGCGGCCTCGGCCTGGGTGTCCGCGCGCAGCTCGGCCGCGAGGACGATCCGCACGGTGTCCTGGGCCACCTCGGAGGAGGCCTGGGCGTGCAGGCTGGCCCGCGGCGCCTGCGCCCGCCGGCCGTCGGGCCCGTCCCCGCGGGCCGCGGCCGGCGCGGGGAGGCTCAGGACAGCGCCCGCGGCCACGGCGAGCATCAGCGCCAGCAGGCTCTTGCGTTTGTCATTGGATGGATGCATTCGGTCCTCCTGAAAAAGGCCGCCGGCGGCGAGGAAGCCCCCGCTGCGCCAGGCCAAAAAGACGAAAGCCCGTCGATGTCGACGAGCTTTCGAGAAATGCCCCGCCTGTGCCGTCTAGGCCGGCATCCCGGAACCGGAGGTTCACGGTGGTCGCCTTCAGTCAGACTTCGGGCT
>JBIQHJ010000022.1:0-54822 GCA_044508625.1 Alcaligenaceae bacterium
TCCAAGCGCACCGGCCCCGACCTGGCGCGCGTGGGCCAGCGCTATTCCGACGAATGGCACCGGATCCACCTGCGCGATCCGCGCGCCGTGGTCAAGGAATCCAACATGCCGGCCTATCCGTGGCTGCAGCGCAACAAGGTCGAGGGCGTCGACGTCCAGGCCCGCATGCGCGCCCTGCGCGCGCTGGGCGTGCCCTACACCGACGAGCAGATCGCCGCGGCGCCCGAGCAGCTCAAGGGCAAGACCGAGGAGGACGCCGTCGTGGCCTATCTGCAGGGCCTGGGGGTGGGCGGGCGAGCCGCCGCCACCGCGGCCATGGAAGCAGGGAGCCACTGACATGGTCGGCGTGATCAACGGGATCATGACGGTGCTGGCGATGGCGACCTTCGCCGGCATCGTCTGGTGGGCCTGGTCGGCGCGCCGCGCCGAGGCGAACCGGCAGGCGTCGATGCTGCCGTTCGCGCTGCCCGAGGAATTCGAGCGGGACAAGAACGACGGGGATACAAATGAGTGATTTCATCAGCGGTTTCTGGAGCTACTACATCGCCGTCATCGCGCTGGGCGGCATCGCCTGGTGCGTGTACCTGCTGTTTTCCCAGCGCGCCTGGCTCAAGCGCAAGGTCGAGGTCGTCGAGGACACCGGCCACGTCTGGGACGGCGACCTCAGCGAGCTGAACAACCCCGTGCCGCGCTGGTGGACGGTGATGTACCTCGCGCTGTGCGTGTTCGCCCTGGGCTACCTGGTGCTGTATCCGGGCCTGGGCAGCTACAAGGGCACGCTGGGCTTCACCGCCGGCAAGCAGGTCCAGCAGGAGCAAGAGGCCCTGAACGCCCGCATCCAGCCCATCTACGAGCGCTTCGCGACGATGCCGATCCCCGACATCGCCCGCGACGAGGGCGCGCGCGAGATCGGCCAGCGCCTGTTCCTGAACAACTGCGCCCAGTGCCATGGGTCCGACGCCAAGGGCGGGCGCAGCTTTCCGAACCTGACCGACGGGGACTGGCTGTGGGGCGGCGAGCCCGAGCAGATCCTCGAGACCATCACCAAGGGCCGCCACGGCATGATGCCGGCCTGGAAGGCCTCGATCAAGCCCGAGGAGGCGTCGAACATCGCCCAGTACGTGCGTTCGCTCTCGGGCCTGGCGCACGATCCCCTGCGCGTGGTGCCCGGCAAGCGCGGCTTCGACACCTTCTGCGTGGCCTGCCACGGCGCCGAGGGCAAGGGCAACCCGCTGCTGGGGGCGCCGAACCTGACCGACGACGTCTGGCTCTACGGCAGTTCCGAGGCGACAATCGTGGAAACCATCCTCAACGGCCGCGACAACCAGATGCCGGCTCAGGAGCACATCCTGACGCCCGAGCAGATCAAGCTGCTGGCGGCCTGGGTATGGGGGCAATCCAACGATTGAGCCGCGCGTCGCCCGGGGCGGCCATTGAATCGACATCGAGGACATCATGAGCAAGGAATTTCCTGAAATGGTGGCGGAGCAGAAGGCTCGCAGCGCACCTGCCCCGCAGCCCCCCAGGGTGCGCAAGGGCTCGGGAGGTTCCTCGCCGCAGGTCGAGCAGGTGCTGGCCGAGGTCCGCAGCAAGATCTACCCGCGCTCGGTGTCGGGCAACTACGCCCGGATCCGCGTGGCCATGGTGTTCCTCACGCAGCTCATCTTCTATGGCCTGCCGTGGCTGCAATGGAACGGGCGGCAGGCGGTGCTGTTCGACCTGGGCGCGCGCAAGTTCTACCTGTTCGGCATGGTGCTGTGGCCGCAGGACGTCATCTACCTCGCCGTCCTGCTGGTGCTCTCGGCCTTCGCGCTGTTCCTGTTCACCGCCATGGCGGGGCGGCTGTTCTGCGGCTACGCCTGTCCGCAGACGGTCTACACCGAGATCTTCATGTGGGTCGAGGCCAAGGTCGAGGGCGACCGCCTGGCGCGCATCCGCCTGGACGAGCAGCCCTGGGACGCGCGCAAGCTGCGCATCAAGGCGACCAAGCATTTCCTGTGGGTGCTGATCGCGCTGTGGACCGGCTATACCTTCATCGGCTATTTCGCCCCCATCCGGGCGCTGGGCGCCGACCTGCTGGCCTTCAATCTGGGGCCGTGGCAGTGGTTCTGGATGCTGTTCTACGCCTTCGCGACCTGGGGCAACGCGGGCTTCATGCGCGAGGCCGTGTGCAAGTACATGTGCCCCTATGCCCGCTTCCAGAGCGTGATGGTCGACGACGACACCTTCGTCGTCACCTACGACCACGTGCGCGGCGAGCCGCGCGGCGGCCGCTCGCGCAAGAT
Organism: Alcaligenaceae bacterium; assembly: GCA_044508625.1. Classification (GTDB taxonomy): domain Bacteria; phylum Pseudomonadota; class Gammaproteobacteria; order Burkholderiales; family Burkholderiaceae_B; genus Castellaniella. Next base: position 2,286 of record JBIQHJ010000022.1, read on the forward strand.
CGACCACAAAGAGGCCGGCATGGGCGACTGCGTGGACTGCAGCCTGTGCGTGCAGGTGTGCCCGACCGGGATCGACATCCGCGACGGCCTGCAGTACATGTGCATCGGCTGCGGCGCCTGCGTGGACGCCTGCGATCAGGTCATGGACAAGATGGGCTACGAGCGCGGCCTGATCCGCTACACCTCGGGCAACGCCATCACCGAGGGCCTGACCCAGGGCCAGGTGCGCCGCCGCGTGCTGCGCCCTCGGGTGATCGCGTACACGGCCGTGCTGGGCGCGATCGCCATCGGCTTCGTGTTCTCGCTGGCCACGCGCACGACCCTGCGCATGGACGTGATCCGGGACCGCGGGGCGCTGGGCCGCGAGGTCGCCGGCGGCATGATCGAGAACGTCTACCGCCTCCAGTTCATCAATTCGTCCGAGAGCCCGGTGACGCTCGATCTCGGCGCGAGCGGCGTGCCGGGGCTGACGATCGCGACCACCGGCGGCGCCACGCAGGTGAGGGTCGAGGGCTCGTCCAACCGCCTGGTGCCCGTGGTCCTGCGCGCGCCGGCCCAGGGCCTCGCGCCGGGGCTGCACGACATCAGCTTCACGGGCGTGGGCACGCGGGCGCCGGACGATGTCACCACGGTGGTCGAGCAGTCCAGCTTCTATGTGCCGCAGTAGGCCGGTGGACCGATGGCGCGGCAGGGAGGAACCATGACACGCGAGAAATCCCGATCGACGGACGCGGCCGGCGACACCGGCGGACCCTGGTGGCGGCACCGCTGGCCCTGGCTGCTGCTCCTCGGCCCCGCCTTGGCGGTCGTGGGGTGCGTCGTTACAATCGTCCTGGCCTTCCAATCCTACGGGGACCAGGCCATACAGGACGGGGGTGTGCGGCAGGGCCTGCATGTCAGTCCGCCGGCGCATGAACGGTCGGGGCGCTGACCGGAACTCGTTCGATCACAAGGGGAATGCATGAAGCCCAAGCTGCGCAAGTTGATGTGGATACTCTGGCCTTCGTTCCTGGTCGCGGCGGCGACCAGCGCTGTCGTGTTCGCCCTGGTGGATCCCCAGGACGTGGTGTTCCTCGACCACCTGCGCGGCTCGCGGCAAGTGGTCTACAGCCTCGGATTCTTCGTGTTCTGGGTGATGTCCGCGCTGTCGAGCGCCCTCACGCTGCAGATGGCGCCGCGCGGGGTCGAGTTCGACGAGTTCGGCGATCCCATCGAATAGCGGCCGGCGGCGGCGCGGGCCGACCCTGCCGGCCCATGATGGCGCCGGCCCGACGGCCTCGGGGGGCGCCCCCGGGGCGCCCAGGGGGCTAGCCGCAGTCCGTGCCCGAGAGGGTTTGCAGGGCGGCCATGTCGAGGATGTGCACCTCGCGCTGCTGGACCCGGATCAGGCCGTCGCGCGCAAACCGCGAAAACAGGCGGCTGACGGTCTCGAGGGTGAGGCCGAGGAAATTGCCGATCTCCTCGCGGCTCATGCGCAGGATGAACTCGTAGGGCGAATAGCCCAGCAACTGCAAGCGCTGTGACAGGTTCAGCAGGAAGGCCGCCAGGCGCTGCTCGGAGCGCAGGCTGCCCAGGGCCAGCAGGAGCTGGTGCGAGCGGTTGATTTCCTTGCTCATGAGGCGGCGCAACTGCAACTGCAGGGATGGCAGTTGCAGGGACAATTTGTCCATCTCGTCGAGGCGGATGATGCAGACCTCGGAGTCCTCGAGAGCGATCGCATGCGAGACGTGCTGGTTGTTGAGCAGGCTGTCGAGGCCGAGGATCTCGCCGGGCAGCAGGAAACCGGTGATCTGGACCTGGCCGCTCACGTCCTCGAGCTGGGTCTTGACCGAGCCCGAGCGGATCCCGTAGATCGCCTCGACCGGGTCGCCCAGGTGGTACAGGGCCCCGCCTTTGCTCAGCCGGATCCGTTCCTTGATCAGCTCGTCCATCTTGGTGACGTCTGCGCGCGACATGCCGAGCGGCAGGCAGATCGCGTTGAGCATACAGGTGGAGCAGCGTGTCGATTCAGGGGCGACGGGTACACGTCTAAGCATGCGGGCCTTCGAGGAGCGGCCAGGGAGTCGGGTTTCGGTCAGCAAGGTACCGCCTGTATGAAAGCGCTCCTGGCGCGGGAAACAGGATCCTGGTCATCACGCGGCCAGTATAACGCGAAGGCCCATGCCGAAAGACCATGAGCCCTGTAATGGATTATAAGGTTTTTGTCAGGATATTTGGGGTTTATAGGAGTCCGCGGGGTGTGCCGGCGTTGCTGCACGGCACGGTCCGCGGCGGGCCGGCCTCCCGGCCACCCCTGGAGGGGAGGCCGAATGACCGTGGAGCGCCGGGGCCTTCGTTGCGCACGATACTTGCTGCCTATATGATCGGAGTTGGGTCATTCAATGGTTGAAGCAAGGGGATGCGATGATGTCGGTATGGAAATCCTTCTGGATGGCGTTTGCGATGGCGGCCTCGCTGGCCGCCGGCGGCGCCGCGTTCGCCGCGCATGACGGCGATGACGGCGTGGACCGCTCGGTGACCTACAAGCCCGACGTCACCTTCACGCTGCGCACGTCCATCGCGGACGGCAAGCTGGTGTTCATCGGCGACCGGGGCGAGATCGCCCGGCAGGTCAATCCCGACCTGAAGGTGCCCGAGGGCGCCGTGGTGCAGATCAACCTGATCAACGGCGACGGCGCCACCCATGACATCGCGGTGCCCGAGTTCCATGCCAAGTCCGACCATATCTCGGGCAAGGAGGCGGCCACGGCGATCGTGTTCCGGGCGGCCAAGAACGGCACCTTCGAGTACCTGTGCTCCCTGCCGGGCCACAAGGCGGCCGGCATGGTGGGCAAGATCATCGTGGGCGAGCCCACCGCCGAGATCCAGCCGCAGGCGCCGCAGATCGCGCACGATCCGCGCGACGTGGGCGAGCCGGTGGGCAAGCGCGCGCCCAAGAAGGTCACCGTGGACCTGTTGACCACCGAAATCGAGGGCCGGCTGGGCGAGAACAGCACCTATCGGTTCTGGACCTTCAACAACAAGGTGCCCGGGCCCTTCATCCGCGTGCGCGTCGGCGATTCGGTCACCGTCAACGTCACCAACGCCAAGGACAGCACGCACATCCACTCGGTCGATTTCCACGCGGTGACCGGGCCCGGCGGCGGCGCCGACGTCACCCAGGTGCCCCCGGGGCAGACCAAGAGCTTCACCTTCACGGCCCGGCATCCCGGCCTGTTCGTGTATCACTGCGCCACGCCCATGGTGTCCCAGCACATCACCAACGGCATGTACGGCATGATCCTGGTCGAGCCCGAGGGCGGCCTGCCCAAGGTCGACCGGGAGTTCTACGTGATGCAGGGCGAGCTCTACACCGCCCAGAAGCACGGCGCGAGCGGCCTGCAGGAGTTCTCGCTGGAGAAGCTGCTGGCCGAGAACCCCGAGCACGTGATGTTCAACGGAGCGATGGACGCGCTGACCAAGGTCTACAGCATGGAATCGAACGTGGGCGACACCGTGCGGATCTTCATGGGGGTGGGCGGGCCCAACCTGACCTCGAGCTTCCACGTCATCGGCGAGGTGTTCGACCGGGTCTACAACCAGGCCTCGCTCACCAGCAAGCCGCTGACCGATGTCCAGACCACCCTGGTGCCGCCGGGCGGCGCGACGATGGTCGAGTTCAAGACCGACTATCCCGGCCACTACATCATGGTGGACCACGCCTTGTCGCGTGTCGAAAAGGGCGTGGCGGGCATCCTGACGGTCAAGGGCAAGGCGGACGACACGATCTTCCACAGCGCCGAGACGCCCCATTCGGTCGGCCATTGAGGCCGGGGACCGGCCGGAAGGAAACGGGGCGCGAGGCGCCCCGTTTCTTTTGCCCCCGGACGGTCCCGCACGAGAGGCGGGCGTTCGCCGCTCCGGCGGCGGGCTCGATCGGCCAAGCGCCGGCGCCGTTGATCGTAAACTGGCCGCCTGGGCGCGCCCCCGCGGTTTGCGCAGCCGACGCAGCCCTCATTGACGGATAGCGACAGAACATGACCGTAGACAGTGTGTGCCATGCCGGCTTTCATCATGGGCTGCGGCAGCCGGACCAGATCCTGACGATTCGCCTGGGTCGCTGTCCACCCGCCATCGATTGGGAACGGTTCGATTCCTGGCTGTCGGAAAAACTGGCGATCCCCGTGCGGCCGACGGTCGCGGGGGGCGCGTCCGGGCACGAGCCGACCCGGTTGATGGGGCGTATTTTGCAGGTCGCGGCCGCCTTGCAATACGCTGCGCACGTTCCAGTATTCGAGCCGGGCCGGATCTTGTCCTGCGATGCCGATCCCGCCCGGGAGGGCGCCTGGATCTTCCGGGTTGCCGTCGCGCACGTGGATTTCATGGCCGCCGGGCTCTCATCCCTCGCCTATGACACGGCGACGACCTTGGTGCTCGAAGTCGCCGCCGATCCGGCACGTTTCGCGCAGGCCGAGGCGCTGTACCGGCAACTGCGGGAACACGTGGTGCAGCCCTTGCAAGAGGCCCTGCCGGCGGGAAAGTCGACGATTCATCTGCTGCGAACCGCCCATGAATGCGGTATCCCCTGGCGCCATCTGGGCCACTGCGTGTTTTTGCTGGGCTGGGGCCGGCATGCGCTGCGCACGCGGCACGGCAAAGTGGAAACAGACGCCTTGCTCGGCGCCCATGCGGCACAGCATAAATTCATGGCGGCGCAATGGATGCGGCAAATGGGGCTGCCCGCGCCCGAGCACCGGCTGGTCGTCGACGAGGAGGGGGCCTTGGAGGCCGCGAAACAGTTGGGCTGGCCGCTGGTGGTCAAGCCCGCCGACCGTGATCGCGGCGAGGGCGTCACGGTGGATGTCGGCTCCGGCATCGAATTGCGCGGCGCCTTCCAGCATGCGCTGGGCTTTTCCAAACAGATATTGGTCGAGCGCATGGTGCCTGGCGTTTGCCACCGGGTGCTGGTCGTGCGCGGGCGGGTGCTGTACACCGTCAGGCGCCAGCCGGTGTCGGTCGAGGGCGATGGGCGGAAAACCGTGGCCGAATGCATCCAGGCCGCCAATGCGCGACAACAATCGATCCCGGTTTGGGACAGGCCGCCGCCCTATCCCTCGGATGAGCTGGCCTGCGCGTCCCTCGGCCGCGCCGGCCTGACGATGGCCAGCATTCCGGCGCCCGGCACCTGGGCGCCCCTGCGCCCGATCGAGTCCACGGAATGGGGTGGGCGGGACGAGGATTTCTCGGAGACGCTCCATGCCGACAATGTGGCGATTGCCATCCAGGCGGCATCGCTCTTTGGTCTGGACGTCGCGGGCGTCGATATCATTTCGCCGGACATCACGCGCCCCTGGCATGAAAACGGCGCCATCATCAACGAGGTGAATGCCGCGCCTGTGCTGGGTGCCAGCCAGAGCTCGCTGGACACCTTGCCCACCTTGATGGCCCGGCTCGTCACGGGCGACGGCCGCATTCCGATCGAGGCGGTGGTGGGGGCGGGGGCGGCCTGGCCCAGGGCGCGCGCCAGGCAGCGATATTGGACCGCCCAGGGTCGCGCCTGTTATGTCACCAGCCATGCGGCGACCGAAGACGCCAGTGGGCAATCGATGCCCTTGGCCTTGTCGGGGCTCTTTGCACGCTGCATGGCCTTGCTGATGAATCGGCGCGTAGAGGCGCTCGTCCTGCTGGTGCAAACGGACGAGCTGCTTGAAACCGGCCTTCCGGTCGACCGCCTGGATCGGGTCGAGCGCATTCCCGACGAGCTCGTGTCCTCGAGGTCCGGCCGCCAGGCCACGAGGGAGGCGACCGACAGGCTCCATCGGTTTCTGTCGGCGGCGCTGAAGATCGACATATGAAACAGTCACTTGGCCGAGCGAGGTCTTTCTTGATGGATGGCATTCCTGAAAAATCCTGGCGCGAGCCGATTGACCCTGTGTAATATTGTTTCTATATGCGTTATTTCTGTTTCATTGGACTTCCCCATTTGCTGGTGTGCACGTCACACTGAGCTTTCCCGCGCAAGGCCCATCCCGATCGGTTTGGGCCTCTTTTTTTAAGGCCGCCAAAGCATGAATCGTCCCTATCGCGTCGTCTGGAATGCGTCCCTTGGTATTTTCCAGGTGGCATCGGAACGAGCCCGTTTCCATCCAGGCCCGCGCCCCGGCGTGCGGCCTTTGGTCGCGGTCCTGGCATTGACCCTGGGCGGCCTGATGGCGGCGCCGGCCTGTGCCGATGGCGGCAGGGGCGGGGAGGGCAACGATGCCAACCCGGGAGGGCTGGGCGGCACCGCCAGCAGCCCGGATGGCCAAAATGGTTCGAGCGCTGTGGGGACGATCGGCGGCGGGGGTGGGGGCGGCGGCGTCAGCCTATCGACGGGGAGGGGAGGCAACGGCGGGAATGGTGGTGGATTCGAGTACACCCGTGGCGGTTCAGGCGGGGCCCTTGGCGACTCCTCGACAACGAACAATGGCGGGGCCATCAGCGGCGGTGCCGGCGATGCCGGCGAACCCTCCAGCACGCGTGTCGGCGGTGGTGGTGGCGGTGGCGGCGGCGGCTTTGGATTGCGATTGGACGGCACGGGTTCCTATGCCAACCAGGGTACCGGCGCCATTACGGGAGGCGCGGGCGGGGCTGGCGGTTCAGTCATCGACGCGAGCAGCGAAAGCGGTGGCGGCGGCGGAGGGGAAGGCGGTGGCGCCCTGTTGCTGACAGGCCGCAGCAGCTACAGCAATGCGGGCACCTTGCTGGGCGGTGCCGGCGGCGCGGGTGGTACCGACCACTTGACTGGCCTGGGCAGTTCCGGAGGGCAGGGCGGGGCCGGGGCGATATTCATGGACGGTGGCGTGCTGCACAACACGGGTCATATCACGGGGGGTGCCGGCGGCGCCGGCGGCCATGCCGGGTCTCTCGCGGCAGCAGGCGACGGCGGCGCAGGCGTGGTGGGCACGGGAATCCACGTCACGAATGCCGGCACGATATCCGGGGGGCTTTCGGGGGGTACGGGCGCACAGGCCGCGGCCCTCCACTTCATGGGGGGCGACAACACCCTCACATTGGAAACCGGATCGATACTGGACGGTGAACTGAAAATAGAAAGCGGCACGCTGAGCCTCGATCAAAGCACCGACCAGACCCTGAGCAATCGCATCAGCGGTGGCGGTGCGGTCGTTCAGAACGGCACCGGCACCCTGACCCTGAGCGGCAGCAATAACTACACGGGGGGCACCATCATCAAAATGGGCACCCTCGACATTGGGGAAGACAGGGCCCTGGGTGAATCGGCGGGTGGAATCACCTTCGAAGGGGGCACCCTGCGGGTTGGAAATGGGTTCACCTCCAGCCGGCACGTGACGCTCGAGGCGGGCGGCGGCACGATCCAGACGGATGGGCTGGCGACTTTCTCGGGGGTGATCGGCAATGGCGCCGGCGCCGGCACCCTCGTGAAGACGGGCGCCGGCACCTTGACGCTCGGCGGCGCGAATACCTACACAGGGGGCACGGAGGTTCGTGCCGGGCAATTGAACGTCGCCAGCGGCGGCACACTGGGCGGCACGGGTTCCGTGGTCGTGGGCAATGCCTCGGGCGGCGCGAATGCGACACTGGCCTTCCTGGACGGGTCGAGCGCCAAGGGCCTCGCCATCAGCAACAAGGAAACAGGCACCACGAGTTTTGCGGGGAACGTGGCCACGGACGGGACAACCCGTATCGATAATGCGGGATCGCTGGACTTCACCGCGCTGACCACGGACTTGCGCCTTGGCGCCCTGACGGGGGCGGGCCATGTGGATTATGGCGCCCGCGAACTGACCCTTGGGCAGGCCTCGGGCGATACGACCTATGACGGCGTATTGTCGGCAACCGGCGGCCTTACAAAGACCGGCGCCAATACCGTGATCCTGAATGGAAAAAACACTTACTCCGGCGGCACCACCATCGACGCGGGCACACTGGAAATCGGCGATCGCAATTCACCGACCGCCAGCATCCAGGGGGATGCCCAGGTCAATGCGGGTGGCACGCTGCGCGGGCATGGCACGGTACAGGGCAACGTCGACAATGGCGGGACCGTCCGCCCGGGCGGTTCGATCGGGACCCTCACGATTGGCGGCAATTACACCCAGTCGCCCTCGGCCACCTTGCGCATCGATGTCAGCCCCACAGTGGCTTCGCAACTGAAGGTCGGGGGTACCGCGACACTGAACGGCACGCTGGACGTGCTCTACGGCCCAGGCGTCTATGGCGCCAAAAGCTACAGAATCGTCGACGCGGGCGCCGTCGACGGGAAATTCGCGACCGTGTCCGGCAATACGCCCGAAGGCTTTGCGCAAGACCTGCTGTATTCCGCAAGCGCCGTCGATCTGAATCTGACCGGGGGCTTCGTCATCGCTCCAAGCAATGCGACACTCTTTGGTGCGATGGGCTCGGCGCTGCTGCGCGACACCCAGCGCGTGAACGGCGCGCTGCTGGAGCGGCTTGCCCGTACATGCGAGCCTTCGGCCAGCCGGAACTGCGCGCGCGCGGGCCAATCCGCGTGGATCGTGGCAAACGGCACATTCAATCGTATCGAAGGCAATGGCGGCGCGCCGGACGTGCGTGAAGACCGCTACGGATTCGTGGCGGGCCGCGACCGCGCACTGGGTGCCTGGACCGTGGGCCTGGCGGGCGGCTACAGCCACGGCAAGGTGCGCGAGGACACCGGCGAGGCGTCCGGCGAGGTGGATACGCTGCGCCTGGGTGCCTATGGTGCGCGCGCTCTGGGGGCCGCCGACATCGCGATGACCGCCGGCTACGCCTATGATTTCATCTCCACCCGGCGCGACTTCGGTTCATTGGGGAACACCCGCGGCAGCGCCCACGCCCAGGAATTCAATGCCGGGCTGCAGCTCAGCCGGCCATTCAGCCTGGGCACCGGGGCGATCACGCTGACCCCCCGGCTGGGGGTGCGCTACGCCCATCTCAGGGGGCTGGGCCTGGATGAAACCGGGCTGGCGAGCCAGCGCTTGTCGGTGGATAAGCAAACGCTCGACAGCCTGCAGCCCTATATGGACGTGAGCCTGGACTATGCCTTCGAGCCGGCCTACACGAGCCGCGCCGGCCACGTCCAGGCGCGCGTCGCCTATGCCTACGAGACGCAGGGCCGCGGGCGCGACGTGTCGGTGACGTCGGGCGATGGCACGAGATTCGTGATTCCAGGCACACAGGATACGCGCGGGCTCGCCACGGTGGGCCTGGGACTGAGCCTACCGATGGGAAAGACGGCGACGGCCCATGCGCGTTACGACACCGTGCTCCCCACCGGGAATGTGCGCAGCCAAGCCATATTCGCTGGAATCGATTTTCGGTTCTGAGGAATCACCAATAATTGACATGATATATAATTTGCATCTCATCTGATTTTGCCGCTGATGGACGGACGCGCCCTGGGCGGTCCGTGTCCTCTCATGCCCCATGTTTCCGGGTCTCCGCGCGAATCCTTCTTTGCATTGATGGGCCAGATCTCCCGGCAATGGCGCCGGGTGCTGGACCGCCGCCTGCAGCCCCTGGGCCTGACCCAGGCCACCTGGCTGGCCTTGGTGCACCTGTCGCGCGCGCCGGCGCCGCTGCGTCAGAAGGACCTCGCCCAGTCCATGGGCCTGGACGGTTCCTCCGTGGTGCGCCTGCTCGACGCCTTGCAGTCCGACGGCCTGGTCGAGCGCCTCGAGCACGCCGACCGCCGCGCCAAGGCTTTGCGGCTGACGCCCGAGGGCCGCGACGTGGTTGACCAGGTCGAGGCGATTGCGCAGGACTTGCGGACCCGCCTATTGAATATCGTCGATTCCCGCGAGCTGGACGCCGCCTTTGCAGTGCTGCTCAAGGTGTCCGATGCCCTGGACCGGGACCCGGAGCAATGGACGTGAGGGTCCGCGCCTGGCGCCTGCCGGTCCTGGGGCCGCCGCCGCTGCGCGCCCGGCCGCCAATCTGGCTGCTGGTCATGATCACCATCAGCGGCACCATGGCCATGCACATGTTCGTGCCGGCTCTGCCTTTCGCCGCGCGCGGTCTGTCCACCAGCGTGGGCGAGATGCAGATGACGATCAGCCTGTACATCCTCGGGCTGGCGTCCGGCCAGTTGCTCTACGGGCCGCTGTCCGACGTGATGGGGCGCCGCCCCGTGCTCATCGCGGGGCTGGTGCTGTATGCCCTGGCCGGGCTGGCGGCGGCGCTGGCGCCCAATCTGCACCTGCTGCTGGGCGCGCGCCTGGCCCAGGGGCTGGGCGGGTGCGCGGGCCTCGCGCTGGGGCGCGCCATCGTGCGCGACACCGCCCAGGCCGACGCCGCGGTGCGCCAGCTCGCGCTGATGAACCTCATGATGATGGTGGGCCCCGGGCTCGCGCCCATCGTCGGCGGCATGGTCGCGACCACCATGGGCTGGCGCGCCGTGTTCTGGGTGCTGGCGGCCGTGGGCCTGCTGACCGTCTGGCTGACCTGGCGCCTGCTGCCCGAGACGGGCGGCGGAGGCGGGCAGAAGGGCGCTGTTCCCGCCGGCGCCTCCTCCTTTCCGGGAATGCTGCTGCACGGCTACGGCGGCCTGCTGTCCTCGGCGAGATTCGTGGGATACGCCGTGGGCGGCGGCTGCACCACCACGGCGATCTACGCCTTCATCGCGGCCGCGCCCTTCATCTTCATCACCGAGCTGCATCGCGCGGCCGGCGAGGTGGGCTTCTACCTGGGCTTCATGATCGTGGGCATGTCGGTGGGCAATGCCCTGACCGGCCGCCTGATCCGCCGTGTCCCGATGGAGCGGCTGCTGCTGACGGGCAATCTGATCTGCCTCGCGAGCGCGGTGTTCATGCTGGCCATCGTGCTGGCCGGGGCCCTGACCCTCTACGGCATCCTGGGCGCCATGCTGGTGCTCACCTGCGGCGCCGGCATGGCCAGCCCCGCGGCCCTGACCAAGGCGATCAGCGTCGACCCGGGCCGCATCGGCTCGGCGGCCGGCCTGTACGGCTGCGCGCAGATGATGATCGGCGCCCTGTGCACCACCCTGGCGGCCGTGGGCGGCGATCCCGCCCTGTCGGCCGCGATGGTGCTGGCGGGTGCGGCACTGGTGGGCCAGTTCGCATTCTGGGTGGCGATGGCGCGCGAGCGCGCCGAGGCGCGCGCGCTCTTGGCGGCGGACTGAGGCGCCGGCCGGCGGACGGCGCCTCAGTCCGCCTTGCGGCCGAACACCTGGCGCAGGTAGGCGAGGAAGGTCTCGTCCGAACAGTAGGTCTTGCCCGGCGTGTCGGGCAGCTTGGCCGTCGGCATGCCGTTGCAGCGCGCGAGCTTCATGACGATGTTCAACGGCGTGGGGCCCAGGTCGTTGGTGAGATTGGTGCCGATCCCGAAGCCCAGTTGCACGCGGTCGGCGAAATGCCGGTAGATGGCCAGCGTGCGCGGCAGGTCGAGCCCGTCCGAGAACACCAGGCGCTTGGTCGAGACGTCGATCCGCAGGGACTGGTAATGGGCGATGGCCTTTTCGCCCCACTCGATCGGATCGCCCGAATCGTGCCGCAGGCCGTCGAACAATTTCGCGAAGTACAGATCGAAATCCCGCATGAAGGCGTCCATGCCGACCACGTCGGTGAGCGCGATCCCGAGGTCCCCCCGGTATTCCTGCACCCAGTCCTCCAGCGCGGCGCGCTGGAAATCGCGCAGCCGCACCTTGCCGAAGGCCTGGTACGACTGCAGGTACTCGTGCGCCATCGTCCCCACGGGCACCAGCCCGTACTTGTGCGCGAGCCATACGTTCGAGGTCCCGGTGAAATGGCGCGGCGCCTCGCGCGCCAGCGTCGCCACCACCTCGTCCTGCCAGTCCCGGGCGAACCGGCGCCGCAGGCCGAAGTCCGAAACCTGCAACGGAAAGCGGCGCGCCGGCTCGCGATCGAACGCCCGCAGCGCCTCGATCTTGGCCGCCAGCCGCCGGCGGCCCACGGCCCGGACCTCGGGCGTGTCGAAGCGCCTGAAATACAGCTCGTTGACGATGGCCAGCACGAAGATCTCGAACCCCATCACGTGCACCTGCGGCCCGCGCGCCACGATCGACAGGCCCTCGCCCTCCGCGCGCACCTCGATGAAGCGCCGCTGGAAATGGAACAGCGACAGGAAATCCGTGAAATCCGGCTTGATGTAGCGCAGCGAGCCGAGATAGCGCAGCTCCTCCTCCGTATAGCGCAGCCCGCACAGATGGTCGATTTGCTGCGCCACCTCGCCGGCCAGCGCCGCCAGCGGGTACTCGGGCCGGTCGCGGCAGATGAAATGGTATTCGGCCTGGGCCGCCGGATGGCTGTGCAGCATCGTCTGCCACATCGTGAACTTGTAGAGGTCCGTGTCCAGCAGCGATTCGATCACTGGGCGGAAGGCGGGGGAGGGGGTCGGCATGGGGTCGGCGCAAAATCGGGAAATCCACCCCCATCTTAACGCGCCGCCCCCCTACGCCGCCGCCCCCGTACGCCGCCGCCCACGGGGCCCGCGGCGCGCGGCCCCGAAGGCCATTGACCCCCGCCGTCAGACTCAGTTACAAGACCCATTCCAGAAACCGATCGGAGATCGAGGCATGCAATTCATCGACGTTCAGGGCACGCGGGTATCGTATCAAGTCGACGGGGAGGGCCCGGGCCTGGTCCTGGTGGCCGGCACCGGGGGAAACCTGCAAAGCAACTGGGGCCATCTGGTCGAGCCCCTGGCGGCGAATCGCAAAGTGGTGCGCGCCGACTATTCCGGCTCGGGCGAGACCACCGACCCGCCGGGCGAGCTGAGCGTCGAGCTGCTCGCCGCCCAGGTCGCCGCGGCGGCCGAGGCCGCCGGCGCGGCCTCCTTCGACCTCGTCGGCTTCTCGCTCGGGGCCTGCGTCTCGGTCCAGATCGCCGCCGAGCACCCCGAGCGCGTGCGCTCGCTCACCCTGCTGGCGGGATTCCCGACCGGCCAGGACGCGAGGCTCGGACTGCAGTCCGAGCTCTGGCTCGACCTCATCCGGCACGATCCCCATGCCTTCGCCAAGATGATCCTGCTGAGCGGCTTCAGCCCCGCCTTCCTCTCGAGCATGGACCGCGACGTGATGAACCAGTGGCTCGACGCCATCATCGTGTCCAACCGCTGGGAGGGCATCGCACGCCAGATCGCGCTGGACGCCCGCCTCGACGTCAGGCCCCAGCTCGCCCGCATCGAGGCGCCCACCCTGGTGATCGGCTGCGCCCAGGACTGCATGGTGCCCAAGGCGCACGCCCGGGCGATGGCCGACGCCATCCCCGGCGCCCGCTACGCCGAACTGGACTGCGGCCACCTCGCGCCGTTCGAACGCCCCGAGGAGTTCCTGGGTATGGTGCTGGAGTTCATCGGGTCGGTGGGGTGAGGTTGAGGGGCCTCGAGACCGGTTTTCCCCTGGAGCGAAACAGGTGGAGGAGACATGGAAGTCATTGAAGGAAAGAACGATGCCGGCTTGCGACGGGCTTCCGAGCCCGATGTCTTTTTCGCGCATTCGGCCGAGGCGCCCAGGGAGCAGTGGCAACTGCTGCGGGATCACCTGCTCCAGGTGGCGGAATTGGCGGCCGGGTTCGCGGGGCATTTCAATGCCGGCCGTCTCGCGGACGCGGAGGGCCTGCTGCACGACCTGGGGAAATATACCGTCCCGTTCCAGGATCTCCTGAGGGGGGCGCCCCTGCGGGTCGATCATTCGACACATGGCGCCAAGGTTGCCATCGAGCGATATGGCGATCTGGGCTGGCTCCTGGCTTATGGCATCGCCGGCCACCATGCGGGCCTGGCCGACGGCACGGGATACGATGGCGAACGCCTTGCGCTGGACCTTCGAGTGGCCGATGGGAATCGACGCCCGCCCGTCCTCATGGATGATTGGCGGCGCGAGATCGCCTTGCCCGCCATGGAGGCGCTGGCGCCGTCCATACGTGCGTTCTCGCCAAACACTCGCCACAAGAATTTCCATCTCGGCTTCCTGGCGCGGATGCTGTTCTCGGCCTTGGTGGATGCCGATTATCTGGATACCGAGCGTTATTACGACCGGTTCCAGTCGCCAGGCTCGCAGAACGGCTTGCGAAGATCGGCCTCCATGCCGGGCCTGGTGGAATTGAGGGCGGAGCTCGATCGATACCTTCAGGGATTTGCCGGCGGGCGCGAGATCGATCGTATCCGGGCGGACATACTGGCCCATGCCCGCGGGCAAGCCGGGCAGGCGCCGGGACTGTTTTCATTGACCGTCCCTACGGGCGGAGGCAAGACCCTGACGTCGCTGGCTTTCGCGCTGGATCATGCGATTGCCCACGGACAGCGGCGCGTCATTTTCGTGATCCCGTTCACCAGCATCGTGGAGCAGAATGCCGCCGTGTTTCGGAAGGCGCTGGGGCGGCACGGGAAAGCCGCGGTGCTCGAACACCACAGCGCATTCGTGGAGGCCGCGGCCGACAAGAACGATCCCGAGCGTTACCAGGCGCAAGAGAAACTACGGCTGGCGATGGAAAACTGGGATGCGCCCATCGTGGTCACCACCGCCGTACAGTTCTTTGAAAGCCTGTTCGCCAACAGGCCATCGCAGTGCCGCAAGCTGCACAACATCAGCAACAGTGTCGTGGTGCTGGATGAGGTACAGACCATCCCCTTGCATGTCCTGCGCCCCGCCGTGGCCGCGATCGGCGAGTTGGCCCGCAATTATCGCAGCAGCATCGTGCTGTGCACGGCCACGCAGCCGGCGCTGGAAGCCCCCGAGTTCAGCGGCGGCCTGGAAGGCGTCCGCCCGCTGGTGCGGGACGTGCACGACCTGGCGCGCCGGTTGCGGCGGGTGCGGGTACGGCACATCGGCACCCTCGATGATGCTCAACTGGCGGACCTGCTTCGGAGCCGCGAGCAGGTGCTCTGCATCGTCAACAACCGTTTGCATGCTCGAGCGGTGTACAAGGCGCTCAGCGATTTGCCGGGGGCCGTCCACTTGAGCACGCTGATGTGCGCCCGTCATCGCAGCGAGGTCCTGGCCGAGATTCATGCACGCCTGGCTGCCGGCTTGCCTTGCCGCGTGGTGTCCACGAGCCTGATCGAGGCCGGTGTCGACATTTCGTTTCCTTGCGTCCTGCGCGCCGAGGCCGGGCTGGATTCGATTGCACAGGCGGCTGGCCGCTGCAATCGGAACAATGAGTGGCCGGCCGAGCTCAGCGAGGTGCTCGTGTTCGCCACCGCCAACCGCGAGTGGAAACCGCCGGCCGAATTGGAGCAGTACGCGCGTGCTGCCGGGGAGGTGCTTCGCCAATACATGGACGATCCCCTGGCGCCCACCGCCATCCGGGCATATTTCCAGAAGCTGTATTGGCAGAAGGGCAATGCCGCGCTGGACGCCGCCGGCATCCTCAAGACTGTCGCCGATGCCGGAATCAGGCAACTGCCGATGGAGCGGCTGGCGCGGGAATTCCGCATGATCAAGACCGTGCAGCAGCCCCTGATCATCGGCTGGGACGATGACGCCAGGCGCGCGATCGAGGGGCTGCGCCGTGCCGAGAGGCCGGGCGGACTGGCGCGAGGGCTCCAGCCCTACCTGGTGCAGGTGCCAGAGAAGGCATATGCCTCCTTGCGCGATGTCGGGGCCATCCAGCCCATCACGCCGAAAAAATGGGGAGAGCAGTTCATGGAACTGGTGAACATGGATCTCTACAGCGAGGCCTTCGGGCTGTGGTGGGAGGAGCCGGCGTTCATGGATGAGGCGAAAACCATCCTTTAGATTTTGTAAATTTTGTAATAGCATGATGGGCATGTTCATGCGGGCCATGCGGCCGTGGGAGGTCCCTTATGAGCTACGGCATCCGCCTCCACGTCTGGGGCGATCGGGCGTGTTTTACGAGGCCAGAGATGAAAGGAGAGCGCGTCAGCTATGACGCCATCACACCTTCGGCGGCGCGCGGAATCCTCGAGGCCATCCACTGGAAGCCCGCGATTCGATGGCATGTCGATCGTATCCATGTCCTGAAGCCGATCAGGTTCGAATCGCTGCGCCGCAATGAGGTGGGCCACAAGATTCCGGTCAACAACATCACAAGGGCCATGAAGGCCGGCAGCACGGCAGGCCTCTCCAGCTTCGTCGATGAGGATCGGCAGCAGCGTGCATCCACCATATTGCGCGATGTCGGCTATGTGATCGAGGCGCATTTCGAGTTGACGGCAAAGGCCGGCACCGAAGACTCCGAAGGCAAGCACCTGGACATCTTCAATCGTCGAGCGCGAAAGGGCCAGTGCTTTCATGCACCGTGCCTGGGCGTACGCGAGTTCCCGGCCAGCTTCAGTCTGCTGGCGCCGGACGAGGTCCTGCCCGCCTCGGCATTGGAGGCTGCGGATCGCAATCGCGAACTGGGCTGGATGTTGCACGATATCGATTTTGCAAACGGGCAGACTCCCCGATTCTTTCGCGCGTCGCTCGTCGATGGCGTCATCGAGGTGCCGTCCTGGGATGGCGAGGGAATCAAGTCATGATTCTCCAATCCTTGGTGCGTTACTACGATTACCTGCTGGATCATGCCGAGGCCGATTCGCCGGATGGCGGGCTGGCTCGTTATGGCTACAGCCCTGAAAAGATCAGCTACGAAATCCTGCTGGCTGCGGATGGCACGGTTCGCGCAGTCCGGCCCACGCTGGACATGACTGGAAAAAAGCCCAGGCCGCAGCTCATCACCGTGCCTCAGCCCGAGAAGCGAGCGGCGGGCATCAAGTCGAATTTCCTGTGGGATAAGACCAGCTATGTATTGGGGGTCAGTGCTACCAGCAAGCGGGTGGAGCGAGAGCATACGAACTTCAAGGCGCTGCATTTCGATGCCTTGGCTGGCGAGACCGACGCCGGACTGTGCGCATTGGTGGCGTTCTTGCGCCAGTGGCAGCCCGAGCAGTTCCAGCCGCCGACCTTCCCGGAGGAAATGAAGGATACCAATGTGGTGTTCCGGCTGGAGGGCGAAAACCGCTACCTGCACGATCGTCCCGCTGCCCAGGCGGTGCGTGCCCGCCTGCTGTCGACGGCGGGCGCTCCATCGGGACGCCGCTCCAAAACGAAAGGCGGCAGGACGGGATCTCACCGGACGGGCATCGCCACATGCCTGGTCACCGGAGAGCAGGCGCCAGCGGCACGACTGCATCCCGTGATCAAGGGCGTCCAGGGGGCCCAAAGTTCCGGCGCCTCGATCGTTTCCTTCAATCAGGAGGCATTCGCTTCGTTCGGCAAGGAGCAGGGCGACAATGCGCCCATCTCCGAGCAGGCAGCCTTTGCGTATACGACGGTGCTCAATCATTTGCTGCGCCGTTCCCCCGAGAACCGTCAGCGTATCCAGATCGGCGATGCCAGCGTGGTTTTCTGGGCTGAGGCCTCCTGCCGACCGGCGGCTGAGGCGGCGGAAAACCTCCTCGCCGATTTTTTTGGCGCAGGCTCGGATGACGACGCGGAAACCGCCAAGGTGCGCTCCGTGCTCGAGGCCGTCAGCAAAGGAAGGCCGCTGGATTCCGTGTCGCCGGATTTCGATCCGATGACACGTATCTTCGTGCTGGGCCTCGCTCCCAATGCGTCCCGCCTGTCCGTCCGTTTCTGGCTTGTCGATTCCTTGCAGCACCTGGTCGAGAAACTGGCTTGGCATGAACGGGATCTGCGCATCGAACCTTCCCCCTGGATGGTGCCGCCCGCGGCACGGCGCCTGGTATTGGCCACAGTCCCGAACCGAGAAGGCGCCAAGCCCAAGGTCGAGGACGGCATCCAGAATCTGATCGGTGAGACGCTGCGCGCCATCCTGACGGGCAATCAGTATCCGCTGAGCCTGCTGAGCAATACGGTCATGCGCATTCGCAGCGATGGCAATATTTCGGGCTTGCGGGTCGCGCTGTGCAAGGCCGTCCTGACGCGCAGACACCGCCTGCTCAAACAAACTTTCCATGTGGAGATTCCAGTGAGCCTCGACAAGCAATCCACGCAACCCGCCTATCTGCTGGGGCGCCTCTTTGCCGTGCTGGAGGAGACGCAACGCAATGCGCTGGGCGGACAGATCAACGCGACCATTCGCGATCGATACTATGGCGCGGCCTCCGCCACGCCCGCCAGCATCTTTCCCGTATTGCTGCGCAATACGCAAAACCATCTGGCGAAATTGCGCAAGGAAAAGGGGGGTTTGGCCGTTCATTTAGAGCGGCAAATCGGGGACATCGTCGATGGCCTGCCACCGGAGTTTCCCCGCAGCTTCAAGATCGAGGACCAGGGCCGTTTTGCCATCGGCTATTACCACCAGTCGAAAGCGCGCTTTGCCAAGGCCGATTCCCATTCGGTCGATGACCACACCGATACCTCGAACCACGACGACACCGAACAAGGAGAATCCGCATGAGCCAGCCCATCAGCCATCGCTACGAGTTTGTTTATCTGTTCGACGTCGCCAATGGCAACCCGAATGGCGATCCCGATGCGGGCAATCTGCCTCGCCTCGATCCGGAAACCAGCCATGGCCTGGTCACCGACGTCAGCCTCAAGCGCAAGATTCGCAACTATGTCACGCTGGACAAGGGCGAGACCCCCGGCTACGCGATCTACATGCAGGAAAAAGCCGTGCTGAACAATCAGCATCAAAAAGCCTACCAGGCCCTCGGCATCGAACCGGTGGACAAGAAATTGCCCAAAGAAGAGGCCAAGGCCCGCGAAGTCACCGCCTGGATGTGCAAGAACTTTTTCGACGTCCGCTGTTTCGGGGCCGTCATGACGACCGGAATCAATGCAGGCCAGGTTCGTGGCCCGGTGCAACTGGCCTTTGCCACTTCGATCGAGCCGGTGCTGCCATTGGAGATCGCAATCACCCGGATGGCGGTGACGACGGAAAAAGAGGCGGAGGCTCAGAGTGGCGACAATCGCACCATGGGCCGCAAGCATATCCTGCCCTACGGCTTGTATCGCGCTCACGGATTCGTTTCGGCGAAATTGGCGGAGCGCACCGGCTTCGACGACGCGGATTTGCAGTTGCTGTGGGATGCGCTGCTGAACATGTTCGAGCACGATCGTTCCGCCGCACGGGGCGAAATGGCGGCTCGCAAGCTGATCGTGTTCAAGCACGACAGTGCCATGGGCAATGCGCCCGCGCATGCCTTGTTCGAAAAGGTGAAGGTCGCGCGTCGAGGCTCGGACGAGACCCCGGCACGTGGTTTTGGCGATTACAGCGTGACGATCGATGCGGTGCCGGCGGGTGTGACCGTCGAGGAAAAACTCTGAGGCCGGCCCGGGCCGGTTTCTCCTTTGGGCAATGGCCCGGGAATGGTGAGCCATGGAGGACGAGGACCTCATCCCTCTTTCGGCCTTGCAGCATTATTTGTACTGCCCACGGCAGTGCGCGCTGATCCACGTCGAACGAATCTGGACGGAAAGCGTCCATACCGCGGAGGGGAGGTTGCTGCACCAGCGCTCGGATACCCCAGGCGCCGAGCTGCGTCACGGTGTGCGTACCGTTACGGCGATGCCTTTGAGACACGACGATCTCGGCATTGCCGGCGTGGCAGACGTCGTCGAATTCCATGTGGATGAAAAGGGTGCAGAATACGTGCTGCCCGTCGAATACAAGCGTGGCCGCCCCAAGCCGCATCGCGCCGATGAGGTGCAATTGTGCGCGCAGGCGCTCTGCCTGGAACAAATGCTAAATACCAGCATTGCCCATGGAATGCTGTTTTATGGCAAGACCCGTCGCCGGATGCCAATCGTGCTCGATGACGTATTGCGTGCCTTGACCCTGAGGACCATCGCGGACGTGCGTGCCATGATCGATGCGGGTTCGACCCCGTCTGCACGCTACGAGGCGGCCCGGTGCGATGCCTGTTCCTTGATCGACGATTGCCAGCCCCATTGGATGCATCGTGAACACAGTGTTTCCCAATGGCTGTCCAGCCAGCTTGGGAAGGAATGATCCAAAGCATCCGTCATGAGGCCATTGCTCAACACCATCTATGTCACGACGGAAGGCGCCTGGCTGCGCAAGGATGGCGAGAACCTGGTCATGGAGGTCGATGGCCAGCAACGCGCGCGCTTGCCCATCCACATGCTGCAAGGCCTCATCTGCATCGGCCGGGTTCTCGTGTCGCCGGCGCTGATGGGGCATTGCGCAGAAAAAGGCATCTGCATCAGTTATCTGAGTCCCAATGGGCGATTCCTGGCGAGAGTCGAAGGGCCGGTCTCCGGCAATGTCCTGTTGCGGCGGGCCCAATACCGAACCAGCGACCACGCGGGCGGAGGCATCGAGATTGCACGCCATTTCGTTACGGGCAAGGTCTTCAACCAGCGCGCGGTGCTTTCTCGCGCCTTGCGGGATCATGGCGAAGGCATGCCGGAAACCGCAAAAGAGGCTTTGCTTCAAGCGATCGCGCACCTCAAGCGCCTCATTCCAAAGATCCGTCTCGAATTGGACATGGACCGCCTGCGCGGCCTCGAAGGGGAGGCTGCGCAGGCTTATTTTGAAGTGTTCGGATTGCTGATCCGCATCGACGTACCGGCGCTACGATTCGGGGGCCGCACTCGCAGGCCCCCGCGTGATGCCGTCAACGCCCTGCTTTCCTTGTTGTACACGCTTTTGACGCATGATTGCCGCAGCGCGTTGGAAACGGTCGGGCTCGACCCCGCAGTCGGTTTCTTGCATCGAGATCGCCCGGGGCGCCCAAGCCTGGCATTGGACATGATGGAGGAATTCCGCCCCGTATTGGCCGATCGCCTGGCACTTTCAATGATCAATCGCCGCCAGCTTGGCGAGAAGGATTTCCGGGTCATGGACAATGGGGCCGTGCTTTTGACGGAAGATGCGCGCAAGGCAGTCTTGATGGCCTGGCAGGAGCGCAAGCGGGAAAGCCTGCGACATGCTTTCATCGGTGAGTCCGCTCCTATCGGGCTCCATCCCTTCCTGCAGGCGCAGCTTCTGGCGCGGCACTTGCGTGGGGATCTCGATGCCTATCCGCCTTTTATCTGGAAATAGCCTGGGGGGTGGCAATCATGCTGGTGCTGGTCAGCTATGATGTCAGTACCGTTTCCGCTGGCGGCGAACGGCGGTTGCGGCGTGTCGCCAAAGCCTGTCAAAACTACGGGCAGCGAGTGCAGTATTCGGTCTTCGAGATCGAAGTCGCGACCGCCCAGTGGGTTCCCCTCAAGCAACAGCTCTGTGATCTGATCGATCCCGTCACGGACAGCCTGCGTTTCTACTACTTGGGTCAGAACTGGAAGCACAAGGTAGAGCATATCGGCGCAAAGCCGGCCCTCGACCTGCAAGGGCCGTTGGTCTTTTAGCGCGAACCCCAAGCGTCCGGCAATTCCCGGGCACGTTCGCGCAACCTTTATCTGATTGATCGGAAAGAGCATTCGAGGGATGATTCGTAGTCCGCTGCGTTTCTTGCGCGAAGGGCGGGGCGGGTTCGCGTTGTTTCGAGGAATACGTCCTTATTTTCAGCGGTTTACATGCAGACAGTCGCACCCTGCGCGGGTGCGTGGATTGAAACAACGCGCCACAGGATGGCCGACAGGTCCAGTTCGATGTCGCACCCTGCGCGGGTGCGTGGATTGAAACCGTTGCCATGTCGCCCCCTACACCGACGCCTTGGGTCGCACCCTGCGCGGGTGCGTGGATTGAAACCAACCGGATCCGAAGGCCTTTGCCGGGGCCGCCGGTCGCACCCTGCGCGGGTGCGTGGATTGAAACTGCGGCATATCCGCACTCAGGTCGCCAAACATCATCGTCGCACCCTGCGCGGGTGCGTGGATTGAAACTCGCGCTGGGACAAGGCGGGCGGCCAGTCGCTCGTCGCACCCTGCGCGGGTGCGTGGATTGAAACCGCCGATCCTCCCGCCGGACCTCCAAAAAATACTGTCGCACCCTGCGCGGGTGCGTGGATTGAAACTCACCCACGATCAGGCCCGCCAGAACGCCGTCATGGTCGCACCCTGCGCGGGTGCGTGGATTGAAACGCGCAATAGAAGAATCGAGCGGCGCTGCCGGTATCCGTCGCACCCTGCGCGGGTGCGTGGATTGAAACCGTGGTCGGGATCATGGCGATCTTCGGCCCCATATGTCGCACCCTGCGCGGGTGCGTGGATTGAAACGCGACGGATCGCGGCGAGATCGTCGGCGTGTACGTGTCGCACCCTGCGCGGGTGCGTGGATTGAAACGCTACCGTCAGCTTCTGCTCTTCGCGCACCTCGGGTCGCACCCTGCGCGGGTGCGTGGATTGAAACGGTGGGTCGGTTCCCCGATTCTACGAGCCTGGGGCCGACGTCGCACCCTGCGCGGGTGCGTGGATTGAAACTGCTGCAGCAGGTCGCGCTGACGCTGCAGGCTCCGTCGCACCCTGCGCGGGTGCGTGGATTGAAACGCCACCGGGTGGCCCGCCAGCATCGGCACCACCCGCGTCGCACCCTGCGCGGGTGCGTGGATTGAAACGCCTCGGAATAGGCTGCGCGTGTGGATGGGATAGGTCGCACCCTGCGCGGGTGCGTGGATTGAAACCCAGGGCGAATTCGGGATGCCGTGCGCGCCCATGAGTCGCACCCTGCGCGGGTGCGTGGATTGAAACCAGCCAGATCACGGCATCGCCGCAGGCCGCTACCTGTCGCACCCTGCGCGGGTGCGTGGATTGAAACTTGTGGAAGTTCAGCCTGTCGATGCGCAGCGATGGTCGCACCCTGCGCGGGTGCGTGGATTGAAACTTCGCTCCAATCCTGGCGGGCGATCCACTCGCGCGCGTCGCACCCTGCGCGGGTGCGTGGATTGAAACTCCGGCCTGACGCCTCGCCAAGGATGGCTGCTGCTGTCGCACCCTGCGCGGGTGCGTGGATTGAAACTACGACCGCTCACCGTCAACGGCGTGAAGCTGCCGTCGCACCCTGCGCGGGTGCGTGGATTGAAACCCTGCTGACGCCTTGGCATCTACCAGGCGAATGGGTCGCACCCTGCGCGGGTGCGTGGATTGAAACAGCGAGGTGTAGCCAGCCCCCGCGAGGCCTTGACGTCGCACCCTGCGCGGGTGCGTGGATTGAAACTTGTCCATGCCATAAATCTTAGTTGACTAAGATGAAGTCGCACCCTGCGCGGGTGCGTGGATTGAAACGCGGCGCCAGCGGTCCTCGCGCGCCATGCCACCCGTCGCACCCTGCGCGGGTGCGTGGATTGAAACGGCAGCGACGACCAGAAAGCGCGGGCGATCGCGGTCGCACCCTGCGCGGGTGCGTGGATTGAAACCAGATGCGGCTGCTGGTGGCAAGCGACGAGCCGAAGTCGCACCCTGCGCGGGTGCGTGGATTGAAACATCTTGTCGACGCGCTGGAGCTGGAGCTGCACGCGTCGCACCCTGCGCGGGTGCGTGGATTGAAACCAGGTAGGCCAGCCGATGTCTGTGGCCCGAGGTGTCGCACCCTGCGCGGGTGCGTGGATTGAAACCAGATGAACTACGACGGGGACAAACAGAAGCTGGAAGTCGCACCCTGCGCGGGTGCGTGGATTGAAACCGGCCATTCGTGCGCGCCATGAAGTTCGCTCGGGTCGCACCCTGCGCGGGTGCGTGGATTGAAACTTTGGTTGATCCGGCCGGCGCTGGAGTTGCACCACGTCGCACCCTGCGCGGGTGCGTGGATTGAAACAACCTGGGGCCGGTGGCCTGGCTGACTTCCTGGAGTCGCACCCTGCGCGGGTGCGTGGATTGAAACGCACGAGTATCGGTATTCGCCCCAACACATTGATGTCGCACCCTGCGCGGGTGCGTGGATTGAAACGGGAGCAGGGCTTGGTCATCGCCGCCGGCAGTTGGTCGCACCCTGCGCGGGTGCGTGGATTGAAACGTGTGGGTCGTGCACCTGGGCGTGCGCCGTGCCGGTCGCACCCTGCGCGGGTGCGTGGATTGAAACACGACGATGGGCGTTTCGTCGGTGGTCTTTGCGGTCGCACCCTGCGCGGGTGCGTGGATTGAAACCTGTGTCCACTGGATCGAGTCGTAGAAATCCTCGGTCGCACCCTGCGCGGGTGCGTGGATTGAAACCGCAAAGATGGCCCGGGTTGTCCGGGTCGTTTCGTCGCACCCTGCGCGGGTGCGTGGATTGAAACTCGCTGGAACGAGATCGACTTGTCGCACAGCACGGGTCGCACCCTGCGCGGGTGCTTGGATTGAAACCCTGTGTCGGGCCAGAAAATGGCGCATCCTGGCGTGTCGCACCCTGCGCGGGTGCGTGGATTGAAACTCCCAACAACTCATATTTGGGTTGATACGGGAGAGTCGCACCCTGCGCGGGTGCGTGGATTGAAACAAGCAGTACCTGGAAGAGGACGGCAGAAAGCTGCTGTCGCACCCTGCGCGGGTGCGTGGATTGAAACGTCTAAAGGAACGACATGAGCCTGGAAACTGTCGATGGTCGCACCCTGCGCGGGTGCGTGGATTGAAACGCTTGCCTACATGCTCGGCCGCGCTGTCGATCGAGTCGCACCCTGCGCGGGTGCGTGGATTGAAACAGGCTACGCCAGTCGCTGCCCGCCTCGACAAATGTCGCACCCTGCGCGGGTGCGTGGATTGAAACCGCCTGATTTCGAGGCTAGGGCCTGTGTCCCGCCGTCGCACCCTGCGCGGGTACGTGGATTGAAACCCGCCCCCATAAACCGGCCCTCGGTGTTGATTAGGTCGCACCCTGCGCGGGTGCGTGGATTGAAACGGCGTCATGGGACGACGGGTTGCGGGATCGGAGGGTCGCACCCTGCGCGGGTGCGTGGATTGAAACAGCCATCCTTTAGCTCCACAAAAAAGCCCGCTCGAGTCGCACCCTGCGCGGGTGCGTGGATTGAAACGGCGATGCGCATATCCGCCTGGCACAGGCGTCGAGTCGCACCCTGCGCGGGTGCGTGGATTGAAACGACTACATGGGCATGATCACGGTCGTCACGGACGGTCGCACCCTGCGCGGGTGCGTGGATTGAAACACGGCGAAGTCGATCTGTGGCCGCATAGTGCGGGGTCGCACCCTGCGCGGGTGCGTGGATTGAAACCCCCAATGCGCACCCACCCGCGCATAATACTGGCGCGTCGCACCCTGCGCGGGTGCGTGGATTGAAACAGGCGGAAACCCGCATCGATCGACTGCGCCTGGCGTCGCACCCTGCGCGGGTGCGTGGATTGAAACGGCCTGCAAGCCGGTGCCGTCGCCTTGTCGGATTGTCGCACCCTGCGCGGGTGCGTGGATTGAAACCCGACATGAGCTTTCCTATTTATAAGGCTACGCCGTCGCACCCTGCGCGGGTGCGTGGATTGAAACACGACCTGGCGCGGGCGCTGAGCCGCGTGCTGAACGTCGCACCCTGCGCGGGTGCGTGGATTGAAACCATCATCTTGGAGTATTCAATGGTGGTCTGGATCACGTCGCACCCTGCGCGGGTGCGTGGATTGAAACGATGACGTAGGCCGTGCAGACGTCTGCACCGACGTCGCACCCTGCGCGGGTGCGTGGATTGAAACCGTCCGAGCCGGCCATATAGTCGTCGTTGGGAGAAGTCGCACCCTGCGCGGGTGCGTGGATTGAAACGGTCTCGGATAGTTCGAGCGCGGCGCGGATCCTCTTGTCGCACCCTGCGCGGGTGCGTGGATTGAAACAAAAGTCCTCCGAAGCGTAGCGATGATTGCGCTTGGTCGCACCCTGCGCGGGTGCGTGGATTGAAACCCCAATGCCAAGGGCGGCAAGCACTGGGCCACATTCCAGACCCAGAAGGTCCGCGCCCGGCAAGATGGGTTCTTTGCCGCCAAAAAGGCGCTTGGTGCCAACTCGTTCTCGGCCGCTGTCCGCATGCCGGTCAAGGCCACGTTCGTTTATCCGGATCGCATCAATCGAGACATCGAGGGCTGCATCGGAGCCATCAAACATCATGTCGACGGCATCGCCAAGGCCCTCGGCGTCGATGACCGCATCTTTCGTCCGTGGACGCTGGATGACTGCCTGGACAAGCAGGGCAGGGGCTTTGTCATCATAGAGATCGGAGAGTAGCCGTGAGACAGAACGACAACGCGCTGAGAATCGCCCGGCAAAGCGCGGCTTATCGGTTGACCGTGATGGGCATCAAACCGCCTGCTGGCACCTGCCAGAGATTCGTCGAGTTCATCGAGCGAGAGACCGGATTCAAGATCCAACAGGGCGAAGGCGTCCTCAGCTACTTGGCGAGGTTCAACGCCTCGAAGATCCGGCCAGTGAATAACCCGAGGATCGCAGAGCCCCGGTACCGGCCGCCGTTTCGCGAGTACAAACCCACCCCGCATCTGCGCCAGGCCGAAATCGACCGCCATCCGCGGCAGATCAGCATAGGCGGCGTGGGCAACGGCAGCGAGTACAGCAAGGTCTGGACGCGATGATGCCGTTCCCATCGTTTGTGCGCGCCGAGATCGAGAACTGGATCGCCTGGTGCTGGGAGGGGGAGAGCCCCGAGCCGCGGGAGCCGAGCCGCTGCTATTCGGCTGAACGCGGCTGGCAGGCTCCCGACTGGGAATCCGAGCCGGACGACGTGCCGCCCAAGATCATTTTCAACGTCGAGCGCGCCGAGCGCGTCCAGGCGATCTTCGACCGGTTGCCCATGCTCACCCGCTGCGTTCTGCGCTACGAGTACACCCAGCGGTCCGCATTCGATCAGTACGAGCGCAGCGTGGAAATGCACGAAGGCGAGCTGCGCCCGGTCTGGGCCAGGGTCGGCAACAACCGCCGTCAGCGCGCACGGATCGACCTGAAGATCAGCCGTGACCAGTACCTGGTCTGCCTGGATGAATTTAAGCTGGAAGTGTTCAAGGAGTTCGAAGAAGATGAAGTATGCGTCTGAAATCTTGGGCCTGATGCGGCCGTACCCTGGACGGGAATACCGCATGGCCCAGGTCGTGCGCGAGGTGTCTCGCGGCCGGGCGATGTCGCAGAAAGAGCGGAACGCCGTTCGTGAGGGCGTGCGCCGCGTGATCGTTCATCTGTACGAAAGCGGTCATGTGGTCAAGATCAAGGATGGCGAGACATCCGCGTTCTATGCGTGGCGTGGCAATCTGCCACATGGAGTTGTTGAGAATTGCCACGCTAACTGCCAGAATATCGGCAGAGACCTTGCGTCTTGAAGAAACGTACCCACCCAATGAGGTTGGTTTTATTTTTGGCGCTACTCCCAGCGACCGTCCTTCTCTGCCTGTTCAATAAAGGCCAGGATGGTGCCCTCTGGAACGCTCTTCCGCAGCAACCGCACCAGAGCATCGCGCTGTTTCTTTGCGTCCGACAGATCGGAATACGGAACGGGGACGGGAACGTCCTTGTAGCCCAGCACGCTGTATTCCTTTTCTTGGTTGTTGGCGATGATGCGGCCCTTGTCGGCTGCGTGGCTGCCGATGATCCTGTTGATGTCTTCCACGCTGTTCTCCTATAGTGGTTTTGATTTGCCAGGAAGAAACATATCACCCCAGCGATAGCCTGTCTCCTCCCGAGGTGTCGCAGCCTCGTTTCGCGCCCCGCTGAGTCCTTGGATTCGCGGGGCGCTGTCTTTTGCGAGGTCATAATGGCCCTCCAAGCCAAATGTGCCCGCTGCCAGGGCGTCTTCCCGAACTTCCGCCAAACAGTGGAGTGCAACGGCGCAACGTACTGCACGCAATGCGCGGCCGCCATTGCCGATGGCGCAAGACCCAAGATGTACAGCCATGAACTGATCACACACAACATCTTCGAGAGCCCCAGCGAACAGATCGCTCGTGAAGATTCCTTGGTACGCGACCGCCCCGAGGTTTTTGGGTTGACGCAGGGCGCGTAACGGAGAACTATGATGAACGTTAATGCCTTTATCCTCCCGGCCGCGATTATTCTCGCGATCGGCGTTGCAGCAATCATTGTGGTGTCCTTGCTGGGCAAGATCGATCTGTTGAAGCTCAAGATCACCGACCTCGAGCGTGACCTGGAATGTGTGCGGAAGAATGTGCGATCGACGCTCTCTGGTGCGGCCCTCGATATGCAGTTTAAGAGCGCGCGAACCGTACAACAGTGTGCGGACAAGCGGTTGAGTGAAAGGATCGACAAGGTGGAGCGCAAGGCCAATGCCGCACTGACCCGACTTGGCGTTGACCCACATACGGGCGGCACATATTCTTATTCGTTCGACGCCCGCCCGCCGGAGAAGAAGGCTGAAGATGCCATGAGCAACGGCGATGTAGCCCTCGCCATGATCTACATGCGAGAGGCCTACGGAGAGCAACACGCCAGCAAGAGCCGCCGTAACTCAGTCGAGACCGACTTCGTCCACTACATCCATGGTGACTGCGCGCAGGGTATCGTCAAGGCCGCCGGAATCACCGAGCCTGGATGTCATGCAGTGGTGGTGAATGTGGCCAAGGCCGGGTAGCCATGCGCGCCTACATCGCAGGCTTCATTGATGGTGCCGCCAGGGTCGCGGCTGGATTCCTGATCGCGGCTGCTGTTCTGGCTGCAGGCGGGTATCTGATCCGGCCGGCACCGTCGATCACCGTGGATCTCGGAGAGTATTCGTGCGCGACGGATGGGAAGGTGGTGAGGTGCGAGAGGAAGTGACGGGCGAGGAAGATTCCATGACACCGCCTTTTTCTCCAAAAATCCCAGGATACCGTTTTCAACCGCGCGACGTCGCCATACGCCACGCCGACGACGCTATACCCCATTCCGCTATACGGCAGTCCAGTCGATTTCGTCCAGCCTACCACGCCAGTAGTCGGCTTCGCCGGGCTGGGACGTGAAATTGTGATGCGCGATTTTCCGCCCGTCCTGGTTGAGCACCGCCAGAAGTTTTTGGCCGTCTAGGTCGGCGCGATCAACGAGTTCGCCAAATGCAGCCAGCGCAGCGGCTTTGGATTCGGTTACGGTCTTGTCGGTGACGCGCTGATGTGCGTCGCGAATGTATATTCGGTAGGTCAACTGAAAAAATTCCGCTATAGGGGGTTTAGAAAAATTCCGCTATACGGCAATCTGGCCAGACGGCGCTATACCCTCATCAGGGCTTCTGCCGGCCAGATGTCGCTATAGGGGCATCCAGGCGATCAGCGGCTTCCAGCAGGGCGCGGGCGATTGCCGCCGTGGCACTCGGCGCGTAGCCGGCCCGCATGAGCGCATCGAGCGCCTGGGCGGCATCGGGCTGGAGCGACCCGCCGGGCAACCGCCGGCCGCCGCGCTTGCGCAGCTCGGCCTCAGATTTTCGGACGCGCGCGGCCAGCGGCACGGGCGCGGGTTTTGTGTCGGTCATGCCGAGCATTGTACGTGCCTTTGTTACGCGCGGCAACGCGCCAGACGGCGCTACAGGCCGCCCGGCTAGATGTCGCTACAGTGTCAACGCACGGCGGCGCCCATCAGGCGCATGCAAGCGTCGGCGTATTCGTTGGCGCGGGCGGGGCCCGGCCATCAGCGCCGTTTGTCGCACCCTACGCGGGTGCGTGGATTGAAAGGATGAGGAAGGCTTTGGCCGGAGAGTGATTCGCCAGGCTGGCAACTACTTTTTACCCGTGACGCTCGCGCAACCACTTACGCAGCGCGTCATTCGCCCGGGTTTGCCATCCTCGTCCGGTGGCGCGCAAGCCCTCCAGGACGTCAGGATCAAAGCGGATGGTGGTGGGTACCTTGCGTACCGCTGCAGTAGAGCCTGCAGGTCGGCCGCGGCGGCGCGCCTGGATTTCTTCAGGAATGTGTACGCGGGCATGCTCGCCGCTTTTTGCCTGCCGGACAGACTCCAGCAGGTCGCGTTCGAATTGGCTCAGTTCGTTGGTCTTGGGCATAGCGTCACCCCACAAGTTTGCGCAGTTCCTTCAGGAATGCTTGAGAAAGGTTGTCGGTGGTCGATTTGGGGTACACGATCAACAGGCTGACCGTTCCATCGGCCTGCGTCGTGTAGTAGATGACCCGCACGCCCCCACGCTTACCCGCACCCGTGCGGCTCCATCGGACCTTGCGCAGCGGCGTGGCACCAGGAATGACATCACCTGCTTCGGGATTCTGCGCGATCCAGTCGATGAAGGCCTCGCGTTCGTCATCACCCCAGACTGAAGCCGCGTAGCGCTGGAACATCGGGGTCTCGATGACGGTAAGCATGAATTGATTGTACTAACAATAAATTATGAAATCAAGGAATTATTGTTTCTAAGGCAACCAAGCGATGAGCACACCTACTAACATCCAGATCATCAATGGGCCGGGCGGGAAGCCCGCATTCGTGGTGATCCCCTACGACGAGTACATGGCGCAACGCAACGTCAACAAGAACCTAATCCCCCACGACGTCATCAGCCGTACCTTGGGCGGTGCCACCCCTGTGCGCGCCTGGCGCGAGCATCTCGGACTAACCCAATCCGAGGCGGCGGCTCGCCTGGGGATCAGCCGGTCCGCATATGCCCAGCAAGAGAACAGTGAACGCTTGTGTAAAGCCAGCATCGAGAAGATCGCAATTGCACTTGGCATCACTTCCGAGCAACTGAACATCTAGCGCGGTCTCTTGCTAAAGCATCTTTCATTTTCAGCGCCCCAAGACACCAGGTGCGTGGATTGAGACCAGCCAGGCCCTTGGACACATACGAAACCGGATCGTCGCACCCTATGCGGGTGCGTGGATTGAAACAGGAAGTAGCAGCGCTTCTCCCAGGGCACGGTCGAGTCGCACCCTACGCGGGTGCGTGGATTGAAACTGCACTTCCCGGACGCAGACCCAGCGCTCACCATGTCGCACCCTGCGCGGGTGCGTGGATTGAAACGGATTCGAGGGTGGCCTGTACACGTACTGGCTGGCCATCGCACCCTACACGGGTGCATGGATTGAAACGTAACCAGCGCAGCCGCACATGATGATGTGGCACGTCGCACCCGCGCAGGATGCGACGCGGCGAAGCGCCTCTTCCTGGTGGGTCAAGCCGTAGTTTCAATCCACGCACTCAAGCAGAGTGCGACTCGACTTCGGCGTCGGCACCCGCAAGACCTACCGGTTTGTTTCAACCCATACACCCCCGCAGCGTGCGACGCGGCGATTTCCATCATGTCCAGCGTCCCCAGCTCGTTTCAACCCACGCACCCATGCAGGGTCCGACTCGCGACGCCGACATTGGCTTGAATCCTTCGCGGCATGCCAGTCCCATCATCGGAGACTGGATCCGCTTTTACAACACCGGCTCTCGTATCAAGTGTGATAGCTCCTTGAGCGTGGTTCGGCACATCCTGAATAACCACTCCAGGATTAGGGGATTACCCGTATTTTAAGCGTTTTGTGGCGGTGCAATATGGATTGCTGCTGGAGAAATCAGTACCATCCAACTCATAAATCGCTTTGCATACGCATGCAATAAAAGAGAATCACTCGCAGCGACGCCATCCATGGGTGGTGAAGCAACTCCAGCGCATTCGGGGAACGCCCCGTGTGCGCCCATGTCAAGGAGGGGCCCGATGTCTGTGACCGGCAGCGCAGGACAACCGCCCATCATCGGTTACGTGGCGCCTTTGCGTGGTCGGCCCGGGTCCCGGCTCGAGTTCAAGATCAGTTCCGTTGATGATGCGCCGTTCTCGGCGCATGTCGTCAGAATCGACTGTGCGGACCCGAATCCGGCGGGACCCGGGATGAAATGTGTGCCGGTGGATTTCGAACTCGATGCCAGTCCGTATCCGGGCCTGTATCAGGCCACGCGATTGGGTTCGTATGGCCTGGCGCCCACGAGGCAAATAAGGCCCGGCGATGATTTCGTCGTGGAATTCGGTTTTCAAAGCCTTCTCGCCAAAGAGGATCCGCAGGCCCTGATCTCCGTTCAAGATCAGGACGGCTCGCATGGGGTCGTGATTGCCGTCGCGGATGGCCAGTTGGTCTTGCACCGGCTTGATGGCAATCCTCGCGGTGATGGGCCGGCGTCCGCACCTGATGGGTTGGCAGGTTTGGCGACAGGCCTGGGGGTGAGCCGCCGAGCCTGGTATTTCATGTGTGCGGCGTTCTTGCGCAATGGCATCGATATCGAATTGATCGCGCATGAGCATGGAAAACCCGCTGGGGCGGCGACTGCAAAGGTGTCTCTTTCGGTCCCCTTGCATGATCGGGTATTGGATCGTGTCGCCGTCGCCGCCGTTCATCGCAAGGATGGGCCCTCCTGGCTGTTCAATGGGCGTATCGAGAATCCCGGCCTGTCGGTGTCGACCGGCAGCGGCATGCATTGCATCGCGCATTGGGATTTCTCCAGCGACATGCGGTCATGGTCTGTCGTGAATACGGCCGATACGGATGGCGGAATGCAATTGATCAATGCGCCGATGCGCGCGGTGCGCGGCATGCGTTGGAGCGGCGAGTCCATGGACTGGAAGGACAGGCCGCAAGAGTATGCCGCCATCCATTTCCATGCGGACGATCTGTCTGACTGTGGCTGGGAAACGAGCCTCGTCCTGCAAATTCCCCGATCGGCGCGGTCGGCGGTCTATGGGTTGGTTCTCGATAATGGGCGGGGCCGCGACACGATTCCGTTCTTTGTGATCCCCGCCGAGCGGGGGCCGCATGCGCGCGTGGCGTACCTGGCTTCCACGCTGACTTATCTGGCCTATGGGAATCATGCGCGCGGCAATCATGCCGGCGCGCTGGCCGAGCGGATCGAGCGCTGGGGCGCCTATCCTCACAATCCCGATGTGGTCTCGCAATTCGGCCTGTCCACCTACAACCGCCATCCGGATGGTTCCGGCATCAGCCTGTCGTCCAGGCTGCGGCCGCTGCTGACCATGAGGCCGGGCTACCTGACGTTCGCGGACCCGCGAGGCTCGGGCTTGCGCCATTTTCCCGCGGACTCGCATCTGACGGATTGGCTCAGGGCGAAGGACATCGCCTACGACGTGATCACCGACGAGGATCTGCACGAGGAGGGTGCCGGGATACTGGCGCCGTACGATCTCCTCCTGACCGGATCCCATCCCGAATACCATACCCGTGCCATGCTCGATGCGCTGATCGAATTTCGCAGGCGCGGCGGCCATATGGCCTACCTCGGCGGCAACGGATTCTATTGGAAGATCGCGCTGGGCGGCGCCGATGCCGAACTGCTGGAAATCCGCCGCGCCGAAGGCGGCGTGCGCGCCTGGGCCAGCGAGCCCGGGGAATACCATCACCAGTTGGACGGCGGCTACGGCGGCCTGTGGCGCCGCAACGGCTTGGCCCCTCAGGAGGTCGGCGGGGTCGGCTTCACCGTCCAGGGCGAGTTCGAGGGGAGCCACTACCGCCGCACGCCCCAGTCCCGCGACGCGGAGGTGGCCTGGCTGTTCGATGGCATCGAAGGCGACACATTCGGCGGATTCGGCCTGTCGGGCGGCGGTGCCGCGGGTTTCGAGCTCGACCAGGCGGATCAAGGCCTCGGGACGCCGGATCACGCAGTCATCGTCGCCGTATCCGAGGGGCACGGCCCCTCGTTCAGGACCGCCCCCGAAGAAATTCTGACGTGGACGCTGCCCGGCTCGTCCGAGCGCGCGCACCCGGGCATCTGTGCCCACATGATCTATGCCGCGCCGCGCGACGGATGGGGCAGCCTGTTCGCGGCCGGCTCGATCACATTCCTGGGCGGTCTCTCGCACGATGGATACGCGAACGACGTATCCAGGATTCTCGAAAACTATATCGGCAGGGTTCTACGGGGTGCTAGCTGGGACGCCCGGAAAGTTTTTTCAGCCATCGATGCACGGTAGCGCGGCTTGTTTTTTCATGGCTGGTTTGCATACG
Source organism: Alcaligenaceae bacterium (assembly GCA_044508625.1). Lineage (GTDB taxonomy): Bacteria > Pseudomonadota > Gammaproteobacteria > Burkholderiales > Burkholderiaceae_B > Castellaniella. The sequence goes on from JBIQHJ010000022.1 coordinate 35,979, forward strand.
GATGCAAGGTGAGGATGGATACTCGGAGGGCCGAGCCCTCCGCCAATGCGATAGGAGGAGCGCATGGAACATCTCGACATGCTGCGAAACATAGGAATCATCCTCGGCATCCTGCTGCCGCTTTTGTTCGTGGGAATGCATATCGGGATCGCCATGGCGTGCGTGGGGATCTTCGCGCTCGTCGTGCTGGCCGATGCCGGAGGCAGCCTGACCATGCTGGGCTTGCTGCTGTTCAATACGCTCGCGGACCAGTACGCGCTGATCTCCTTGCCGCTGTTCGTCTTCATGGGCTACCTGATCCTGCACATCGGGCTGGCCGAAAAGATATTCAACGGCAGCAAGGCCCTGGTGTCCTCCGTCCCCGGCGGCCTCTTGCACGCCAATATCTTCAGCTCGGCCATATTTTCCGCCATGTGCGGCTCGAGCGTCGCCACGGCTGCATCCCTCGGATCGGTGGCCATTTCCCTGGAGATCGACCAGCATAAGTATCCCCCGCGCTCGGTCATGGGATCGCTGGCCGCCGGGGGGACTCTGGGGATCCTGATCCCGCCCAGCGTGACGTTCATCGCATATGGGGTATTCGTCGGCGAGTCGATCGGTCAACTGTTTGCCGCGGGGATCATACCCGGCATCCTGCTGGCCATGATCTTCATGGCGTGGATCTATCTGCGCGCCCTGGTCCAGCCTTCGTCGGCGGGCCCGAAACTGCCTTTTTCCTTTGGCGAGGCCCTCCGGGGCCTGTATGGCATGTGGCCCGCGCTCGCCCTGATCATTTCCATCATTGCATCGATGTACACCGGCCTGGCGACACCGACCGAGGCGGCTGCGCTGGGCTGCGTGTTCGCGGCCTTGATCGGGGTGTTCGGCGGACGCCTGAGCTGGAAGACGATCAGGAATGCGGCCCAGGATACCGTCTATACGACGTGCTTTCTCATCCTGCTGATCGTCACGGCGCAAATCATTTCGCTGGCCTTGTCGATGCTCGAGGTGCCGCAACAGATCACGGCATGGGTCACCAGCATGGATTTCTCGGTTCCGCTGCTCTTTGCCGCCCTGGTCGTGATGTACATCGGCCTGGGCATGTTCCTGGAACCCGCCTCCATGCTGTTTCTCACATTGCCCATCGTGCATCCGCTGATGGTTTCCCTCGGATTCTCGCCGATATGGCTCGGGGTGGTGCTGGTCGTGCTCGTGGAGCTGGCGAACCTCACGCCCCCGGTCGGGTTCAATCTGTTCGTGATCCAGGGCGTGTCCGGCGGCCGTTCGATGAAGGACGTCGTCATCGGCACGATTCCCTACTGGGGGCTGTTGATCTTCATGCTTTTCATCCTTTACATGTTTCCGCAGATCGCATTGTGGCTCCCGGAAAAATTGTTTTGAGCCGCGCGCGGAGGGTTCTCCGATGATCTTTTGAGACAGCCCACGGGGGCTGGGGAGGCTGATGATGTTTGACGTGGTCTTGATGGGTGGATTGATCGTGGACGGCTCCGGGCAGCCGGGGTACGAGGCCGACGTGGGAATCGAGGGCGACACGGTGACGGCCATCGGCAATCTGGCAAGTGCGGAATGCCGTCGCCGCATCGATGCGGGTGGCTCCATCGTATCCCCGGGTTTCATCGATCTGCATACGCATTCCGATTTCACACTGCTGGTCGACGGAAAGGCCGAGAGCCAGGTGCACCAAGGGGTGACTTTCGAGGCTATCGGAAATTGCGGGCATAGCTGCGCGCCCGTGATCGGGGATCCCGACATCCTGAAGCGCAGCATCGTGGGGCATCACTCGAGCGTCCCGATTACATGGCGCAGTTTCGCGGATTATCTCGACCACCTGGAAAGCCGGCCCCTGGGCGTGAACGTCGCCGCCTATGTCGGCCATGGGCCGCTGCGCATCGGGGTGCTGAGAGGGCAGCAGCGTCCCGCCACGATGGACGAGACGCGGCAGATGGCACGCCTGCTCGAACAGAGCCTGGAGGAGGGCGCCATCGGTTTTTCGACGGGACTCGAGTATTCGCCGGGCAACGCGTGCAGGACCGAGGAAATCCTGGACCTCTGCAAAGTCACCGCCCGCAAAAACAAGGTGTATGCCACCCACGTACGGAACCGGGATTACTTCTATGAGCAGGGTATCGGAGAAGCCCTGTCCGTTGCACGACTGTCGGGGGTCCAGACCCAGATCTCGCACATCACGCCCAAGTTCGGCGCGCCGCCGGAGGCCACCGCGCATACCCTGGAAATGGTCCAGTGGACGCGCGACCAGGGCATCGACGTCGGGTTCGACGCGATCCCCCATGAATGGGGCCCGACCCTCCTCAGCGCCGTGCTGCCTCCATGGGCGTTCGAGGGCGGAATCGAGCAGATCCGGGCCCGCTTGCGGGATCCCGAAACCCGGGCGCTGATCAAGCAGAACCCACTGACCATCTGGAAGCTGGTGCCGGCCCAGCGCTGGAGCCAATTGATTCTCTTTGCCTCGGAGGCCAACAAGGCGCTGGTGGGACTGAGCTTCGAGGAGATCGCCAGGATGCGCGACTGCGATCCCTACGACGCCATCCTGGACCTGCTGCTCGAGGAGGGCGAAAACCTCTACAACGCGACCTGGGTCGGCCATATCCTCACCGAGGCGGACCTGACGCTGACCATGGCGCATCCGGACTGCGCGATCATGTCGGACACGATCGCGCTGGCTCCCTATGGCGAACTCGCGGACATGAAGTTTTCGCCGTCCTCGTACGGCTGGGTCGCGAAATGGCTGGGCCAGTATGTCAGGGACAAGAAGATCGTGCCCCTCGAGGACGCGGTGCGCAAAATCACCTCGCTGCCGGCCCGCCGCCTGGGACTCAAGAAGCGCGGCCATCTGCGTGTGGGCAGCTATGCCGACATCACCGTCTTCGACCCGGACCGGATCGAGGACAAATCCACGATTGCAAGGCCCAATGTCTATCCCGTGGGCATTGAGCACGTCATGGTCAACGGCCAGTTGGCCGTGGAAGCGGGAGAGCGCATGCCGGTCAATGCGGGGCGAGTGATCCGCGGCTGGCAATAAGTGGTTTTCTTTGGGAGATCGATCATGAAAAGCATGATTCACAAACTGATTGTCGCGGTGGTCGGCGCATCGTGCCTGCAATGGGGCGCCGCGGCCTTGGCCCAGGAAAAAGTATCCTGGACGATGGTGTCGCCATTTCCGGCGTCCGACGTCACCACGCAGCGCATGCAGGAGTTTGCGAAAGCGGCCGAGAAGGCCACGGACGGGAGGTTCCGCCTGAAGATATTGGTGGCGGGGCAGCATCCTTATCAGTATCGGGACGGGCTGCGGATCGCCACGGACGGTCTGGCCGAAATCTCGCACACCGGCCTGACCTATCTGAGTTCCGTCGAGTCGTGGTTCTCGCTGCCCATGGTGCCTTTTGCGGTGCCCTATGACAAGCAGCGGGAATTCACGCGCCGCTGGCACGAGGAGATCGCCAATCCCTATCTGAAGGACAAATACGGCCTGAAAGTCCTGGCGTATTTCCTGGATTCCGGGGGGTGGGGCAATGCGATCCACACGCCGGTGCCCCTGAAGGATTTTGATTCCCTCAAGGGGCTGATGATCCGCGCCCATGACAAGAACACGGCGGCCCTGGCGCAGGTGCTCGGTGCGACGCCCGCGACGGTGCCGTACAGCGAACTGTACGTGGCCGTCCAGCGGAAGTCGATAGACGGCGTGATGACCTCGCTGCAGGGGGCGAATGCCCAGAAGCTCTGGGAGCTCCTGAAATACACGAACATGTATGAACCCTATTATGGCGTCGATGAGATCGTCGTCAGCCAGAAGAAATGGGATTCGCTGCCTGATGACCTCAAGCCCAAGGTCGCGGCGCTGTTCGAGGAGTGGTTCTCGATGGAGCCGATGTACAAGTTCCACAGCAAGTTCAACGAGGAGATCGTCGAGAACGCCAAGACGAAATATGGCGCGGTCTTTGACGAGATCTCTCCGGAAATGCGTGCCGAGGCCCGCAGGCGGACTGCGAACCTGCTGAACGATTACGCCGCGTCAGGGGGAGAAATGGCCGCAAAGAGCATCGCGCTCTTGAACGAGGTGACGGCAAAGTGAGCCGTGCCGCCAGGGGGCAATCGTCGGAGGCAATGTGATGGCCAATATTTCCGTATTCTTGGATCGCCTGGTCGAGAGAATATCGGCGGTGGGGAACTGGATCTCGTACATGGCGCTGATCGTCGTGGCCCTGGGCGTTACGGTGAATGCGTTTTCCAGATTCATTTTCAAGCATCCGCTGATGTTCGTCGACGAGTACGCGCAGTACCTCCTGGTGGCGATATTTTATTTTGGCGTGGGATATACGCTGAGGGCCGGCAAGCACGTCTCGGTGCGGATGCTCGTCGATCGCCTGCATGGTGCCACCCGGGCGACCGTGCAGTTGCTGGTGTCGTCGGTGAGCCTCGGGATCATCGGCATGCTGACCTGGTATAGCTGGGTGTCGTTCATGTCGACGTACCGTGCCGGCATGGTGTCCCTGACCCCGCTCGAGACGCCTTTGTCCGTCCCCTTCGCATTCGTATCGATCGGCATGACCGTGTTTTTCCTGGAGGCCGCCGTGATCGTCGTGAAAACCTTGGGCCTGCTGGTGGCGGGGCGGTTCGACGAGGTGGGGGAGGAGGGCTCCGGAATCGGGCTGATGGATTGAGGGCCGGCGGGATCCCAGGCGGCGGGAAGCAGAGGCCCGCCCGCGCATATATTTTGGAGAGATCGGACATGGGTGAAATCAGGCATTTGTGGATAAACCAGCATGCGGAGGGACAGCGGCTGCCCCTGGCGGTCGGGGGCGATGGCGTTTTCGTCATCGACGGTTCGGGAAAGCGCTACCTCGACGGATCCGCCGGCCCGGCATTGTTCTGCCTCGGACACAACAACCGGGAGGTCGTCGACGCGATCAAGGCCCAATACGACACCCTGGAATTCGGCTACACCACGATGTTCTCCAGCCCGGTCCTCGACGAGTTGTCGGAGATCGTCGGCGAGAGCGCGGGGGGCGATCTGCGCCGCGTGGCCTACGTCTCCAGCGGTTCGGAGGCGACCGACACCGCGATGAAGGCCGCGCTGCAGTATCACCTCGCCAAGGGGGAGGGCGGGCGCACGCATTTCATCGCCCGGCGCCAGTCGTGGCATGGCTACACATTCGGCGCGCTCTCGCTGTCCGGACACCCCGCCCGCCGCCGGCCGTATGTGGGTGCCCTGCTGCCGGGCGTCAGGCATGTGTCCGCTGCCAACAGCTATCGCCCGCCCCCGGGCGTACGAGCCGAGGATCTGGTGGATTTCCTCGCGCTGGAGCTCGAGCGCACGATTCTCGACATCGGCGCCGAAAAGGTGGCCGCATTTTTCATGGAGCCCGTCGTGGGGGCTGCGGGCGGCGCCGTCCCCGCGCCACCCGGGTATGCGGAGCGCATCCAGGACGTATGCCGCCGATACGGCGTGCTATTGGTTGCCGACGAGGTCATGTGCGGAGTCGGCCGCTGCGGCACCTGGCGGGCATTGGCGCACGATGGGGTCGAGCCGGACATCATGTACACGGCGAAGGGCCTGGCGGGAGGCTATGCGCCCATCGGCGCCGTGCTGTTCTCACACGAGGTGTACGAGCCCATCGCCCGGCAGTTCGGCACGCTGGCCAGTGTGCATACGTATTCGGGCCATACGGCCGCTTGCGCGGCGGCGCTGGCCGTCCAGCGGATCATCCGGCGCGATGGCCTGGTCCGCAAGTGCGCGGAGGACGGCGAGCACATCATGGCACTGCTGCGGCGGCGCTTGGGCGATCGCCCCTATGTCGGCGACATCAGGGGCAGGGGATTGTTCATCGGAATCGAACTCGTCCGCGACAGGGAGACCAAGGCGCCGTTCCCCGCGAAATTGGGGCTGGCTCAAAAGGTGAGGGACGCCGCGTTCCGGAACGGATTGATCTGCTATCCCTCGGCCGGGACCGTCGACGGATACCAGGGGGATCACATCGTGCTCTCGCCGCCCTACACGATCAGCCGGCCCGAGATCGATCTGATGATCGATCTGCTGGACGAATCGCTGAATCAGGTCATGCCGGCCCATGAGGCGCTCGACACAACTTCTTCACCTTAATGGGGCTGTCTGAACATGGCTATCCGGTATTTGAAACAAGGGCGGGACGCATCTTCCATTGTCGAAGCCGATGCGAAAGTGCGTGCGATCGTCGAGTCGATCATTCGCGACGTGGAACGAGAGGGGGAGGCCGCCGTGCGGCGCTATTCGCGGCAGTTCGACCAATGGGACCCGGCTGATTTCAAGTTGTCGCCACAGCAGATCGAGGAAGCGATCTCCAGCCTTTCGAGCCAGGAGCTCTCGGACATCCGCTATGCGCAGGCCCAGATCCGGAACTTTGCCCGTATCCAGCGTGAATCGATGCGGGATGTCGAGGTCGAAACGCAGGAGGGCGTCGTGCTGGGCCACAAGCACATCCCCGTGTCCGCGGTGGGTTGTTATGTGCCGGGCGGCCGCTATCCCATGATCGCCTCGGCCCACATGAGCGTATTGACCGCCAAGGTGGCCGGTGTCAAGCGCATCGTCGCCACGGCGCCGCCGTTCAATGGCAAGCCGCATCCCGCCATGGTGGCGGCCATGCATTTCGGCGGCGCCGACGAGATCCTGGCTCTCGGCGGCGTGCAGGCGGTGGCCGCGATGGCGGTGGGGACGGAATCCCTCGAGGCGGTGGACATGCTGGTCGGTCCCGGGAACATGTTCGTGGCGGAAGCCAAGCGCCAACTGTTCGGCCGTGTCGGCATCGACCTGTTCGCGGGTCCGACCGAGACGCTCATCATCGCCGACGATTCGGCCGATGCGGAAATGTGCGCCGTGGACATGCTGGGACAGGCGGAGCACGGGCCGACGTCTCCCGCCGCCCTGCTGACCAATTGCGGGGCCCTGGCGCAGGCGACCCTCCAAGAGATCGATCGGCAGCTCGAACGCCTGCCGACCGCGGATGTCGCGCGCGTCGCATGGCGCGACCATGGCGAGGTGATCGTCTGCGATACCCTCGATGAGATGCGGCGAAAGGCGGACGAACTCGCCTTCGAGCACGTCCAGGTGCTGACCAGGGATCCGCAGTGGTTTCTCGAGCGCCTGCAGAATTTCGGCGCGCTGTTCCTGGGGCCCAGGACCAACGTCAGCTATGGGGACAAGGTGATCGGCACGAACCATACGCTTCCGACCAGGCGCGCCGCCCGATACACTGGGGGCCTCTGGGTCGGGAAATTCCTGAAGACCTGCACCTATCAGCGCGTGGATACCGACGCGGCATCCGTGCGGCTTGGGGAGATCTGCTCGCGGCTGTGCCACATGGAGAATTTCGTGGCGCATGGCGAGCAGGCAAACCTGCGGGTCAGGCGCTATGGCGGCAATCCCGATCTGCCCTGGTATCGGCCGGCCCCCGCCCCGGCCGAGTGACGGCCGCCTTGCCGGCCGCTTTCGGGAGCCTGCCATGATTCCGCAAACCCCTTCCTTCAGGCTGGACGGCAGGCGTGCGCTCGTGACCGGCGCGGGCCGCGGCATCGGACTGGCTTGCGCCGCGGCGCTGGCGCAGGCCGGCGCCGCCGTCACGATGGTGGCGCGGTCGCGCGATGAAATCGAGCAACGCGCCTCGCAAATCCGGGCCGAGGGTCTCGCGGCGCAGGCCGTGGTGCTCGATGTCACCGACTCCGCCGCCGTGGACGCGTTCTTTGCCGTGAACGAGCCGTTCCACGTGCTGGTGAACAATGCGGGGACCAATCGTCCCAAGCCGATCACCGAGACACCCGATGCGGATTTCGATGCCGTCGTCGACCTGAATCTGCGCGCCACGTGGCGCATCGCGCGGGAGTGGTGCCGCGTCCTGCTGAGGACGGAAACCGCGGGCAGCCTGATCAATATCTCGTCCCAGATGGGGCGCGTCGGCAGTCCGGGCCGCACAGTATACTGCGCGACGAAGCACGCCGTCGAAGGGCTCACAAAGGCGCTGGCCTGGGAGGTCGGCCCGCACGGCATCCGTGTCAATACCTTGTGCCCGACGTTCGTCGAGACCGAAATGACGCGGCCGATGTTCGAGGATGCGGCGTTTCGGGACATGGTGATGGGCATGATCGCGCTGGGCCGCCTGGCGCGCGTCGAGGACCTGATGGGGGCCGTGGTCTTCCTGGCGAGCGATGCCTCGGCCATGGTCACCGGCTCCGCATTGGTCGTGGACGGCGGCTGGACCGCGCGATAAAGCGAAACATGGCATAGTGGAATGTCGAACAAGTCGGGCACCGTGACATCGCTGGATGTCGCCAAGTATGCGGGGGTCAGCCAGTCGGCGGTCAGCCGTACGTTCACGCCCGGAGCCAGCGTGTCGGACGACATGCGCGCCCGGGTCCTGGCCGCGGCGGCTGCGCTCGGCTATCGCCCGAACGCCATTGCGCGCACGCTGATCACCAAGCAATCGCAGATCGTCGCGATCGTCGCGTCCTATCTCGAGAATCCGTTCTATCTCTCGGCCATCGAACAGCTCTCGAAGCGCCTCCGGCGGGAGGGATACTGCCTGCTGCTCCTGGTGAGCGATACCGGAGAGGCCGACGAGTTCCTGGTGCAGTCGATGCAATACCAGGCCGACGGCGTCATCCTGGTCAGCACCACGCTTTCCTCCACGCTGGCCCAGACCTGCGAGGACATGGGCGTGCCCGTGGTGCTGTTCAACCGGATCAGCCGGCACGGAAACGTCAATTCGGTCGCATCGGACAACTACGCCGGCGGCCGCCTCGCCGCGCAGGCGCTGGTGAATACCGGCCACCAACGGCTCGCCTTTCTCGCGGGCCTGGAAAACACCTCCACCAGCAGGGATCGGGAGGCCGGTTTCCGGGACGAACTGCTTGCCTTGGGTGCCGGCCCGTACCGGCGCGCCGTCGGCGATTATGGCTTCGAACAGGCTCAGGTGGCTGTCAGGTCGCTGTTCGCCAGCGGCGATCCACCCGATGCGATTTTCGTCGCCAATGACTATATGGCCATCGCGGCCATGGACTGCCTGCGCGATGACCTGGGACTCAGGGTGCCGGAAGACGTCTCCGTCCTGGGCTTCGACAATGCGGTGCCGTCGGCTTGGCGAGGGTATCAGTTGACCACGATAGAGCAGCCGGCGCGGCTGATGGTCGAGAATGCGGTGACCTTGCTGTTGAGCCAGATGAGAGGCGAGGCCCGCGAAGCGCGCGCCGTGATTGCGCCGGTCCGCCTGGTCGTCCGAAAGACGGTGCGCGGGCTGTCCCCTGCGCAGGATGCGGGGCCGTCCGGCGATGATTGAGGCCGGCCTCCGGAAAAGCCGATGCTGCTGATATGAACACCGGTGACGAGAAACGGGGGGCGGCCATGAGGATTTCCGCTCTCGCGACGGCGGCCCTGGCGGTGACCGTCATCATCGCGTGGGGGACGAATTATCCGCTGCTGAAGCTGGCGGTCCGGGACATGCCGCCGCTGACGTTTTCCGGCGTGCGATCGCTGGGCGGCGCGGTGATCGTGGCACTGATCATCCTCCATGGCCACTCCGGCCGGCTGCTGCCGCCCAAGGCCGAACGCATGCGGTTCGCCGTGGTCGGCATCCTGCAATTCGCCTCGGTGTCGGGCCTGGCGGCGATGGCGCTGCTGGTCCTGCCGGCGGGCCGGACGGTCGCCATGATCTACACCATGCCGCTCTGGGCGGCGATATTCGACATGCTGCTGCTGGGCAGGCGGCTCGCGCGGCTGCAAATCCTGGGGATCGCCATCAGCCTGGGAGGGCTGCTGCTGTTCCTGGATCCGATGGTTCTTGCCTGGGGAGAGCCGGGCGTCGCCGTAGGGACGGCCTTGGTCCTGGCCGCCGCGGTGGGGTGGGGCCTGGGGGCCGTGTTGTACAAGTCATATCGGTGGGAGGCCAGCTTTCTCAGCCAGACCCTCTGGCAATTGATCACCTCGAGTGCGGTTTTGCTGGCGTTGGCGCTGGTGTTCGAAAGGCCGCTCGAGTCCAGGTTCACGACGGAGTTGGTCCTGATATTGCTGTGGAACTGCATCGTGCCCGCCGCCCTGGCCGTCTGGGCCTGGAGCCGGGTGCTGGATCGCATGTCGCCATCCATCGCGGGGCAACTGCTCATGTCCACGCCGTTCGTGGGCATCGCCGCCAGCGCATTCATATTCGGCGAGGACATACCGCCCGAATTCGCCGTCAGCACGCTGCTCATCGTCGCCGGCGGCCTGCTGGTGCTGCTGCGCCGTGCTCGCGCCGGGTAATCGCTTCCCACGCGGCCCAGGAAGCGATCGAAGCCTGCTTCACGCCTGTCCGCTCGACCCCAACAAATCCCAGAACGTCTGCGCCACGGGACTCAGCTTTTGATCCTCGCGCCGTACCTTGCGTATCTGGCGCAAGGAAAGGGGGTCTCGTGGCGCCAGGAACTTCAGGCCATCGGATTGTCCATGCAGGGCCGTCTGGGGCAGCACGGTCACGCCGATGCCGCTGCGCACGAAGGCCAGCAGGGCCGTGGTGTTGCGTACCGCCAGGTTGCAGCTCGTCAGGCGTGCGCGCACGTGTTCGAGGTCGACCAGGTTGAGCAGGGGGTTGGCGATCAGCGGCTCAAGTGCGAGCAGGTCCCATGAGGGCCGGGCGCCGGCCTGGACGGCATTCGCCAGTGGTCCCTGGGCGGAATGGACGATGCCCAGCGGATCGGACATCACGACCTCGCCCCCCACGGTGGAGCTGGGGGCGCTGGAGATCAGGCCGATGTCCGCCTCGTCGAGCTTCACGCGCCGCAGCACGGACGCGGTGTCGATGTCGCTGATCTCGAGCCGCACGTCGGGCCGCTCTTGCCGGAATTGCGCCACGATGGTCGGCAACAGCGTGATGGTGGCGGAGGGAACCGTGGCGATGCGCACGGTGCCCGCGGTGGAGATGACGTGGCGCTTGATGGCCTCCACCGAGCGCTCGAAGGCTTCGTTGGCCCGGTGGCTTTCCTCGAGGACGAGGGCGCCCAGGGGCGACAGCGCATTCTTGCGGTCGCCTTGGAACAGACCGCCCCCCAGGTGGTCCTCGAGCTGGGAGAGCATCATCGAGATGGCGGAGGGTGTCCGCCCCAGCACGTCGGCCGCGGCCGAGAGCGAGCCGCGCTCGGCAACGACTTGAAAGACCCGCAGCATTTCCAGCTTGATCGCCATTTCGCCATGACCCTGTGGGTGGATATTCAATAATTCTTAAAAAACATTCAATATTTTAAGATTGTCTAAAACAATTATGCGGCCTATATTGCTTTCCAGCAAGGAGTCGCATTCATGATCAATACACAACTCTACATCGACGGGCACTGGCTGGACGGCGCCTCGCAAGTGGAAAGCCTGAACCCTTCCGATGTGTCCGACGTGATCGGACGCTTTGCCCAGGCGGATGCGGGGCAACTGGACACCGCCCTCGCCGCGGCCCAACGGGCCTGGCGCATCTGGTGGGCCGCCGGCATCCAGAAGCGGCACGATGTGCTGATGGCCATCGGTACGGAGCTCATGGCGCGCGCCGGGGAAATCGGCCGCCTGGTCTCGCGCGAGGAAGGAAAGCCTTTGGCGGAAGGCAAGGGCGAGGTCTACCGTGCGGGCCAGTTCTTTACCTACTATGCCGGCGAGTGCCTGCGCAACCAGGGCGATCTGGCCGAGAGCGTGCGTCCGGGCATTGAAATCGACGTGCGCCGCGAGCCCGTCGGCGTCGTGGCCATCATCTCGCCGTGGAATTTTCCCATCGCCACCCCGGCCTGGAAGATCGCGCCCGCACTGGCCTATGGCAATGCGGTGGTCTGGAAGCCCGCCAATGTGACGATCGCCAGCGCCGTGGCGCTCGCCGAGGTCATCGCAAGGCAGGACATCCCGGCGGGTCTGTTCAACCTCGTCCCGGGCCCCGGGCGTTCCGTTGGACAGCGGCTGGTCGAAAGCCCCTTGGTCGATGCCATCAGCTTCACGGGTTCGGTGCCGGTGGGCCGCGGAATTGCCGCCGCCGCGGTGGGGCGGATGACCAAGGTCCAGATGGAAATGGGTTCCAAGAATCCGATGCTCATCATGGACGACGCGGACCTCGATCTGGCCGTGGCGCATGCCGCCAATGCGGCCTTCGGCGGCACGGGTCAGAAGTGCACCGCCGCATCGCGCCTGATCGTGCACGAGAAAATCCATGATGCCTTCGTCGAGAAGCTGGTGGCCGCCGCCCAGGTCCTGCGGGTGGGGCATGCGCTCGAGGACGGCACGCAGATCGGGCCGGTGGTCAGCGCCGATCAGCTTGCCCAGAACCTCGAGTACGTGTCCATCGGCCGGAAGGAGGGCGCCGAACTGCTGTGCGGGGGCCAGCGGCTGGCGCTCGCCACCGAAGGCCACTATATGTCGCCCGCCGTCTTTGCGGGCACTCGCAACGACATGCGCATCAATCGCGAGGAAATGTTCGCCCCCATCACGGCCGTGATTCGCGTGGGCGGCTACGACGAGGCCCTGGCCACGGCCAACGACAGCGAGTTTGGACTGACCGCGGGCATCATGACGCGCAGCCTGGCGCGAGCCAGCCATTTCCGGGCCCACATGCGCGCGGGCTGCGTGATGGTCAACCTGCCCACGGCCGGCACCGATTACCACGTGCCCTTTGGGGGGCGCGGCGCCTCCAGTTTCGGCCCCCGCGAGCAGGGCCGCCATGCCGCCGAGTTCTACACCACCATGAAGACCGCCTATGTGGCGGCGGGAGTCCCGACATGAATTTCGCACCGCTCATCGACGGGCTGCAGTACGCCAACTGGTCGGAAAAGATATTCCGCCAACTGCGCGCCGGCGGCCTGGATGCCGTCCAGGTCACCATCACCTATCACGAGAACTTCCGGGAAACCGTGCTCAACATCGAGCAATGGAATCGCTGGTTCGAGCGCCATCCGGACCTGATTTTCCAGGGCCGGACGGCCGCGGATATCGAGGAGGCGCGCCGCAGCCGGCGCACGGCCGTATTCTTTGGCTCCCAGAATCCTTCCTGCATGGAGGATGACATCGGCCTGGTCGAGGTGCTGCATACCCTGGGCCTGCGCTTCATGCAGCTCACCTACAACAACCAGTCGCTCCTGGCCTCGGGTTGCTACGAGAAAGAAGACGGCGGCCTGACCCGCATGGGCCGCGAAGTCGTCACCGAAATGAACCGGGTCGGCCTGGTGGTGGACATGAGCCACTCGGGCGAGCGCTCCACCTTCGAGGCCATCGAGCATTCGTCGCGGCCCATTGCCATCACCCACGCCAACCTCAAGAGCTGGCATCCGGCCTTGCGCAACAAGACGGACGGCCTGCTGCGTGCGCTTGGCGAAAGCGGCGGCATGCTGGGGGTTTCGACCTATCCCCATCACCTGAAGGACGGCAGCCGGTGCTCACTGCAAAGCTTCTGCGACATGATTGCGCGGGCCATCGAGCTGGTGGGACCTGAACAGGTGGGAATGGGTTCCGACCTCTGCCAGGACCAGCCCGATTCGGTCGTCGAGTGGATGCGGGTCGGGCGCTGGACCAAGCGGATCGATTTTGGCGAGGGCAGCGCCGGTCAGCCGGGCTTTCCGGCCATGCCTTCCTGGTATCGCGACAACCGGGATTTCCAGGGGATTGCCGCGGGCCTGGAGGCTGCCGGCCTGGCCCGTTCAGAGGTCGATGGCGTCATGGGCGGCAACTGGGCGCGATTCTATGCCCACAGCTTTCAACCGCAAACCGGATCTCCTGCCGAGGCGGAGGGGCGGCACCTGGACCGTGCGCGGGCGTGACACGTCGCGATCCCCATGTCCAGCAGACTTGATTCAGGACCGCAGCGCGAGAATGCGGCCCATACTGGAGACAATATGAGCAACTTGGAACTTACGAACGCACCGGCGCATCCCGCGATTCTGCGTGCCAACATGCCGCTGCTGGCCATCAGCGCCGGCTTCATCATGCTGTTCTGTCTGGTGGCGATCACCGACCTGGACCGGCTCGGCGCCATCATCGATGCCGGCTTTGCCGCTTCGGCACGGTATTTCGGCCTCTACTGGCAGATCCTGCTGTTCGTCACCTTCGCCATCAGCCTCGGCCTGCTGTTCATGCGCGGCAGCGGCGTGCGCCTGGGCAAGCTGGACCGGCCGGAATTCACCACCTTCCAGTGGTCCTCCATGATCATGACCACGCTGCTGGCCGGCGGCGGCGTGTTCTGGGCGGCCGGCGAACCCATCGCCCATTACATCAGCACGCCGCCCTATTTCGGCGCGGTGGATGCGGCCGCCCGGGTGCCGGTGGCCATGGCGCAGGCCTTCCTGCACTGGGGTTTCCTGGCCTGGGCCGTCCTGGGGTCGCTGTCCACCGTGGTGCTCATGCATTATCACTACGACAAGGGCCTGCCGCTGGCGCCCCGCACGCTGCTCTATCCGGTCTTTGGCGACCGCGCCATCCATGGCTGGATCGGCACCCTGGCGGACGCGAGCTGCATCATTGCCGTGGTGGCGGGCACGGTGGGTCCCATCGGTTTTCTCGGGCTGCAGTTGTCCTATGGACTGAATGCCCTGTTCGGCCTGCCCGACACCTTCGCCATGCAGTCCACGGTGATTCTCCTGCTGGTGGCGATGTACACCATTTCGGCGATCACCGGCCTCGAGCGCGGCATCCAGTTCATGTCGCGCATGAACCTGATCCTGGCTTTCGGGCTGCTGGTCTTCATTCTGTTGTTCGGCCCCACGAGCGCCATCCTTTCAGGGTTTTTCCGCGGGCTGGGCATGTATTTCGGCAACTTCGTCGGCATGTCGTTCTTCCGCGGCGGTGCCGGCCTGTTTGGCGAGCCCGGCTGGCTGGGCTGGTGGACCGTCTTTTTCTGGGGCTGGTTCCTCGGCTATGGCCCGATGATGGCGATTTTCGTGGCCCGCGTCAGCCGCGGCCGCAGCAATCGCCAGATCATCCTGCTGCTGTCCATCGCGGCGCCCTTGATCACCAACTTCTGGTTCAGCATCATCGGCGGCACCGGCATTGCGCTGGAGCAGGCCACGCCGGGCGTGATCTCGGTGGCTTTCGAAGGCTTCAACCTGCCCGCGGCCCTGCTGGCCATCACCCAGAACCTGCCCGCCGGTTTCATCGTCTCGCTGCTCTTTCTGGTGCTGACCATGATCTTCGTCTCGACCACCAGCGATTCGATGAGCTATGTGATCGCCACCTCGATGTCCAGGGGTGATCCCTCGACCGCCCTGCGCGCCTTCTGGGGCATCGCCATGGGCGTGATGGCGCTCATCCTGATCGCGACCAGCACGGGCGGCATCGACAAACTGCAGAGCTTCATCGTCATCACGGCCGTTCCCGTCTCGCTGATCCTGCTGCCCTCGCTGTGGGATTCCATCCGCATCACGCGCTTGCTGGGCCGCCAATAGCCGAACGTCAACAGACGAGGCCGGCGGCGGCGCATCGAATCCGTGCCGGCTTCTTCGAGGAACCGATCATGCAAACCCAAAACCAGAATCTTGCGACGGATCTTGCCGCGTTCATGCGCCCGCCGGCCCAGGTCATGCGCCTGGCCCGCATGGGCAGCGCCCATCCGATGCGCCTGTCCTTCCTGCGTGTCCTGATGCGCCGCGCCCAGCGTGAAGGCTGGCGTTTCGACCGGACCCTGTGGGATATCGATGCGCATGGAGTCGGGCGTGCCGTCTACCGCGTGACCTGCCCGCGACGGACCTATTCGCTGGTCGCCTTTTCCCATGATCTGCCGCCTGAAATGCGATCCGATCGCGTCATCGCGACGGCCTGGGACGCAACCTTTGCCCTGTTCGACGGCGAGCCGGATATGGCCGACCTGGACCGCCTGCAGCGCAATGTGCCGCTGCAGGAGGCAGGCCGCATCTCCGAGCGCGAGCTGAGCCTTTCGCGCGCCAACCGCTCGGTCCGGC
Organism: Alcaligenaceae bacterium; assembly: GCA_044508625.1. Lineage (GTDB taxonomy): Bacteria > Pseudomonadota > Gammaproteobacteria > Burkholderiales > Burkholderiaceae_B > Castellaniella. Next base: position 51,903 of record JBIQHJ010000022.1, read on the forward strand.
TGTTTGCCCATGTGGTCGACCGCCTGGCCGCCGGCCTGCAGCCGGATCGTGCGGAAATCGACGCCGTCGGTTACCTCATGCGGACCACCGCCGTCTACGGATCCGGCAAATTCGGTGCCGCCGATCGGCACCTCATCGCCGACCGACCTGAATTCGCGGCGCCTTTCCAGGCTGAAATGCTCAATGTCTGGCTGACGCGCTGCTTCACCATCGACATCGCCGAACACCTCGCCCGGGTTCAGGGCGGCGCCCGCGCCGTCGCCCTGGCCCCCGAGCTGCGCCTGCGGCTCGGGGTGGGGAACTCCACCGGCCTGGGCATGGCGCCTTTTCTCGTGCGCCACCCCATCCTGCTGAACAACTGGATCATCGCCCGGGAAACCGCCCTGGCCCGCGTGCGCGCATTGCCCTGCGCCACGTCCGCCCAGGTCGCCCACCTGCGCCAGGCCCTGGCGGACGCCCGCGCCAATGCCGGCAACTGGCATTCCGAACACCCCATCCAGGTGCGGAAACTCGGCGAGTTGCGCGCCGACCTCGCACGCATCCAGGACTGGCTCGATGGCTTTCCGGCACAGGATGAGCATCCCTGGGATGCCTTGTGGCGGCGGGGCGAGGCCGAACTCGGCCTCGAGGGCCAGGAGGCGCTGCTGGCTCTCATGCTCGAGCCTCATGGCGATCTCGTCGATGACCTGGCCGACACCATGAGCGCGGCGCCCGAGCCCTTGCACAGCATCGACGGGCGCCAGCGCGTCCGGCAACTGCGTGAAGCACTGGCCCGCCACTATGACTGGGCGCTGCGCCTGGACTTCAGCGATCCTCGCAACGTCGCGCGTTTCTGGTATGTGTCCGAGGAAAAACTCGAACCCCGCATCGGCAGCCGCTGCCACGAACCCGGCGCCGAGCTCGAGCAGCCCCTGTGCATTGCGCGCATGGCTGCGGAACTGGACGCGGCGCTTGCCGTGGCCCCCGCGGACCAGAGCGTCGCCGCTTTCCTGCTCGCCCATCCCGAGCACCGCATCATGGTTCGCCGTGCACAGCTCTGCGCGCGCCACCCCTACGCGGAAATCCACGACAACCTCATCGGAGACGACCTCCTGCCCATCGACATGATGCGCTGCAAGCTGGCCTTCTTCGGGGCCAGCCACTTCGATCCGCGATCCGACAAATGGGTGCGCATCAGCCTCTTTCAGAACGAGCCCTTTCCTCCGGGCTTGATGGAGTCCCTCCAGGCTGGCGAGGGCACGGAGGCGGCGGCTGTCGCGCCGCTTGCCGCTGCGGCATCGGATGCGGGGGCCTCGGAGACCTCCTCGGCGGCGGTCATGCCGCGTGCCGCTGCGGCATCGGATGCGGGAGCGCTGGATACCGCCGCGGAATTCCCGGCCGTGCAGGCGGGCAACGTCGACCCGGCCGGGCAAGGCCCGGAGGATCGTGCGGGCGGGCATTGTCTCTCGTGCAATGAAACCGAGGCCCTCGTGGCCAAGGCGGCCCGGGGGGCCGGGCTGAGCTGGGGACTGGCCGCCGAGGCCGGCCGCAGCGCCGGCTGGCTCGTCCGCCGAGGCCTCGATGGGGCGAGCGCCGCACTGGCGCTGCTGGATCACCTGGGTGCGGTCCCCCGGGAGGACGTGCGTCCCGAACGCACGCCCGATGACTGGCGCGCGCATGGCGATGTCTCGTTGTGCCCGGTCTGGCTGGGTACGGCATTGCTGGACGAGGCGGGTAGCGTCCCGCTCGACGAGGCGGCGCCACTGCGCCTGTCCGATGTCGCGCAGCCCCTGCTGCTCGTGCCTTTCCTGGCCGAGCTTTCCGCATGGGGCGGAAACCTGACTCTGCGGGCGGGTGGACTATCGATCGGCATCGGCCCCGAAGGGCTGTCAGGCGACCTGGCAGCCTTCGCCGCCTTGGAAAGAGCGGATCTCGACATCATGCCGCCCGGCTCGACCAAGGCCGAAAGCCCGCATTTGCCCCGCATCGGTGGGGAGGAACGGGACTCGGCCACGATCGCATCCAGGAAAATCCCCTTGCCGGCCGTTTCGCGCGCCACCATCGCCGCCCTGAATGTCTACGCCATGCGCACCACGGTTCCCGCCAGTGACGTCTCCCGCCGGGGAGCCGGCGCCGCCGGCGATGATAATGACTAGCATAGGCATGCGGCTGTGCGAATCGCTGCCGCATTTCACCACCTTGATCGAGGAGACCCCATGAAGCTTTCCCGCCTCAACCCCGGCGCCCGGATGAGCGAAGCCGTCATCATCGGAGACATCGTCTTTCTGTCCGGGCAAGTTCCCACCACCTTGGACGGCGACATCACCGTGCAGACCCGGGAGGTTCTCGCCCAAATCGATGCCATCATGGGGCGGATGGGCGGCAGCAAATCGGATATCGCCTCCGTCCAGGTCTGGCTCTCGGACATGTCCGATTTCCAGGGCATGAATGCCGTCTGGGACGCCTGGATAGACCCGGCAAACCCGCCCGCGCGCGCAACGTGCGCCGTGGACCTGGCGCGCCCCGGCATGCGCGTGGAAATGATCGTCGTCGCACGGAATCCGGGGGTTGATTGAGGCTGCTCCGCGCGATGTAATCGATGATATTGGCTGGTAGGCCAGTCGACAGCGGACTTGCCGGCGCCAGCGTGTAGTAGCCTGCGATGCGTTGTTCATCGGCCATGCCACAGTTGCCCAAGTTCCTGGCATTGATCCGCCAGTTCGAGCACTGGGCTTGCCCCGCCTCTCCGGACAGGTTGTTTAACCTAACAAGCCGCCGCCTCGAACTGCATGGGGCTGACGTATCCCAACGTTGAGTGCTGGCGCCGCGCGTTGTAGAACCGCTCGATATAGTCGAACACCTCAGCCCGGCATTCGTCCCGGGATCGGTGGATGCGCCGACTCAGCCGTTCGGTCTTCAGCGTGGAGAAGACGCTCTCCAT
>JBIQHJ010000087.1:0-7281 GCA_044508625.1 Alcaligenaceae bacterium
AACGGGGCGCCGCTGCGGGTGGTGGTGCCCTGGAAATACGGCTTCAAGTCGGCCAAGTCGCTGGTCCACATCCGCCTGCAGGCCGAGGAGCCGGTCTCGAGCTGGATGCGCGCCGCCCCCCGGGAATACGGTTTCTATGCGAACGTGAACCCCGCCGTCCCCCATCCGCGCTGGAGCCAGGCGACCGAGCGGCGCATCGGCACGAGCCTGTTCGCGCCGCTCGTCCCGACCCAGCCGTTCAACGGCTATGGCGAACAGGTGGCCGGGCTGTACCAGGGCATGGACCTGCGGCGGAATTTCTGATGGCGCGCGCCGCCTGGCCCTTGCGCCTGTCCAAGGGCCTCGTGTTCGTCGCCTGCCTGTATCCGGTCGGACGCTGGCTCTGGCTCGGGACGCATGGGGAGCTGAGCGCGAACCCTCCCGAATTCCTCATCCGCTCATCGGGCATCTGGGCGCTGGTGGCCCTGTGGCTGACCCTGTGCGCCACGCCGCTGCGCCGCCTCCTCGACTGGCCGGGCGCCATCCGGTATCGCCGCATGCTGGGCTTGTACGCGTTCTTTTATACCGTGCTGCACGTGCTCGCCTGGGGCTGGTGGGACCGCGGCGGCAACTGGGGGGCGATGTGGCGGGACGTCTGGCAGCGCGACTTCATCCTGATCGGCACGCTGGCCGTGCTGTGCCTGGTGCCGCTGGCCGCGACCTCCACCCAGGGGTGGATCCGCCGGCTGGGGCGGAACTGGCGGCGCCTGCATACCCTCGTCTATCCGGCGGCCGTGCTCTCGGTGCTGCATTTCTACCTGATGCGCGCGGGCAAGAACGATTTCGCCGAGCCCCACGCCTACGCCCTAGCCCTGGCCGCGCTGCTCGGCCTGCGGCTGTGGTGGCGGGCCCGGTCCGCGGCGAGGTAAGTGCACGGCCCGGCAGGGCCTGGCCTGCGGGGCGAAAGCCCTGTGCGAAGGCGAGGCGCCTGGCCTGGCCGGCGGGGCGGAGTTCCGTGCCTCGTGTGGGGCGGGGCTGCCGCGCGCGTCGGGGCGGTCAGTCCGCGAGATAGAGGAACAGCGCGGGCTTGCGGGCCAGGTCGGGGGGCGGGGCCTTGCGCCATTGGGCGATGGACAGGGTGCGGATCCATTCGTCCTCGGCGGTCAGCGAGCGGGCGATGCACAGGTGGGTGGTGTCGTGCAGGACGCGCAGCAGCGCCTCGAACATGGCTTCGTTCCGATAGGGCGTCTCGATCAGGATCTGGGTCTGCCGCTGCTTGCGCGAGGCGGATTCCCAGGCCCGGAGCTGGGCGTCGCGCTCGCCCGGCTTGACCGGCGCGTAGCCATGGAAGGCGAAGCGCTGGCCTTGCAGGCCGCTGGCCATCAGCCCCAGCATGATCGAGGAGGGGCCGGTCCAGGGCCGGACCCGCAAACCCATCCGGTGCGCCTGGGCGACGACGGCCGCCCCGGGGTCGGCGACCGCCGGGCAGCCGGCCTCCGAGACCAGGCCGACGTCCTCGCCGGCGGGGACGGCCCGCAGCCAGGCCTGGATCTCGTCGCCGCGCGTGTCCGCCTTGAGGGTGTGGATGGTGATGTCCTGCAGGGGCGCCCGCGTGCCGGCCAGCTTGAGGAAGGCGCGGGCGGTCTTGGCGTTTTCCGCGATGTAGGTGCGCAGGCCCGCCGCCGTCTCGCGGGCGGCGGCCGGCAGCCAGACGTCCGGGGACGCCGCGCTCAGGCCGACGGGGATCAGGTGCAGTACGGTCATGGGGGCGTGAGGGCCGGGGCTTGCAGGGGATCGAGGCCCACGCGGCGCAGCATGCCCGCGAGCGCGATCAGGGGCAGGCCGATGATGGCGGTGGGGTCGTCGCTGCGCATCCGCGCCATCAGCGCGATGCCCAGTCCCTCGGCCTTGGCGCTGCCGGCGGTGTCGTAGGGGCGCTCGGCGCGCAGGTAGTGCTCGATCCGGGCCTCGTCGAGGGTGATGAACTCGCACTCGGTGGGGACGTCCTCGACGTGGACGGCGGCCCCGTCGGTGACGCACAGCGCGCTGTGGAAGGCGACGCTGCGGCCGCTGAAGCGGCGTAGCTGCTCGCGCGCGGCGGCGTGGCTGCCCGGCTTGCCCACCGGGCGGCCCTCGAAGACCGCGACCTGGTCCGAGCCGATGACGATGGTGCCCGGATGCCGCGCCGCGACCTTCAGCGCCTTGGCCCTGGCCAGCCGCAGGGCGAGCGCCACGGGATCCTCGCCGGGGGCGGGCGTCTCGTCCACGTCGGGGGCCTGGACGTCGAAAGGCAGCCCCAGGCGCTGGAGCAACTGGCGGCGGTAGGGGGAACTGGACGCGAGGATCAGGCGCATGCGGGGCGGTGGGGTCGATGCCAGGCGACAGTTTAGCGCGCCGCGCGGCGTCGCAAGCAGGACCCGGTATCGCCGCCCGGCCCCGCCGCAAAAATTGACCGCATTTCCCCCCATGGGGTATGATCTAGAGTTTTTCCGAATACCCGATCCATGGTCTTTCCGAATTCGGGGCCGATCGATTCGGGGGCCCTCGATGCGCTGGAATTTGCGCGCAGCGGGCGGGTCCTCGAGGGCGAGACGCCCGTTGCCGCGTTCGCGCGTCTTTGCGAGGGGCTGCCCGCGCCGCAGGGCGGCACGATCGCCTGGCGCCTGGCCGGCCGCGCGGACGGGCAGGGCAATGCCTGGCTGGACCTGCGGGCCCGGGGGCCGGTGCGGGTGGCGTGCCAGCGCTGCCTCGAGCCCTTCGACCTGGCGCTCGACGTCGCCAACAGCCTGCGCCTGCTGCGCACGCGGGCCGAGCTCGAGGCGATGGACGCGCTCGAGGCCAGCGGGCGGGGCGGCGACGAGGAATACCTGGTCGCCGAGGGTCGCCTGGACGCATCGGGCCTGGTCGAGGACGAGCTCATCCTCGCCGTGCCCTACGCGCCGATGCACGAGATGTGCCCCGGCGGCGGCGCGGCGGGCGGCGGGGATCCGGATCGGGACCCAGGTCCGGGACGCCCATCGCCCTTCGCGGCGCTGGAACGTCTGAAGAAGCACTGAAATTTATTCAACACAGGGGCTTTCGCTTACAATGAGCGGCCTCGATCACAGGAGTCACCATGGCTGTCCAGCAAAACAAAAAGAGCCCGTCCAAGCGCGGCATGCATCGCTCGCACGATTTCCTGGCCGCTCCGGCCACGGCGATCGAGCCCACGACGGGCGAGCTGCACCTGCGCCACCACATCAGCCCCAATGGCATCTACCGGGGCCGCAAGGTCCTCAAGACCAAGAACGACGAGTAATCGCGCCCCGGATCGCGTATCCGATGCCTAGCGACAGGGTTCGCATCGCCATCGACTGCATGGGGGGCGATCACGGCCTGCCGGTCACCGTGCCGGCGGCCATCGCGTTTGCGCGGGCCTGCCCCGATGCGCAATGCCTGCTCGTGGGCGACGCATCCCAGATCCGCCAGGCCTTGCAGAGGGACGCGGCGCCCGCCGGCTCGTTCGAGGTCCTCCACGCCTCCGAGGTCGTCGCCATGCACGACTCGGTCGAGGTCGCGCTGCGCCGCAAGAAAGACTCCTCGATGCGCGTCGCGGTCCAGGCCGTCAAGGACGGGCTCGCCGACGCGGCCGTGTCCGCCGGCAACACCGGCGCCTGGATGGCGATCTCGCGCTACGTGCTCAAGACCCTCGACGGCATCGACCGCCCGGCGATCGCCACCGCCATCCCCAACCAGGCGGGGCGGGCGACCACGGTCCTGGACCTCGGCGCCAACGTGGACTGCACGGCCGAGCACCTCCTGCAGTTCGGCATGATGGGCTCGGCGCTGGTGTCCACCGTCGACCGGCGCGAGCAGCCCCGCGTGGGCCTGCTCAACATCGGCGAGGAGGTCATCAAGGGCAACGAGGTGGTCAAGCGCGCCGCCGAGCTCCTGCGCGCGAGCGGCCTGAACTTCCACGGCAACGTCGAGGGCGACGACATCTTCAAGGGCACGGTGGACGTGGTCGTCTGCGACGGCTTCGTCGGCAACGTGGTGCTCAAGTCCATCGAAGGCCTGGCCCGGATGATCGGCACCATGATGCGCGAGGAATTCCGCCGCACGCCGCTGACGATGGCCGCCGGCCTGGTGGCCAGCCCGGTGCTCAACCGCTTCCGCTCGCGCGTCGACAATCGCCGCTACAATGGGGCGGCCCTGCTGGGGCTGCGCGGCATCGTGATCAAGAGTCATGGCTCGGCCGACGCCTATGCCTACGGGCAGGCCCTGCTGAGGGCTCGCGAGGCGGTGCACAACGGACTGCTCGAAGGGACCATCCAGGGCCTGGCGGCTTTGCGCCGGACGCTCCCGGACCCGGCCGAGGGCTCCGTGTCCGCCGCTCCCTAGTTTTCTTTCCGGAAGAACGATGCCTTACGCCAGGATCATAGGAACGGGCGGCTACCTGCCCCCTCGGATCGTCACCAATGACGACTTGGCCGCCGAGCTGGCGACGCGCGGTGTCGAGACCTCCGACGCCTGGATCGTCGAGCGCACGGGCATCCGCCAGCGCCACATCGCCGAGCCGGGCGTCAAGACCAGCACGCTGGCGACGCATGCGGCGCGCGCCGCCCTGGAGGCCGCCGGGCTCGAGGCCGGCGACATCGACCTCATCATCGTCGCCACCTCCACGCCCGATTTCATCTTTCCCAGCACGGCCTGCCTGGTGCAGGCCAACCTGGGCGCCGCGGGCGGCGCCGCCTTCGACGTCCAGGCGGTCTGCAGCGGCTTCGTCTACGCCCTGGCCACCGCCGACGCCTTCATCCAGGCCGGCCGCGCGCGCCACGCCCTGGTGATCGGCGCCGAGGTGTTCTCGGGCATCCTCGACTGGAGCGACCGCCGCACCTGCGTGCTGTTCGGCGATGGCGCCGGCGCGGTGGTGCTCGCCGCCTCCGACCAGCCCGGCATCCTGGGCGCCAAGCTCAACGCCGACGGCAGCCAGATGCAAATCCTGTGCGCGGCGGGCAACGTCGCGCGCGGCGAGGTGACGGGCGATCCCTTCCTGCGGATGGACGGCCAGGCGGTGTTCAAGCTCGCGGTCAACTCGCTGTCGCGCTCGGCGCGCGAGGTCTGCGACCAGGCCGGCGTGACGCTGGACCAGATCGACTGGATGGTGCCCCACCAGGCCAATGTGCGCATCATCAACTTCATCAGCCGCAAGCTCCACGTCCCCGACGAGAAAGTCGTGATCACGGTGGGCGAGCACGCCAACACCTCGGCCGCCAGCGTGCCACTGGCGCTGGACGTGGCCTGCCGCGACGGCCGCATCCGCCCCGGCCACCTGGTGCTGCTGCAAGGCGTCGGCGGTGGTTTCACCTGGGGCTCCGTCCTCGCCAGAATGTAGGGATCCCAATGAAGATAGCCTTTGTCTTTCCCGGCCAGGGGTCGCAGTCGGTCGGCATGCTCGACGCCTGGGCCGATGATCCGGCCGTCCAGGCCGCCGTGCGCGAGGGCGACGCCGCCCTCGGGCAGGACCTCTCGGGCCTGATCGCCCGGGGCCCCGCCGAGGAGCTGAACCTCACCGCCAACACCCAGCCCGCCATGCTGCTGGGGGCGGTCGCCATGTACCGGGCCTGGATCGCGGCCGGCGGACGCCCGCCCGAGCTGGTCGCCGGCCACAGCCTGGGAGAATATTCCGCGCTGGCCGCCGCGGGCTCGATGGACCTGGCGGACGCCCTGCGCACCGTGCGCGTGCGCGCGCAGGCCATGCAGGCCGCGGTGCCCGTGGGCGCCGGCGGCATGGCCGCGATCCTGGGCCTGGACGACGAGACCGTGCGCCGGGTCTGCGCCGAGGCGGCCGCGGGCGAGGTGGTCGAGGCCGTGAACTACAACGCGCCCGCCCAGGTCGTCATCGCCGGGCATGCCGGGGCCGTCGAGCGCGCCTGCGAGCGCGCCCGCGCGGCGGGGGCCAAGCGCGCGCTGCCGCTGCCGGTCTCGGCGCCGTTCCACTCCAGCCTGCTGCGGCCCGCGGCCGAGGCGCTGCGCGAGGCGCTGGAGGCGATCGAGGTCCGCAGCCCGGCCATTCCCCTGATCAACAACGTCGACGTGGCCCGGCCGGCCGATCCCGCCGCGATCCGCGACGCGCTGGTGCGCCAGGCCTGGCATCCGGTGCGCTGGGTCGAGACCATCGCGGCGATGGCCGCCGACGGCGTCACCCACGTGGTCGAATGCGGGCCCGGCAAGGTGCTGTCCGGCCTGGTCAAGCGCATCGACCGCAACCTGCAGGCTTTGAACATCACCGATCCGGCATCGCTGCGGCAGACGCTGGACGCACTGGGAGGCTGACATGTCCGACAAGCAACTCGAAGGCAAGATCGCCCTCGTCACGGGCGCCTCGCGCGGCATCGGCCGCGCCATCGCCCTGGAACTCGCGGCCGGCGGCGCCACGGTGGTGGGTACCGCCACCACCGAGGCGGGTGCGCGGGCCATCACCGAGGCCCTCGCGGCGCAGGGCGGCCGCGGCGCCGTGCTGGACGTCACCGACGCCGCCGCCTGCGACGCCCTGCTGGCCGAGCTCGCCCAGGAGGGCGCGCCGCACATCCTGGTCAACAACGCCGGGATCACGCGCGACGGCCTCATCATGCGCATGAAGGACGAGGACTGGGCCGCCGTCGTCGAGACCAATCTCTCGGCGGTGTTCCGCCTCTCGCGCGGGGTGGCCAAGACCATGATGAAGGCCCGCTGGGGCCGGATCATCAACATCACCTCGGTGGTGGGCTACAGCGGCAATGCCGGCCAGGCCAACTACGCGGCCGCCAAGGCCGGCGTGGCGGGGATGTCGCGCGCCCTGGCGATCGAGCTGGGCAGCCGCAACATCACGGTCAACTGCGTGGCGCCGGGCTTCATCGAGACCGACATGACGCGCGCCCTGAACGAGGCCCAGACCGCCGCCATCCTCGGCCAGATCCCCCTGGGGCGCCTGGGCTCGGCGGCCGAGATCGCCCACGCGGTCGCCTACCTGGCCGGCCCGAACGCGGCCTACGTAACAGGTACCACCCTGCACGTCAATGGTGGTATGTACAGGTAATGCATCAGGAACGGATGACGCCGTCTAAGGTAAAATCCGTTCAAACAAACCGGCATGCCACGCGCGGCGCGTCGAGATCCAAGGGGATGTCGCCGCCGCCCTGGACCTGCCTTTTTTTACCACCGCCCGCTGCCCCTGGTTGCCTCATTTGGCTATAATTCGCGGGATTTTCCCTACTTGGAGATATGCATGGAAAGCATCGAACAGCGCGTCAAGAAGATCGTCGCTGAGCAACTCGGCGTCAA
>JBIQHJ010000023.1:0-53362 GCA_044508625.1 Alcaligenaceae bacterium
CGGCCAGGGCCTGGACGCAGGCCGCGCCGATGCCGCGCGAACCGCCGAATACGAGGGCTGTTTTCTTGCTCATGGAAAATCCTTTGGGCTTGAGGGTCGATAGGGCAGCCGCGGGCCGGCACACCGTCGGGCGCGCCGGCTCACAGCCACAGGATCCGCTTGCGGTACTCCAGGTCCGTCAGCAGGGGCTCGGCCGGCCCCTCGTGGAAGACCGAGCCGCGCTCGAGGGCGTAGACGCGGTCGGCCAGGGCCAGCACCAGATCCAGATTATGCTCGACGATGATGATCGAGATGTGCTCGCGCAGCCGGTCGAACACCGTGAAGAGCTCTTGCACCACGGCGGGGGCCAGGCCTTCGAAGGGCTCGTCGAGCAGCAGCAGCCGCACATTGCCCGACAGCGCGCGGGCCACGGCCACCATCTGCTGCTCGCCGCCCGACAGGTAGTCGGCGGCCACGTCCATGCGTTCACGGATGCGCGGGAAATACTCGAAGATCCGCGCTTCGTCCCACACCACGCCCGAGCGTCCGTCCGTGGCGCGCGCCTGCCGCCCGAGCGCGAGGTTCTCGGCGACCGTCATGCCGGCGAACAGCCCGCGCCCCTGCGGCACGTAGCCGATGCCCATGCGGGCGATGTCGGGCGCGGCGAGGCCCGAGATCTCTCGCCCCGAGAGGCCGATCGTCCCCGACGCGGGCCGCACCAGGCCGATGAGCGTCTTGAGCAGGGTCGACTTGCCCGCGCCGTTGCGGCCCAGCAGCGCCACGATCTCGCCCTCGCGCACCTCCAGCGACGCCTTGTCCAGGATGTGGCTCTTGCCGTAGTAGGCGTCGACCTGGTCGAAGCGCAGCAGCAGGGGCCTGTCGGCCGTCGGCGTGGCCGAGCGGCCTTGCACCGGCGGCGTGCCGGTGCCGGTGTAGATTTCCTGCACCCGGCGATCGTGGCGAATGGCCTCGGGATCGCCGGTGACCAGGACCTCGCCCTGGTTCATCACGGTGACCTGGTGCGAGAACGACAGCACCCTGTCGATGTCGTGCTCGACGATCAGCACCGGGATGTTGTCGGCGATGGTGCGGATCAGGCGCGACACGCGTTCGCGCTCGGCGGCCGCCAGGCCCGCCAGGGGCTCGTCCAGCAGCAGGACCTGCGGTTTCGAACCGAGGGCGATGCCCAGGTCCACCAGGCGCTGGCCGCCGTAGGAGAGCTGGTCGCCGCCGACCTCCTCCATGCCCTCGAGCCCGAGGAATTTCATGAGTTCGGCGGTTTCCGCATGGATGCCCGGGTAGTCGTCGATGTCGCGCCAGAGATTGAAACGGCCCGGATGGCGCGCCTGCAGCGACAGGCGCAGGTTCTCGTAGATCGTCAGCCCCTTGAACAGGCTGGTGATCTGGAAGGAGCGCGCCAGGCCCATCTGGCAGATCGCCGCCGCGCGCTCGTGCTGGATCTCGCGCCCGTGCAGCAGGACCTTGCCCGAGGTGGGCATGAACATGCCCGAGATCAGGTTGAAGGTCGAGGTCTTGCCCGCCCCGTTGGGGCCGATCAGGGCGTGGATCTCGCCGGCCCGCACGGTGAGGTTCACGTCGCGCACGGCATGGATGCCGCCGAAGCGCACGTTGAGATCCCGGGCCTGCAGCACGTCGCCGGAACGGGCGGCGGGGCGCAGGAACGCGGGCAGGGGCAGGCCCTCGTGGATCCTGCGTTTGCTCATGGCCGCGCCGTCGGCCGTCGGCGGCTGGATGCGCCGCCGGATCCCGGCCCAGACGCCGGTCAGGCCCGAGGGCGAAAACAGCACGAAGGCCATGAAGATCAGGCCGAACCACAGCAGCCAGTTGTCGGTGTAGATCGAGAACAGCTCGCGGAACAGCAGGTAGAACAGCGCGCCCAGCGCGGGCCCCAGCAGGCTGTGCATGCCGCCGATCACCACCATCGCGAGCAGCTCGCCCGAGAAGGACACGGTGGTGGATTCCGCCGCCGCCAGGTGGTGCAGGAAGACCAGCAAGGCGCCCGCCAGGCCGGTGACGCAGGCCGACAGGACGAAGGCCACGAGCTTGTAGTATTGGACGCCGTAGCCCTGGAAGGTCGCGCGCAACTGGTTTTCGCGGATCGCGACCAGCACGTGGCCGAAGGGCGAGCGCGTGACGCGCAGCAGCGCGTACAGCACCAGGGCGGCCACCACCGCCGTGAGGATGTAGTACGAGAGATAGTCGTTCAGGTCGAAGGGGCCGATCGCGCCGCGCCGCAGCCCGCCCAGGCCCCCCTCGCCGCCGGTGACGCTGGTCCAGCGAAAGGCGATGGCGAAAGTCAGCGCGCACAGCGCGAGCGTCAGCAGCGCGAAATACACGCCCCGGCGGCGCAGGATCAGGAAGCCGGCGACCAGTGACACCAGCGCCGTGAAGGCGATCGAGCACAGGATCGGCATGAGGATCTGGTTTGGAAACCAGTGCAGCTGCGCCAGCGCCGCCGCGTAGCCGCCGATGCCGAACCAGGCGCTGTGCCCGAAGGACACCAGGCCGGTGTAGCCCACCAGCAGGTTGAGGCCCATGGCGGCCATGGCGAGGATCACCACCAGGGTGGCGCTGTCGAGCGTCAGGCCGATGCCCTGGAAGGCGATGGGCAGCACGGCGAGGCAGAGGATGCCGATCCAGAGGGGCTGGTACTTGCGGCTCATTTCGCGGCCCTCACTCGAAACGCTCGATCCGCTTGCCGAGCAGCCCGCGCGGGCGGAACATCAGCACCAGGAACATCAGCACGTACATGGAGGCCTCGCCGGCCGCCGATTCGAAATAGATCGTGATGCCGCGGACCACGCCGACCAGCATCGCCGCCAGCACCACCCCCCAGAAGCTGCCCAGCCCGCCGATGATGACCACCACGAAGGCCACGGTCATGATCTCGGTGCCCATGGCGGGATGGACGACCGCGATCGGCCCGAACAGCACGCCGCCGAGTGCCGCGGTCGCCACGCCCAGCATGACGATCGCCGTCATGTAGGGCTGCAGGCGGATGCCGAGCGCCGCCACCATGTCGGGCTTCTGTACCCCGGCGCGGATGACCCTGCCGAAAGGCGTCTTGTGCAGCAGCAGCCAGATCCCGGTCATCACGAGCAGCACCACCAGCAGGATGAACAGGCGGTACCTGGAGAACAGGAAATCGCCGATCGCGACCGAGCCCTTGAAGGCAGCGGGCATGGTCGAGGGCAGCGGCGAGGCGCCCCAGATCATGCGGATCGCCTGCTCGACCACCATCGCCAGCGCAAACGTCACCAGCAGGCTGAGGATGGGGTCGGCCGTGTAGAAGCGGCGCAGCAGGAATCGCTCGAACAGGATGCCCAGCAGCGCCACCAGCACCGGCGTGATGACGATGCTGCCGCCGAAGCCCAGGTGGCGCATGACCTCCAGCGAAACGTAGGCGCCGATCGCGTAGAAGGCGCCGTGGGCGAGGTTGACGATGCCGCCGACGCTGAAGATCAGGGACAGGCCCAGGGCGAGCAGCAGGTAGTAGCCGCCGAGCACCAGGCCATTGACGGCCTGTTCGAGGAAGAAAACGAATTCCATGTCCGTCCGGGCGCCGGCTTTACATGACGCAGGTGTTTTCGGACTTGGGCGGCGCGAGGACCTCGAGCGACTGGTCGGGCGCCGGGACGGGGTCGCCGAAGACCAGGAAATCCTGGGGACCCTTGACCTGGTCGGGCGGCATCACCGTGAAGGGATAGGCCTCCTGCATGAGCTGGTGGTCCCATGGACGGAAATAGGCCTTGCGCGCCTTCAGGATGTCGAACTGCGCCCCCGATTCCAGGTAGGCGATGAGCTTGTCCGTGTCAGTCGATTTCGTCTCGGTGATCGCCTGGGCCAGGATCCTGAGCGAAATGTATTCGATCCAGGCGTGGTTCTCGGGGATCTTGTTGTATTTCTTGGTGAACTCGGCCACGAAGGCCTCGGAGCCCGGGGTCCGCAGCTTGTGGTGCCATACCGTCGGCCAGATGCCGCTGAGGTTGCCGGCGCCGGCCGCCCAGGCGTCGGCGGTGTTGAGGTTGAAGCCCGCGATCGGGTATTGCAGGCCGAACTCGGCATATTGCTTGACGAAGTTCGTCACCTGGTTGCCCGCGAGATTGCAGGCGACGACGTCGGGCCTGGCCTGGCGGATCTTGAGCAGGTAGGGGCTGAAGTCGGTCACGTCGGTGGCGACCAGCTCGTCGCCGATGATGGTGCCGTCGTGCGCCTTGACGAACTTGCGCACCGCCGCCGACAGATCGTGGCCGAACAGGTAGTCGGCCGTCAGGGCGTAGATCTTTTTCCCCTTGATCAGGCCGTCGCGGGCCAGGGCCTCGCCCGCCGCGTTGACCATGACGGTCACCGGGATGTCGATGTGGAAGGTATAGCGGTTGCAGTCCTTGCCGCGCAGCGTGTCGGACCGCGCGCCGGTGTTCAGGAACAGGATCTTGTTGCGGGCGGCGACCTGCGAGATGGCCAGGGCCGAGGCCGAGCTGATCTCGCCCATCAGCGCCATGACGCGGTCGCGCTCGATCATGCGCTGCGCCTTGGAGGAGGCGACCTGGGGATTGACCGAGTCCTCCGAGATGACCTCGAGCTTGCGGCCGAGCAGCCCGCCGCCGGCGTTGATCTGCTCTGCGGCCAGCCGTATGCCCATGACGGCATAGTCGCCCAGGGCGCCCAGGAATCCCGTCATGGGGGTGAGATGGCCGATCTTGATGGGGTCCGACTGGGCATTGCCCAGCAGCGGGAAACCGAATGCCGCACTGCCGATCAATGCCGCGCCGGATTTCAGCACGGTACGGCGCGGAATCGACGCGCCCGTGTTCTGCTTGCCGTATTTCATGGCGTTGTCTCCGATGGATGATGCAGGGTTGCTGCTTCTTTTTGGAATGGCAAGTCGATGATAGGGGTTTATGCGCCTCGCCATGAAATACCGTTTTTCGAGATAGGGTATAGGCAATTCCTATGACCCCGTCCCCGCCGCCTTTTTCGCCGAGCGTTCCGCCCGGGCCGCGAGAATGGATTTCTCCAGGCCCGCCCGCAGGTCGTATTGCGGGCGATAGCCGAGCTCCTCGCGGGCCCTGGAGATGTCGAGCGCCCCTTTGCGCGCCGTGGGATAGCGGTCGCCGTGCAGATACAGCCCAGGCGCCGTCGAAATGTCGGCGCCCGGCACGAGCTCGCGCACGAAGCGCGCCGCGTCGTCGATGGTGGGCGATTGTCCCGTCGCGATGTGATAGGCGTCGAAACGGTGGTCCCGCTTGTCCAGGGCCAGCAGGACGCCGGCCACCGTATCGTCGATGTAGACCTGGTCCACGGCCAGGTCCCCGCCGGTCTTCAGGTGGTAGGGGACCCCATCCAGCGCGGCATCGATGAAGACCTTGGGCACGCGGGCCCTGGGCAGGTCGGGGCCGTACACCCAGCACGTCCGGACGTTGATGCATTCCAGACCATGGCGGTCGGTGTAGACTCGCCCGTAATGCTCGGCGGCGAGCTTGGTCAGGCCGTAGATGCTCGTGGGCTTCTGGGGATGATCCTCGGTGATGACGGGCGCGGTGAAGTCGCCGTAGGTTTCCTCGGTGCTGATGTGCACCACCCGCCTGACGCCGTGGTGGCGCATGGCCTCGAACAAATTGATCGAGCCCTCCGTATTGACCCGCAAGGTCTTGATCGGAATGTCAGCCGCGGGAGCCACTCCGACGATCGCGGCGGTGTGCACGATCGCCGTGGGCTCGTGGGCCCGGAAGATGTCGACGACCTGGCTCCATTCGCCCAGGTCCGCCTCGGCCAGTGCCAGCCCGGGATTCCGGGAGGCCAATCGGAGCGATGCGGGCGAGGATCTCAGGTCCAGCGCCACCACCCGATCCCCGCGTGCCAGCAGCGCCTTGACGATTGCGATCCCCAGCCAGCCGGAAGCGCCGGTGACGAGAATTTTTTGCGACATGCCGCGCCTCACTCGTCCGTCGGGGGAGTCGTGATGACCAGGAACACGAGCGTTTCGGTCCCCGTGCAGTGCAGTTCATGCACCACGCCAGGCGGTATGAACGCGACGTCATTGGTGCGGACCACGCGCCGCTCGCCGTCGGTGATCAGCACGCCTTCCCCGCTGAGCACGTGGTAGATCTGCTCCTGGACCTTGTGGACGTGGCTTTCCACGAAGGCGCCGGGCTCGTAGCAGGAAATCCGGTGGTCGAAGAACCTGCTGCCGTTCTGCGCGGGTGTGACGATGGCTTTCGACAGCGCCTGGTGGTGATGGCCGGGATATTCGATCCAGAAGAGTTCGGCCAGGTTGCGGGTGACGGCCGCAGCATAGGGGACGGATGGCGGCTGGGGCTCGGTCGTGTCCGTGTGTCGTGTATTCATCGTGGGTCTCCTGTCAGGACGATCGGGGCGTCTGCTCGATCAGATTGCGTTGGCTGAATTCGGGAATGAACCCCAGCCGCTCTTGGGCGGGCCGCAGGTCATAGAGCGATGCGTAGGGATTCCGGCGGTACAGCTCCGGATCCCTGACTTCGACCGGCCGTCCCAGGATGCGCTCCAGCCGCTGAACGGTCGGCTCGGGGGCCAGCGTGTCCCTGGACGCGAGGTAGAAGGCCTCGAAGGGCCAGGCCGGAGTCCCGGGCGCCTTCATGAGCAGCGCCAGCCAGAAGGCGCGGGCGAGGTCGCGAGGGTCGATGTGGTTGAACAAGGGGCCGCCTCCCGCCGACGAGGGGCCGCCGGCCTTCCGTCCGGTGTAGTTCTCGGGATCGCGGGCGCGGGCGCGGATCTCGCCCTCCATTTCCGGGTAGGCGACGAAGACGGTGCGCAGGGCGATGACCTCCAGGCCGCGCAGCGCGAAAGATTTGCCGATGTCCTCGCCCAGGACCTTGCTGAGGGCGTATGGGTCGGTGGCTCGCAAGGGGTGCGCCAGGTCGACCGGCATGTAGTCCGGCGGCACCATCGCGCCTTCGCGCACCGTGTAGCCGAGCACCGAGTCGCTG
The DNA here is from genome assembly GCA_044508625.1 of Alcaligenaceae bacterium. GTDB lineage: Bacteria > Pseudomonadota > Gammaproteobacteria > Burkholderiales > Burkholderiaceae_B > Castellaniella. The sequence continues at coordinate 6,966 of JBIQHJ010000023.1, forward strand.
GAGCAGAACACCACGCGCCGGATGCCGGCTTCCTCGCTGGCCCGGAATGCGTTCCAGGCGCCCAGGGTATTGATGCGCAGGATGTCGTCGCCGTCGCCCGCCCAGATGTTGGGCCGGGCGGCGATGTGCAGGACGGCGAAGCAGCCTTCCACCGCGCGCCGGAGGCAGGCGAGGTCGGTGATGTCGCCGGTCTGCCATTCGATGGGCTCCTCGGCCTGGCGCAGGTCCAGCCCCCGGACCTGGAGGCCCTGGTGCAGGAGCTCGCGCACGACGTGCCTGCCGAGCAGGCCCGCGGCGCCGGTTACCAGGACCCGGGGCCTGGCGGGTTCGAAATGGATGGGTGCTTCCGTTGTCATCCTATGGTTTCCTGAGTGCCACCAGGCCGTGCCTGGTCAGTGAGTCGTGACTTTGGAGGATCGAGGCGAGGGCGTCCCGATCGATGATTTCGAGCAATACCGGACCGTCGTAGGCATGCGTGCGCAAGGCGGTCGCGAGCTGTTCGAAGGGAACGTCGCCTTTCCCGACGGGGTCGTGGCGCCAGGCCCCGCGCGTCGTGTCCGAGCAATGCACCAGTTCGATCCGATTCCCGAGGCTCTCGATGCCTTCCCGCGGGGACTCCCCGATGAAATGCGCGTTGGCCACGTCGTAGCATGCGCAAAGGACGTCCTCATTTCCCATGTCGTCGAGGAATGCCCGGATGTCGCTCGATCGGGGCAGCGCGGCAAAAGGGACGTTCTCGATCGCCAGTCCGACGCCCAGGTCGCGCGCGAAGGGTATCAGGGCGCCGATCGTGTCCTGCACGAGGGCCTTCGATTGTGCGGGCGGACAGGGCAGCAGCGGGTTGACGCGCCCCGGCACGGTGACCAGGAGCGGCGCGCCGAGGTCCGCGGCCAGCGACAGGGCCTTCCGGAACATCATGATCGTGTAGTCGCGGGTGGCCGCGAAGGGGCTCGCCAGGTTCGTGTCCAGGCTGGGCAGATTGAGCGACGTGAACGACAGGCCCTCGCCCTGCATGTACGCGCGCAGCGCCCGCCGCTGGGCGCCGGAGGACTCGGGATCGAGGTGGGGCGGATTGATGACGCCTTCGAACTGGCGGTAGCCGAGCGGCGCGAGCTGCCCGAGGCAGTCTTTCAGCGGGTGGCTCCAGATGTATCCGTAGGTGTTGATGCCGGCCTGCGGGGCGTTCATGCGGCCTCCCGCTGCTGTCCGACGCCGAGCAGGCGCTGCTGCAGGGCGCTGTCCTCGTTCAGCGCGGCGGACGTGCCCGCATAGGCGATCCGGCCGTTGACCAGCACATAGGCCCGATCCGAGAGCAGCAACGCGGATTCCGCGTGATGTTCCACGATGATCATCCCGACGCGGCTGGAGATGCGCTGGACGGCCTCGCGGATGTCCTGGACGATCGCGGGCGCGAGTCCTTCGAACGGCTCGTCGAGCAGTATGAGCCTGGCGGGGGCCATCAGGGCGCGCGCCACGGCCACCATTTGCCGCTCGCCGCCGGAGAGGTTTTCCGCCCGGGATTTCGCGAGGGTCCGCAGTTTCGGGAACAGCTCGTAGACTTCGTCCAGGCTCGCACCTCCGGGCCTTGCGGCGATCCGCAGGTTTTCGTGGACGGTCAGGTTCGGGAACAGGCGGCGGCCTTCCGGCACGATGGCGATGCCTTCGCGGTTGATCTCGTCCGGCCGCAGGCGCGTGGTGTCGCGCCCGTTGAAGCGCATCTCGCCCGCGCTGACGCGCACGGTGCCCATGATGGTGCGCAGCGTGGTGGTCTTGCCCACGCCGTTTCGGCCCAGCAGGGCGACGACCTCGTTCGGATGGACGACGAGATCGATGCCGTCGAGCACGGTGCCTCCGCCATAGCCCGCCTTGACGCCGGAGAGCTCCAGCAGGGGCTTGCCGTCCGTCCGATCCTGGGCCGCAGGGCGGCCCGGCCGGGCGCCGGCTAGCGCATCGGGCGCCTGCCCCGCGGGCTGTGCGTGCCGCTGTTCACCCATGTAGGCGGCGATGACGTCCGGATGCCTGGCGACGTCCTGGGGCGCGCCGTCGGCAATGAGCTGGCCCTGGTGCAGCACGGTGATCCGGTCGGACAGCGCCAGGACCCGGTCGATGTCGTGCTCGATCAGGAGCACGGCATGGTTGCGGGCCAGCTTGACGATCAGTGCCGAGACGATCTGGCGGTCCGCCTCGCTGAGGCCCGCGAGGGGTTCGTCGAGCAGCAGGACGCGCGCATTGCCGGCCAGGGACAGGGTGATCTCGAGCAGCCGCTTTTCCCCGTGCGAGAGTTCCGAGCACAGATCGGCCGCGCGATCGGCGAGTCCCACCGCGTCCAGCAGCGACCAGACGCGCGCGTTGTCTTCCGCGTTCCGGTAGGCGTCGCGCCATAATCCGCCCCATGGCCCCGAGCGGCCCTGTACGGCGATCCGTACATTCTCGAAGGCCGTGAGATTCGGAAAGATGCTGAGGATCTGGAACGATCGCGAGAGGCCGGCCCGCACTCGCTGGTAGGTGGGCATGTGGGTGATGTCCCGGCCTTCCAGCAGGACTGTGCCGGCATCCGCACGCAGCAGCCCGGTCAGGATGTTGAAGAACGTCGTCTTGCCGGCGCCGTTCGGGCCGATGAGGCTGTGCAGGCGCTTGTCGTGGACGTCCAGCGAGATATTGCGCGACGTGACGATCGACCCGAACTGCTTGGACATCCCGCGTACGGACAGGATCGGTGCCCGCGGATCCCCGGACGCCGCCCCCGAAGGCGGCGGGGCGTAGGGGACGATTTTCTCGGGGCGCGGGGGAATCTGGTTGCGCACCAGCGTCCAGCGGGCATCGCGGCCGGTGATGCGCCGCAGGATCCCGTGCATGCCTTCCGGGGACAGGATGGCGAACAGGATGATGATCGGGGCGAACATCAGCCACCAGTTGTCGGTGATGGCGCTGAGCCGATCCTCGAGGATGATGAACGTGGCCGCTCCCCAGAGGGGCCCGAGGAAGTGGTGGACGCCTCCGAGGGCGGCCATCAGCACCGGATCGCCGGCGTGCTGCCAGCTCAGGTTGTTGGCGTATGCGCCCCGCAGGAGCAGCGCCATCAGGCCGCCGCCGATCCCGACCAGTATTCCCGAGATGCAAAAGGCCGCGAGCTTCAGGGAAAAGGCGTTGAAGCCGAGGCTGGAGACGCGCTGCTCATTGTCGCGTATGGCCTGCAGCACCCGTCCGAAAGGAGAGTGCACCACACGCCACAATACGTAGATCGAGGCGAGTACCACGGCGATCGTGAAGAAATGGAAGGCCAGCGTCGAATTGAAGATCGGACGCGGCACGTCCTGGATCCCGTTTTCCCCGCCGGTCAATGAGGTCCAGCTATACGAGATCTCGAAGGCGATCTGCGAGCACGCCAGCGTGAGCAGGGAAAAGTAGAGGCCCCTGCGGCGCAGGATCACGGCGCCCAGGACGAGCGCGAGCCCCAGGGAGAACAGGATGCTGAAGGCGAGCGCGAGGATCTCGTTCGTTGCGAGCGTCTTGGCGATCACGGCCACGCTGTAGCTGGCGACCCCGAAGAAGAACGAGGCGCCGAAAGGAACCAGGCCGACGTAGCCGATCAGGAAGTTCACGCCGATGCCGTACAGGGTGTAGATGGCGACCTGCGTGATCTTGGAGACCGGCATGCCAAGCGTCAGCACGCCGGCGGTCAGCACCAGCAGGAATATCGCGGTGGCCAGAACCGGGTTGAGGGTTTTGCGCGCGCCTTTCATTCGAACCGCTCCCATCGTTCACCGAGCAAGCCGCGTGGCCGCAGCAATAAAATGAGGAACATGAAGACATACATGGCGGCCCCCGCGGCGTGGGGGTAGAACTGTATGGTCAGCGTGGTCACGACGCCGACCAGTAGGCCGGCGATCGTGGCTCCCCGCAGCGACCCGAGGCCGCCGATCGTGACGATGACGAAGGCGGGCATGACGGCGCTGGCGGACATGGAGGGCGAGACGTTCCACAAGGGGCCGGCCAGCACGCCGGCGATCGCGGCCAGGCCGCAGCCCAGGCCGAATACGCCGGTCATCACCCGCGGCAGGCGGATCCCCAGCATCTCGACCATCTCGGGGTCCCGGCTGCCCGCGCGCAGGATCCGGCCGTAGGGTGTGAATGCCAGGAAGGCCCACAGGATGGCCAGCGTCACGGCCGTCGCCACCAGGACCGCGACGCGGTAGCTGGTCATGAGCAGCGGGCCGAATTCGAAGACGCCGGACAGAAAGGCCGGAGCACCGAACGGTTTGCCGTCGGCCCCCCAGATGAAGCGGATGATGGCCTCGATCAGCAGGGCCAGGGCGAAGGTGACGATCAGGCTCAGCAGCGGCTCCTTGCCGTACAGGCGCCGCACGAGAATGACCTCCACGAACATGCCCACCACGGCGACGAGGATCGGCGCGAGCGGCACCGCCGCCCACCCGAACCACTGGTACAGCATCAGGCCGAAATAGGCCCCCAGCGCGAAGAACGCGCCATGCGCAAAGTTGATGACCCCCAACAATCCGAAGGTGATGGAGAGCCCTGCCGCAATCAGCACGTACAGGAAGCCCAGCACGATCCCGTTGGCCGCTTGCGACAGAACAATCTCATTGAACATGGCGCGAACTCCGTGTGGAAAGAGAGGAGGAAATCACAGGGGCGGCATGTTGCAGCCGACTTCTTCCTTGGTCCCGAAATCCTTCAGCGTGTCCTCCTCGGTCTTGCTGGTGTGGCTGTCGACGTCAAAGAAGTCCCATTTGTCGGTGATGTTCTTTTTGATGGTCACGATCACCGAGGGGCGGATCAACTGGTGGTCCCACTCGCGGTAGTAGGCGGGGAATGCGCCCTTGGCGTCCTTCCATTGCTCGAGGGCCTGCACGATCGCCTTGCTGTCCGTGGACTTCGCCGCATCGATGGCGTCCAGCAGGGAACGCATCGACAGCCATCCCGAATAGGCCTTGTCGGCCGGCGGCTTGCCGAATTTTTCGGTGAACGCCTTGGTGAAATCCTTTTCGGCCTGGCTGTTGGCCGGATCGTTGTAGTACCAGGGCTTCACGTAGGTCCCGGTGGAGGCATCGGGCCCGACGTCCCAGAAATCCGTGTCGCTGACGGCGATCTCGTAGAAGGGGATCTTGCCCTTCATGTTCATCGCGTTCCATTGCTTGAGGAAGTTGGACAGGTCCTGGCCCACCAGGCCTCCGACCACGGCGTCCGGCTTGGCGGAACGGATCTTGAGGACGTACGAGCTGTAGTCCGCGGTGTTCAGCGGCACTTCGTCGACGCCGACCGCGGTGCCTCCGGATTTTTGCAGCATGGTTTGGCCGGTGCGCAGGATGTCCTGGCCGAATGCGTAGGCCGCCGTGATGAAGTAGGCGTTCTTGCCTTGTTTTTCGACGGCCGGCATCAGGCCGGCCATTTGCACGGGCACCGTCGCCTGGAAGCGGAAGGTATAGCGGTTGCAGTTCGCTCCCGTCACCTCGCGCGCGGCGGCGCCCGCGGCGATCAGCGGTGTTTTCGTGCGTTCGGCGACGCCCGCCATGGCCAGTGCCGAAGCGCTGCTGTTGGCGCCGACGACGCCGACGACCTTGTGCTCATCCACGAGTTTCTGGAAGTTCTGTTGCGCGGCCTGGGCGTTCGATTCGTCGAGGAAAATGATCTCGACGTCCCGGCCCAGCACCTTGCCATGCTGTTCGACGGCCAGCATCGCGCCTCGGGACAGGTATTCGCCGATCGAGGCGCTGGGGCCCTGCTTCGGAAATACCATGCCGATCTTGATCGGCCCGGTATCCTGGGCGTAGGCGCCCGCCGAGGCGCCGACCAGCATGGCCATCAGCAAGGTCGAGCCGTATGCCGCCATGCGGCGAGGGGCGGGGGAGCGGTGTGTGGCGGGGTGCTTCATGTCGTTGTCTCCGTCTGTGTAAACGTTCGCCGCGATTTGCGGCATGTGGCGATTGCGCCCTATGGCGACGCAAGCTGTTTTCCGACCCTGCGGCCGGATACGAATGCCCAGGCCAGGTGATGGCCGTGGCCCTTTAGCAGCAGGCCGCCCTGTCCGGTCGAACCCACGGCGTACAGGCCTTCGATGGCACGTCCCTCGCGGTCGAGGACGCGGTGGGAGGTGTCCACCTTCAACCCTCCCTCGTTGTGCACGAAGACCGAGCGCACGGGGCCGAGTGCGACGTAGGGCCCCGATGCCTGCCGATCGCCCATGGCGTCCCGCAGGAGGGCCTGGTCCATGCCCAGCCGGGCGGCCAGGGCCTCCAGCGTCGGCGCGCGCGTGTAGATGTCTTTTCTGTTGCGCGCATAGTCGGGCAGGTAGGCGTAGGCCACGCCCGGCGCCGTCGAGATGAAGTCCGGCCATGCGGAAAAGCGCGATGCGACGTCCCGGCCGAGCACGATCCAGCCCCGGTTGCCCGGCTCGTCGGCGAGGGCGTAGGCCAGTTGCCCGGCTTGCCCCCGTACGGCGCGCCCGTTCTGGTTCACCAGTACCGCGCCCGCCTCGAACAGCGAGAGCGAGGGCGCCAGGGCGGTCGTCAGGAATTGCATCAGGAACGGCCTGAGCAGGGCCTGCGGCACGTGGTCCATGGACCATTGCATGAATGCCGCCAGGGCGCGCCAGGGGGGCAGGCGGCGCACCAGCGTTTCCTTGAGGGGCGGGACGAATCGAAGCTCGGGGCCGAGGGCGAGGTCGCCGTTGAGGATGGTCGCCCCCAGCGCCTCGGCCATCTTCTGGCCGTCGCCGCTTGCCGTCATGTTGATGGCCTCGACCTTGGCTTCGCGCGGTCCCATGAACCGGGCCTTGAGCTCGGGGCTGTTGGTGAAATCGCCCGCCGCGAGGACGACGCCGCGGGTTCCCAGAATCTCCGCGACCCGTTCCCGATGACGGGCCCGGACGCCGGCCACCCGCCCATCGCGGACGATGAGCTCGTCGACGTGGGTGTCGCAGCGGATGATCACGCCGGCCTTCCGGGCGCGCCGCTCGAGGTGGTAGATGAAGGCGCGTGAATTCGGCAGCACGTTGTGCATCCGCGGCTGGCGGTGGGGCGGCTCGGGCATCGGGCCCATGAAGCGCACGCCGGAGTCCAGCAGCCACTGGAATGCCGCGGGCACCTCGTCGCACAGGATCTTGCGCAGCTCGTCGTTGTCGCGCCCGGCCAGGTCCGGGGCGAAACCGGGCATGTCCTCCCAGTGGTGCCGCGGATCGTCCACGATGCCCTTGGCGCGCTGGTGCGGGGTCCGGGTGGCCGTCATCGAGCCGATCGACCACGCGGTCGAGCCTCCAAGCCGTGGATTCTTTTCGAGCAGGACGACACGGGCGCCGGCTTCCCGGGCCTCGATCGCGGCCGCCAGGCCGGAGCCGCCACCGCCCACGATGACGACGTCGAAGATTTCGCCGTTTGCATCCATGGCCATGTCAGGATATCCAGGGCTTGCCGAAGACCGGTTCTTTGTAGGGAATGGGCGGCAACTGCCAGGTGCCCGTCGAGGGCGGACGGACCTCGCCGTCCACGTGCACGTCGATCACGCAGGGACGGCGGTTCCTGATGGCTTGCTCCACCGCGGGCGCGAGGTCCTGGCTGCGGGTGACCGTGGCGCCGTCGGCGCCGCAGGCGCGGGCCCATGCGGCAAAGTCCGGGTTGTAGCGCTGGCCCCCGGGGCCTTGCTCGCCCTTGTAGAAGGCCGTGCCCAGTTCGCGGCCGTCGAACAGCCCGTACTGGAGATCCCGGATGGCTCCCCACGCGAAGTTGTTCCAGACGATCCAGATGCAGGGCAGTTGGTATTCGACCGCGGTCGCGACGACATAGGGCGTCATCATGAAGCCGCCGTCGCCGACCACGGCGACGCAGGGACGCTCGGGGGCTGCGAGCTGGGCCCCCAGCACGCTGCACACCCCGAAGCCCATCGACGAATAGCCCCAGCTATTGAGCATGCTGGCGGGCCTTTGCGGGCGCCAGAACTGCATGAACCAGTTGTGATGGACGCCGGAATCCAGCGTCAGGATCACATCCTCCGGCAGGACCTTCTGCAGGGTGCCGACGACGTATTCCGGCCGGATGGGGGTGGTGATGGCATCGAAGTTCGGGGCGATGAAATCGTTCCATTCCTTTCGCCATCCCGCGATCTGGTCCCGCCATGCCGAGAAATTTTCCCGCCGGATCGCGTCCTGGCCGGCGATGGCCCCCAGGAGCTGTTCGCAAAAGACCTTCGCATCCGCGATCAGGCCCAGCGTCGGTGGATAGTTGCGGCCCAGTTCCGCGGGGTCCAGGTCGACCTGCAGCAGCCTGGTGCTCGGGAAATTCCATGAATATCCGGGCATCCATGTCGATGAGGAACGGTCGTCGAAACGGGTGCCGATGCAGATCACCAGGTCGGCGTGCCGCCCCGCCTGGTTTGCCGGATAGGCGCCATTGCGTCCGATGAAGCCGAGCGTCAGGGGATCGCCGGCCGGCACGCAGCCCATGCCGTTGGGGGAGGTGATCACGGGTATGCCGAGCTGCGCCTGCAGCCTGGAGAGCGCCGGGCCCGCTTCGGACAGCGTCGCACCCTGGCCGATGAAGAATACCGGCCGTTGCGAAGCCGCCAGCAGGCGCAGGGCGCTGGCCAGGTCGGATTCGCTGGCGGCGGGACGATGGGCGCCGAACGCATGGGACGCCGCGGGGGTTTCCACGGCGTCTTCCTCCTGGAAGACGTTGTATGGAATGTCCATGTTGACCGGCCCCGGCCGGCCCGTCAGCATGGTGTCGAACGATTGCCGCAAGGCCAGCGGCAGCATGTCGACCCGCGAAGGCTGGAAGCTGCGCTTGACCACCGGGCGCAGCACCTGCGCGAAGTCCGCCTGGTTGTGCTTGTACAGTTCCTGGAACGGCGCCCGGTTGGCCTGCGACGTGGGCACGTTGGCGGTGATGGCCAGGAAGGCGGATGAGTCGGATAGGGCCGTCGCCAGGGACATCACCATGTTGGCCGATCCGGGGCCCGTGGAGGTCAGTGTCGCCACCGGAGCGTGGCGGACGCGGAAATAGCCGTCCGCCATGTGGCCGGCGCATTGCTCGTGCCTGGGCGAAACGAATTTGATTTCATCCTTGCGTTCGTGCAGGGCGTCGAGGATGCCGACGTTCCCGTGCCCGCAGATGCCGAACACATACGGCACTTTTTGTTTGATGAGATAGTCGACAATGACTTCTCCGCCTTTTCGCTTGGTCATCATTACTTTTCCGGATTCGTGTTGAAGATCAGGGAGGCGACGCGCTCCTCGCTCATTTCACGCATGGCGTAGTAGGGGCCCTCGCGTCCGAAGCCGCTGGCCTTGGAACCGCCGTAGGGCATCATGTCGACGCGCGAGCTGGAGGTTTCGTTGATGTGCACGCCGCCGACCTGCAATTCGCTGATGAAGCGGAACGCGTCGTCGAGCCGATTGGTGAAGATTCCCGTCGCCAGGCCGTAGGGCGTCGAATTCACCCGGGCGATCGCCTCGTCGGGGCTGGAAAACGGGATGAGCGACATCACAGGGCCGAAGACTTCCTGGCATCCGAGCGGCGTATCCGGCGGGATGTCCTTGAGCAGGGTCGGCGCCACCACGTTGCCGTGGCGGGTCCCCCCGGCCAGGCATGTCGCGCCCGATCGGATCGCCTGGTCGATCCAGTCGGCGATCCGCTGCGCGGAAGCCGCGCTGATGACGGGGCCGACCGTCGTCGCCGAGTCGAGGGGATTGCCGGCCACGAGGCTCTGCACGCTGCCGGTGAGGCGCCGCTCGACTTCCGGGAAAATGGACTCGTGGACCAGCAGCAATTGGATCGAGGTGCAGACTTGCCCCGCCTTCCGGTACGCGGCATTCAGGATCTTGGGCAGGGCGAAGTCCAGGTCGGCGTCATCGCAGACGATCCCGAAGGCGATCGAGCCCAGTTCCATCTGCGTGCGGCGCAGGCCGGCGCGTTGCTGGATGGCCCGGCCCGCCTCGGTGCTGCCCGTGAATGCGTAGAACTGGACGTCCTGCTCGTCGAGCAGCCCGTTGACCACGTCGATCCCCCCTTGCAGCACGGAGACCAGGCCCTTGGGCGTCCCGGCCTCGATGAGGGCGTCGGCCAGTTCGCAGGCCACCAGCGGTGTATGGGGAGACGGCTTGAGTATGACGGCGTTGCCGGCCGCCAGCGCGGGGGCCACCTTGTGCGCCACCGTGTTCAGCGGGGCATTGAACGGCGTGATCGCGGCGACCACGCCCAGCGGTATCCGCATGGTCCAGCACATTCTCCCCGCCTGTCCGGGGGCGCCCTCCACCGGGACCAGCGTGCCGGTGAACCGGCGTGCTTCCTCGGCCGCGAGTCGGAATGTCTGTATCGACCTCTGCACCTCGCCCGTCGCATCGCTGAGCGTGAACCCGGCTTCCGCGCAGAGGGTCTGCTGCAGGCGTCCCGCGCGAGCCTCGAGCACCGCCGCGGTCCTGTCGAGAAAGAGCCCGCGCTCGTACGGGCTGAGCTTTCGGTTGTCATGGAATGCGCGCTTCGCGGCCTGCACCGCCTCGTGGATCTGGTCGGCTGTCGGGGTGCTGATCTCGGCCAGCGGACGATCGTCGAATTTATTCGATACGGTGAATGTGGAGGATCGGCCCTGTGCCCATTCACCCGCGATCAGCAGGCTGCGTGTCGTTTCCAGGTTGTGAGCGACTTGTACTTCCATTGACGTCCGCCTTTTTCCATAGGTGAGTGGGGACAGGATACGCGGGCGGGTGATGGAAAAAAAATACTGTTTTTGGAGGATGGGTATAAGCAAAACCGATCGGCTTTGCGGGCCTGCGCCATGCCGGCGCGAGGCCATGTGCGCCGGACGTCCCGGCGGCGGCCGGAATCCGGATCGCTACAGCAGCCTCACGGTGGGCCACCCGCCGGTTTCGGTCAGCCAGCGGATGGTGTTCTTGATCTCGGAAGCGATCAGCGCGGCGGCCGGGGAGAGCATTTCGGGCGAGATGGTGTACAGGTAGTTCCGGCGGCTGATGGAGGCGTCGGAGATCGCCAGGGCGCGCCATTCCTTGCCGCGTTCGCCTTCGAGCAGCAGCGCCGACATGGGTTTGATGGTGGCGCCCATGCCGGCATAGACGCAGCTCATCAGCAGGGACAGCGAGTCGATCTCGGCGACGATGTGGGAGGACAGATTGCGTGATTCCAGCTCGCTTTCGATGCGCTGGCGCAGGCCGTGCTTGCTGGTGGGAAGGATGAGGGGCAGTTCCGCCGCCTCGGCCAGCGTGATCTTGGTCCGGCGGGGGGCGACCAGCGGGCTGGAACGGGGCAGCAGGACGAAGAGTTCTTCTTCGATGATCGGGATGGCGCTGAGGTCCGAGCCGACGTTGGGCTTGAACAGGATGGCGATGTCGAGCTGGCCCAGCCGGATCATCTGGCTGAGGTGCCCGCTCATGCCCTCCACCACGTTCAGCAGGATGCGCGGGTATCGTTCGTGGATGCGGCGCACCAGCGGCAGGCCGAGGGCGGATACCGTCGTGGCGGGCAGGCCGACCGTCACCATCCCGTAGGTTTCCATGGTTTCCTGGCGGGCGATCGACAAGGCCTGGTCGAGCTGCCTGAGCATGAACTTGGCGTGGTGATAGAGAGCCAGTCCATTGTCGGTCGGGGCGACGCCTTTGGGCGAGCGCACGAGCAGCGGCTTGCCGACCTCGTCCTCGAGCTTGGTCAACTGCTGGCTGAGCGCGGGCTGGGCGATGAAGAGCTGGCGGGAGGCCTTGGTCATGCTGCCGCTTTCCACGATCTGGACGAAGTATTGGAGCTGTTTCAGGTTCATTTCCGATCCCCGGAGGATGCCGTTCACGGGCGGCCATGATGGCCGCCGGCGCGAGGGACGAGCGATGGCGCCGCCAGCGATATAAGCTAAACGTATAGCGTCGCATCGACCGTCCGATCCCGCAAGTGGGGGATTACTTGGATGGCGTGGAAGCGGGCGATTCCTGTTGCGCGGCGTGCCGCGCCGCCAGATAGCCGAAGGTCATGGCCGGGCCGAGCTGGGCGCCGGCCCCCGGGTATTCGCCGCCGAACACCGAGTCCATGTCGGCGCCGCAGGCGTACAGGCCGGGGATGGGACGGCCGTCCTCGTCCAGGACCCTGGCGTCGGCGCCGGTGCGCAGGCCCAGGCTGGTGGCCAGCGGGGTGGGGTAGACGCGCACCCCGTAGAACGGCGGGGTGGCGATGGGGCCCAGGCAGGGATTGGGCTGGTGGGCCTCGTCGCCGTTGTTCCGGTCGTAGAGGCTCTCGCCCTTGTGGAAGTCCGGGTCCTCGCCCCTCCTGGCGTATTCGTTGAAGGTTTCCACCGTCCGGGCGAGGCCCGCGGGGTCGACGCCGGCCTGCCGCGCGAGGTCGGCCAGGGTCCGGCCCTCGATCAGGTAGCCGCTGCGGACGTGGCGGCGCAGGCCCACGGAGTGCGGCCAGATCATGCCCAGGCCGTATTTCCACAGGAAGCGGCGGTCGCAGACCAGCAGGGCGGGGATCGAGGGGGTGTCGCGGTGCGCGGCGTACATGCCGCGCGTGAACTCGTGGTAGGACGCGGCCTCGTTGACGAAGCGCCGGCCGGCGGCGTTGACCGCGATGAGGCCCGGCTTGGCGCGGTCCAGGACGATGTGGGGATATACGGCGGTCGAGCCGTCCCGGCGTGTCGCGATCGAGCTGGGGAACCACAGGGCGTTGTCGCCGGCGGCGCGACCGAGGGCCGCGCCGGCCTCCAGCCCGAGACGGATGGTTTCGCCGGTGCAGGCTTCTCCGGCCGGGGTGTGCCGCGGCGTGGGCGCGGGCAGGTAGCGTTCGCGCCACTGGGGATCGGCGGGAAAGCCGCCGCCCGCGAGGATCACGCCGCGCCGGGCGTGCAGGGCGCGCTTTTCGCCCCGGTGGCTCACGACGACCCCCCGGACGGCGCCGTCGGCCGTGAGCAGCCGCGCCGTCCGGGCCTCGAGGAGGATGTCCACGCCCCGGTCGAGCAAGCCTTTGTATAGCCGCGCCGCGAGCGCGTTGCCCAGGACCAGCCGCGTGCCCCGCGGGTGGCGCAGGCGGTCGGCGAACAGGCGCGCGAGCAGCGTGGCGCCCAGCCGGATGGCGTCCCAGGAGGCCGGCCCGCGCAGCAGGCGGGCCGCCTCGCCCCGGGTGACCATCAGGCCGCCGGGCAGCATGAGTTCCCTGAGCGGCCAGCGGACTTTTTCGAAGTGGGCGCCGAGCAGGCGGCCGTCGAAGGCCAGGGGCTCGAGGGGACGGCCGCCGGTCGCCGCCCCGGGCAGGTCCTGGCGATAGTCGGGATGATGGGGGTAGGCCCTGAAGCGCACGCCGCTGCGCGCCTCCAGGTATTCGACCATGCGCGGGCCCTGGGCGACGAAGGCCTCGCGCAGCGACCGGTCGGCGCGTTCGCCGACCAGGGCATCCAGGTACGCCATGGCGCGGGCGGCGTCGTCCGCCGCCCCGAGCGCGCGCTGGTGGGGGTTGTCGGGGATCCAGACCGTGCCCGAGGAGGTGGCGGTGGTGCCGCCGATCCAGCCGGTGCGCTCGATGAGCGCGACGCGCAGTCCCTCGAGGGCGCCGACCAGCGCGGCGGTCATGCCGCCGGCGCCCGCGCCGAGGACGATCAGGTCGAAGGTGTCGGCGGGCGCGCCGTCCGGCGTGGAGGATGCCGCGCCGGCGGGCCGCCGGGTGTCGGGTGTGGCGTTCATCGCGATGTCTCGATGCGTGTGTGGGGCCGGGACGCGGGACCTGGCCCGCGCAGGGGGGATGGAGCGATTCTAGGGGCGCGCGCCCGCGAATGAAAGCAGCTTTTTTCTCTGGAGGATATAAGCAGAACGTATAGCGTCCCCCCGCACCCGGGACATCCCTCCTCCAGTCTCGCGAACCACCTCCTTTGCCTAGGGTAGACCCTAGATTCCGTTCCCCGACGAATCCTTTAAGATTGTCGACATGCAGGTGTATACAAAGAAATCCAACAGAATCTCATTAGCTGTGCCTGGTCTTTCAAGGCCTCGCTGGGTGGACATGCAGGCGCTTTGGTTGGTGATCCGGCTGGCGCGGATCCCCAGGCGGTGGTTTACATCACGTACTCGGAGGCATCCCATGATTCGCAAGATTTCCGCCGCTGCGCGCTTTTCCTGTGCACTGGCGGCCATTGCCGCCGTGTGCGGCCCGGCCTCGGCCCAGGAGACGCTCAAGCTCGGGACGCTCGTCACGCTGTCCGGTCCGGGCGCCGCCTGGGGCCTCGCGATGAAAAACGGCGCCGAGCTCGCCGCCAATCAGGTCAACGCCCAGGGCGGGCTCGAGGTGGGCGGGAAAAAGTACAAGGTGGAAATCATCGCCTATGACGACAAGTACCAGGCCAATGAGGCGGTGACGGTCGCCAACCGCCTCATCCACGAGGACCAGGTCAAGTACATGATTGGCCCCATGGGGTCCGCCCCCGCCGCGGCGGTGCAGCCCCTGACGGAAAAAAACGGCGTGATCACCGTCATGATGGCGTTCACGCCCAAGGCGCTGGGCGCGGACAAGCCCTACAGCTACCGGGTCGTGGCCACCACGCTCGAGATGTCCCAGCCGCAGATCGACTGGCTGGTCAGGACGCAGGGCGTCAAGAAGGTGGGCGGCTTGTTTCCCAATGACGAGACGGGCCAGTCCATATCGCTCGACCTGAAGAAATCCTACCGGCAAGCCGGGGCCGATCTGGCGGCGATCGAATTGTTCGAACGGGACCGCGTGGACTTCGTGCCGCTGCTGACCAGGATGCTGGCACAGGGCATCGATGCGATCGAGCTCGACGGGAATTCACCGGTCACGGCGGGCTTGATCGTCAAGCAGGCGCGTGAGCTCGGATTCACCGGCAAGATCGTCAGGACGGCCGGCCCGGCCACCGTCGACATCGTCAATGTGGCGGGCAAGGCGGCTGCCGAGGGCATGCTGGTGCATACCCCCCTGAATCCCGAGCGTCCGTCGACGAAGGCGTACATGGACCTGTACCAGGCGACGTACAAGTCCCCGATGAACGGGTTCAGCCCCTCGTTCTATGACGGCGCAAACATGCTGTTCGAGGCCATGCGCAGGGCCGGCACCGTCGCGGATTCCAGAAAGGTCAGCCAGGAACTCGAAAACATCAAGGATTTCCCCGGCGCCCTGGGGACCCTGAACTGGACCGGGAAAGCCCTCTACGGCATCGATCACCAATTGGATTTTCCCTTTTATGTCGCCGAGGTCGTCGATGGCGCGGAGGTGATACGCGCCACCTGCTCGGTGGAGAAATGCGAATAGCTGGAGCCCCATACTTTTTCCCGCGCCCCACACTTATCGGAGACAAATCATGGTGACACGTAGAATTTCCCTGACGTTCGGCGCCGCGCTGGTCGTGGCGGCATTCACAGGCCTGCCGGCCGGCGCCTCGGCCCAGGAAACCCTCAAGATCGGTGCGATGGTGACCCTCTCGGGTCCGGGCGCCGCATGGGGCCTGGCCATGAAGAACGGCGCGCAGATCGCCGCCGACGAGGTCAATGCCAAAGGCGGCCTCGAGGTCGCGGGCAAGAAATACAAGGTGGAAATCATCGCCTATGACGACAAATACCAGGCCAACGAGGCCGTGACGGTCACCAACCGCCTCGTGCACGAGGACAAGGTCAAGTACATGATCGGGCCTCTGGGCTCGGCCCCCGCCGTCGCCGTGCTGCCGATCACCGAAAAGAACAAGGTCATCACGATCATGATGGCTTTCACGCCCAAGGCACTCGGTCCGGACAAGCCGCATAGCTTCCGCGTCTGCATCACCACCGCCGAGGTCTCGCAGCCGCAGATCGACTGGATCGTGAAAAGCCGGAATCTCAAGAAGGTCGGGGGGCTGTTTCCCAACGACGAGTCCGGCCAGGTCATCGCCAAGGACCTCCAGAAGGCCTACCAGCATGCGGGGGCGGACCTGGTGGCCGTCGAGCTGTTCGAGCGTGACAGAGTCGACTTCGTGCCCCTCTTGACCCGCATGTTCGCCAAGGGCATCGATGCGATCGAGCTGGACGGGAATTCCCCGTCGACGGCCGGCCTGATCGTGAAGCAGGCCCGCGAGCTGGGATTCACCGGCACGATCGCGCGCACGGGCGGCCCCGCGACGGCCGACATCGTCAACGTGGCCGGCAAGGAGGCCACCGAAGGGATGCTGGTCCATACGCCCCTGAATCCGGGGCTGCCGTCGACGAAGGCGTACATGGACCGGTACCAGGCGACGTACAAGTCCCCGATGAACGGATTCAGCCCCTCGTTCTATGACGGCGCAAACATGCTGTTCGAGGCGATGCGCCGCGCCGGGACGGTGAGCGATACCGACAAGGTCAGCCACGAGCTCGAAAACCTGAAGGACTTCAGCGGCGCCCTCGGCACGCTGAACTGGACGGGCAAGCAGAGCTACGGGATCGATCACCAGCTCAATATCCCGTTCTACGTCGCCGAGGTCGTCGATGGCGCGGAGGTGATACGCGCCACCTGCTCGGTCGACAAATGCGAATAGGCGGCGTGGCCCGCCGGCTTTGAAAAGGGGCAAATCTTGAGTCTGAGCATGTTGATCGCGCAGGCCACCGTCAATGGATTGGTGGTCGGCCTGCTCTATCTTTTCATGGCGGTGGGCTTCACGCTCGTGTTCGGCGTCATGCGCATGGTGAACTTCGCCCATGGCGAGTTCTACATGCTCGGGGCCTTCAGCGCCTACGTGCTGACCACCGGCCTGCACCTGCCGTTCCTGGTTTCCGTCGTGCTGACCCTGGTGGCGGCCATCGTGGTCGGCGGCCTGCTCGAATACCTGATCCTCAAGCCGCTGCGCAAGGACGAGCTCAACGGCATGATCGTGACGATCGGCCTGGCCATGGTGCTGCAGAACGGCGCCTTGCTCGTCTTCGGGCCGGATCCCCTGTCCATGCCGGCAGTCATCACGGGCACGACCAGGATCGGCTCGATCGTCATCCCGAATTCCCGGGTCTACGTGGTGGTCTTCGCGGTCATCATCCTGGCCTTGCTGTACGTGTTCCTGCGGTATTCGCGCTCGGGGCGGGCATTGCGCGCGGTGGTCGAGAGCTTCCAGATCGCATCCATCCAGGGGATTCCCGCCAGGGTGTTCTATCCCTTGGGATTCGGCCTGGGGGTGGGCCTGGCGGCCGTCGCGGGGGCCCTGATGGCGCCCTTGTTCGTGGTCTCGGCATTCAACGGGACGACGCCCCTGCTCAAGGCGTTCATCGTGGTCATTCTCGGGGGGCTCGGCAGCATTCCGGGCGCGGTGGTGGCGGGCCTGGCGCTCGGGCTGATCGAAAGCTACGCCGGCCTGTTCTTCAAGAGCAGCACGGCGGACATGATCATATTCCTGGTGGTCATCGTCATGCTGGTCCTGATGCCCAGAGGCTTACTGGGAAAGGGCGATGTCTGAAATGGTCAAGAAAATGGATCGAAGGGCGTGGGGGCTCAAGCCCAGCGGCCTGTACGCCGGGCTTCTTTTGCTGCTCTGCCTGGCCGCATGGCCCGCCTTGATGGGGCCTTACGTCCTGCACGTCGCCATCCTGGTGTGCCTGAACATCCTCATCGTCAATGGCCTTTCCATCATCGAGCGCGCGGGCCAGCTTTCCTTCGGCCATTCGGCGTTCGTCGCGTTCGGGGCCTATGGGTCCGTGCTGATGTCCATGCATTTCGGACTGAGCCCGATGGCGGGCGGCGTGCTCGCCCTCATCCTGGCCGCGATCATCGCGCTGGTTCTCGGAGGCGTCATCCTGCGGCTGAAGGGCGTGTACTTCGTCCTCGTGACCTTTGCGTTCGCGGAACTGACCCGGCTGGCATTGATGGACTGGGCGGACCTCACGGGCGGCGCCAATGGGATCGCCGCCATTCCGGCTTTCGAGCTGTTCGGGTACGCCTTCGACACGCGGCCCCGCTTTTATGGCCTGGTCCTGGTGGCCGTGGCCTTTTCGATCATCCTGACGTATCGCATCTTCAGGAATCCGCTGGGCGAGGCGTTCAGGGCGGTGGCCGAGAACGGCGCGCTGGCGGAATCCACGGGCTTGAGCGTCTACCGGCTGCAACTGCTCGCCTTCATCATCGGCTGCATGCTGGCCGCGCTGGGGGGCGTACTGATGGCGCGCTATATCGGCTTTGTATCGCCGGAGTCGTTCAACCTGAACGTATCGGTCGGCCTGGTGACCATGCTGGTGATCGGGGGGCGCGGCTCATTGTGGGGGCCGGCCGTCGGCGCCATCGTCCTCACCACCCTGCCCGAGGTCTTTCGCGGCGCACTGCAGACGCAGCATATCTTTTACGGGATCGCGCTCATCCTGATTCTGAGATTCCTGCCCGGCGGCCTTGCCGGGGTGCCGGGCCTTCTCAGGGGACGTCAAAAGGTTTCATGATGGCAGCGGAATTTCTGAGTGTCAGCAATCTGACCAAGCAATATGGCGGCCTCGCGGCAGTCAAGAACCTCGGGTTCTCGGTGGGCAAGGGCGAGATCGTAGGCCTGATCGGCCCGAACGGGGCGGGCAAGACCACGGCCTTCAATCTGATCGGCGGCGCGGTCAGGTGCACGGCCGGCAAGGTGGTCTTCCAGGGCACCGACATCACGAACCGCGCGCCGAGCCGGGTCACGGTGGCGGGCCTGGCCCGGACTTTCCAGTCCACGTCCACCTATGGCGACATCTCGGTCGAGAGGAATCTCTATCGGGGGCTGCTCTCGCGCATCCAGTCGTCCGTCGTCCGCAGGCTGGTGGGACGCCGGGAGGGGATGGTGCCCAATGAGCGGATCCAGATCGAGATCGACAGGCTGCTCGACATGGTCGACATGCGGCGCTGGCGGGACGTCGAGGCGGGATCGCTGGCGTATGGATTGCAGAAACGCCTGGGCATCGCGATCGCGCTGGCGTCCCGGCCGTCGATGCTGCTGCTGGACGAGCCCGCGGCCGGCCTGAATCATGAGGAATGCCGCGAGCTCACCGCGCTCTTGCGCTCGCTGCAGACCGATCATGGCCTGACGCTGCTGCTGGTCGAGCACCACATGGCCATCGTCATGGAGCTCTGCGACCGGATCATCGTGCTGGTGCAGGGCGAAAAGATTGCCGAAGGCACGCCCGCCGAGGTCAGGGAGAATCCGGCCGTCATCGAGGCCTACCTGGGAGCACCCGAATATGCGCATGCTTGAGGTCCAAGCCTTGACCGTGACGTATGGGGCGCTCACGGCGGTACGCAATGTCAGCTTCGAGATGGACGAGGGCGAGATCATCGCCCTGATCGGCTCCAATGGCGCCGGCAAGAGCACCACGCTCAAGGCGCTGATGGGGCTGGTCAAGACCCGTTCCGGAACCATCCGCGTGCGCGGCGCCGAAATCCATGACGAACTGCCGGAAAACAGGGTGCTGCGCGGCGTGGCCATGTCGCCGGAGGGCAGGCACCTGTTCGGGCGCATGACGGTCCTGGACAATCTGCTCACCGGCGCGTATGCGGTCAAGGCAAAGGCCGACATCCGGGCCTCGCTCAGCGAGGTCTACGAGCTTTTCCCTCGCGTCCACGAAAGGCGCCACCAATTGGCGGCCTCGCTCTCGGGCGGCGAGCAGCAAATGGTCGCGATCGGGCGGGCGCTGATGGCGCGTCCCTGGCTTCTGTTGCTCGATGAGCCCTCGCTGGGGATCGCGCCCAAGGTCGTCGCCGAGATCGCATTGGCCATCGAACGCCTCAATCGTGAACGCAATATGTCGATCATTCTGGTGGAACAGAATGCGCGGCTGGCCTTGCGCCTCGCGCACCGCGCTTATGCGCTCGAGCACGGGGAGATCGTGATGTCGGGCAAAGGCAGCGAATTGCTGGACGATCCTTTTGTGCGCAAGGCCTACCTGGGTATTTGAACGAAAGGAGGAAAGCAGACGATGCCAGACGAACACTTGCCGACGATCACCCACGTCAGCCCCGGCCAGGAATGGCTGGACAGCCGCATCGAGGAAACGATCGATCCGGAGCAGCCCATCATCGATCCCCACCATCATTTTTCCGAGCATTGGGGGGGCTATTTTTCGGCGGAACTCTTGAAGGACCTGGATGCCGGGCACCAGGTGCGCGGGACGGTCTATGTCCAGTGCGGCCTGGGATATCGCGAAAGCGGCCCCGAACGCCTCAAGCCCCTGGGCGAGACCGAAACCGTATTATCCATCATCGAACGGATCCCCGCGGCGCAGCGCCGGCGCCATGTGGCGGCGGCCATCGTGGGATATGCGGACCTTTCCCTCGGCGCGGAGGTCGATGAGGTCCTGGAGGGCCACCTGGCGATCGCTGGCGACCGGTTTCGCGGCATACGCTGCTCGGGCGCCCATGATCCGGCGTTCCGCCATGGCGTGCTGGCCCGGCCGAAAAAGAATCTCTATCGGGACGAGGCTTTCAGGCAAGGCTTTGCCCGCTTGAAAAAGTACGGGCTTTCTTTCGATGCCTGGCTCTACCACCCTCAACTGGACGATTTGTTGCAGCTCGCCCGCGAATTCCCGGATGTGCCGATCATGCTCGATCACATCGGCTGCCCCCTGGGCGTGGGGCCTTATGCCGGCAAGGCGAGCGAGGTCATGCGGGAATGGGCGCCTTCGATGAAACGGCTGGCATCGTGCCAGAACGTCCATGTCAAGCTGGGAGGGCTGGGCACCGCCGTATTCGGCTACCGCTATTTCGAGCATGCCGTGGCGCCTTCGTCCCAGGTGCTGGCCGAGGCCTGGACGCCCTATTTCCAGACCTGCATAGAGATCTTCGGAGCCCGGCGCTGCATGTTCGAGAGCAATTTTCCGGTGGATCGCAGCGTCGGCAGCTATCACGTGCTCTGGAACGCCTTCAAGCGGATTGCCGCGGGCGCGTCGGAGCCGGAAAAAATGGCCTTGTTTCACGACAATGCCCTGCGGTTCTACCGGCTGCCCATGCCGCTGGCCGGCCAGGCCGCATGAACGTTCCGGTGGCCTCGGCCGCCTTTTTCTATCGTGGATGAATCGATGCAAGAATCGTCGCTGGTGGCAGAGAATGATCGGACCGTTTCCGTCCAGGGCCCGGCATGGGCGATGGGCCGCATGGCGAATGCCGTCCGCTATGAAAACCTGCCGGAGGCCGTGCAGGAAAAGGCAAAGGTGCACGTGCTGGATACCCTGGGCCTGGCCCTTGCCTCGTCGGCGCAGGACTTTGCGGCGCCGTCCCTGGCCGGCATCGCCGCGGCCGCCGGGCGAGGCGACTGCAGGGTGCTGGGCACGCCCCATCGCATGGCCGCGCGCGATGCGGCCATGGCCAACGGATTGCTGATGCATGGCCTGGATTTCGATGACACCCATATGTCCAGCATCATCCATGCCTCGGTGGCCAGCCTGCCCACGGCCTTGTCCCTGGGTGAACATCTGGACGTCTCCTGGCGGGACATGCTGGCCGCGTACGTCGTGGGCATGGAGGTCGCCATCCGGATCGGCGCGGCCGCCAAAGGGGGATTCCATAAAGTCGGATTCCACGCCACCGGGATCGTGTCCCATTTCAGCTCCGCAGTCGTCGCGGGCAAGCTGCTGGGGCTCGACGAGGCACGGATCTGCACCGCGCAAGGGATCGCCGCCAGCACGGCTTCCGGTGTACAGGTATTCCTCGAGGAGGGCGCCTGGACCAAGCGCCTGCATCCCGGCTGGGGCGCCTTGGCCGGGATCACGGCGGCCTATATGGCAAGGGCCGGATTCCATGGCCCGAGCCGCCCGTACGAGGGCAAGTTCGGCCTTTTCGAGACCCACCTGCACGGGACGGATCCCTCCCGCGAGCCGCTGACCGAGGGGCTCGGATCCACCTGGCGCATGCTCGAGACCGCGATCAAGCCGTATCCCATCTGCCATTTCAATCACGCATGCGCCGAGGCCGCCGCGCGCCTGAGTCCCCAGGTTCGCGGGCGCTGGGATGAAATCGACGAGATCGTCGCGTATCTGCCCGAGCCGACCTTGCACATCGTGGCGGAACCCGCCGAGAAAAAGCAGCGGGTGTCCACCGACTACGAGGCGAAATTCAGCGCGCAATATGCCGTCGCCGCCTCGCTGGTGCGCGGGCGCTTTGGAATGAACGAGCTCTCGCGGGAATCCCTCCAGGACGAGATCCTGCGCAGGCTCGCGTCGCGCGTCACCTGCCGGGCCGAGGACGAGACCGAATTTCCGCGGTATTTTTCGGGCAAGGTGGTGCTGCGGCTCAAAGGCGGCGGCATTTTGTCCGAGCACGTTCCGATCAACCTCGGGGCGGGGCCGCGAGACATGGCATGGGAACAGGTCGCCGACAAATTCCTCGGGAATGCCGGCATGCGGGTCGATGAAAAAACGGCGCTTGCCTTATTGGAGACGATTCGCGGGGCCGATGGAAAAAGCGTCCGGGCGGTTCTGGCCGAGCTGGCGGTGGCCTGATCCGGCCTGCCGCCCATCGGGTAGTCTAAAATGAAAAGTTTCTGAAGGGCACCGACTCTGAAAACAGGCACCGACCGTGAGCAAAACAATTAAACCCGCAAATCACGACGCGCTTCCATTGGGCGAACGTGCCTATCGCCATATTCGCGAGGCGATACAGTCCGGCCGCCTGATGCCGGGCGATCGCCTGCGCGAGGTCGACCTGGCCAAGATGATCGGACTCAGCCGGACCCCGATCCGCGAGGCTCTTGCGCGCCTCGAGGCCGAGGGCCTGGTGATGCACGATTCGATTCGCGGGATCATGGTGGCCGAGCTGGACTACAGCATGATCACCGAGCTCTATTTCATGCGGGAAGTCCTCGAGGGCACGGCCGCCCGATTGGCGGCTCAGCACGCCTCCAGCGTCGAAATCTCGATTCTCGAGGATCTGTGCGATGAATACGAGGCGGCGATCGGCGACGAAACCACGCTGTCTTTGCGCAACCGGCAATTCCACGACACGCTGTATCGCTGCAGCCACAACCGCTACCTGATCAATATCCTGACGATATTGCATGACACCCTGATGCTGCTGGGCCCATCGACCCTCAGGGATCCGGCGCGCGCCAAGGAAACCCTGGCCGAGCATCGGGCGGTGGTCCAGGCGATCAAGGATCGCGATCCGGACACCGCCGAGGCCGCCTTGCGGGAACACATCCACGGCGCCCAGAAACTGCGCCTCCAGCAGCTCTTCAAGCCGCGCAGGCGCCCCGGCGCCGACGCCGCGGGCTAGCCCGCCACGCGCCCGGCCGAGCCTTGCCTTGCCGGCTCGGCACCGGCGGCCAGAAGGCCCGTGAGGGCCTTGATGTCGCTGATTTCCTCGAGGCGGGCCAATTGGAGGAAGGCGCGCTCGGCATTTTCCAAGGGAATGCTGCGCTGCGCGCAATCCTTGAATTTTTCCCACATTTCCTCGTTCGACATGGGATTCAGCCGCCCGCGGCCGACCGTATTCCGCAGGCGGCCGGATACGCTCGAACCATCCTTGAGGCGCACCCGCAGGCTGGCGCCGAACGGGCCGAGGTCCGCGGCCTCGGTATCCGAGAATGGGCGCACCTCGATGAGGGACATGGCCGCCCTGATCGCGGGCTCGAAAGGGGCGTCGCCCTCGAAGTGCGCCAGGCCGACGCGCCGGTCCACCAGCGCCCGCGCCACCGCGTACTGTACAGAGAACTTGGCCTGCAGCGGGGTGCGGGGATCGGGGTTGTCCGTATGGGGAAGCCTGCGCCGATGGACGGCCACCCGGACCTTTTCGATCCGGTCCAACGGCAGGTCGCGCTCGCGCTGCATCCGCAAGGCGAGCATGATGGCCGGGTGCGTGCTGCCGCAGCAGGGGAACTGCTTCAGGCCCATGTCCTCGCCCAGGACCTCGAGCGGCGCGGCCCAGGCCGCCAGCATGGCCTGGACGTCGAACTGGCCCGGCCCGTTGTAGACGTTCAGGAAGCCCTGCCCGTGCTCCAGCGCCTCGATGTTCGCCGTATAGCCTCGTTCGGCCAGCAAGGCGCAGAACAGGCCCTGCCGGCCGCAGTGGCCGACGTGCAGCGGCTTGGTCATCGTGCCGAAATTGGCCTTGATTCCCGATGCCATGGAGGCCGCCAGTGCGAGCGCCATGCCCATCTGGGGCGCGGTGAGGCCGATCAGGTGGCCGCAGGCCGCGGCGGCGCCGAAGGTCCCTATCGTCGATGTGGGGTGCCATCCCTTTTCATAGTGAACGAAATTGAGGGCCCTGGCGAGCTTGAGCTCGGTCTCGATCCCGACCACATAGGCGTCGATCACCGCGCGCCCCGACGCGCCTCGTTCCTCCGCCAGCGCGATCAGCGGGGCCACCAGCGGAACGGACTGATGGCCGCCCATCGGCTCGCTGAAATCGTCGTAGTCCAGGGCGTGCGAGCCGGTCCCGTTCGCGAGCGCCGCGTCCAGCGCCGATGTCTGGATCCCCGGCCCGAATACCGTGGCCTTGCCGGGGGCCCGGGCGACGCCGGGGACCTGGAGCATGAGGGTGACGGCGGGCTCTGCCATGCCCGCCAGGGTGACCCCGACCGTGTCGGTGATGGCGAGCTTTGCGAGGGCGATTGCCTCCGGGGTGATGGCGTCCCGGGGAAAGCCGCAGATGTGTTCCGCGAGGCGGGCGATCAGCGCCCGGGATGATGAGGGTGTCGGCATGTGGGGTCCTTGACGAGGCGGCGCAAAGGCGCCGGTGCGCGGCGCGGCCCCGAGGCCTTCGGCGGGATGCGAAAGCCTCGGGCGCGGGCTCAGGCGGCGAAGGCCGCCGCGCTTTCGCCGGCGAGCTTGCCGAAGACGGATCCGGACATCAGGCCGGTGCCGCCGGGGTAGTTCTCGTAGAAAAGCCCCCCGACCAATTCCCCGGCGGCGTAGAGCCCCGGAATCGAGTTGTCGGTCGTGTCCTGGACCTCGCCCTTCAGGTTGATCTGGAGGCCGCCGAAGGTGAAGGTGATCCCGGTCGTCGTCACGAAGGCGACGTACGGCGGCTTGACCAGGGGCAGGGCCCAGTTGGACTTGGGCGGCGTGATCCCCGTGGTGCGCTTCCCGTCGAGGATGGCGGGGTTGTAGGGCTGGTCGCCGCAGGCGGCGTTGAATTCGGACACCGTGGCCGCCAGCGCCTCGGGATCCAGGCCGAGCTGCTCGGCCAGCCCTTCGATCGTGTCCGACTCGGCGCGGGTGACCTGCTTGATGCGGTATTCATCGCGCAGCATGTGGACCGTCTGCTGGTCGAATATCTGGATCGCCGTGCGTTCGCGCTGCCTCATGATGTCGGCGCCGAACTTGGCATAGGTGAGGTTGCGGTAGTTTTCGCCTTCGTCCACGAAGCGCCTGGCATCCAGATTGACCATGATCCCCAGGGGATAGGAATGTTTCTGGAAATTGTCCAGCACCCAGCGGTCGCCATAGGGCGGGGCCGAGATGTCCCATTCGCAGGAATGGCAGCCCGACCAATTGCCGTAGGGGCGCGCCCCGGCCTCGATCGCCATCAGGATGCCCGCGCCCATATTGTGGCGGGTGCCCCGGACACGGCACAGATCCCAGCCGGCCCCCAGGTACCGGACCCGCATCTCGGGGTTGGACTCGAAGCCGCCGCAGGCGAGGATGATCGCTTTCGCCGCGATCGTGTCGTACCCCTCGCGGGAACGAATCCGCACGCCCGAGATCGAGCGGTCTTTTTCCTGGACCAGGCCGACTGCCGCGGTGCCATAGCGGATTTCCACGCCGAGATGCTTCAGGCGCTCGACCTCGGAGGTCACCAGGCCGGCGCCGCCGCCCACGGCCTCGATGTTGACCCCCCCGTAGAAGTGGTGCTTGCCGTCGACGAGGAAGGATTGGCGCCCGTACATCGGCAGGAACCGGATGCCGTGGCTGCGCAGCCATCCCATCGTGGCGCGTGAGCGGTCGATCAGCAGCCAGGCCAGGTCCTCTTGCGACTGGCCCTTCGTGACTTCCATCAGTTGATCGAAGAAGAACTTCCGGCCATGCGGCGGCAGGACGATGTTGGCTTTTTCCTCCTCCGTCAGGTCGATGAGGATGTCTTTGCAGACGTCCTCCAGCCCGTCGTGGGCGAAGCGGAATCCGCCGGCGGTAAAGAATGAGTTGCCCCCCATTTCCCCCTCGGGGGCGCTCTCCAGGACCAGCACCTTGGCGCCGTTCTCGTGCGCCGAGATTGCGGCGCACAGCGCGGCGTTGCCCGCCCCCACAACGATCACATCGTACTTACGGTCTGACATTTCGGTTTCTCCAGGTCCTGGTGGTTTCAAAGGGCTGTCGATGAGGCCCGTTTCATGGTTTGAGCGTCAATGTACACATTCGTATATCTTCGTATTTTTCATGATAGGTGAAAAGGAGACGCAGATCAAGCAAGGCCCCGTCCAGTGGTGGTCCGGCACGCGGCGCGACGGCCTGGGGAGGGAAAAGCTAAGGGTAATTACCAGGACTGGTCGCCCCGGAGAGCTCCTATAATCCATTTGTATACGGAGATATGCATTCGTTTAACTGCGCATTTCTCCTTGCTCCGGAAAGGGCGGCAAGCCGTTTCCGTTCGGGGTGAGGGTGTGATCGCAACCAAGGAGAGGTGAAGGGCATGAAATACAGCTTGTTCATTGATGGCGAGTGGATCAGCGACGCCAATCAGGAATACTTTCCGGCGGTCAATCCCTACAAGCAGGAAGTCTGGGCGCAGATCCCCCAAGCCTCTCAAGAGCAAGTCGTCGGCGCCATCGATGCCGCGAGGGCGGCGTTCGACCAGGTGTGGTCCAAGACCTCGGGCCTCGAACGCGGCCGCCTGATGAATCGGCTGGCCGACCTGCTCGAGGCCGATGCCGAACGCCTGAGCCAGCTCGAGACCACCGACAACGGCAAGGTCATCCGCGAGACCAGGACGCAGATGCACATGGCGGCCCGGGCCTATCGTTTTTTCGCGGGCAGCGCGGACAAGCTCGCGGGCGGGATGTTCCCGCTCGACAAGCCCAACATCCTTGATTACGCCAGGAAGCAGCCCCTGGGCGTGGCCGTGCTGATCACGGCCTGGAATTCCCCGATGGCGCTGCTCAGCAACAAGCTCGCCCCGGCGCTGGCGGCCGGCTGCACGGTGGTCATCAAGCCTTCCGAGCACGCCTCGGCGACGACCCTGGAATTCGCCAAGTACGTCGAGCAGGCTGGTTTTCCCAAAGGGGTCGTCAATGTCGTCACCGGCGATCAAAGGGTCGGCAATTGGCTCATCAACACGCGGCGCGTCGACAAGATCAGCTTCACCGGCAGCCCCGGGGTGGGCCGGCAGATCGCGTCGGATGCGGGGCGCCGCCTGACGCCCGTCACGCTCGAGCTGGGAGGCAAGTCCCCCAACATCATTTTCGAGGCGGCCGACATCGACAAGGCGGTGGTGGGGGCGCTGGCGGGGATCTTTGGCGCGACGGGCCAGACCTGCATCGCGGGGTCGCGATTGTTCGTCCAGGAGCCGGTCTACGACGCAGTCGTGGAAAGGCTGGTGGCCCGGGCAAAGAACATCGTGCTGGGCGATCCGCTCGACTTCAAGACCGAGATGGGGACGCTGGCCAACCAGCCGCAGTTCGATCGCGTCATGGCGGCCATCCAGAAAGGGAGGGCCGAGGGCGCGGTGCTGGCCACCGGGGGCGCCCGCGCGGAAGGCCCCGGGCTTTCAAAGGGATTGTTCATCCAGCCCACGATCTTCAAGGACGTCGAGAACTCCATGGCGCTGGCCCGGGAGGAGATCTTCGGCCCCGTCCTGTCCATCATTCCCTTCAAGGACGAGGACAGCGCCATCCAGATGGCCAACGACACGGAATATGGCCTGGCGGCCGGGATCTGGACGAACGACCTGGGGCAGGCCCTGCGCGTTTCGCAGGCCGTGCATGCGGGATGCGTCTGGGTCAACACGTATCGCGCCTCCGCCATGCAGGCGCCCTTCGGCGGGTTCAAGGACAGCGGCTATGGCCGCGAGCGCAGCCTGTGGGCCCTCGACGAGTACATGACGTACAAGAACGTCATGATCGATTTTTCCGGGGACGATCGGGATCCCTTTGCCGTCAAGGGATGACCCGCCCGCATCGATTCGGGCGGCACCGCGCGCGAGGCGCGATCCGCCTGTTCCCAGTCCACGAGCGCCCGCTCGGTAAAAAGGAGAAGACATGATCAAACGCTACGGCGACTATTTCGATCGCAAGACCATCGTCATCACGGGGGCCGCCAGCGGCATGGGCCGTGAAACCGCCCTGCTGTTCGGCGGGCAGGGCGCCAATGTGGTGTGCGCCGACGTCGACGAGGAACAGGGCCGGCGGACGGCCGCCCGCATCGCCGAGGCGGGCGGCGTCGCCGACTTCGTCAAGACGGACGTGACCAGGCGCGCCGATGTCCGCCGCCTGGCCGAGCAGGCCGTCGCGAAACATGGCGGGGTGGACTTCCTGTTCAATTCCGCCGGCTCGGCCTTGAGGCGCTCGAAATTCCTCGACATCGATGACGAACTGCTCGACAGGGCGATCGACCTGAATTTCAAGGGCGTTTTCTATGCCACGCAGGAAATCCTGCCCCACATGCTGCGCAAGAAATTTGGGGTCATCGTCAATGTGTCCAGCATGTCGGTAAAGCGCGGCGGGCCGGGCGCCACGATCCATTATGCGGCGGCGAAAGGGGCGGTCACGACCTTGACCCTGGGCGTGGCCCGGGAGTTCGCCAGGGACGGCATACGCTGCCTGTCGATATCCCCGGGCCCCTTCGATACGAACTTCCAGGCGGCGTCGGACACCACGCCCGAATTGGCGCAGAAATTCCTGGCCGACGTGCCCATGAACCGGCTGGGCAGGCCCTCCGAGATCGCCGAACTGGTTCTTTTCATGTGCTCCAATGTCTGCGAGTTCATGACGGCCGATACGGTATATGTGAACGGGGGCGGGGGCTACAGGTAGCCGCGCCGATCGATCCGGGCACGCACGAGACAAACGAGGAGACACGCATGAAGCATTCCATCGAAGGCAAGAGATACCTGATCACCGGCGGGGCCAGCCTGGTCGGCTCGCACATCTGCGACGTCCTGCTGGAGGCGGGCGCCGCCGAGATCCGCCTGCTGGACAATTTTTCGCTGGGGACCCAGGCGACCATCGCCCATCTCGAGGGCGAGTCCAGGATCACGCGGATCCGCGGCGACGTGCTCAAGCTCGTGGACCTGCTCGATGCGAGCCGGGACGTCGACGGGGTCTTTGCCCTTGCCGGGTATCTGACCCTGCCGATGTCCAAGGATCCGTTCAGCGGCCTTTCCGTCAATGTGCTGGGCATGCTCAATACCCTGGAGGCATGCCGCTTCAATGGGGTCAGGCGCCTGATCTTCTCGTCCTCGATCGCGGTGTACGGCACGCCCGGGGGAGGGTCCATCGACGAGTCCAGGGGCTATGTCTCGAGCGACCTGCAGCCCGCCTCCAAGCTCTACGGCGCCAGCAAGTTGATCGGCGAATCGCTGTGCGCGCAGTACGCCAAGCAGTACGGGATCGAATTCAACGCACTGCGATTTTCCTCCGTCTACGGGGCGCGGCAGCACGCCCGGGCCGTCAACGCGGTGTTCGTCGCAAAGATCTGCGACCAGGTCGCCCGCGGCGAGGCGCCGGCGATCTATGGCGACGGCCAGGAGGTGCACGATTACGTGTACGTGTCGGACGTGGCGCGGGCCTGCATGATGGCCATGGTCAGCGATTCCCATGACCAGTCCATCAATATCGGCACGGGCGTCGACACGACCTCCGTCGAGGTGGCGAGGATGGCCATCCGCCTGTCGGGCAAGGACCTCCAGCCCGTCTTCCATGACGACACCCGCGCCGTCAAGTCGGCGGCGGCGTCCGCCCTGCAGATCGATGTCGGCAAGGCGCTGCATGCCATCGGCTGGCGCGCCGAGGTCTCCCTCGAGGAAGGCATGCGCCGGCTCATGGCATGGCAGCATGACAATGCCCGGGCCGGCCAGTGAGCCGGATGCAGAGGATGTGAAATGGACTCGGCCGTTTCCCGGATCACGACGCCGCTCAGGGCGGTCTTCATGCGCGGCGGAACCAGCAAGGGGCTGGTGCTGCACCAGCGCGACCTGCCCGCGCGCGATCAGTGGGATGCCCTGTTCCTGGCCTTGATGGGCAGCCCCGACGCCCACGGGCGCCAGCTCGATGGCATGGGCGGCGGGGTTTCCTCCCTGTCCAAGATCTGCGTCGTCGGGCCGCCCAGCCGTCCCGACGCCGACGTGGACTATACCTTTGCGCAGGTCATGGTCAACGAGTCGAGGGTGGACTACAGCGGGAACTGCGGCAATATGTCGTCGGCCATCGGGCCTTTTGCCGTGGACGAAGGACTGGTGGCCGCCAGCGGCGGCGAGGCGCTGGTCCGGATACACAATACGAATACCCGCAAGGTGATCCATTCCCGCTTCCCGGTCGAGGACGGGCGTGCCTGCGTCGCGGGCGACCTCGAGATTCCGGGGGTGTCCGGCCGCGGGGCGCCGATCCAGCTCAATTTCATCGATCCCGGCGGTGCGACCACCGGCAGGCTGCTGCCCACCGGCCACGTCGTTCAGGATCTCGATGTGCCCGGCGTGGGGCGGATCAAGGCTTCCATGGTGGATGCCGCCAATGCGTGCGTGTTCATCGATGCCCGGGACCTGGGCTTGAATGGCACCGAGCTGCCGGCCTTCCTGAATCAGCATCCCGATCTTCTGGAAAAGCTCGATGCGATCCGCCTCCATGCCTCGGTGGCGATGGGCATCGCGGGCGACCTCGATGGCGCGCGCGCCAAGCGCGTCGTGCCGTTCGTGGGCTTCGTGTCGCCGCCACAGACGACGGCCACCCTGTCGGGGGCGACGGTCCACGCGCAGGACATCGACCTGACCGCCCGGCTGCTTTCCAGCGGCCAGCCCCACATGGCCTTGCCCTTGACGGTATCGCTGTGCCTGGCGGCGGCCGCGGCCCTCCGGGGCTCCGTGGTCAACGCCGTGTCGCGGCCCACGGACGGCCGCCTGCGCATCGGCATGCCGTCCGGCATCCTGACGGCCGGCGCCGAGGTCGAATCGCCGCCGGCGGGCTGGCATGTCCGCCGGGGATATTTCTACCGCACGGCGCGCCGCCTCTTTGACGGCCGCGTCTATCCGCAGCCCACGGGCGCGGGCAGCTAGGCCCGCGCCTGGCCGCAGCGCGTGCGCATGCGGGCCGAGCGCATGAGGAGGGGACACCGTTGAGAGCCATCCGTATCGAGCGATATGGCGGCGTCGAGGTCATGGAGGACCGGGACCTGCCGGTGCCCGTGCCCGGGCACGATGAGGCCTTGGTCCGGGTCGCCTGCGCGGGCGTCAACTTCATGGACGTCCATACCCGGCAAGGGAAATACGCTCGTTCCAGGACCTATCCCGTGCGCCTGCCCGTGGTGCTCGGGATGGAAGGGGCCGGGACGATCGTCGACGTCGGGCCCTCCGTGGCTGCGCTGCGGCCGGGGGATCGCGTGGCCTGGTGCCTGTCCTGGGGCAGCTACGCCGAGTATGCGGCCGTGCCCGCCAGCCGCCTCGCCAGGATTCCCGACGGTATCGATTTCGACCTCGCCGCCGCCGCGTTCTTTCAGGGCTGCACCGCGCATTACCTGTGCCATGACGTGGGTCAGCTTGGCGCCGGACGAAGCTGCCTGGTGCATGCGGGCTCGGGCGGGATCGGGCAATTGCTGATCCAGCTCGCGAAGCACGCGGGCGCGACCGTTTTCTCGACCGCCAGCACGGTCGAGAAAGCGGCCGTGGCGCAACGCTGCGGCGCCGATCACGTGATGCTCTACGACGCGGGGCGGTTCCCGGAAAGGATCCGCGAGATCACCGGCGGGGAAGGGGTCGACGTCGTCTTCGACGCCGTGGGCCGCAAGACCCTGCGCGACAGCTTTCGCGCCGCCCGGCCACGCGGCCTCGTCGTGAATTTCGGCTCGGTGAGCGGGCCGGTCGATGACCTCGATCCCATCGAGCTGGGCGAGGCGGGCTCGCTGTTCCTGACTCGTCCCCGCCTGGCCGACTACCTGGCGGACGCGCGGATGGTCCAGCGGCGGTCCGAGGCGCTGTTCGCGCGGCTGCTGGATGGCTCGCTGCGCATCCTGATGGGGGCCCCGCATACCTTCGACGACGTGGCCGATGCCCATCGCGCCCTGGAGGAGAGGCGCCAGATCGGCAAATCGGTATTGCGCATCCAATGAGTCATTTCGCCAGCAGATGCATGGCCCGCTCCAGGCCGTCGATGGTGATGCCGAACATGCGGTCGTGCATGATCTCGCGCACGATGCCGATCGATTGCCGGTATTGCCAGTATCCCGAGGGCTCGGGGTTGAGCCAGGCGGCGCTGGGCCACTGCGCGAGCAGGCGCTGCAGCCATGCGGCACCGGTCTCGCGGTTGTGGTGTTCCACCGAGCCGCCGGGATACAGCAGCTCGTAGGGGCTCATCGAGGCGTCGCCCACCAGGATGAGGCGCCAGTCGGCGTTGTGACTGCGGATGAGCTCGAGGGTGTCGACGCGCTGTTCGTGGCGCCGCCGATTGTCGCGCCAGACGGATTCGTACGGGCAGTTGTGGAAGTAATAGACCTCGAGGTGGCGGAATTCGCTGCGGGCCGCGGAAAACAGCGATTCGACCCGTCCGACGTGCTCGTCCATGCTGCCGCCCACGTCGAGCAGCATCAGCACCTTGACCGTGTTGCGCCGCTCGGGCATCCAGCGCAGGTCGAGCATGCCGGCGCTTTGCGCCGTGCCCTGGATGGTGCCCGGCATGTCGAGCTCGAGCGCCGCGCCCTCGCGGGCAAAGCGGCGCAGGCGCCGCAGGGCGATCTTGAAATTGCGCGTGCCGAGTTCCTGGCGATCGTCGTAGTCGCGGTACTGGCGGGCCTCCCAGACCTTGACGGCGGTGCGATTGCCCGCCGAGGGGCCGCCGATGCGGATGCCTTCGGGGTGGTAGCCGCCATGGCCGAAGGGCGAGGATCCGCCGGTGCCGATCCATTTGCCGCCGCCCGCGTGGCGCTCTTTCTGCTCCGCCAGGCGCTGCTGGAACAGCTCCATCAGGCGGTCCCAGCCCAGGCGCTCGAGGGCGGCTTTCTCCTCGGGGCTCAGGTGCTTGCGGAAGGTCTGCAGCAGCCAGTCCAGGGGGACCTCGGGCGCCCCGGCGGCGCGCGCCGCCAGCCCCTGGCTGAAGGCCGCGAAGATCTGGTCGTAGCGGTCGTACAGGGTCTCGTCCTTGACGAGCGCCATGCGCGCCAGGTGATAGAAATCCTCCTGCGAGCGCGGCGCGGCGCCGCTGCGCAGCAGCTCCAGCAGCGTGAGGTATTCCTGGATCGAGACCTGGATCCCTCCGGCGCGCAGCAGGTAAAAGAATTCGATCAGCATGGGCGTTACGGCGTCAGCGGGGCTTGTTCAATTGGTACAGCAGGTGCTGCTCGACCTCGGGCCATTCGCCGGCCAGCAGGCTGTACATCACCGTGTCGCGCACGGTGCCGTCGCGTCGGGGCGCGTGGTGGCGCAGCACCCCGTCGCGATGCGCGCCCAGGCGCTCGATGGCGCGCTGCGAGGCAAAGTTGTAGTTGTCGGTGCGCCAGCCCACCACGGCGGCGCCCAGGTGCTGGAAGGCGTGGCGCAGCAGCAGAAGCTTGCAGGCCGTGTTGACGTGGCTGCGCTGGTGGCGGCGCGCATACCAGGTGTAGCCGATCTCGAGCCGGGCGACCGCCGGCACGATGTCGTGGTAGCGGGTCGAGCCGATGACCGCGCCTTCGCGGGCGTCGATCACCGCGAAGGGCAGCATGCGGCCGGCGGCCTGGCCCTCGAGCGCCTCCCGGACGTAGGCCTCGGTCGCGCCCGGCTCGGGCACCGAGGTGATGCGCAGGGTCCAGAGCTCGCCGTCCGCGGCGGCGGCCTCCAGCCCCTGGACGTGGTCCAGCCCCAGGGGGACGAGGCGCACGCCGTGGCCCTCCAGGGTGACGGGGGCCGGGGTGTGCTGGAATTCGGAGGGGAGCATGATAGGGATCGCCTGGAGTCTGTCGGATGGATGGGAGGGGGCGGGGCGGCGGCGCGGGAAAGCGCGCCCTCAGCGCGGCGCGCGGTGGTTCATGGCCATGAGGCGCTGCAGCAGGCCCAGGTCCTGCTCGTTCTTGAGCAGGGCGCCGGCCAGCGGCGGGATGTCGGCGTCGCGCAGGGCCGAGGGCGGCACCGATTCGGCGAGCAGCAGGCGCAGCCAGTCCAGGAATTCGGAGGTGGAGGGCTTTTTCTTGAGGCCCGGCGTCTCGCGCAGGCCAAAGAAGGCGTCCAGCGCCGCCCCGAGGATCTCGGCGCGGATGTCGGGAAAGTGGACGGCGACGATCTCGCGCAGCGTCTCGCGGTCGGGAAAGGCGATGTAATGAAAGAAGCAGCGGCGCAGGAATGCGTCGGGCAGGTCCTTTTCGTTGTTGGAGGTGATGACGATCAGCGGCCGGTGGCGCGCGCGGATCGTCTCGCGGGTCTCGTAGACGTGGAACTCCATCCGGTCGAGCTCGCGCAGCAGATCGTTGGGAAACTCGATGTCGGCCTTGTCGATCTCGTCGATCAGCACGACGGTGGGCCGTTCGGACTCGAAGGCCTGCCACAGCACGCCGCGCACGATGTAGTTGCCGATGTCGTGCACCGAGGATTCGCCGAGCTGCGAGTCGCGCAGCCGCGACACCGCGTCGTATTCGTACAGGCCCTGGTGCGCCTTGGTGGTGGACTTGATGTGCCACTGCAGCAGGGGCCGGTCCAGGGCGCGCGCGACCTCCTCGGCGAGCAGGGTCTTGCCGGTGCCCGGCTCGCCCTTGACCAGCAGGGGGCGCTGCAGGACGAGGGCGGCGTTCACGGCCATTTTCAGGGCGTCGGTGGCGACGTAGCGCTCGGTGCCGTCGAAACGTTCGGGGGAGGGCTGGGCGGGATTCATGCTCATGTCGGAGTGGGCTGCGCGGCGCCGGCGGGCGGCTGCTATAGGGTTAAAAGTTTCAGGGCTGCATGCTTGGTTGCAATTATCGTACAATCATCTGGCCGCATCGGCCGTGCGGGTTTCGGCCCGATGCCATCTTCCGCCGCCGGGCCGCCCCGAGGCAGAAAGCGGCCCCTTGTGGGCAGCAGGTCGAGGGCGCGGCATGGGGGGCCTTTTCTAGCTTACAAAGAGACAATATGAAGTTGCGAATACGAATCGAGCGTTGTCTGGGGCCCTTGGCGATCATGGCTGCCTGTGCGTTCGCGGGCCAGGCCCTGGCGGCGGATGCGGCGCCGGTGACGGGCAATGCGCAGGCCGCCAAGGACAAGGTGTCGATGTGCATCGGCTGCCATGGGATCCCCGGCTACAAGGCCGCCTATCCCGAGTTGTACCACGTGCCCATGATCGCGGGGCAGAATGCCGCCTACATCGTCGCGGCCCTCAAGGAATACGCCAGCGGGGCGCGCTCGTTCGCCACGATGGAGGCCGTCGCCCGTACGCTGTCCGAGCAGGACATGGCGGACGTGGCCGCCTACTATTCCAGTCTCAAATAATAAATCCGGGGATTCCATGAAAACGTCGTCGATCGTCCTGCTCGGCTGCCTGGCCCTCGCCTCCGGCGCGCAGGCCGCGGACCTGGCCGCCGGGCAGGCTGCCTACCAGAAATTCACCTGCGCCTCCTGTCACGGCGCCGATGCCAAGTCGCCGCTGCAGCCCGACTACCCGATCCTCGCCGGCCAGCACGCCGATTACCTGGCCCATGCCCTCACGGCCTACCAGCGCGGCCAGGCGGGCGCCGCCGTTTCGGCGAACGCGCGCAAGAACCCGATCATGGGCGCCATGGCGGCCCAGCTCTCGCCCACCGACATCGACAACATCTCGGCCTGGCTCGCCGCCCAGCCATCCCCCCTGGCGGTCCGCAAGTAGACCGTCAGCGATCCCGCGTCGCATGGCGCCGGATCCGATCCAGATAGCGGTCGTTGTCCAGGGGCGCCCCCGTGCGCTGGGCCTCCCAGACCACCTCGCCCAGGGCCTCCATGACCACGTGCGCGGCCTCGTGCTCGTCGCGCGTGCCCAGCAGCGCGCGCCAGGCGGCGCGGATGCCCGGCGGGTGGTCGATCGAGACCTGCTCGGCGATGGCCAGGTGCATCGACAGGTGCAGGAAGGGATTGGTGCGCCCCTCCTCGACCGGATAGTCGCGGGCGGCGGCCTCGGGGTCCTCGAGGTCGGCGTGGTATTCCGGATGCAGGCGGATGAGATCCGCCGCCATGGTTTCCAGCGGGGTCAGGACGGCGCCGGCGCGGTGCTTGCGCCAGGCCTCGGTGAAGAACTCGCGGACTTGCTCGCGCGTCGGATTGAACATGGCTGCCTGGATGAGGGTTTTCCATTATTTTACCGCCCCGGCGGCCGGGCTTGCCGCCTCCGGGGGTCGATCCGTGCCCGCCGGGAGCAGTAAAATCGGAAGTTTGCGCACGTCAATACGCCCAGTTTAGGCTAAACTCTTATATAAGACTAAACCCCCCGTTTCTTTCATCGTCCTCCCCCAGAGCAACTGGAGCATCCATGTCCTATCAACACATCAAGGTCCCGACCAGTGGCCAAAAGATCACGGTCAACGCCGATTTCTCGCTGAACATCCCCGACCAGCCGATCATCCCCTACATCGAGGGCGACGGCACGGGCATGGACATCACGCCGGTCATGCTCAAGGTCGTGGACGCCGCGGTCGCCAAGGCCTATGGCGGCAAGCGCAAGATCCACTGGATGGAGGTCTATGCCGGCGAAAAATCCACCCGCATCTACGGCCCCGACGTCTGGCTGCCCGAGGAAACCCTCGAGGCCGTGCGCGATTACGTGGTCTCGATCAAGGGCCCGCTGACCACCCCCGTGGGCGGCGGCATCCGCTCGCTGAACGTGGCCCTGCGCCAGGAGCTCGACCTGTACGTCTGCCTGCGCCCGGTGCGCTACTTCAAGGGCGTGCCCTCGCCCGTGCGCGAGCCCGAAAAGACCGACATGGTGATCTTCCGCGAGAATTCCGAGGACATCTACGCCGGCATCGAGTTCGAGGCCGAATCCGAGCAGGCCCGCCAGATCATCGAGTTCCTGCAGACCAAGCTCGGCGTCAACAAGATCCGCTTTCCGGCGACCTCCGGCATCGGCGTCAAGCCCGTGTCGCGCGAGGGCACCCAGCGCCTGGTGCGCAAGGCGATCCAGTACGCCATCGACAACGACCGCCCGACCGTCACCCTGGTCCACAAGGGCAACATCATGAAGTTCACCGAGGGCGGATTCCGCGACTGGGGCTACGAGCTGGCCCTCAAGGAATTCGGCGCCCAGCTCATCGACGGCGGCCCCTGGTGCAAGTTCAAGAGCCCCAAGACCGGCCGCGACATCGTGGTCAAGGACGTCATCGCCGACGCCTTCCTGCAGCAGATCCTGCTGCGCCCGGCCGAATACGACGTCATCGCCACGCTGAACCTGAACGGCGACTACATTTCCGACGCCCTGGCCGCGCAGGTCGGCGGCATCGGCATCGCCCCGGGCGCCAACCTGTCCGACTCGGTCGCCATGTTCGAGGCCACCCACGGCACCGCGCCCAAGTACGCCGGCAAGGACTACGTCAACCCCGGCTCCGAGATCCTGTCGGCCGAGATGATGCTGCGCCACATGGGCTGGACCGAGGCCGCCGACCTCATCATCAGCAGCATGGAAAAGGCCATCCTGTCGAAAAAGGTCACCTACGACTTCGCCCGCCTGATGGAGGGCGCGACCCAGGTGTCCTGCTCGGGCTTCGGCCAGGTGATGATCGACAATATGTGATCATGAAAGGCCTGCCCTGATCCCTCAGGGCCGGCTGATCAGGCGCTTGTAGCGCGGCCCGTACTCGTGCGCGCTCTCGCGCATGTCCGCGACGGTGTCGGCGCTGACGGCCGGCGCCTGGTTGCCCCAACTGTTGCGCACGTAGGTGAGCACGTCGGCGATCTCCTGGTCGCTGAGCTTCCAGTCGAAGGCGGGCATCGCCAGGCCCGTGGGCAGGGACGGCGGGTCCGCCATGTAGTCGCCGCTCAGCACTACCTGGATCAGGGTCTGCGCGTTGGGCGCCTGCACCGAGGATGCGCCGGCCAGGGGCGGGAAGGCGTGGGCCTGGCCCTTGCCATCGGCCATGTGGCAGCCCATGCACTGGTCGGCGTACAGCGCCTTGCCGCGTTTCATGGCCTGTCCGTCGAGGGTGGCGGCGTCCTTGTCGCCGTCCCCATTCTCCGCCCGATGGGCCGGGATGTCCTTCAGGTAGGTGGCGATGGCCCGCAGGTCGGAATCGCTGAGGTGGCTCGTGGAATTCATCACGACTTCGGTCATCGGGCCGGTGCTGGCGGTGTGGGGGTTCGCCCCGGTCTTCAGGTATTCGACGATGTCGTGCTCGGACCAGCCCCCCAGGCCGTCGCGGCGGTTGCCCGTCAGGCCGGGCGCGAACCACCCTTCGCCGGCGTCGCCGCCTTGCAGCGCCCGGTCAGGATCCGTTCCACCCAGGAAATTCTTCGGCGTGTGGCAGGCGGCGCAGTGGCCCAGGCCCTGCACCAGGTAGGCGCCGCGGTTCCAGAGCGTGGGTTTGTCCGGGTCCGCGGCGTAGGTGCCCGGCTCGAAGAACAGCAAATTCCATCCCGCCACCATTTCCCGCCAGCCCAGCGGCCAGATCAGCTCGTTTTCCGGGGGGATGGCGCGCACCGGCTGCAGGGTGTCCAGGTAGGACTTGAGGTCGTCGACGTCCTCCCGGGTCATCTTGGTGAACCAGGGGTAGGGACAGGCCGGATACAGGTATTGCCCGTCCTTGCGCCGGCCTTCGTGCATCGCGCGGTAGAAGTCGTCGCGGCTCCAGTTGCCGATGCCCGTCACGACGTCCGGC
This sequence comes from Alcaligenaceae bacterium, assembly GCA_044508625.1. Lineage (GTDB taxonomy): Bacteria > Pseudomonadota > Gammaproteobacteria > Burkholderiales > Burkholderiaceae_B > Castellaniella. The sequence continues at coordinate 45,766 of JBIQHJ010000023.1, forward strand.
GTGATGTTGCTGGAGTAGAGCGTGCCGAAGGGCGTTTCCACCGGATAGCCGCCAGCGAACGGCTTGCCGCCCTTGGCGGTGTGGCAGGAGATGCAGTCCCCGGCGTTGGCCAGGTACCGTCCGCGCTGGATGTTGGTGAAGTCCGCGCTGTGCAGGTCCGCCGCGCCGGCGGCCGGGACGGCGCAGAGCAGGGCGAGGCAGCCCAGGATGGCGTGGTTCTTGCGCATGATGCCTCCCGCGTCAGACCTGGACCAGGGGTCCGGGCCGTTTCAGGTAGCGCGTGCGTATCGCGTCCGCCGCCCAGAAGGCGAGCGCGCCGACCGTGCCGGTGGGGTTGTAGCCGGGGTTCTGCGGGAAGTTGCAGGCGCCGACGACGAAGACATTGGGCACGTCCCAGCTCTGCAGGTAGCGGTTGACGACGCTGGTGCGCGGGTCGTCGCCCATGACGGCGCCACCGGTGTTGTGGGTGGTCTGGTACGGGATGATGCTGTAGGGCGGCTTGCGCTTCTTGACGTTGATCGAGCGCGGCTTCATCGCCCGGGCGATGCCTTCGGCCTTGCCGGTCAGATAGTCGGACATCCGGTAGTCGTTGGCGTGGAAATCGAAGGTCAGCCGCAGCATGGGGTTGCCGTAGAGGTCCTTGTAGGTCGGGTCCAGGTCCAGGTAGGCGTTGCGGTGGCTCACGACGCTGCCGTGGGTCGAGACCGACGCGCTGTGCAGGTAGTTTTCCGCCATCGCCTTCTTCCATCCGGCGCCCCAGGTGGGCGTGTCCTTGGGCAGGTGGTGCTGCAGGATGGGGCGTCCGCCGGTGGTCCACAGCGCGATGTAGCCGCCGCCGATGAAGCCTTCCGGGCCGTGGTCGAAATTGTCGCCGTTGAAGTCGTCGATGGCCTGGCCCAGGGCGCCGGCGCCCATGTACGGGTTCATCAGCTCGTCGACGAAGACCTCCACGGCGGAGGTGATCTGGTAGGCGTAGTTGCGGCCGACCACGCCGGCGTTGCGCGCGGGATCGTAGGGCTTGCCGATGCCCGAGAGCAGCAGCAGGTGGACGTTGTGGTGCGCGAAGGCGCACAGGACGACCAGCTCCGCGGGCTGCTCGAATTCGCGGCCTTCCAGGTCGCGGTACAGCACGCCCTTGGCCTTGGTGCCCGAGCCGTCCAGCACCACGCGCGTGACGTCGCAGCCGGTGCGGTAGGAGAAATTGTCCTTTTTCAGCAGCACCGGCAGGATCGTCGATTGCGGCGAGGCCTTGGAATTGTTGCCGCAGCCGAACCATTCACAGAAGCCGCAGTACGTGCATTGGCCCATCTGCACGCCCAGCGGGTTCAGGTAGGGCCGGGAGGCGTTGGCGGCCGGCCCGGGAAAGGGGTGGTAGCCCAGTTCGCGCGCCGCCTTGTCGAACATCAGCGAGCCGGCGCTGGGCTCCAGCGGCGGCAGCGGGTAGTCGCGCGACCGGTTGCCTTCGAAGGGATTGCCTTCCGGGCGGCGCTCGCCCGCCACGTTGGCCGCCTTGCCGGAGACGCCGCACAGGTATTCAAAGCGGTCGTAACAGGACTCCAGCTCGTCGTAGGTGATGCCCCAGTCCTGGATGGTGAGGCCTTCGGGGATGAAACCGGGGCCGTAGCGCTCCTCGGTATGGGAACGGATGAGGAAATCGTCCGGCAGGAAGCGCCAGGTCTGCCCGTTCCAGTGCACCCCCGCGCCCCCCACGCCGGCGCCGGGCCGGAAGGATCCGAGCTGGCGCATGGGCAGGGCCTTCTGGTCCGGGGTGTTGCGAAAGCTCAGGGTCTCCCGGATGGGGGCCTGGAACATGTGGTTGCGGACCGCGTATCTCAGTTCGTCCTGGATGTGGGTGGTGGCGAAGTCCGGCACCGTGGCGCGGTCCTCGCCGCGCTCCAGGGCCAGCACCTGCAGGCCTTCGTCCGTCAGCTCCTGCGCGATGATGGAGGCGGTCCAGCCGAATCCCACCAGCACCACGTCCACCGGTTTCAGTCGTTTTGCCATCCCGCCTCCTTTACGCGCCGGTGCGCATGCGTGTGCCGTCCCGGCCCAGGATGCCGACGGGCGGCAGCGGGTAGGGTTTGCCGTATTGGGTGATTTCCTCGACGTAGTTGTAGCGGGGGCCGGGGAATCCGATCAGCTTCCAGCCGGCGAAGCCGCGGTTGCCGCCGTACATGGGGTCGGACAGGAATCCTTCCTGCGTGTTCTGCCACAGCACGGAAAAGAAGCCCTTGGCGGTGACCTCGTCGAGCTCGATCCTGCCGGCTTCCAGATCGCGCAGCACCTCGTCCTGCTGTTCGGCGCTCAGGTCCGCGAACACGCGGCCGCCGTGGCGCCCGCGGCAGTATTCCTCGATGCCGGCGATGGCGGTGCGGTACAGTTCGGCGGGCGTCTGCCTGAGCTGGTAGCCCTGCTGCTCGGTGCCCGCGGCCCAGGGGCCTTCCATGTACCAGCGGTCGGCGCGGCCGTAGGGGCCCGCCAGTTGCAGGTCGATGAACAGCGGGATGTCGGCCTCGATGGCGCCGGGATCGTGCTCGTCGCCCGGAATCAGGCGGGCGGTCGCGGCTTCGATGAAGCGGTATTCGGCAGGCGAGAAGAAGGTCCCGGCGATTCGGGCCGGCCTGGTTTCCTCCCGCCCGCAGCCGGGCAGCGCCAGGACCGCGGGCAGCGCCAGCGCGGCCTGGACGAACCTGCGTTTCGTCTCGTCCATGGGTGTCTCCTGAACGTCGGCGGCCGCGCCCAGGATGAAGGATGCCATTCGGGGGTGGTGCATGATGCCTCCTGTGATGACGAAAGGCCGTGTCCGGCGCCGCTGCAGCAAGCGGCGTGCCGGAGCGGGGGCGCCGTCGCGCAACCGCCCGCGCCCTGGGATGCGCGCGCCCTGGGATTGCAGCGGGGGTTCGGTGGAGGTACGCTAGGGACTTCCCTAAGTGTGACAGAGTGAAAGATTCGGCATAATGCCGGGCATGCAGGTGAGGAGACAAGCCCTGCATGGGCACAGCCGAAGATACGGCGCAATCAGGCAGTACCCATAAGAAATAGAATCCTGGCGGGGCCGGCGACAAAATCGCCGGCCCCGTTCCATTGCTGCCGTCCGTTCGGTGGTCCGTGGCCCCGTTCCAGGACCGCTTGCGTGGCGCCTCCCGCCGTCCGCGCTTGCGCGAATATCGCTCATCAAGCCGCCATTTTGCCGTCATCTATTTCCATCTATCGGCCTTTTTGCGGCAAGTCGCCGTCTGTGTGTATAATGGATGGTTTTCCGGCCAGCGGCTATGTTTTTGCGCGCCTTGGCCGTTTCGCGCGGCGGTCAGCCGCATCTTGGTTTTTTCCGCGCCGCTTTTCGCGCGGGATTTCGACTGGGAGCACGCACATCATGCAAGGCCTGCATCTCACCGCGGATCTTTATCGCTGCGACTGTGATGACGCGCTGATGATCGACGCCGAGGCGCTCGCCGGCCTGTGCCGGGAGGCGACGCTTGCCGCCGGCTTGACGATCGTCGGCGAGAAATGGCATGTCTTTCCGGACTACCAGGGCCAGCCGGGCGGGGTGACGGGGACGCTGCTGCTCGCCGAGTCGCACCTCGCGGTGCACACCTGGCCCGAGCGCCGGGGCGTGACGCTGGACGTCTACGTCTGCAATTTCGAGGCCGACAATTCGGCCAAGGCCGAGCGCCTGATGGGCGCGCTCGAGCAGGCCTTCCGGGCCGGCCAGTCGCAGCGCGAGCGCATCATGCGCGGCGACAAGGACGGCCCGGCCCGCGCCGAGCCCCAGTTGCTGCTGGAATCCCTGAACGCGAACACCGTCTACGGCTTTCGCCTTGCCCGGCGCATACTGGACCAGCGCACGGCCTACCAGCATCTCGAGCTTTTCGAATCCGACGAGCTGGGGCTGGTGCTGCGCCTGGACGGCAGCCTGATGACCTCCGAGGCGGATGAGTTCTTCTACCACGAGGCCCTGGTCCATCCGGCGGCGATCGCCCATCCGGATCCCCGGCGCGCCCTGGTCGTGGGCGGCGGCGACGGCGGCGCCCTCGAGGAATTGCTCAAGCATCCCGGCATCCGGGAGGCGACGCTGGTCGAGCTCGACGGCGAGGTGGTGGACGTGGCGCGCCGGCACCTGGGGCGCATCCACCGCGGCAGCCTGGACGATCCCCGGGCGTCCGTGCGGATCGGCGATGGCGCGGCTTTCGTGCGCGATACCGACGAGCGTTTCGACCTGGTGTACCTGGACCTGACCGACCCGGAGACCCCGGCCGGTCCCCTGTACACCGAGGAATTCTTTGCGCAATGCCGGCGCATCCTCGCGCCGGGCGGCGCCCTCGTGCTGCACCTGGGCTCGCCCTTCCACGAGCCGGACCAGGTGCGGGACCTCGCCGGGGCCCTGGGGCGCACCTTCGCGCAGGTGCGCGGCTACGGGCTGCACATCCCGCTGTACGGCTCGTACTGGTCCCTGGCCGTGGCGTCCGACACCCTCGATCCGGCGGTCCTGGCGGCCGACGAGGCGGCCGCGCGGCTCGAGGCCCGCGGCATCGGCGACCTGCAGTACTACAACCCCGAGGTGCATGGCGCCCTGTTCGCCCTGCCGAACTTCTACCGGCGCCTGATGCCCCGGTGAGCTTGGGCGCGGCCCGGCGGCCTCAGTGGCCGCCCGTTTTCGAGAACACGTTCAGGACGACGACACCGGCCAGGATCAGGCCGATGCCGATCAGGGCCGGCGCGTCCAGCGCCTGCTGGAAAAAGAAATAGCCGATCAGCGCGATCGCCACGATGCCCGCGCCCGACCACACCGCGTAGGCGATGCCCACGGGGATGGTCTTGAGGGTGAGGGCCAGTAGATAGAAAGCGATGGCGTAGCCGATGGCGGTGACGGCCGCGGGCAGCGGGCGGGTGAATCCATCCGAGACCTTGAGGGCCGAGGTGGCGATGACCTCGGCAAGAATGGCGAAGCCCAGGGTGACCCAGTTCATGCGATAACCTCGGCGAGGGTGGCGAGGCCCAGGGTGGTCCGGTTCATGCGATGACCTCGGTGAGAATGGCGAAGCCCAGGGGGGTCCGGTTCATGCGGTGTCCTTGGCGGGGGATTGGCGCAGCAGGGCGACGACGGCACCGGCCCCGCCCTCGGGCTCGCTGCATTGTGACCAGGCCTGGATGGCGTCGAGCCGCGCGAGGCGCGTCCGCACGGCGTCCTTGAGGACGGCGACGCCGGTGCGCGAGCCGTAGCCCTTGCCGTGGACGATGCGCACGCAGCGCACGCCGTGGTCCAGGCACGAGGCGAGGAACCGATCCATGCGCTCGTCCGCCTGTTCGAGCGTGCTGCCGTGCAGGTCGAGCGTGGCCTCGATCGGCCATTTCCCGCGGCGCAGGCCGCGCAGCAGGTCGGGCCCGCAGCCTGGGCGCAGGAACTCGCGCGCATCGGGGTCGAGGGGGGCCGCCGGCGCCACGCCGCTGGCCGGCAGGGCGGCCGGGGCGGGCGCCGGGCCCGGATCGCGGTCGCCCGCGGCGTGGGCGCGGCGCGCGCGCAGCCACTCGTCGGGGGCGCGCCGCGAGGGCCCGGGCGCGCGCGCCCCGGTGTCCGGCAGGGGCCGGACGAACCGCATGGCCTGGCGAAACAGCGCGCGGTCGGCCGGATCGAGGAGGGCGGGCGTTCCTTCGGGTGGGTCCACGTCCTCCGCCTCCCGCGGCCGGGGCGGCGCCGTTTCCCGGCGCGGGCTGGCGGCCAGGGCGTCCGTGGCCTCCCGCGCGCGGCGCGGCGCGGCCGGCTCGAGCGTGCGGGCCCGGGCGGGCGGCGCCGGGGGGACGATGTGAGCCGCGGTCTCGGTGCGCAGGCGCTTGAGGTCCGCCAGGCCCGGCTTAGAGGCCTTCATTCTCCAGCCAGCGCTGGGCGTCCAGGGCCGCCATGCAGCCGGTGCCGGCGCTGGTGATGGCCTGGCGGTAGACGTGGTCCTGGACGTCGCCCGCGGCGAACACGCCGGGGACCGAGGTCATGGTGGCCAGCCCCTGCAGGCCGCTGCGGGTGACGATGTAGCCGTTTTCCATGTCGAGCTGGCCCTCGAAGATCGCCGTGTTCGGCTTGTGGCCGATGGCGATGAAGGTGCCGGTGACGGCGAGGTCCTCGGTCTGGCCCGTCCGGTTGTCGCGCAGCCGCACGCCGGTCACGCCCGAGTCGTCGCCCAGGACCTCGTCGAGCTCGTGGAACAGCTTGAGGCGCATGTTGCCGTTCTCGACCTTGTCCATGAGCTTGTCGACCAGGATGGGCTCGGCGCGGAACTTGTCGCGGCGGTGGACCAGGGTGACCGTGCGGCAGATGTTCGACAGGTAGAGGGCCTCCTCGACGGCGGTGTTGCCGCCGCCGATGACCACCGCGTCCTGGTTCTTGTAGAAGAACCCGTCGCAGGTCGCGCAGGCCGACACGCCGCGCCCCATGAAGGCCTGCTCGGAGGGCAGGCCGAGATACTGGGCCGATGCGCCGGTGGCGATGATGAGGCTGTCGCAGGTGTAGGTTTCGCCGGTGTCGCCCGTCAGGACGAAGGGCCGCCGGGACAGGTCCACCTTGGCGATGGTGTCGAAGACCATTTCCGTGTCGAAGCGCTGGGCGTGCTGCATGAAGCGCTGCATCAGGTCGGGACCCTGCACCCCATCCACGTCCGCGGGCCAGTTGTCCACCTCGGTGGTGGTCATGAGCTGCCCGCCCTGCTCGAGGCCGGTGATGAGCACCGGCGACAGGTTGGCGCGCGCGGCGTAGATGGCCGCCGTGTAGCCGGCGGGGCCGGACCCCAGAATCATCACTTTGGCGTGTTTTGTGGTGGACATCACAGAAAATCCGTTGATCGATAACCCCGCAATTATAATGAGCCCATGGCAAGAATACCCGCCCCGACCTCGCGCTCCTCGCGCAACGTGCGCAACGGCCCGTCGCCCTTGCAGACCCGCCTGACCGGATTGTTGCGCGAGGCGCGCTGGATCCTCTTTGCCGCCATGGCCGGATGGCTGATCCTGGTGCTCGCGACCTGGAGCAAATCCGATCCCGGCTGGTCCCATTCGGTGCACAGCGGCGTGACCCTGAATCGCGGCGGCACCTTCGGCGCGCACGTCGCCGATTTCCTGCTGTTCCTGTTCGGCTATTCCGCATGGCTGTGGGTGGTGCTGCTGCTGCGCCGGGTGGCCGCGGGCTTCTACCGCCTGACGCGCGTCGTGCTGCCCAACACGGTGCCCGAGCTGCTGCCGCGCGTGCGCTGGGAGGTCGGGATCGGCTTTGCGCTGCTGTTCCTCGGGTGCATGGGCATCGAGGCGCTGCGCATGGGCTCCTGGGCCGGCCACCTGCCGGCGGGGGCGGGCGGCCAGCTCGGCCGGCTCCTGGCCCAGGGGCTGGCGCAGCTCATGGGCTACGCGGGCAGCACCCTGCTGCTGCTCGCCTTCATCGTGATGGGGTCGAGCCTGTTCTTCGGCTTTTCATGGCTCAGCGTCTCGGAAAAGGTCGGCTTCTGGATCGAGCGCGGCTTTCGCAGGCTGGTCGACCTCAAGGCCGCCTACGAGGACCGCCGCGTCGGCGCGACCAAGACCGCCGAGCGCCAGGAAATGGTCGAGACCCGCCAGGTGC
>JBIQHJ010000088.1:0-7162 GCA_044508625.1 Alcaligenaceae bacterium
CACCCGGCCACGCAGCCGGGGCCTGGCCTGCCCCTCAGGCCGGCAGGGGCTCCGGCCGGGAGAGCGCCGGGCGGCCCGGCCGTCCGGACGGGGGCTCGCCGGCGACCGAGGCGCGGCCCACGTCCTTTTCGATCCGGAATTCCCTCACGGTCTCCAGCAACTGCACGGCCTGCTCATTCAGGCTCTCGGCCGCCGCGGCCGATTCCTGCACCAGGGCGGCGTTCTGCTGCGTGATGCTGTTGAGCTGCGCCACCGCGGCGTTGATCTGGGTCAGCCCCGAGGTCTGCTCGGTGGAGGCCGCATCGACCGAGTCGATGAGGCCGGCGACCTGCTGGATCTTGTGCACCAGTTCGCGGATCCCGGCGCCGGCCTGCTCCACCACCCGCACGCCCGCGTTGGTGCGCTCGGCGCTGTCCTCGATGAGCTTGGCGATCTCGCGGGCCGCGGCCGCGCTCTTTTGCGCCAGGGCGCGCACCTCGCTGGCGACCACGGCGAAACCCCGCCCCTGGTCGCCCGCGCGGGCGGCCTCCACCGCGGCGTTCAGCGCCAGGATGTTGGTCTGGAAGGCGATGCCGTCGATCACCTGCACGATGCCCACGATCTTGCGCGACGACTCGCGGATGCCCTCCATCGTCTGGACGATGTCCTCGATGCCGCGTCCGCCCTGCGCCGCGGCGCGGCTGGCGTCGTTCGACAACTGGGCGGCCTCGCGCATCGCCTGGGCCGTGTTGGCCACGGTGCTGGAGAGCTCGTCCATGGCCGCGGCGGTCTCGGTGATGTCGGCGGCCTGGCGCTCGGTGCGCTGCGCCAGGTCGGTATTGCCCAGGCGGATCTGCTCCGAGCCGCTGGCGATGTGGTCGCTGCCGGCGCGCACCGTGCCCACGATGCGCCGCAGGGACTCCTGCATGTGCGCCATCGCCTGCATGACGCTGTCGCGATGCATGCGCACGGTGGCGATCTCCGTGCCGAGATCGCCCGAGGCCACCGCCTTGGCGATGCGCGCCACGTCCCGGGGCTCGCCGCCGAGCGAACGCGAGAGACCGCGGGTGAGCAATATCCCGATCCCCAGGCCCACCAGGACGCCGCCCAGCGTCAGGCCGACCATGAGCCACTGCGCCCGGTCGTGGATGGCCGCGGTCTCGCGGCTCAGGGCGCTCGCCTGCTCGAGCCGGTGATCGATCAACTGGGCCATGGCCGCGTCCAGGCGATTGGCCACCGGGATCACCTCGCCATAGAGCATGCTGACCGACTTGCGCACCTGCTGCACCGGCTCGGTCTTGAGGATGTCGACCACCCGCGAGATATTGGCGCGGTACGCGCGGGCCGCCTCCAGGGCCTGGGCGACCAGGGGATCGGCGGCGCCGGCGGGGAAGGCCCGGGCCGCCTGCGCGAGGCTCTGGTCCATCCCGTCCAGGTGCTCGCGCACCGCCTCGAACTGGCGGCCGCGGATCTCCTCGGTCGGCGCCAGCGCCGCCACGCGCACGGCGCGCGCGGTCATCAGCAATTGCTGGTTGGCCCGCGCCGTATCGCGCAGGCCCATGGTGTCGCGATGGTACATGGTCTCGGCCATGGTGTTGACCTGGCGCGTGGAGTACAGGCCCACCATCCCGATCAGGGCGGCGATCCCGCTGACGATGAGAAAGCCGCCGATCAACTGGGTGGACACGCGCAACGAGCGAAGAAAAGCCATGAAAAAGTCTCCTGCGCACCGGCGGCCCGCCCCATGCGGAAATGCCGATGCTCCTTGGTTTCGGGATGTGCTTATGCGTTGATTTCTTGTCGCCGAAACATAAGGTCCGTACCCCACTACGGAGTCAAGGACCGCGTGAAGGACGGAGCACGATTGCGCCCGCCGGCGGAGACCAGCCGGCGGGCGCGCGGGACGGGCCCTCGCCGGCCTACAGCGCCGCCAGCACCGCGTCGCCCATCTGGCTGGTCGAGACCCGCGTCGTTCCTTCCTCGTGGATGTCGGCCGTGCGCAGGCCGTCGGCCAGCACCGACTGGACGGCCGCCTCGATGCGCGCCGCCGCCTCGGGCGCGTCCAGCGAATGGCGCAGCAGCATGGCGCCCGACAGGATGGTGGCCAGCGGATTGGCGATGCCCTGCCCCGCGATGTCGGGCGCCGATCCGTGGCAGGGCTCGTACAGGCCCTGCCTGCTGGCGTTCAGCGAGGCCGAGGGCAGCATGCCGATCGAGCCGGTCAGCATCGCCGCCTCGTCCGACAGGATGTCGCCGAACAGATTGCCGGTGACGATCACATCGAAGGCCTTGGGCTCGCGCACCAGTTGCATGGCGGCGTTGTCCACGTACATGTGCGAGAGCTCGACCTGGGGATATTCGCGCGCCACGTCGATCATGATGTCGCGCCAGAACTGCGAGGTCTCGAGCACATTGGCCTTGTCCACGCTGCAGAGGCGCCCGCTCCGCCCGGCGGCGGCCTGGAAGGCCACGTGGGCGATGCGGCGCACCTCGGTTTCCGCATAGTGCATGGTGTCGTAGCCCTGGCGGTCGCCCTTGAAGGGGCCGTCCTCCAGGGTGCGCACGCCGCGCGGCTGTCCGAAATAGATGTCGCCGGTGAGCTCGCGCACGATCAGGATGTCCAGGCCCGCGACCACCTCGGGCTTGAGCGAGGAGGCGTTCGCCAGTTCGGGATAGAGGATGGCGGGGCGCAGGTTGGCGAACAGGCCCATGGCCTTGCGCAGCCCCAGGACGGCCTGCTCGGGACGCAGGGCGCGCTCGAGCGAGTCGTATTTCCAGTCGCCCACCGCGCCGAACAGGACGGCCGAGGCGCCTTGCGCCAGCGCCAGCGTCTCGGGCGGCAGGGGATGCCCGTGCAGGGCATAGGCGGCGCCGCCCACCGGCGCCTCGACGAGGTCCAGGTCGAGGTCCAGGGCGCGCAGGACGCGCACGGCCTGCTCGACGATTTCCGGGCCTATGCCATCGCCCGGCAGCACTGCGATACGAGAACTCATGGGTCTTTCCATTCGTGGGTCGGTAAAGAGGAGCCCCGTCCCTCAGGGACGGGGCTCGTGTCGCAACACGCGGCCGGCGAATCAGCCAGGGACGCGCTTGGCGAGCCAGGGATGCCGCGCCAGGCGCTCGGCCTCGAAGGCGCGGATCATGTCGGCGCGCAGGAGGGTCTGGCCGATCTCGTCCAGGCCCTCGAGCAGGGACTGCTTGCGGTAGGCGTCGATCTCGAACGGCGATTCCTCGCCGTCGGGCGCGATCACGCGCTGGCGCTCGAGATCGATGGTCAGGGAATATCCGGGGCTGGCATTGACCTCGTCGAACAGGCGCGCGACCCGGGATTCGGGCAGCACGATGGGCAGCAGGCCGTTCTTGAAGCTGTTGTTGAAGAAGATGTCCGCGAACGATGGCGCGATGATGGCGCGAAAGCCGTACTGCTGCAGCGCCCAGGGGGCGTGCTCGCGGCTGGAGCCGCAGCCGAAGTTCTTGCGCGCGAGCAGGATCGAGGCGCCCTTGTAGCGCGGCTGGTTCAGCACGAAATCCGGATTCAGCGGCCGGCGGGAATTGTCCATGCCCGGCTCGCCGTGGTCCAGGTAGCGCAGCTCGTCGAACAGATTGGGGCCGAAGCCCGTGCGCTTGATCGACTTGAGGAACTGCTTGGGAATGATCAGGTCGGTATCGACGTTTTCCCGGTCCAGGGGGGCGACCAGGCCCTTGTGAGTGGTGAAGGCTTGCATGGCGGCTCCTAGAAACGGCGGACGTCGACGAAATGGCCGGCCACCGCGGCGGCGGCGGCCATGGCGGGGCTGACCAGATGGGTGCGGCCGCCCTGCCCCTGGCGTCCCTCGAAATTGCGGTTGGAGGTGGAGGCGCAGCGCTCGCCCGGCTCGAGCCGGTCGGCGTTCATGGCCAGGCACATCGAACAGCCCGGCTCGCGCCACTCGAATCCGGCGGCGAGGAAGATCCGGTCGAGGCCCTCGCGCTCGGCCTGGGCCTTGACCAGGCCCGAGCCCGGCACGACCATCGCCTGGCGCACGTTGGCGGCCACCCGGCGGCCCTTGGCCACCGCGGCGGCGGCGCGCAGGTCCTCGATGCGCGCGTTGGTGCACGATCCGATGAACACGCGGTCCACGTGGATGTCGGTCATCGGCGTGTTGGGCTCGAGCCCCATGTAATGCAGCGCGCGCTCCATGCCGCTGCGGCGCACGGCGTCCTTTTCCTTTTCGGGATCGGGCACGCGGCCGTCGATCGGCAGGACCATCTCGGGCGAGGTGCCCCAGCTCACCTGCGGCGAGATCTCCGAGGCGTCGATCTCGACCACGCGGTCGAAACGGGCGTCCGGATCGGAATGCAGGGTGCGCCAGTAGGCGACCGCCTGGTCCCACAGGGCGCCCTCGGGCGCGTAGGGACGGCCCTTGAAGTAGTCGATCGTGGTCTGGTCCACGGCCACCATGCCCGAGCGCGCGCCCGCCTCGATCGCCATGTTGCACACGGTCATGCGCCCCTCCATCGAGAGCGCGCGCACCGCGCTGCCGCCGAATTCGATGGCGTAGCCCGTGCCGCCCGCCGTGCCGATGCGCCCGATCACGTAGAGGACCAGGTCCTTGGCGGTACAGCCGAAAGGCAGCTCGCCCTCGACGCGCACCAGCATGTTGCGGCTTTTCTTCATCAGCAGCGTCTGGGTGGCGAGCACGTGCTCGACCTCGGAGGTGCCGATGCCGAAGGCCAGCGCGCCCATGGCGCCATGGGTGCTGGTGTGCGAATCCCCGCAGACCACCGTCATGCCGGGCAGCGTGGCGCCCTGCTCGGGGCCGATCACGTGGACGATGCCCTGGCGCCGGTCGTTCATGCGGAATTCGGTGATGCCGTGGGTCTCGCAGTTTTTGTCCAGGGTCTCGACCTGCAGGCGCGAGACCGGATCCTGGATGCCTTCGCTGCGCGCCGTGGTGGGCACGTTGTGGTCGGCGACCGCCAGGTTGGCATCGACCCGCCAGGGCTTGCGGCCGGCGAGGTCGAGGCCCTCGAAGGCCTGCGGACTGGTGACCTCGTGCACCAGGTGGCGATCGATATACAGCAGACAGGTGCCGTCCTCGCCCTGGTGCACCACGTGGGCGTCCCAGAGCTTGTCATACAAGGTTTGAGCCATGATCGTTTTCCGGAAAGTTCGTGGGGCGCGCGGATGCCGCGCGCATGCCTCGCCTTCATTATGGCAGTCCCCCGGATGAGGACAAGGCCACTGATCATTCTAGTATCCGGAGTACCAGTCTGCCAGGATGGCGGCAGCGGGGCCGCGCGGGCCGGTCAGGGCTTCGCGGCCTGCTGGTACAGGGGCAGCACCGTGGCCGAGACCTGCTCGAGATCGGCGATGCGGCTGCCCGAGGAGGGGTGGGTCGAGAGGAACTCGGGTCCTCCCCCGCCGCCCGCCTGGGCCATTTTCTGCCAGAGGGTGACCGCGGCGCGGGGATCGTAGCCGGCGCGCGCGGCGAGCTCGACGCCGATCCGGTCGGCCTCGGTCTCGTTGGCGCGGCTGTTGGGCAGGGTGAACATCACCTCGCTGAGGGTCGAGCCCAGGTCGGCGGTCGCCCGGCTGCCGGTGACCGCGGCCAGGATGGAGATCCCCATCTGGGCCGCCATCTGGCGCGAGACCTGCTCGCGGGCGTGCTCGCGCAGGGCGTGCGCGATCTCGTGCCCCAGCACGGCCGCGAGCTCGGCGTCGGTGGGCTTGATCTTTTCGATCAGGCCCGTATAGACGGCGATCTTGCCCCCCGGCATGCACCAGGCGTTGACCTCGCCCGAGGTCAGCACGTGGGTTTCCCAGTTCCAGTGCAAGGCGTCCTGGCGGAAGACCCCCACCTGCTGGATCAGGCGCCGGGTGATGGCCTGGACCCGGCCGGTCTGGGCGGCGTCGCGGTCCAGGGCGTTCTTGGCCCGCGCCTGGGCGAGCAGGGCCTGGTACTGCGAGGCCGCCTCGCGCTCGAGCTCGGCCTCGGACACGAGGCTGGACATGTATTGCGTCCGGTCGACCCCCACCAGCCCCGACTGGGTCGTCTGGACCTGGGCACAGGCGGCCAGCAGGGCGGCCATGGCCACGGGAACGATGAGGCGGCGCATGCGCGGCGAGAGAATCATGGCGCCTCCTCGTTCAGACGCCCTGGCCGCACTGGCCGCGGTGGCGCAGGGCATGATCCATCAGGACGATGGCCAGCAGGGCCTCGGCGATCGGCGTCGCCCGGATCGCCACGCAGGGATCGTGGCGCCCGATGGTCTGGACCATGACGGGCTCGCCCGCGCGGTCGATCGAGCGGCGCTCGATGCGGATGCTGGAGGTCGGCTTGACGGCGAGCGAGACCCTGAGGTCCTGGCCGGAGGAAATGCCGCCCAGCACGCCGCCCGCGTGATTGCCCATGAAGCCGTCGGGTCCGAGCTCGTCGCCGTGCTCGGAACCGCGCATCGCGATGCAGTCGAAGCCCGAGCCGATGGACACGCCCTTGACGGCGTTGAGGCCCATCATCGCGTGGGCGATGTCGGCGTCCAGCCGGTCGTAGAGGGGTTCGCCCCAGCCGGGCGGCACGCCCTCGGCCACCACCTCGATGCGCGCGCCGATCGAGTCGCCCGCGTGGCGCAGGTCGTCCATGAAGGCTTCGAGCTGGGGCACGATGCCGGCGTTGGGGGCAAAGAAGGGGTTGCGCGGCACCTCGTCCCAGGATTCGAAGGGAATCGGGATCGGGCCGAGCTGGCTCATGTAGCCGCGGATGCGCACCCCGTGCTCGCGGGCCAGCCATTTGCGGGCGACGGCGCCCGCCGCCACCGTGGGAGCGGTCAGGCGCGCGGAGGAGCGGCCGCCGCCGCGCGGATCGCGCACGCCGTATTTCTTGAAGTACGAGAAATCGGCATGCCCGGGGCGGAAGGTGTCGGCGATGTTGCGATAGTCCTTGCTGCGCGCGTCGGTGTTGCGGATCAGCAGCCCAATGGGCGTGCCGGTGGTCACGCCCTCGAACACGCCCGAGAGGATCTCGACCGTGTCGGGCTCGCGCCGCTGCGTCACGTGGCGCGACGTCCCGGGCCTACGCCGGTCGAGCTCGACCTGGATGTCGGCCTCGCTCAGCTCGAGGCCCGGCGGACAGCCGTCGATCACGGCGCCGATGGCCGGCCCGTGGGATTCGCCGAAATTGGTGACGCTGAACAGTTTTCCGAG
>JBIQHJ010000089.1:0-6824 GCA_044508625.1 Alcaligenaceae bacterium
CGAGCGCGGCCACGTGCTGGAAGGCCTGGCGGTGGCGCTGGCCAACATCGACGATTTCATCGCCATCATCAAGGCGGCGCCCACGCCGCCGGTGGCCCGCCAGGCCCTGATGGACCGTAGCTGGGATTCCTCGCTGGTGCGCGAGATGCTGGCGCGCGCCGACGCCAACGTCGCCTCGGGCGGGCGCGAGGCCTACCGGCCCGACGGACTGGAGCCGCGCTTTGGCCTGCAGGCCGACGGCCTGTACCGGCTGAGCGAGGTCCAGGCGCAGGAAATCCTCAACATGCGCCTGCAGCGCCTGACCGGGCTCGAGCAGGACAAGATCGTGGGCGAATACCGCGAGGTCATGGACGTGATCGCCGACCTGCTCGACGTGCTGGCGCGTCCCGATCGCGTCACCGCCATCATCGGCGACGAGCTGCAGGCGATCCGGGCCGAGTTCTCCACCGCGGCGCGCGACCAGCGCCGCTCGGAAATCGAATACAACGCCACCGAGCTCGAGACCGAGGACCTCATCACGCCGACCGACATGGTGGTGACCCTGTCGCGCAGCGGCTACATCAAGAGCCAGCCCCTGTCGGAATACCGCGCCCAGAAGCGCGGCGGCCGGGGCAAGCAGGCGGCCGCCACCAAGGAGGACGACTGGATCGACCAGTTGTTCATCGCCAACACGCACGACTACCTGCTGTGCTTCTCGGATCGGGGGCGGGTGTACTGGCTCAAGGTCTGGGAGGTGCCGCAGGGATCGCGCAACTCGCGCGGGCGGCCCATCGTCAATATGTTCCCCCTGGTCGATGGCGAGGCCATCACCGTGGTGCTCTCGGTCAAGGCCTTCAGCGAGGACCAGTACGTCTTCATGGCGACTTCGCGGGGCACCGTCAAGAAGACCCCCCTCTCGGATTTCTCGAATCCGCGCAAGGCGGGGATCATCGCCGTGGGGCTGGACGAGGGCGACTACCTGATCGGCGCCGAGCTCACCGACGGCCAGCACGACGTGATGCTGTTCTCGGACGCCGGCAAGGCGGTGCGCTTCGACGAGAACGACGTGCGCCCGATGGGCCGGGCCGCGCGGGGCGTGCGCGGCATGATGCTCGAGGACGGGCAGTCGGTGATCGCGCTGCTGGTCGCCGGCGACGAGACCCAGAGCGTGCTGACCGCGACCGAGAACGGCTACGGCAAGCGCACCCCGATCGCCGAATACACCCGCCATGGGCGCGGCACCAAGGGCATGATCGCCATCCAGACCTCCGCGCGCAACGGCAAGGTGGTCGGCGCGGTGCTGGTGCGCCCCGAGGACGAGATCATGCTCATCACCACGGCGGGCGTGCTGGTGCGCACGCGGGTCTCCGAGATCCGCGAGATGGGCCGGGCGACGCAGGGCGTCACCCTGATCAATGTGGATGAGGACAGCCTGCTCTCGGGCGTGCGCCGCGTCGTCGAAAGCGATGCCGACGAGGCCGAGGGCGAGGCTGATGGGGACGCGGGGCGCGAGCCCGGCGCCGATGGCGTGGACGATCCCGGCCGGCAGGCGCCGGATGGGGTCGCGGATGATGAGGATGATGCGTGATGCGTCCGTGGAATTTCGCGGCGGGTCCTTCGACCCTGCCCCTGGAGGTCCTGCAGCAGGCGGCCGCCGAGATGACCGACTGGCAGGGCAGCGGCATGTCGGTGATGGAAATGAGCCATCGCGGCCGGCACTACACCCGCATCCGCGATGAGGCCGAGGCCGACCTGCGGGCCCTGCTGGCGGTGCCCGATGATTTCGAGGTGCTGTTCATGCAGGGCGGGGGCTCGGCCCAGAACGCCATCGTGCCCCTGAACCTGATCGGCAGGAACGGCCTGGGCCGCGCCGACTACGTCCTGAGCGGGCACTGGGCGCGCAAGTCCTGGAACGAGGCGCGCCGCTACGGCGACATCGCCGTGGCCGCCACCGCCGAGGCCTCCGCCCGGATCGGCGGCCGGGACTACGATCCCTGGTGCTGGCTGCCGCCCGCCGAGCAATGGCGCGTGCGCCCGGACGCCGCCTATCTGCACGTCTGTGCCAACGAGACGATCGGCGGGGTCGAGCTGCCCGAGCTGCCGGACATGGCGGCGCTGGGGGCGCCGGACGTGCCCCTGGCCGTGGACATGTCCTCGGACATCCTGTCGCGTCCCATCGATTTCTCGCGGGTCGGCCTGATCTACGGCGGCGCCCAGAAGAACGCGGGTCCGGCCGGCGTCACCCTGACCTTCGTGCGCAAGGACCTGCTGGGTCACGCCCTGCCGGTCTGTCCCTCGGTGTTCGATTATGCGAACGTGGCCGGCGCGCAATCGATGTTCAACACGCCGCCGACCTATGCGATCTACATCGCCGGTCTGGTGTTCAAGTGGCTGCTGCGCCAGGGCGGCGTGGCGGCGATGGACGCCGCGAGCGACCGCAAGTCCCGCGCGCTCTACGAATACCTCGATGGTTCCGCCTTCTACGGCAACCGTGTCCATCCCGCCTGGCGGTCGCGCATGAACGTGCCGTTCGTGCTGCGCGACGAGGGGCTGAACGCCGCCTTCCTCGCGGAATCCGAGGCGGCGGGGCTGCTGTCGCTCAAGGGCCACAAGAGCGTGGGCGGGATGCGGGCCTCGATCTACAACGCCATGCCCTTCGAGGGCGTGCAGGCCCTGATCGACTTCATGCGCGATTTCGAGAGGCGCCATGGATAAGGCGCTGCTGGCCCGGCTCGAGCCCCTGCGCGCGCGCATCGACGCCCTCGACGAGCAGATCCTCGCCCTGCTCAACGAGCGGGCGCGCACGGCCCTGGAGGTCGGCGAGGTCAAGAAGGCCTTCGACGAGGACGGACCGGTCCTCAAGCCCGAGCGCGAGGCCCTGGTCGTGCGCCGGCTGCAGGAACTCAATCCCGGCCCGATTCCCGCCGAGGCGGTCCAGGCCGTCTGGAACCAGATCATCTCGACCTGTCGCGGGCTCGAGAGCACGCTGACGGTGGCGTACCTCGGGCCGCAGGGCTCGTTTTCCGAGCAGGCGGCCCTCGAGCATTTCGGCCACGCGATCAGCGGCCTGCGCTGCGAATCCTTCGACGAGGTCTTTCGCGCGGTCGAGGCCGGGCAGGCCGACGTGGGCATGGTGCCGGTGGAAAATTCCACCGAGGGCGCGGTCAACCGCAGCCTCGACCTGCTGCTGAATTCCTCGCTCAAGGTGCTGGGCGAGCGCACGATCCGCATCCACCACAACCTGCTCACGCTGACCGGCGGGCTCGAGGGCGTGCGCCAGGTGCTGGGCCATCCCCAGGCCCTGGCCCAGTGCCAGGCCTGGCTCAGCCGCAACCATCCCGGGCTCGAGCGCCTGCCGGTGGCCAGCAACGCCGAGGCGGCGCGCCTGGCGGCCGAGGATCCGGCGCGCGCGGCGATCGCCGGCGAGGCGGCGGCGGCCGCCTGGGGCCTGAGCGTCGTCGTCTCGGGCATCCAGGACGATCCGCAGAACCAGACGCGCTTCCTGGCGATCGGCACCGCCGATGCCGGCCCCACCGGCCGCGACAAGACCAGCCTCATCCTGGCCGTGCCCAATCGCGCCGGCGCGGTCTACGAGATGCTCGCGCCGCTGGCCGCGCACGGGGTGTCCATGACGCGCTTCGAGTCGCGCCCCGCGCGCACCGGGCAGTGGGAATACTATTTCTACGTCGACCTGCTGGGCCACCGCGAGGACGAGGCGGTCGGCCAGGCGCTCTCCGAGCTCAAGCAGCAGGCCGCTTTCTTCAAGATCCTCGGTTCCTATCCCAGGCAGTAAGGTCCCCATGTCCACACCACTCTCGCTCGCCCCGGCGCACGTGCAGGCCATCGCGCCGTACCAGGCGGGCAAGCCCATCGAGGAACTGGCCCGCGAGTTCGGGCTGGATCCGGCCGGCATCGTCAAGCTCGCCTCCAACGAAAATCCCCTGGGCTGCTCCGCGCGCGTCCGCGAGGCGCTGCGCGAGGCGGCCGGCGCCCTGCACGGCCGCTACCCCGATCCCAACGGCTTCGAGCTGAAGGCGGCGATCGCCGCACGCCACGAGGTGCCCCCGCAGTGGATCACCCTGGGCAACGGCTCGAACGACCTGCTGGAGCTCGCCTCGCTGGCGTTCCTCCGCGAGGGCAGCTCCGCGGTCTACGCCCAGCACGCCTTCGTGGTGTATCGCCTCGCGACCCAGGCGCGCGGCGCGCGCCACCTGATGGTCCCGGCCCGCGACTACGGCCACGACCTGGAGGCGATGGCCGATGCGATCGCCGACGACACCCGCCTGGTGTTCATCGCCAATCCCAACAATCCGACGGGCACGCACAATCCCCCCGACCGCGTCGAAGCCTTCCTCGAGCGCGTGCGGACCCGCCATGGCGGGCGCGTCGTGGTGCTGCTGGACGAGGCCTACGACGACTACCTGGATCCGGCCGAGCGCTACGACAGCGCCCGGTGGGTGCGCCGCTATCCGAACCTGATCGTGACCCGGACCCTGTCCAAGGCCTACGGCCTGGCGGCGCTGCGCGTGGGCTACGCCCTGGCGCAGCCCGAGCTGACCGACCTGCTCAATCGCGTGCGCCAGCCGTTCAACGTCAACACCCTGGCGCAGCTCGCGGCGCGCGTGGCCCTGGACGACCAGGAATTCCTGCAGCGGACCTACGCGCTCAACCGCGCCGGGCGCGAGCGGCTATCGCAGGCGTTCACGGCCCTGGGCCTGGAATTCGTTCCCAGCCATGCCAATTTCGTGCTGGTGCGGGTGGGCGACGCGGCGCGCATCAATCGCGCCCTGCTCGAGCGCGGCGTCATCGTGCGGCCCGTGGCCGGCGACGGCCTGCCCGAGCACCTGCGCGTGTCCGTGGGCCTGCCCGAGGAGAACGACCGCTTCATCCAGGCGCTCACGGAAATCCTCGCGGCATGAGCGCAAAACAAGCACCGCTGGTGCCGGTCCTCGCGGTGGTGGGGATCGGGTTGATCGGCGGCTCCTTCGCCGCGGCGCTGCGCCGCGCGGGGCAGGTCGGCCGGGTGCTCGGCGTGGGCCGCCGCAAGGCCTCGCTCGACCGGGCGCTGGCGCTGGGCCTGATCGACGAGGCGGTGGATTATGCCGAGGCGGCGCGGCGGGCGGACCTGATCCTGCTCGCCACGCCGGTGGGCGCGATGCGCGGCGCCCTCGAGGCGCTGCGCGCCGACCTGCGCCCGCAGGCCCTCGTCACCGATGCCGGCAGCACCAAGTCCGACGTCGTGGCGATCGCCCGCGCGGCGCTGGGCGACCGCCTGCACCAGTTCCTGCCCGGCCACCCCATCGCGGGCTCCGAGATGACCGGCCCCGAGGCCGCCGATCCCGAGCTCTACCGCGGACGCAAGGTGGTCCTGACGCCGCTGGAGGAAACCCCCACGCGCGCGCGCGACTGGCTGACCAGGATCTGGGAGGCCTGCGGCGCGCGCGTCCTGCTGATGGACGCCGAGCGCCACGACCGGGTGCTGGCCTCGATCAGCCACGTGCCGCATTTCCTGGCGGCGGCCTACATGGCCCAGGTCTCGCGCGAGGCCGACGCCGATCTGCGCCTGTCGCTCGCGGGCACCGGATTTCGTGATTTCACGCGGATCGCGGCGGGTTCCGCCGAGGTCTGGCGGGATATCTTCCTGTCCAACCGCGCCGCCGTGCTCGACGAGCTCGACGCCTTCAGCCAGGTGCTCGCCGAACTGCGCCGGACGCTCGAAAACGATCCCGATCCCCGGGCGCTCGAGGCCTTCCTCGAGCAGGCCGCGCTGGCGCGCCGCCTGTGGGACGGCAGGAGTGCAATGACATGAGCGCCACCGACGCGCTGCGCCTCGAACCCGCCGTGCGCGCCCAGGGCCGGGTGACGCTGCCGGGCTCCAAGAGCATTTCCAATCGCGTCCTGCTGCTGGCCGCGCTCGCCGAGGGCCGGACGCGGCTCGAGGGCCTGCTGGACTCGGACGACACGCGGGTGATGCTCGCGGCCCTGCGCGAGCTGGGCGTGGCGATCGACGCCGCGGACGCCGGCGGCATCGAGGTGACGGGCGCCGCGCGCTGGCCGAACGAGCGCGCCGACCTGTTCCTCGGCAACGCGGGGACGGCGTTCCGGCCGCTCACGGCGGCGCTGGCCCTGATGGGCGGCTCGTATCGCCTCTCGGGCGTGCCCCGGATGCACGAGCGCCCGATCGGCGACCTGGTCGACGCCTTGCGCGGCCTGGGCTGCGAGATCGCCTGCGAGGCCCGCGAGGGCTATCCGCCGCTGCGCATCGGCGCCGGCCGCCCGGATGCCGGGCGGGTGATCCGCGTGCGCGGCTCGGTGTCCAGCCAGTTCCTCACGGCCCTGCTGCTGGCCGCGCCGGTGCTGGCCGCCCGCCAGGGCCGCGAGGTCGTCATCGAGCTGGACGGCCCCCTGATCTCCAAGCCCTACATCCTCATCACCCTGAACCTGATGGCGCGGTTCGGCGTCGGGGTGGCGCGCGAGGACTGGCGCCGCTTCGTGATCCCGGCGGATGCCCGCTACCGCAGCCCGGGCCGCTACACGATCGAGGGGGATGCGTCCTCGGCCTCCTATTTCATGGCGCTGGGCGCCATCGCCGGCGGCCCGGTCGAGGTGCGCGGGGCCGGGGCGCGCAGCATCCAGGGCGACATCGCCTTCGCCGACGTGCTCGAGGGCATGGGGGCGCGCATCGAGCGCGCCGACCACGCCATGACCGTCACCGGCCCGGTGGTCGCCCGGGGCGGCCGGCTCAAGGCCTTCGACCTGGATTTCAACCTGATTCCCGATGCCGCCATGACGGCGGCCGTGCTCGCGCTGTACGCGCCGCTGACCGCGACGGGCAACGTATGGAT
>JBIQHJ010000090.1:0-6793 GCA_044508625.1 Alcaligenaceae bacterium
CGCATGTCCGGCGTGCTGCTGCTGCAGGCCGATGTCACCCGCATGACCGCGCAGGACCGCGAGCTGCTGGCGCGTTTCGATCTGTTTGGCCCGCCGGGGATCGTCTTTTTTGATCGCCACGGCAAGGTGCTGCCCGATGCCCGGGTGGTCGGCTTTGAAAAGGCCGCCGATTTCGCCGCCGTGCTGGATCGGGTGCTGGGCACGGCAGCCGCCCGCTGAGGCTGTGGCCGACCCCGCTGAGGTCGCGGCGATCCCGCCGAGGCTGCGGCCGATCCCGCTGAGCGGCGATCCCGCAGAGGCCGCAACCGATCCCGCTGCGGCCTCAGCCGAGACGTCTCGGGATCAATCGCCGAACACCTCGTCGAGGGTTGCCGCGTCGAGGATGTTCAGCGACCAGGCCTCCAACTGCGCCGAGGTGCCCTGGCGGATGCGGGCGGCGACCGCGTCGGGCAGGGCGCCGAACTTGCGAGTCAACAGACGCTCCAGCAGGATCGCCTGACCGATGAGGGCGCCCTCCTGGCGGCCTTCCTGGCGGCCTTGCCGCAGGCCCTTCTGGATGCCTTCCTTTTCCCACTGGCGGGCCCACATGCCCGGCTTTTCGCTGATCAACATGGCGAGCTCCTGCAAGTTCGTGGCTGTCGGCATGGCCTCCAGCGGTCGGGCGCGCGACAGCACGATGTGGCGCACGTAGGCGGCAAAGCTGCGGTTCAATTCCTCGAATCCCGGCCCGCGCAGCGCCTGCTCCAGAGTGTGCAGCATTTCCTGCAATTCCTCAATGCTGTCGCTGTGCTCGAGCCGGAACAGCAGCGCGGCCAGGTTCCGGTCGGGCAGGCCGCCCGCGCGCAACAGCGCCCCTTCGTCGATCAGCAGATAGCGCATCTGCAATTGATATTCCGACAGGCCCGGCACACCGGTCTCGATCAGCGAGGCCAGATCCAGCGGCGCGCGCCAGGGCCGCCGGCCGCTGTAGAGGACGATCGGCAGGATGGGCGGCAGCGGCAGCCGGATCAATTTCTGGCGCAGCAGCGACTGGTACAGCAGCCCGGCATAGGAGGCGGTGCGCAAGGCCATGATGCGTTCCGGCCGGCCCTGGTTCTCGAGCATGAGCAGCACGTACAGGTCGCCCTCGCGGGCTCGGTACGGGATGCGCCAGGCCCCATCGCCCGCGCGTTCCTGAAGGCGGTCGCCCACATAGTGGATATTGACCGGCTGCAAGCCGGACCAGTCCAGCCTCGCCAGCCAAGCGGCGTCCAGCACACAGGCCAGCAGATCGCGCAACAGGTGGGAATGCTCGAACAGCCGCCGGTAGCTGGCATCGTGCTCGCCCATGGCGGCTCCCTCGAGAGGACATGAAAGCGCTCATCATGGCCGAAGCGTAGCGGCATCGGAGGCGTGCGTGAATGGAATTGTCCATGCGGGAATGGCGTTGCCGGCCGCCGCCTGGCGGCTCGTCCAGGCTCAGGAGCAGCCGCCTCTTTGCACGGCTTTCAGGGGCGCGCGCCCCGGCGGCGGTCAGGAATCCGCGGGGTCGTCGGTGATGCGGGCCGGGACGTCTTCCGGCCCGTCCTCGGACTGGGCCGTTTTTTTGCGTTCCAGGGCCGAGGCCACGAGAACGCCCGCCTCGTAGAGCAGGCACAGGGGCGCGGCGAGGAGGACCTGGCTGAGGACGTCGGGCGGCGTGACCACGGCCGCGATCACGAAGGCGCCGACGATGACGTAGCCCCGGATCTCGCGCAGCTTGCGCACGGTGACGACACCCGTCCTGACCAGCAGGATGACCGCGATGGGGACCTCGAAGGTGACGCCGAAGGCGATGAACATCGTCAGCACGAAGCCCACGTAGGCTTCGATGTCGGGGGCCGGGGTGATCGACTGCGGCGCGAAGTTGGCGATGAAGCTGAACACGGTGTGGAACACCACGAAATAGCAGAACGCCATGCCCAGCAGGAACAGCAGCGTGCTGGACAGAATGAGCGGCAGGGCCAGGCGCTGCTCGTGGCGGTACAGGCCCGGGGCGACGAAGGCCCAGGCCTGGTACAGCACCACGGGCAGGGAGATGACGAAGGCCGCCAGCAGCGTGACCTTGATCGGCACCATGAAGGGCGTGATCACGCCGGTGGCGATCATGCGCGTGCCTTGCGGCAGGGAGGCCAGCATGGGCTGCGCCAGCACGTCGTAGATCGCCGAGGGGCCGGGAAAGATGAACAGCACGACGAATACGACCAGCACCGCCATGACGGCGCGCAGCAGGCGCGTGCGCAGCTCGACCAGATGCGAGATGAATGTGTCCTGGGAGGAGTCGTCGCTGGCGTCGGTCATGCCTGTTTTTCGCTGCTGGAGGCCGTGTCGGCGGCCCGGGGCGTCACCGGCGCGCCGGGCATCGTGGTTGTTTCGGGCGGCTCAGCCGCCACGGGCGTCGCGGGGGGGGCGGAGGCTGCGTCCGCTGGCGCGGCGCCGGAGTCGGAAGCCGCGCTGGATGGTGCCGCGCTGGTAGCGGACACGGCGCCCGCGGGCGGCAGGGCCTCGGGCTTGACCGCCTCGCGGGCCTCGTCCAGGGCCTGGCGCAGGCTGTCCGTGGGCTCGGTGACGGCGGCCTTGAGGTCGCTCACCGAGCTGCGCATCGACGTTTCCACCGAGCGCGCCGCGTCCTGCATCTGGTTCTTGATGTCGCCGATCTCTTTGAGGTCGATCTCGCGCTGGATGTCGGACTTGACCTCGCTGACGTAGCGCTGCGCCCGGCCCAGCAGGTGGCCGACGGTGCGGGCGACCTTGGGCAGGCGCTCGGGGCCGATCACGATCAGCGCGATCACGCCGATCAGCATCAGCTCGCTGAAACTGACATCGAACATGGCGGGTCCAGGCGGGACGGGGTGGGGCCGGCCGCCCTCAGGCGTCGGTCTTTTCCTTGGCCTGCACGTCGATCGTGGAGGAATCCTGGACTTGCTGGGTGACCGGGGGCTTGCCCTCGTCCTTGGCCTCGTTCATGCCCTTTTTGAAGCCCTTGACCGCGCCGCCGAGATCCTCGCCGATGTTGCGCAGCTTTTTCGTGCCGAATATCAGCGCCACGATCACCAGAACGATCAGCCAGTGCCAAATGCTGAAACTACCCATGGTTTGGAACTCCTAGGCGGCTGGCGCCGCGCGTTTGTCCCAGGGACGCGCGCCCCCGAGGATGTGAAAATGCAGGTGGGCGATTTCCTGCCCACCCTCGACGCCGGTGTTGACCACCAGCCGGAAACCGCCCTCGGGACCGGGATTGCAGCCGTTGCCGTAGGCGATCCGCGGGGCGAGGCGCATGATCCGGCCCAGCCAGTCGGCGTCCCCCGCCTGGACCGCGGCGAGCGATTCGATGTGGTGCTTGGGCATCAGCAGCAGGTGCACCGGCGCGGCCGGATTGATGTCCTTGAACGCGATGAACTCGTCGTCCTCGTAGACGACGGTCGAGGGGATCTGGTGCTGGGCGATCTTGCAGAACAGGCAGTCGTGACTCATAGGAACTCGATGGAACACCGGGGATCCGTACGGATCCATTCAACATGCTATGTTGCCACATTTCCCGGCCTCGCTGTGGCGCGGGGCCGGGTTTTTGGGCCGCCCTGGGGTATGCCCCGAGGCTCCCCGCGTGCCGCGGCACCCTGCCCGGCTCGCGGGGCGCGAGGCCTCAGGAGGGTTTCCTGGACGCCTTTTCCTGGAGACCGGACAGGCCCTCGCGGCGGGCGAGCTCTGCCAGCACCGCCTCGGGGCGCAGCCCGTGATAGGTGAGGGCGACCAGGCAGTGATACCAGAGGTCGGCGGTTTCGGACACGATCCGCTCGGGGACGCCGTCCTTGGAGGCCATGACGAGCTCGGTGGCCTCCTCGCCGATCTTTTTGAGGAAGGCGTCCGGGCCCTTGGCCAGCAGCTTGGCCGTGTACGAGGTGGCCGGATCGCCGCCGCGGGCGGGCAGGCGGGTGGCCAGGGTGTCGGCCAGGCGGGCCAGCACGTCGGCGGTGGAGTCCTTGGAATGGGTCATGCGTTGCCGTGAGGGTTCGGGATGCGTCGGTGCCATCCGGGTTCAGGAGGGCTCGCCGTGGATTCAGGAGGGCTTGCCGTAGATCTCGTCCGGATCCTTGAGGACCGGGTCCTCGGTGATCCAGACGGGCTCGGGCGCCCCGGTGTCGAGGCGGCGATAAAAGCAGCGCTCGCGGCCCGTGTGGCAGGCGATGCCGCCCTGCTGGGTGACGCGCAGCAGGATGACGTCGCCGTCGCAGTCCAGGCGCATGTCGTGGACGAGCTGGACGTGGCCCGAGTCCTCGCCCTTGCGCCACAGGCGGCCGCGCGAGCGCGAGAAATAGACGGCCCGGCCGCTGCGCGCGGTCTCGGCCACGGCCTCGGCGTTCATCCAGGCCATCATCAGCACCTTGCCCGAGTGCGCGTCCTGGGCGATCGCCGGGATCAGCCCGTCGCGGTCGAAGGAGAGCTCGTCCATCCAGGCGGGCGTGCTCATGATGCCTCCTTGGCGTGGGGCGGGCCGGCGCGTCTCATGCGCGGACCTTTATGCCTTGCGCGGCCATGAACGCCTTGGCCTCGGCCAGGGTGTGCTGGCCGAAATGGAAGATGCTGGCGGCCAGCACGGCGCTGGCGTGGCCGATCCGGACGCCGTCGACCAGGTGCTGCAGCGTGCCCACGCCGCCCGAGGCGATCACCGGGACGGGGACGGCGTCGGAGACGGCGCGCGTCAATTCCAGGTCGAAGCCGGCCTTGGTGCCGTCGCGGTCCATGCTGGTCAGCAGCAACTCGCCGGCACCGTAGTCGGCCATGCGGCGCGCCCACTCGACGGCGTCCAGGCCCGTGGCCTTGCGGCCGCCGTGGGTGTAGATCTCCCAGCGGGGCGCCTCGCCGGGGCCGGAGACGCGGCGCGCGTCCAGCGCCACCACGATGCACTGAGAGCCGTGGTGGTGCGCGGCCTCGCGCACCAGCCCGGGGCGGGCCACCGCGGCGCTGTTGATGGAGACCTTGTCGGCGCCCGCGTCCAGCAGGCGCTGCACGTCGGCGACCTCGCGCACGCCCCCGCCCACGGTCAGGGGGATGAAGACCTGGCGCGCGACGGCCTCGATGATCGGCAGGATCAGGTCGCGCCCGTCGCTGGTGGCCGTGATGTCGAGGAAGGTGATCTCGTCGGCGCCCTGCTCGTCGTAGCGGCGGGCGATCTCGACCGGATCGCCGGCGTCGGCCAGGTTGACGAAGTTCACGCCCTTGACGACGCGCCCGGCGTTGACGTCCAGGCAAGGGATGATCCGGCAGGCGAGGCCGGTGTCGTGGCCGGCGGCCTGCGCCGCAGCCTGCGATGGTGCGCTCGGCGGCGTGGCCTGTGGCGCCGCAAGCGGCGCGGCCGGCGATGCGGCGGGCGGCGTGGCGGCCGGCGACAGGCCTGGTGCGTTGCCCGTCATTTCGATGCCTCGCCCGCGCCCTTGCCCGCGTCTCCGCCCGCGCTCTGGCCCGCCGCGTCGGCCAGGGCCTGGGCGGCGGCGAAGTCCAGGGTGCCCTCGTAGAGGCTGCGGCCCAGGATGGCACCCTCGACGCCGTCCTCCTCGACCGCGCACAGGGCGCGGATGTCGTCCAGCGTGGCCACGCCGCCCGAGGCGATCACCGGGATGCGCACCTGGCGGGCCAGGCGCACCGTGGCCTCGATGTTGACCCCGCTGAGCATGCCGTCGCGGCCGATGTCGGTGTAGATGATGGACTCGCAGCCGTAGTCCTCGAACTTGCGCGCCAGGTCGATGACGTCGTGGCGCGTGAGCTTGGACCAGCCGTCCGTGGCCACCTTGCCGTCGCGGGCGTCCAGGCCGACGATGATGTGGCCGGGGAAAGCGGTGCAGGCGTCGCTGAGGAAGCCCGGATCCTTGACGGCGGCGGTGCCGATGATGACGAACGATACGCCGTTGTCCAGGTAGTACTCGACCGTGTCCAGGTCGCGGATGCCGCCGCCGATCTGGATGGGGATTTCCTCGTCGATGGCGGCCACGATGGATTCGATGGCGGCGCGGTTCCTGGGCTTGCCGGCGACGGCGCCGTTCAGGTCCACCAGGTGCAGGCGGCGCGCGCCCTGCTCGAACCACTGGGCGGCCATGGCCGCGGGATCTTCGGAGAACACGGTGGCATCGTTCAGATCGCCTTGGCGCAGGCGCACACAGCGCCCGTCTTTGAGGTCAATGGCGGGAATGAGGAGCATGGTGGTCCGTCGTCAGTGCAAGGAGATGGAAGGATACGTTAGCAGGCCCCGGCGGTCAGGGCCGCCAGCGGGCGAAATTGTGGTACATCCGCAGGCCCGGCCCCGCGCTTTTCTCTGGGTGGAACTGTACGGCAAAAATATTGCCCGCGGCAATCGCGCAGCAAAACTCCACGCCGTGCCGGCTGGTGCCCGCGATCAGCGCGGGATCCTCGGGCACGGCATAGTAGCTATGCACGAAATAGAAGGGGGTGTCCTGCGCGATGCCCTCCCAGAGCGGATGCGCCCGCGTCTGGTGCACCGGATTCCAGCCCATGTGGGGAATCTTGAGGCGCGCCTCGCCCCCCTCCGCCGCGTCGAAGGCCGGGCCGGCGAAGCGGCGCACCGTCCCCGCAAAGATGCCGAGACTGGGCGTGTCGCCCTCGTCGCTGCGCGTGAACAGCATCTGCTCGCCGACGCACACGCCCAGCAGGGGCTTGTCGCGCGCGGCGCGCAGCACGGCCTCGCGCAGGCACGAGGCGTGCAGCGTGCGCATGCAGTCGGGCATGGCGCCCTGCCCCGGGGACACCACGCGCTCGGCCGCGG
>JBIQHJ010000091.1:0-6650 GCA_044508625.1 Alcaligenaceae bacterium
ACGCCTGATTTCGAGTCAGGTACATTCGACCACTCTGCCACCTCTCCGGGTACGACGCATTGCGAGTCGAGTCGCGCATCTTAGCACAAATCCGCTATGCCGCGATGCGCGCCAGCCCGCCCATGTAGGGCCGCAGCGCCTCCGGCACGACGATGCTGCCGTCGGGCTGCTGGTAGTTTTCCAGCACGGCGACCAGGGTGCGGCCCACCGCCAGGCCGGATCCGTTCAGGGTGTGCAGGTATTCGGGCCTGGCCTTGGGGCCTTCGGGGCGGAAGCGTCCCTGCAGGCGCCGCGCCTGGAAATCCAGGCAATTGGACACCGAGGAGATCTCGCGCCAGGTGTCCTGCGCGGGCAGCCAGACCTCGAGGTCGTAGGTCTTGGCCGAGCCGAAGCCCATGTCGCCCGCGCACAGCAGCACCACGCGATACGGCAGGCCGAGCCGCTGGAGGATGTGCTCGGCGTGGCCGACCATTTCCTCGAGAGCCTCCCAGGAACGCTCGGGATGGACGATCTGGACCATCTCGACCTTGTCGAACTGGTGCTGGCGGATGATGCCGCGCAGGTCGCGCCCGCCGCTGCCCGCCTCGGACCGGAAGCACGGGGTATGCGCGGTCAGGCGCAGGGGCAGGTCGCGGGCCTCGAGGATGGTGTCGCGCACCGTGCCCGTCAGGGGGATCTCGGCCGTGGAGATCAGGTACAGGTCCTCGGCCGGGCCCTCGCCCTCGTCGGGCGTGCTGCCCTGCCCGCCCTTGGTCACCCAGAACATGTCGTCCTTGAACTTGGGCAACTGGCCGGTGCCGAACAGCGTGGACCCATTGACGATATAGGGGGTGTAGCACTCGACGTAGCCGTGCTCGCCGGTCTGGACGTCCAGCATGAACTGCGCCAAGGCGCGGTGCAGGCGCGCGATGGGGCCGCGCAGCATCATGAAGCGCGCGCCCACCAGCTTGCGCGCCGAATCGAAATCCAGGCCGAAGGGCTCGGCCAGGGCCACATGGTCGCGCGGCTCGAACCCCAGGCCCGCGGGATTGCCGCGCGCATCGGCGGCGCCCGGCAGCCAGCGCCGCAGCTCGACGTTGTCGGCCTCGGAGGCGCCGTCGGGCACGCTGTCGTGCGGCAGGTTGGGGATCGTCATCAGCCAGTCGGACAGTTCCTGCTGAACCTGCGCCAGCTCGTGCTCGAGCGCCTTCAACTGATCGGGGATGGCCTGGGACTCGGCCAGGACGGCGGAGGCATCCTCGCCCTTGGCCTTCATCTGGCCGATCTGCCTGGCGAGGGCGTTGCGCCGGGCCTGGAGATCTTCGGTGCGGACCTGGACGGCCTTGCGGCGCGCCTCCAGGGCATGGTAGCGGTCGGTGTCGAAGGACAGGCCGCGCCGCGCCAGGGCGCCAACGACGCGCTGCAGGTCTTTGCGCAGCAGATTGGGATCGAGCATGGTGGTGAGCCGGAAACAGGGGGGATGGAGGAACAAAGACTGTATTGTATTAAATTAACTCATACACATTTGTCACCGCACGGGCATGCCCGCGGCAAAGCATGCCCCAACCGGCTTCCCAACGGCCGGAAGGCCCATCGAAACCCAGGATCACCCTTATGCTGGACACCGTCCGCCACATCCCCGCCCGCGAACTGAAGGCCCGGCCCTGGAAGAACGGCGGCGGGATCACCCGCCTGATCGCGATCCATCCCGAAGGCGCCGGCGACGAGGACTTCATCTGGCGCATCAGCGCCGCCGAGGTCTCGGCGCCCGGCCCCTTCTCGATCTGGGAAGGGGTGGACCGCATCCTGATGCTGACCGAGGGCGGGCCGATGCGCCTGCTGCGGACCGACACGGGCGCGGAAACGGTCCTGGCCTCCGGCGCGCGGCTGTACTTCGCCGGCGAGACGCCCTATGCCGCCGAGCTGCCCGCCGGTCCGGCGCGGGATTTCAACCTCATGCTGCGGCGCAGGCAGGCGCACGGCTGCGTGGACCTGCGCAGCGGCGCGCACCAGTTGCCGCTGCGCCCCGGCGAGACCCTCCTGCATTGCACCCATGGCCGGTTCCGGACCACCCTGCCGCCGCGCCTGGGCGGCGAGCGCCTGCTCGAGACGGGCGACACCCTGCGCATCACCCTGGACTACGTGCCCGCCTTCACGCTGGGGCTCACGCCCCTGGACCCCGACGCCCGCCTCGTGGACGCCCGGATCAACCTCTATCCCGGAGCCGCCTGAGCCGGCCCGTGCCACCATGCCCGCGGGCGGACTACCCCGATGCCGGAGGCTGGGGTATCGTAGGTACTTCCCCTAACCGCACACCAGGAGTCAGCCATGTCGAAAGTGCTCGTCCTCTATTACTCCGCCTACGGCCACATCGAAAAGATGGCCGAGGCGATCGCCGAAGGCGCCCGCTCCGCCGGCGCGACGGTCGACATCAAGCGCGTGCCCGAACTCGTGCCCGAGGAGGTGGCCAAGGCCTCGCACTACAAGCTCGACCAGGCGGCGCCCATCGCCAAGGTGGAGGACCTCGCGAACTACGATGCGATCGTCATCGGGACGGGCACGCGCTTTGGCCGGATCACCTCCCAGATGGCCAATTTCCTCGACCAGGCCGGCGGCCTGTGGGCCAGCGGCAAGCTCAACGGCAAGGTCGGCGGCGCCTTCGCCAGCACCGCCACCCAGCACGGCGGCCAGGAAATGACGCTGTTCTCGATCATCGCCAACCTGCTGCACTTCGGCCTGGTGGTGGTCGGCCTGCCGTACAGCTTCAAGGGGCAGATGCGCCTGGACGAGATCACGGGCGGCGCGCCCTACGGGGCGACCACCATCGCCGGCGGCGATGGCTCGCGCCAGCCGTCCGAGAGCGAGCTCGAGGGCGCGCGCTTCCAGGGCAGGCACATCGCCGAGGTGGCCAACAAGATGTTCGGCTGAAAGGCACGGACCCTGGCGCCTGGGCGGCATCGAGGCGCCGTTCCACCCGTTCCACCCGTTCCACCGCGGGACGCCTGAGAGCCGTCGGATCTAGCCGCCCCCGCCGGAGGGCGCCTTGGCGTCCGCCTCCTCGTCCCAGCGCCGCAGTTGCGCCAGCTTTTCGGCGATCTTGATCTCGAGCCCCCGGGGGGCGGGCCGGTACCAGCCCGGCTCGTCCATGCCCTCGGGCAGGTAGGTCTCGCCGGCCGCATAGGCGTTGGGCTCGTCGTGGGCGTAGCGGTAGTCGTGCCCGTAGCCCAGTTCCTTCATGAGCTTGGTCGGGGCGTTGCGCAGGTGCACCGGCACCTCGCGGCTCTTGTCCTGCCGCACGAAGGCGCGCGCCCGGTTGTAGGCCATGTAGCCCGCGTTGCTCTTGGCGGCCACGGCCAGGTAGATCACCGCCTGGCCCAGGGCCAGTTCGCCCTCGGGCGAGCCCAGGCGCTCGTAGGTCTCGGCCGCGTCGTTGACGATCTGGATCGCCCGCGGGTCGGCCAGGCCGATGTCCTCCCAGGCCATGCGCACGATGCGCCGCGCGAGGTAGCGGGGATCGGCGCCGCCGTCGAGCATGCGGCACAGCCAGTACAGCGCGGCATCGGGGTGCGAGCCGCGCACCGATTTGTGCAGGGCCGAGATCTGGTCGTAGAACTGGTCGCCGCCCTTGTCGAAGCGGCGCGCGTTCAGGGTCAGGGCCTCGCGCACGAAGGCGGCGTCGACCCGGCGCGTCCCCGCCGCGCCCGCGGCGGTGCCGGTCTGCTCGAGCAGGTTGAGCAGGCGCCGGGCGTCGCCGTCGGCCAGGCCGACCAAGGCGTCGATCGCCCCCTCGTCCAGCTCGAGATCGGGCAAGGCCCGCGCGCGCGTGCGCGCGAGGAGCTCGCGCAGCTCGTCCTCGGACAGGGATTTCAGCACGTAGACCTGGGCGCGCGACAGCAGGGCGGAGTTCACCTCGAAGGAGGGATTCTCGGTGGTCGCGCCGATGAAGGTGATCAGGCCGGATTCGGCGTAGGGCAGCAAGGCATCCTGCTGGGACTTGTTGAAGCGGTGGATCTCGTCGACGAACAGGATGGTGCGCCGCCCCATGGCCAGGTGCTGCTGGGCGCGCTCGATGGCGGCCCGGATGTCCTTGACCCCCGAGAACACGGCCGAGAGCGCGATGAACTCGCAATCGAAGGCCTCGGCCATGAGGCGCGCCAGCGTGGTCTTGCCCACGCCGGGCGGGCCCCAGAGGATCATGGAATGCGGCTTGCCCGACTGGAACGCCAGCCGCAGGGGCTTGCCCTCGCCCAGCAGGTGTTCCTGCCCCACGACCTCGTCCAGGGTGCGCGGCCGCAGGGCCTCGGCGAGCGGCGCGCCGGCCAGGACGCCGCCGCCCCCCCGCGCCGCCTGCGGCCCCGATCCCAGCAGGTCGCCCTGGGTCGCCATGTCAATCCATCTTGACCAGGTCGACGCCCGGAGGCGCCTGGAACTGGAAGCGGTCCGCCGGGATGGCGGGATTGGCGCGGATGTCCTCGAAGGTGATGAGCGAGGTCTGGCCGAAGGCGTCCAGCAGTTCGAGCCGGCGCGGCAGGCCGCCGGAAAAGCCGATGTCCACGTGCGCGAAGCCCGCGTCCCCGCTCTTGGGCACGGCGCGCAGCCATTGCAGGCCGTCGCGGTCGGGCCGAGCCTCCAGGTCGAAGGAATCCTCGAGGGCGCCCGAGCCGAACAGCAGCGCGGCCGGCGAGGCGCCGATCGCCTGGCGCGCGCTGCGCTGGGTGACCTGCTGGAGGTCGGGATCGTACTGGTAGACCGAGCGGCCGTCCGAGACGATCAATTGCTCGTAGGGCTTGCGCACCGCCCAGCGGAACTTGCCGGGACGCTGGAACGAGAACTCGCCCGATTGCGTCCGGCCGGCGCCCTGCCCGCCCGCCATGTCCTGGCGGAACTGACCGGTGGCGCTGTGCACCTCGGCGATGAAATCGTGCAATTGCGTGCGCGCGTCGGCCGCCAGGACCATGAGGGGCAGGCAGGCGAGCACGAGGCCGCCCAGCCAGGATTTAATCTTCATTCGAGGCGTTTCCTGCGGGCGCCAGGATGTCCCGGTTCCCATTGGGTTGCATGGCCGACACCAGGCCCGAGCGCTCCATCTGCTCGAGCAGGCGCGCGGCGCGGTTGTAGCCCACGCGCAGGTGGCGCTGCACCGACGAGATCGAGGCGCGGCGGTTGCGCAGCACGACCTCGACGGCCTGGTCGTAGAGCGGGTCGGATTCCTGGTCGGTAAAGCCGGTGACCGAGCCCACGCCGTCGCCGGTCTCGCCCTCGGCAGCGCCCTCGAGCAGGCCCTCGACGTAGTCGGGCTCGCCGCCCTCGGCCTTGAGCGCCTCGACCACGCGATGCACCTCGTCGTCATGGACGAAGGCGCCGTGCACCCGGGTCGGCAGGCTGGTGCCCGGCGGCTGGTACAGCATGTCGCCCTGGCCCAGCAGGGCCTCGGCGCCCATCTGGTCGAGGATGGTGCGCGAGTCGATCTTGGAGGACACCTGGAAGGCGATGCGCGTGGGGATGTTGGCCTTGATCAGGCCGGTGATCACGTCGACGCTGGGCCGCTGCGTCGCGAGGATCAGGTGGATCCCCGCCGCGCGGGCCTTTTGCGCCAGCCGCGCGATGAGTTCCTCGACCTTTTTGCCGACCACCATCATCAGGTCGGCCAGCTCGTCGATGATGACCACGATCGTGGGCAGGGTGGACAGGGGCTCGGGCGCGTCGGGCGTGAGCGAGAACGGATTGGGGATGGGCTCGTCGCGCTTCTGCGCCTCGCGGATCTTGGTGTTGTAGCCCGAGAGGTTGCGCACGCCGAGCTTGCTCATGAGCTTGTAGCGTCTTTCCATCTCGGCCACGCACCAGTTCAGCGCATTGGCCGCCTGGCGCATGTCGGTGACCACCGGGGCGAGCAGGTGTGGGATGCCCTCGTAGACGCTCATCTCGAGCATCTTGGGGTCGATCAGGATCAGCCGCACCTGGCTCGCGTCGGACTTGTAGAGCAGCGACAGGATCATGGCGTTGATCCCCACGGACTTGCCCGAGCCCGTCGTCCCGGCCACCAGCAGGTGGGGCATCTTGGCGAGGTCGGCGACCACGGGATTGCCGGCGATGTCCTTGCCCAGCGCCATGGTGAGCGCCGAGCTGCTGGCGTGGTAGACCTGCGAGCCCAGGATCTCGGAGAGGCGCACGATCTGGCGGCGCGGGTTGGGCAGCTCGAGCCCCATCAGGTTCTTGCCGGGGATGGTCTCGACCACCCGGATGCGCACCAGGCTGAGGGCGCGCGCCAGGTCCTTGGCCAGGTTGACGATCTGGCTACCCTTGACGCCGGTGGCCGGCTCGATCTCGTAGCGGGTGATCACGGGGCCGGCTTGCGCCGAGACCACGACCACGCTCACGCCGAAATCCGAGAGCTTTTTCTCGATCAGGCGCGAGGTGAATTCGATGGTCTCGGGGGACACGGTCTCGCGGGTTTCCTCGACCGGATCCAGCAGCGACAGCGCCGGCAGCGCGCCACCCAGGGCCGGATCCTCCTTGGGCGTGAACAGGGACTGCTGCTTTTCCTGCTGGACGCGCGGGGACTTGGGCACGCTGGTCACCGAGGGCTCGATGCGCACGGGCTGCTCGTGGACGAGCTGCACCTGGCGGGTCTCGACCATTTCCTGGCGCTCGGCGGTCTTGGTCGCGCCGAC
>JBIQHJ010000092.1:0-6512 GCA_044508625.1 Alcaligenaceae bacterium
CCATCAAGCTGTTCGGCGGCGAGCCCGCCAACTTCCTGGACGTGGGCGGCGGCGCGACCGCCGAGAAGGTCACCGAGGCCTTCAAGATCATGCTCAAGAACGACGGCGTCAAGGCGATCCTCGTGAACATCTTCGGCGGCATCATGCGCTGCGACGTCATCGCCGAAGGCGTGATCGCGGCCTGCAAGGCGGTCAACCTCGGTGTGCCGCTGGTCGTGCGCATGAAGGGCACCAACGAGGAACAGGGCAAGCGCATGCTTGCCGAGTCCGGGCTGCCCATCATCAGCGCAGACACCATGGCCGAAGCCGCGACCGCCGTCGTCGCCGCTGCCGCGAAATAAGCCTATCCGAGGAAGAAACATGTCGATTTTGATCAATAAGGACACCAAGGTCATCACGCAGGGGATCACCGGCAAGACCGGCCAGTTCCACACCCGCATGTGCCGCGACTACGCCAACGGCCGGGCGGCCTTCGTCGCCGGCGTGCACCCCAAGAAGGCCGGCGAGGACTTCGAGGGCATTCCCATCTACGCCTCCGTCAAGGACGCCAAACAGGCCACCGGCGCGACCGTGTCGGTCATCTACGTGCCACCCGCGGGCGCCGCCGCCGCCATCTGGGAGGCCGTCGAGGCCGACCTGGACCTGGCCATCTGCATCACCGAGGGCATCCCCGTGCGCGACATGCTCGAGGTGCGCAACCGCATGCGCGCCGAAAACCGCAAGACGCTGCTGCTGGGCCCCAACTGCCCGGGCCTGATCACCCCCGACGAGATCAAGATCGGGATCATGCCGGGACACATCCACCGCAAGGGCCGCATCGGCGTGGTCAGCCGCTCGGGCACCCTGACGTACGAGGCCGTGGCGCAGGTCACGGAACTGGGCCTGGGCCAGTCCAGCGCGGTGGGCATCGGCGGCGACCCCATCAACGGCCTCAAGCACATCGACGTGCTCAAGATGTTCAACGACGATCCCGACACGGACGCCGTGATCATGATCGGCGAGATCGGCGGGCCCGACGAGGTCGACGCCGCGCAGTGGGCCAAGGACCACATGAAAAAGCCCGTGGTCGGCTTCATCGCCGGCGTGACCGCGCCCGCCGGCAAGCGCATGGGCCACGCCGGCGCCCTGATCTCGGGCGGCGCCGATACGGCCGACGCCAAGCTCGAGATCATGGAGGCCTGCGGCATCCGCACCACGCGCAATCCCTCGGAAATGGGCAAGCTGCTCAAGACCGTGCTGTGAGCGCACGCCGATCGGGCGGGCCTCGCGGGCGCCCGATCGGACGGACGAGGCCCGCCCGGCGGGCCGTTTTCCTCAACCGAAGATCATACGCATCGGGGGACGCGAATGCTTGAACTGATCGGGCAACTGCATTGGGGGGCGATATTCCAGATCGTCCTGATCGACATCCTGCTGGGCGGGGACAACGCCGTGGTGATCGCCCTGGCGTGCCGCAAGCTCGACCACAAGCGTCGCATCCAGGGGATCCTGTGGGGAACGGCGGGCGCCATCGTGCTGCGCGTCGTCCTGATCGCCTTCGCCCTCACGCTGCTGGCGATCCCCTACCTCAAGATCGTCGGCGCCGTGCTGCTGCTGTGGATCGGCATCAAGCTCATGCTGCCCGAGGACGACCACCACGACAGCATCCAGGGCGCGAGCTCGGTATGGGCGGCCATTCGCACGATCATCATCGCCGACTTCGTGATGAGCCTGGACAACGTCATTGCCATCGCCGGCGCCGCGCAGAACACCATCCCCGACCACCAGCTCGGCTACGTCATCTTCGGGCTGCTGCTGAGCGTGCCCATCATCGTGTGGGGCAGCACGCTGGTGCTCAAGCTGATCGACCGCTTCCCCATCGTCGTGACGCTGGGCGCGGCCCTGCTGGGCTGGATCGCCGGCGGCATGCTGGTGACCGACGTCGCGGTGCACCGGTGGTTCGGCCCCCAGGAGGCGATCGTCAAGATCGCCGCCGAGATCGTGGGCGCCCTGCTGGTCGTGGCCGTGGGTAGCTGGACCGCTCGTCGGCGCAAGGCGGCGCGGGCCTCGTCGGCGGCGGGCCAGCCATGACTCCCGAGCGCGAGCCCGGGCGCAAGCCCCGCGAATCCCGCCTGTCGCTGCTGCAGGGGCTGGCGATCCTGGCGGCGCTGGGCATCGCCGCCAGCCTGCTGCTGGCGAGGTGCGCGCCATGACGGCCGCCGCCCCCAGCCGCCTCGTGATCGCCACGCGGGCGAGCCGCCTCGCCCTGTGGCAGGCGCA
This sequence comes from Alcaligenaceae bacterium, assembly GCA_044508625.1. GTDB lineage: Bacteria > Pseudomonadota > Gammaproteobacteria > Burkholderiales > Burkholderiaceae_B > Castellaniella. The sequence continues at coordinate 2,260 of JBIQHJ010000092.1, forward strand.
GCACGTCCGCGACCGCCTGCAGGCGCTGTACCCGGGCTGCGGCATCGAGCTGCTGGACATGACCACGCGCGGCGATCGCATCCTGGACCGCACCCTGTCCAAGGTCGGCGGCAAGGGCCTGTTCGTCAAGGAACTCGAGACCGCGCTGCTGGACGGCAGGGCCGACCTCGCGGTCCACTCCCTCAAGGACGTCCCCGTCGACCTGGGGCCGCCGTTCGCGCTGGCCGCCATCATGAGCCGCGAGGATCCCTTCGACGCGCTGGTATCGAACGACTACGCGCGCCTCGAGGACCTGCCCGACGGCGCCGTGGTCGGCACCTCCAGCCTGCGGCGCGAGGCGCAGGTGCGCGAGCGCTTCCCCCGGCTGCGGGTCCGGCCCCTGCGCGGCAACCTCGACACCCGTCTGGCAAAGCTCGACCGCGGCGAGTACGCCGCGATCATCCTGGCGGCGGCCGGCCTGCGCCGCCTGGGCCTGGCCGGGCGCATCCGCGCGGTCCTGCCGCCGGAACACAGCCTGCCGGCGGCGGGCCAGGGCGCGCTGGGCATCGAAACCATGGCCGATCGGGCCGACCTGCGGGCCTGGCTCGCGCCGCTCGCCTGCGAGCGCAGCACCGCCTGTGCGCTGGCCGAGCGGGCGGTCTCGCGCGCGCTGGGCGGCTCCTGCCAGGTGCCGCTGGCGGCCTATGCGCGCGAGTCCGGCGGGCGGCTCGAGCTTCAGGCCCTCGTGGCCGAGCCGGACGGCTCGCGCGTGCTGCGCGCCGGGGCCGCCGGGTCCAGCGACCGGGCCGAGGCCCTGGGCGCCGAGGTGGCGCAGGCCCTGCTGGCGCAGGGCGCGGATGCCATACTCGCGCGTCTGCTGGCCGCGCCCGGCGCGCACTGAGCGTGGACGGCGCATGCCGGAGGCTGGCGCACCGCTTGCCGTCCTGACGCGGCCGGCCGGACGCAACGAGGGGATCGCCCGCGCCCTCGAGGCCGAGGGCCTCGCGGTCGCCATCGCCCCCGCGCTCGTCCTGCGGTCCCTCGACGAGCCGGCGCCCGCGCCCGCGGGCTACGACCTGCTGGTATTCGTCAGCCGCCAGGCGGTCGAGCGGTATTTCGCGCAATGGGCGGGCCAGTGGCCGGACGGAATCTTCGCGGCCGGCGTGGGTCAGGCCACGGCCCGCGCCCTGCGCCAGCGGGTGCCGGCGGACCGGGTCCTGGCGCCGCCCGCCGACGGCTCGCAGGATTCCGAGGCCCTGATGGCGCTGATCGAGGCGCGTGGGCTGCGCCCGGCGCGCGCGCTCATCCTGCGCGGCCAGCGCGGCCGCGAATGGCTGGGCGCGCAGCTCGAGCGCCGGGGCTGCGAGGTCCGGCGCCATGCGCTGTACGGCCGCGATCCCGCGCGCTGGACGCGCGCGCAGTGCCAGGCGGTCATCGACGCGCGCCCGTGCATCCTGCTGCTCACCAGCCTCGAGGGCCTGGAGGCCATCGCCGACAGCCTGCGCGTCCACGGCCTGGGGTGGCCGCCGGCGCTGCGCGCCGTGGCGGTCCACGAGCGCATCGCGCGGCGGTTACAATGCCTGATCGAGGCCGCGCCCGCGGCCCGCGGCCCGGGCGCGACGCCCGATGTAAAAATCTGTGCGCCCGACGAGCAGGCGATAATTCAGGCTATATTGGCAGCATCCCGCTCGCGTTGTTAGAAGGAAAAGCACGCCGTCATGACCGATCGAGACCGCAGCACGCACACCGACGAATCCGCGGCGCCGACCCCGCAGCCCACGCCCGCCGACGCCGGCGCCGCCGGCGCCTCCGGGCGGCGCAAAAAGGGCAGGGCTTCGCCGCTCGCGGTCGCCGTGTTCCTGCTGGTCGTGCTGGCGATCCTGCTGGGTGGCGCGCTGTGGTACCAGAACCAGGAATACCGCGCCCTGCGGGCCGACATGGTCCAGCGGGGCGGCCAGGCCGCCCGCGATGCGCAACTGGCCCGCGAGGCGGCCGAGGCGGCGCGCGGCGAGGTGAGCAGCCAGGCCGCGCAGATCGAGCAATTGCACGGTGCCCTGGACGATGCGCAGGCCCAGATCGACGACCTCGACCAGGCCTTGCAGATGATGACCGACAGCGGTTCCGATCTGCTGCTGCTCAACGACATCGATCGCCTGGTCACCATCGCCCAGCAGCAGCTCAGCCTCGACGGCAACGTCGCCAACGCCATCATTTCCCTCGAGGTCGCCCAGGCGCGGCTCGCGCGCGCCAACCGTCCGGCGCTCGCCTCCCTCCAGCAGTCCATCAACGGCGACGTCGACCGCCTGCGCGCCGTGTCCACCGTCGACCTGCCGTCCCTGTCCGCCAAGCTCGATCGCCTGCACGCCCTGCTCGGCGAGGCCCCGCTGCTGGTGCCCGACGCGGCGGCGCCGGTGCCCGCGCCCCATGCGGCCGAGCCTCCGTCCACCCCCCCCGCCGGGCCCGCCCCCGATCCGGATGCGGCGTGGTGGCGGCGCATGGGCGCCGAGGCCTGGGGCTGGACGCGCGAGGCGGGGGCCATGCTGTCGCGCGACCTGCGGACCTTGTTCGAGGTCCGGCGCGTGGACGACGCGGCGGCGCTGCTGATGTCGCCCGACCAGGCCCAGCGTTTCCGCGAGGGCCTGCAGCAGCGCACGCTCACCGCGCAGCTCGCCCTGATGATGCGCCAGTCGCGGATCTGGCAGACCGAGCTGGGCCACGTCGCCGACGCCGTCGAGCGTCGCTTCGACATGCGCTCGCAACAGTCGCGCGAGGCCCTGGGGCTTGCCCGTTCCTTGCTCGATACGGCGATCGAGACCCGCCTGCCGACGGTCGACAACAGCCTCGATGCGGTCGCCGCCGCGCGCGACGCCATCAGCGCGCACGAGGCCCCCGAGCCGGGCCAGGAATCGTCCGATCCCGAATCCAAGGCGCCGGCGGATGCCGCCGCGGCGGGCTCCCCGGCCGCGCCGGCCAAGGATCCGGGCGCCGCCTCCGCCGGCACGCTGTAGGGAGGCGGCCATGCGAACCTGGTTCTGGACCCTGATCCTGCTGGCCGCCGCCGTGGCGCTGGCCCTGGTGCTGCGCGAGCACGGCGGCAACGTCCTCATCATCGCCCAGCCCTGGCGCATCGAGCTGTCCCTGTCCCTGGCCGTGGTGCTGCTGCTGGCCGGCTTCGTCGCCCTGCACTGGCTGCTGGACTGCATCGGCTGGCTGAGCGACAGCCCCGGCCGTTTCCGCGCCTGGCGCGGCCGCCGCTCCCAGACCCGCGACATCGAGCTGCTCGAGAGCGGCTGGATCAACGTCCTCGAGGGCCGCTACGCCCAGGCCGAGAAAGACCTCTCCAACCTGCTGTCGCGCACGCGCTCGGCCGATCGCAAGGTGCTGGCCGGCCTGAGCGCCGCGCGCGCCCTGCACCTGCTGGGCGAGTACAAGCGCCGCGACCAGGTCCTGCGCCTGGCGCAAGAGGGCGCGGGCCAGGATACCCGCCTGCGCCAGGCCGTCGACACGGTGACGGCCGAGATGTACCTGGACCAGAATCGCGCCGCCGAGGCGCTGGCCCTGCTCGAGCCGCTGCAGGACGCCTCCTCGCGCTATTTCCATTCGACCCGCCTGCTGCTGCGGGCCCACCGCCAGCTCGGCCATGACGAGCGGGTCTACGCCCTGACCCGCATCCTGCTGCGCCGCAGCGCCATCGACCCGGCCCAGGGCCGCGATTTCATCCGCGACGCGGTGGTCAAGCGCTTCCGGCGCGACGACGAGGCGGCGGTCAAGGCCCTCTGGGCCGACCTGAACGCCGACGAGCGCCTGGATCCGGCGATCGCCCTGGCGGCGGCCGAGGCCCAGGCCCGTTTCGGGCACGCCGTCGAATCCGCGCGGATCCTCGAGGCCGCGCTCGGGCACACGCTGGACGACGCGCTGCTGCGCGCCTACGCCCGCTGCGAGCCCGAGCAGGCGGCGCACCGGCTGGCGCGCGCCGAGCTCTGGCTCAAGTCCAATCCCGAGCACCCGGGCCTGCTGGCCGCCCTGGGCCAGCTCTGCCTCGGCGCCCAGCTCTGGGGGCAGGGCGAGCATTATCTCGAACGCAGCCTCGCCTTGCGTTCCGACCCGCACGTGCACGCGCTGCTGGGCACGCTGGACGATGCCCTGGGCCGCCCCGAGCTCGCCCTGGAGCACTGGCGCAAGGCCTCGCTCGAGGCCGGCGTGGCCATGCCGGCGGTCGGGCGCCTGCTGCCGGCCGCCGACACCCGCGGCGATCCACGGATCGACGCAGCGCC
>JBIQHJ010000093.1:0-6496 GCA_044508625.1 Alcaligenaceae bacterium
CGGGGGCGGCAGGCGCGCGGCCAGGCGGCCGGCTTACAGCAGCAGCTTGATGTCGTGCGCCATGTCCTCGGGCGTGCTGTCCGAGCGGATCAGGGCGCGCGCCTCGCCGTCGCGGTCGATCAGGTAGAACGACGAGGAATGGTTCATCGCGTATTGCTCGGGAGTCGGCCCGGGCTCTTTGGCGTAGTAGGCCTTGAAGGATTTCGCGGTCTTGTCGAGCTGCTCGGGGGTGCCGGTCAGGCCGATGAAGGACGGATCGAAGGCCTGGACGTAGGCGCCCAGCACGGTCGGGGTGTCGCGCGCCGGGTCGACCGAGATCATGATCACGCGGACGTCGGCGGCCTGGTCGCCCAGCAGCTCGAGCGCCTGGGCGACCTGCGCCATGGCGGTGGGGCACACGTCGGGGCACTGGGTATAGCCGAAGAACACCATCAGGACCTTGCCCTTGTAGTCGGCCAGGGTGCGCGGCTTGCCCTCGGTGTCGGTCATGTCGAGGTCGCGCCCCAGGTGCGAGCCGGTGATGTCGCTGCCGTTGAAGTCCAGGGGCTGGCTGGAGGCGCCTGGGGTGCAGCCGAGCAGCACTGCGGACAGTCCGCAGGCGGCGCCGGCCACCAGCAGGCGCCTGAGGGGGGAAAACGAAGCTTTCATGGCATCCTATGGACCCGGCCCTAGACGAGCAGGCCGATCCAGTGGTCCAGGAGCAGCGCGCCGAACAGCAAGGCCAGGTATGCGATCGAATAGTGGAACAGTTTACGCGATCGGGCGTCGCTGTAATTTCGATATAGCTCAAAGGATTGCCACACGAAGCGGCCGCTGAGCACACAGGCGGCCGCGAGGTAGGCCGGGCCGCTCATGCGGATGACGAAGGGCAGCATCGTCGCCGCGAACAGCGCGATGCTGTAGAGCAGGATGTGCAGCCGCGTGAAATGCTTGCCGTGGGTCACGGGCAGCATGGGCAGGCCGGACTCGACGTAGTCCTTGCTGCGGTACAGGGCCAGGGCCCAGAAATGGGGCGGCGTCCAGATGAAGATGATCAGCACCAGGATCCATGCCTCGGCCGGCACGGCGTCGGCCATGGCCGCCCAGCCCAGCGCCGGCGGCATGGCCCCCGAGAAGCCGCCGATGACGATGTTCTGGGGGGTCAGGGGCTTGAGGATGGCGGTGTAGATCAGCGCGTAGCCCACGAAGGTGGCGAAGGTCAGCCACATGGTCAGCGCATTGACCCACCAGTACAGCACGAGCATGCCGAGGCCGCCCAGCACCCCCGCCATCAGCAGCACCTGCTGGCTGGAGATCACGCCGCTGGCGGTGCCGCGGCGCGCGGTGCGCAGCATGAGGGCGTCCGTCTCGCGCTCGATCAGGCAGTTGATCGAGAAGGCCGCCGCGGCCAGCAGCCAGATCCCCGCCGTGGCCGCCGCCACGCGCCACGGATCGGGCATGCCGGGTGTCGCCAGGAACATGCCGATGACCGCGCAAAAGACGGCGAGCTGCGTGACGCGGGGCTTGGTCAGCACCAGGTACTGGCGCAGCAGCGAACGGGATGGGGCGGTGGTGGCGGTCATGAGGCTATTCTAGTCGGTTTGCCGGCCTGCGATAAGCGCAGCACCAGCGTGACCGCGACCAGCACCAGGCCGGCGCCGCCGCCGTTGTGCAGGACGGCGATCGCCAGCGGCCACTGGAAGAATATCGTCGTCAGGCCGGTCAGCAACTGGAGGACCAGCAGGGCCAGCAGCAGGCGGGCCGGCCCGGCCAGGCCGGGCACCGCGCGCAGGCGCCACCCCAGCGTGCCCAGCAGGGCGAAGACCAGCAGCGCGAAGTTGCGATGGGTCCAGTGGATCGCCGTCAGGGCCTCCTGGGAAATCATCTCGCCCGAGGGCAGGAGGCCCAGGCCGCGCACCAGCGAATAGCCCCCATGGAAATCCATGGACGGCATCCACTCGCCGTGGCAGGTCGGGAAATCCATGCAGGCCAGCGCGGCGTAATTGGTGCTGACCCAGCCGCCCAGGGCGAGCTGCGCGAACAGCACGCACAGGCCCAGGATCATCCAGGGCCGCCATCGGCTGGCCTCGGCGGGGACCGGCGCGTGATCCTTTTCGCGGGCCGCGAGCCAGGTCATCAGGGCCAGCAGGCCCATGCCCAGGACCAGGTGGGTGCTGACCACCAGGGGCATGAGGCGGTGGGTCACCGTCCAGGCGCCGAAGGCGCCCTGCACGCAGACGGCCACCAGGATCGCGGTGGCCAGCCAGGGGGTGTTCCGCAGCGTGCGCCGATGGCGCCAGGCCATGAAGACGATGCCGATGATGAGCATCCCGAGGATCATGCCGGCATAGCGGTGGATCATCTCGATCCAGGCCTTGCCGACGCTGACGGGGCCGTAGGGCATGGCCTCGAGGGCGCGCTCGATGTGCGTGCTGGCGCCCAGGGGGCTGAGGTGCCCGTAGCAGCCCGGCCAGTCGGGGCAGCCCAGGCCCGAATCGGTCAGCCGCACGAAGGCGCCGAACATGATCAGGTCCAGCGTCAGGAACCAGGTCAGGAAGACCAGCTTGCGGTAGCGGGCGAGGGTGCGGGGGGCGGTGGGCATGGAGGATCCGGGTTCAGCCGATGCGGGAGTTCTTGAGCAGGGTGCGGACATCGTCGCGCACGTGCTCGGGTTCGATGCCCTGGGGAAAATCCATCATGAGGTTGCCCAGCGGATCGACGATCCACATGCGCTCGAGCAGGCCCGCGCGCGGGTCGGCCGCGTCCGGGGCCAGCCAGGCGGCGAGCTGCGCGGGGTCTGCGCGCAGGACGATGGTGCCCTGGTATGCGGATTCGACGACGGGATTCAGGGGCGCGTCGTCGATGACGAACCAGACGCGGTTCAGGCGCTCGACCTCCTTGCCCTGGCTGGCGTGCGTGTTACGCAGGATGAATAGCCTGCGCACGCAATCCTCGGGACAGGCGCCCGGGCCGGCGCTGAGCAGCAGCCATTGCCCCTTGAGGCCGTTCAGGTCGAAGGCCGCGCCCTGCGCGTCCGTGAGGGCCAGGTCCGCGGCGGCGGGGATGGGGCGCTGCGGCTCGATCAGGCGGCCGTGGTTGGAGGTGCCCGCCGGGCGCAGCCCGAGGGCGGGCACGTAGTAGGCCAGCACGGCGAAGACCACCGGCGCGAGGCAGACCGCCAGGATGGCCAGCAGCGGCAGGTTGGAGCGGGTGCGGCGTGTGGAGCTCGTCATGATGCGTCGTGGTCCTCGTGTTCGGAATCGGGCCCGGAGCGGGGCGGCCGGACCCAGGTGCGCCAGGCCAGGGCGATGGCGGCGACCAGGGCGATGGCGGCGAAACCGAACCATTGCAGGGCATAGCCGTAGTTCTGGCCGGCGTCCAGCGAAGGGCCCGGCCATTCCTGGCGCAGGGCCGAGCCGTCCACGGGGGCTTGCTCCAGGACGACCGGCAGCAGTTCCAGGCCCGTGGCGCGGGCCAGATCGGATAATGCCAGATTTTGCACCCGCGGTGGTTCGCCGCCCGGCCCCGGGAAGGCGGGCGGGGCCTCGGCGCGTCCGGTGAGCGAGCCCAGGTCAAAGAGGCGCGGCACCCGGTGCAGCAGGGTGCCGCGGACCTCGGCCACGCCCGCGGGCGGCCTGAGGTCGGCCGGCGGATCGGTGGGCAGGGGGCGCGGCATCCAGCCGCGCAGGACCAGCACCGCCTGGCGGGGGTCGTCCTCCAGCCGCAGGGGCGTCGCCACCCAGAGGCCGGGCCGACCTTTGAGGTTGCGATTATCTAGGAGTACAGTGAATTCGTGGAGCCAGACGCCCCGTACGCTGGCCGGATGCCAGTCCGGGCCGTCCCGCGTCCCGGCGTCGAGCGTGATCGGCGCCGCGTCGCGGCCCGCGCGCATTTCCGCGGCGAGGGCTTCACGCTCGGCGCCGCGGCGCAACTGCCATTGGCCGGCCATCAGGCAGGCGATGGCCACTGCCGCCAGCAGCGCCAGGGCCGTGGCCCGCCGGAGGGGAAAGCGCTTTGGTGAGCTCATGTTTGTGATAATCCCGGTTGAGGCGCCGTCGGCGCGTCGCCGCGAGGCGGCGCCGGCGGGCCTGCTCTGGAGGGTGCATGAAAATCGTGATCGTCTTGCTGTTCCTGGGCGTGGTGGCCAGCCTGGCCTCCGCCCTGGTGTACCTGATGCAGGATCATAGCCGCAGCGACCGCATGGCCTGGGCGCTGACCTGGCGCATCGGGCTGTCCATCCTGCTGTTCCTGTTCGTACTCGTGGGCCACAGCCTGGGCTGGATCGAGAGCACGGGCCTCTCCGCCGTGTCGGGGTCGTAGGCGGGGGGCGTTCCCGCATGGCCGGTGGTAGGCGCGGCGGTAAAAAAGGCCGGCGAACCGGCCTTTTGCTGGATGGGGCGCGCGCGCCTCAGAACCAGTAGACGAACAGGTACAGGCCCAGCCACACCACGTCGACGAAGTGCCAGTACCAGGCGGCGCCCTCGAAGCCGAAATGGTGGTCGGGGGTGAAATGCCCGCGCACCAGGCGCAGCAGGATGACGGTCAGCATGGTGGCGCCCAGGATCACGTGGAAGCCATGGAAGCCCGTCAGCATGTAGAACAGCGCGCCGTACGCCCCCGAGGTGAAGCGCAGGTTCAGCTCGGTGTAGGCATGGTGGTATTCATAGGCCTGGCAGCCCACGAAGGTGAAGCCCAGGATGACGGTCAGGGCCAGCCAGAAGATCGCCTTGTTGCGGTGCGCGGCGCGCAGCGCGTGGTGGGCGATGGTCAGGGTGACGCCCGAGCTCAGCAGCAGGGCCGTGTTGATGGTCGGCAGCCAGAACGGGCCGACGGTCTCGAACGGCGCGATCGTGCCGGCGGGCCCGAGGTTGGGCCAGGTGCCCGCGAAGCTCGGCCACAGCAGGGTCTGGTGATCGAGGTTGCTGAGCCACGGCGTGGTCACCTCGCGGGTGTACCACAGCGAGCCGAAGAACGCAGAAAAGAACATGACCTCCGAGAAAATGAACCAGGTCATGCTCCAGCGGTACGAGACGTCGACGCGCTGGCTGTTGACGCCGTTCTCGGATTCGCGGATCGCGTCGCCGAACCATCCGTACAGCACGATGAACATGCACAGGATCCCGGCGAAGCACAGCCACTGGCCGACGGCGTAGCCGTTGACCCAGAGGGCCGCCCCCACCAGGGTGGCCAGCATGCTGATGCTGGCGCGGATGGGATGGACCGAGTGGTGAGGCACGTAATAGTAGGGCGCCTTGCCGCCGTGGGCCATTTGACCTGCACTCATCTTGTTCTCCTGAGAATTCCGGTATGGTTTGCTTTCATCGGTGTCCTGGCTAGGACGTCACAAGCCTGACGGCCAGCACGAGCAGCAGCACGAATATCAATCCGCCCAGCAGCCCGGCGACGATCACGTGCGACGGCCGCACTTGCGACATGTCGCTGTCGTGCCCCGAGCGCTTGCGCAGGCCCAGGAACCCCCAGGCCACGGTGCGCACGGTGCTCAGGAAGGTCGACCGGCCCTGGCGCGTGCTCATCATCCGCCTCCGAAGACGTTCCCGCGCACGAAGGTCCAGACCAGGATCGCCACGGCGAAGATGGCGAGGATCAGGCCGGTGCGGCGGTTGCGTCTGCGTTGCTCGGGCGTCATGGACTGCATATTGCTGCTGCGAAGGAATCAGGCCTTGCCGTCCAGGACGGGGGGCGTTTCGAACGTATGGTAGGGCGCGGGCGAGGGCACCGTCCATTCCAGGCCCTCGGCGCCTTCCCAGGGGCTCGCCGCCACGCGCTCGCCGCGGCCCGCGTAGGCCTTCAGGACGATGTACAGGAACAGTAGCTGCGACAGGCCGAACCAGTAGGCGCCGATGGTGGCCACCTGGTGGAAGTCGGTGAACTGCGCCGCGTAGTCGGCGTAGCGGCGCGGCATGCCGGCCAGGCCCAGGAAGTGCATCGGGAAGAACGTGACGTTGAACGAGATCATCGTCATCCAGAAGTGCCACTTGCCCAGGCGCTCGTCATACATGTGGCCGCACCATTTCGGCAGCCAGTAGTAGGTGGCGCCGAACAGGGCGAACAGCGAGCCGGCCACCAGCACGTAGTGGAAGTGCGCCACCACGTAGTAGGTGTCCTGCACCTGGATGTCGATCGGCGCGATGGCGACCACCAGGCCGGTGAAGCCGCCGATGGTGAACACGAAGATGAAGCCGATGGCGAACAGCATCGGGGTCTCGAAGGTCATCGAGCCGCGCCACATGGTCGCCGTCCAGTTGAACACCTTGACCCCGGTGGGGATCGAGATCAGCATCGTGGCGTACATGAAGAACAACTGCGCGGTCACGGGCATGCCGGTGGTGAACATGTGGTGCGCCCACACCAGGAACGACAGGATGGCGATGGCGCAGATGGCGTAGACCATCGAGGAATAGCCGAACAGGCGCTTGCGGGCGAAGGTCGGCACGATCTGCGACACGATGCCGAAGGCCGGCAGGATCATGATGTAGACCTCGGGGTGCCCGAAGAA
>JBIQHJ010000024.1:0-6528 GCA_044508625.1 Alcaligenaceae bacterium
CCTGGGCCGCCGCGATGATGTTTTCCTTTTTGGCCTCGGCCGTCACCATCAGGACGGGCAGCGAGGACAGGTTCGGGTCGGCCCGGATCTGCTGCAGCATCGTCAGCCCGTCCATGTTGGGCATGTTCCAGTCCGACACCACGAAATCGAAGCTGCCGTTGCGCAGCTTTTCGAGGCCGATGGCGCCGTCCTCGGCCTCATCGACATTCTCGAATCCCAGGTCCTTGAGCAGATTCTTGATGATCCTGCGCATCGTCGGGAAATCATCGACGATCAGGATTTTCATGGTTTTCTGTACCACCGATCACTCTCCAATGTAAAAGTGTGAGCCCAACAATCGGGCGATTCCGCCGGGCCTCAGACCCGGTGCCCGTAGGCGCCCGCGCTCTTGAGGATTTTTTCACTCATTTCCGACAAGGGGACGGCCTCCTCGGCCGCCCCGATCAGCAAGGCCTCGCGCGGCATCCCGAAGACCACGCAGCTCGCCTCATCCTGCGCGAAGGTGCGCGCGCCCGCCTCGCGCATGGCCAGCAGGCCCAGGGCGCCGTCCTTGCCCATGCCGGTGAGGATCACGCCGATGGCGTTCTTGCCCGCGACCTGCGCGGCCGAATTGAACAGCACGTCCACCGAGGGCCGGTGGCGGTTGACCGGCTCGGAGTATTCGAGCTTGACCACGTAGTTGGCCCCCGAGCGCGCGAGCTTCATGTGGGCCACGCCGCCCGGCGCGAGATAGACGTGGCCCGGCAGCACGCGCTGGCCGTCCTCGGCCTCGTGCACGCTCACCGCGCACAGGCCGTCGAGGCGCTGGACGAAGGACTTGGTGAAGCCCGCGGGCATGTGCTGCGTGATCATGATGGCCGGGCTGTTGGCCGGCAGCGGCTCGAGGACGTGGCGGATGGCCTCGGTGCCGCCCGTCGAGGAGCCGATCATGACGAGCTTTTCGGTGGTGGAGAAGGCCTGCGCCAGGCGCTGGCGCGCGCCGCTGTCCACCGCCTGGCGCTGCCGCGGGCGGGCGAGCGCCGCCGCGCGGATCTTGTCGGCGATCATGTCGCTGTATTCCAGCAGGCCGTCGCGCAGGCCGAGCTTGGGCTTGGTCACGAAGTCGACCGCCCCCAGCTCGAGCGCGCGCAGGGTGACCTCGGAATTGCGCTCGGTCAGCGAGGACACCATCACCACGGGCATGGGCCGCAGGCGCATCAGGCGCTCGAGGAAATCCAGGCCGTCCATGCGCGGCATCTCGACGTCGAGCGTCAGCACGTCGGGATTGTGGTGCTTGATGAGCTCGCGGGCGACCAGGGGGTCCGGCGCGGTGGCCACGACCTCCATGTCGGGCTGCCCGTTGATGATCTCGCTCATCAGACTGCGGACCAGCGCCGAATCGTCCACACACAAAACGCGAATTTTCTTCATGGATGCCATTGCCTGATTGCGCCCCGTCCCTCAGGCCAGGGTATAAACGGTCTGCCCCTTCAGGCGCAAGGCCTTCGTCAGGTACGTGAAGTTTTCGGAATGCCCGGCAAACAGCAGGCCGCCGGGCTTGAGCAGGGGCACGAAGCGCTCGAGTATCCGGGTCTGGGTCTGCTTGTCGAAGTAGATCATGGTGTTGCGGCAGAAGATGGCGTCGAACTTTTGCGTGAGCGGCCACTGGGGCGCCACCAGGTTCAGCACGTCGAAGGACACCATCTCGCGCAGCACGGGCTTGACCATGGCCATGCCCGCCTGCCGGCCGGACCCGCGCAGGAAATAGCGCTTGAGGAACTCGGGCGGCACGGGCTTGACCCGGTCCAGGGTGTAGATGCCCTTGCGGGCCTGCTCGATCGCCTGGACGTCGATGTCGGTGGCGATCACCGACAGGCCGGAGTCGGGCTGGCCGCAGGCGTCGTGCAGCGTCATGGCGATGGTGTAGGGTTCCTCGCCGGTGGACGCGGCGCAGCACCAGACCGAGATCGGCCGCTTGCGCGAGGCGGCCAGGTCGCCCAGGACCTTGAAATGATGCCGCTCGCGGAAGAACGCCGTGTGGTTGATCGTGAAGGCGCTGATGAAGCGTTCCCACTCGGGCGAGGCCGCGTCGAGCTCGAGCATGGACAGGTAGTCGCGCACCGATTCCAGGCCCAGGTGGCGCGTGCGCAGTCCCAGCGTGCGCGCGGCCATGTCCATCTTGTGCTCGCCCAGGACGATGCCGGTGCGCCGCCGCAGGATCTGGACGGCACGCACGAGCTCGGCCGGCTCCGCCTTGGGCAGGACCGGCTGCGAGAAGAACGAGGTCGCCAGCGCCTCGCCGCTCATGTTGCGCGCCTGGACATCAGGCGGCTCACGCGTTCAGCGCCAGGGCGGGCCTGGAGGGCGGAGGCTGGTATCCCAGCGCGCCGCCCGATACATCGATCACTTCGCCGCCCTCGCGGATCTTGAACACCGAGACCGCCTCGGCGAGGCGCTCGGCCTGCTCCTGCAGGGAACCGGCGGCCGCGGCCGCCTGCTGGACCAGCGCGGCGTTCTGCTGCACCACCCCATCCATCTCGGTCACCGCCTGGTTGATCTGCACGATGCCGTCGGACTGCTCGCGCGAGGCCGAGGAGATCTCGTGCATGATGGCGGTCACGCCCTGCACGGACTTGACGATCTCGTCCATGATGCGGGCCGCGTCGCCGACGCGCTCGGAGCCTTCCTTGACCCGCCCGATGGACTCGTCGATCAGGCCCTTGATTTCCTTGGCGGCCTGCGCGCTGCGCTGCGCCAGCGAACGCACCTCGCCGGCCACCACGGCGAAGCCCTTGCCCTGCTCGCCGGCGCGCGCGGCCTCGACCGCGGCGTTGAGCGCCAGGATGTTGGTCTGGAAGGCGATGCCGTCGATCACGCTGACGATCTCGGACATCTTGCCCGAGCTGGCGGTGATCCCGGTCATGGTCTCGGCCACGACGGCCACCGCGGCGCCGCCGCGCTGGGCCACCTCGGCGGCGCCGCGGGCGAGGCGGTCGGCCTGCTCGGCATTGTCGGAATTCTGGCGCACGGTGCTGGCGAGCTCCTCCATGCTGGCGGCGGTCTGCTGCAGCGAGGCCGCCTGCTGCTCGGTCCGGCTGCTGAGGTCGGTGTTGCCGGCGAAGATTTCCTGCGAGCCGCTGCGGATCTCGCTCACGCCGCTGCGCACCGAGGCCACGGTGCGCGACAGGCCGTCCTGCATGCGGCGCATGGCCTCGTAGAGCACGCCGATCTCGTTGCGCGCGGCGACGGCGATCGGCCGGGTCAGGTCGCCGGCGGCGATCCCGTCGAAATGCGCCCCCGCATTGGCCAGGGGCCGCAGCACGACCCGCTGCAGGAAGATGTAGGCCGAGATCGCGAACGCCAGGGCCACGAGCATCGAGACGGCGACGACCAGCACCACGCGCTGGAAGTGCGTTTCCTCGACGGCGACCGCCTCGGCGATGTGCAGTTGCTGGTATTGCTTGAGGGTCTCGTAGGCCTGCTGCAGATTGGCCTCCATGGGCACCACCAGGTTGGTCAGGACGTCGTTGTAGTCCTCCATCTTGCCGGCGCGCAGGGCCTCGAGGAGCTTGCTCAGGCCGCTGCTCGTCAGCTCGTCGTAGGCGCTGATCACGCGGTCATAGCCGCTCTCGGGCGCCATGGTCGCCTCGGCGCGGGTCTTGAACGCGGCGAAGGCCTCGCGCGACTGGGCGAGCTGGCGCTCGGCCTCCTTGAGCAGGGCCTGGCTGGCGTCGCTCAGGCCGCTCGCCCGCTCGCCGCCGCCCCAGGCGGAGACGATGCTGCTGTTGTGCAGGTCGCTGTTGACGGTGAAGCTCGCCATCGCGCGGCCCATCATCACCTGGACGTCCTGGTACTGGTTGATGGCCTCGTCCATGCTGGAGCCCGTCTGCTGGTCCCTGACGATGTTCTTGAGGGCGTCGTTGTTGAGCTTGAGCGAGAACACGCCCAGGGCGGCCCCCGCGATCAGCATGCCGAAGAAAAAAACCAGCACCAGGATCAGGCTGGTGCGGACTTTGAGAGCGCCGGATAAGGATTTCTTGCCTGCTTGCATGAAGAGTCTCGCCTCTCTGGATGCCTCGGGGATACGGGAATGCGCGGGTATGCGCGAAGGTCGGCCGCCCGCTCAGGCGGCCGCGCTCTCGACCAGCGCCATTTCCTCGCTGGTCATGAGTTTCTCGATGTCCACCAGGATCAGCATGCGATCGCCCACGGTGCCGATGCCCATCAGGTGCTCGGTCGAGAATGCGGACCCGAACTGCGGCGCCGGGCTGATCTGCGAGGATTGCAGCATCAGCACGTCGGACACGCCGTCGACCACGACCCCGACCACGCGCGAGTGGACGTTGAGGATGACGACCACCGTCTGGTGGTTGTATTCGACCTTGTCCAGGTTGAACTTCATGCGCAGGTCGACGATGGGGACGATGACCCCGCGCAGATTGGTCACCCCCTTGATGAAGGATGGCACGTTGGCGATCCGGGTGACCGACTGGTTGTCGTAGCCGCGGATTTCCTGGACCTTGAGGATGTCGATGCCGTATTCCTGCTCTGCGAGCGTAAAGACCAGGAATTCCCTGCCCTGCCCCTCGGCCTGGTCCTGCTTTTGATTGAGATTCATGGTGGTCTCCGGAAAACGTGAAGGGGGTCAGGCCACGGCGCGCAGCGTGGACGTGCGCCGCAGCGCGAAGACGTCCACGATCAGCGCGACGCTGCCGTCGCCGAGGATGGTGGCCGCCGAGATGCCCGGCACCTTGCGGTAATTGGCCTCGAGGTTCTTGACCACCACCTGGTGCTGGCCGATCAGGTGGTCGACCATCAGGGCGAAACGCATCTCCTCGGCCTGCAGGATGACCGCGATGGCGCGCGTCAGGTCGGTCTCGGCGCCGTCGACGTTGAACACCTCGTGCAGGGCGACGATCGGCAGGTATTCGCCGCGCACGTGCAGCATCCGCTCGGTATCGGAGATGCTGTGGATCTGCTCGGCGGTGGCCTGCATGGATTCCGTGACGTGCGAGAGCGGCAGGATGAAGGTCTCGGCGCCGACCCGCACGGACATGCCGTCGAGGATGGCCAGCGTCAGGGGCAGCACGATCCGGGTGGTCGTCCCCTGCCCGGCCCGGGACGAAAGCTGCACGTGCCCGCCCATGCCTTGGATGTTGCGCCGCACCACGTCCATGCCCACGCCCCGCCCCGAAATGTCGGTGACCTTTTCGGCCGTCGAGAAGCCGGGCGCGAAGATCAATTGCCAGAGCTCCTCGTCGGGAGTGGCATCGGACACCGGGAAGCCCTGCGAGATCGCCTTCTTGAGGATGCGCTCGCGGTTGAGGCCGGCGCCGTCGTCGATGACGTCGATGACGATCTGCCCGCCGTTGTGCTGCGCCGAGAGGGTCAGGGTGCCCTCGGGATCCTTGCCCTGGGCCTGGCGGACCTCGGGCATCTCGATGCCGTGGTCCAGGCTGTTGCGCACGAGGTGTGTGAGCGGATCGATGATGCGCTCGATCAGGCTCTTGTCGAGCTCGGTCGCCTGGCCCTTGGTGACCAGCCGGATGCGCTTGCCCATGCGCGTGGCGTTCTCGCGCACCACGCGCGGGAAGCGGCTGAAGACGTAGTCCATCGGCATCATGCGGATGGACATCACGGCCTCCTGGAGGTCGCGCGCGTTGCGTTCGAGCTGCTCGATGCCGTTGAGCAGGCGATCGTGCAGCACGGGGTCCAGGGACTGCGAGGTCTGGACCAGCATGGCCTGGGTGATGACGAGCTCGCCCACCAGGTTGATGATCTGGTCGACTTTTTCCACGCCGACGCGGATGGTGCCGTTTTCCTTGTGCTTGCCGGCCTTGGCGTCGCGGGCCGAAGAATCGGCAGCGCCCTGGTCGGCGGCCTCCGCGGGGGCGGATTTGGAGGGCGTGGAGCCGGTCGGGGTGTGGCCGGCTGCGGTGCCGGTGGCTGCGGTGCCGGTGGCTGCGGTGCTGGCGGCGGCCGTGGAGGTTGCGGCTGCGGATTCGGGGTGCGCCCCCGCAGGCTGCCCCGCCGTGGAATGCGCGAGGTCGGAGTGCGGCTGACCGGCCGGCGCGGGGTCGGCGGCGAAGGCCGTCTCGACCGCGCGCGCGGCCTCAGCGAGCAGGGCCTCGCCCGCCGTGGATCCTCGCGCGGCGGCTTGCGGGCCGTCGCCGGGCGCGGCGCCGGGCACGGCCTCGGGGCGCACGGATACCTGGTCGGCGTTGACGACGAAGCAGCACACGGCTTCCAGGTCGCTCGCCGTCGCGGTGGTCTCGAGCCAGATCGACAGGGTCCCGTCCTGGTGTTCCTTGTGAAGCACCTCGCCCATGAGCGCCATCTCGGCCGACAGGGGACCGACGTCCTTGTCCTGGATCCGCGTGACGCGAACCAGCAGGGGCAGGCCGGCGGACCCGCCCGCAGCGGACGGCGGGTGGACGGACGACGGCTCGCCGGAGGGCGCCGCCGAAACCGAAGGGGCGGAGCCCGGCGCGGCGGCGGCCGGGGATGCAGCCGCCGTCGCGCCTGCGGCCGGGGCCTGCGGGGAGCCCG